>UBTA01000126.1 GCA_900468065.1 Hyphomicrobiales bacterium | reverse complement strand
TCTTTTCGAGTCAGGCTCTTAGCATCGCCAAGGTCACGGTCCTCAGCAGGACCGACCGCCTGCCCCCCGATCAACAGGTCCTGTTGAAACTGGCCAGCGCGCTGGGATCGACATTCGCCGCCGCTGATCTCGCCGCTCTGCCGCTGGTGCAACAGACGGATCTGAATATTGGTGAGTGCCTCGCCAGGTTGCAAAACGCACACCTGATCAAACCGGCCGCCGATCGGCCTGATCATTTCGTCTTCAGCCATGCCATTATTCGCAAGGCTATCTACGACAGCATGCTGGCCGAACAGCGCCGCGAGGCGCACCGGGCTATCGCCCGGACGATGGAGGCAAGCCGGCAACCCGACAATGCCGAGAACCTGCCACTCATTCTCAGCCATTGGGAGCGGGCTGAAGAAGCGGCGCTGTCGTTCAACTATCTCGATCGCGTCGCCGAGTTGCGGCTGCGGCAGTTCGACAACGAGGCCGTCGTAGAACTGATCGGTCGATTCTTCCGCACGGCAAAGGAACTGGCAATCGAGATTAACCCGGCGAGACGGGCCGGCGCCTGTTTCCTGCTCGGCGAAGCCAGCCTCAATCTCGGCAGGGCGGTTCCAGCCCGGCAAGCCTATGAGGAAGGCCTTCGCCTTTCGGGCGTTCCGTTGCCGAAATCGTTTGCCAGTCTGGCACTGCATCTGGTCCTTGACGTCGGCGAACAGGTATGGCGGCGGTTGCGGCACAGGGATGCGACTTGGGTCCTGAAACGGGAGATCGGGCAATCGCAATCCGACCCCTTCCTTCTGGCGGCCAAGGCCCACGAGGATCTGACCCGGATCTATTATTTCACCAGCGAGAAACTCAGGCTGGTCCACGCGACGCTGCGGGCAACCAATCTGGCGGAGCGCAACACCCTGGTCTCTCCGACGATGGCCGTGAACTATGCCAGCCTCGGGGCGATCTGCGGGGTCATTCCGCTCCGCCGGCAGGCTGCTCATTACAGCCGGATCGCCAGCGCTCTGTCGGACCGTATCGATCGTCCGGGGACGCGGGTGCGGGTTCATCTGCTTGCTGGGCTTTATCAGACGAGTATCGGCAAATGGAATGAGGCGAAGGACGAATTCGCGGCGGGCCTTGAGCATGCGGCCGCGGTGGGCGATCTGCGCCGCTGGTGCGAACTTGCCGTCGGCCTGGAGACGATCTGCGGCCCGTGGCTGCTGACCCCGGCCTTCAACGGGGTCGCCCCCTGGGAGCTGCTGGTCACCCGTATCTGCGACGAGGGCCGCAGGCGAGGCGACATCCAGGTTCTTGGATGCGGGCTGCTTGGTGGTATTCGCGGGCATGCGGCGCTTGGTGATCGGCAGGCGATGGCCCCTATGCTCGACGAACTAGGCCAGATCATCACGGAGCGGGCCGGCGGCCTTGAACTCGTGCACTGCGTCGAGGGCGCGTCCTTCCTTGCCGAGGAAGCGTACGGGCGCGGCGAGAGAGAGGCGGCCAAATCCTGGTTCGACCGAGGCGTCCAATGGTGCGCCGATCTCAATCCGGCGATGAAGACGCGCACCTTGCCGGCTTTGGTACGGCTGTTCGATGTTGCGACCGAGCAGGGGGACGACAAACTGATGGCGGCAAGTTCGGTCCTTGCCAAACTCTGGCGTTTTGCCCGCGTCTACCCGGTCGGCCGTCCCGCGGCGTTCCTGGCCGAGGCGACGCTGCGGGCACGGCTCGGCCAGACCCGCCGCGCCGAACGGGCGGCAAGCAAAGCCTTTGACGAGGCGGTACGGCTTGCAGCCCCTGCCATGGCGGCGGCTGCCCTGCAGCATCCTGCCGGACCCGGAGACGCTGCGCACCGCCGCAAATTCGATGAGTTGCTCGCCGGCACCGCAGCGCCGTGGGGTGATGTTATTCACATTGACAATGGCGGCGTCGATTTTCGCGCGCCGCCGTCAGCGGCACCGGCCTTGCGCCAGCGAGGCTGGCAATGAATGGGCCTGGGCGTCCGCGCATTCTGATCGTCCTTGCGCATTTCGAGGAAACCCGAAACCCGCGTGGACGCCCCGATTTCATTCCGCAGGGTATGGGGCATGTCTTCTTGGCGGGAGCCTTCAACAGGGAGAGGGTTGACGTCCAGATCTACAGCGAGTTCCACAGCGGTCCGCTGATCGACGAGGCAGCCTTCTGTGAACGGGACATGCTGGTACTGACCGGCGTCACCGCCGCCTTTGATCGCATGCGTCATCTGACGGCCTATGTCCGCACCAAATCTCCGGGTTGCGTCGTGGTGGCAGGCGGGCCTGCGGCGCGCAATCTGCCGGTCTCAAGCGCCGAATGCTTCGACTATGTCTGTGATGGCGATGTGGAGCAGCTGCAGGATGTAGCCCGCGCTGTATTCGGCGCGTGGGCCGCTTCGGAGCAGCTGTTGCCGCGGTTCGATCTGATCAATTGGGGTGGTCCGGTCAATTATGTCGAAACCAGCCGCTACTGCAATTTCAAATGCAGTTTTTGCGCGCTGACCGGCGAGAGGCGGCATTACCATTCTTATGATCTCGACTATATCGAAGCGCAGATACGCGGTGCCCGCCCCAACAAATACATCCTGTTCATCGACAATAACTTCTACGGTAACAGCCGGGACTTCTTTCTCGCCAAGCTGGAGCTAATCCGGTCGCTGTGGCGGCAAGGCCTGTTTCTCGGCTGGATCGCGCTCGTTACAGGCGATTTCTTCAAGGATCCGCGCAATCTGGAACGTGTTCGCGAGGCAGGGTGCCTCGGAATTTTCAGCGGCGTGGAGTCACTTAGCGAGGCCCAGCTGAAACGATATCAGAAAAAGCAAAATCTCGTCGTGCCGCAACTTGACGCGATCCGCAGTAGTCTGAGAGCGGGGATCGCCTTCCAGTACGGGCTGATGTTTGATCCCTCGACGCAGACCCTTGAGGCGATGAACGCAGAGCTCAATTTCGTCACCGGCGAGCGGACAATTCCGCTGCCCGCTTTCGTTAGCCTCGCCATCCCGCTGTTGGGTACCCCGCTGTTTCACGAAAGCCTTGCCGACAACCGTTTCCTGCCATTGGCCAAGTTGCGGGACATGGATGGTTTTACGTTGATGACCAAGCCGCTCGACAGTCTCGACGACGCTGCTGGTTTCGCGCGACAGCTGGCGCGGCTCGATGGCCATCGGTCTCGTATCCTGTATCACTGTCTCGGGTTCTATATGAACTATCGCCGCTCACTTTCCGGCCGGCAGATGGCGCATCTACTGGCCAACAGCCTGCGTCTTGCCGTTCCCTCGATCATCCACAGGTGCCGACTGGAGAAAGAAGCGGCGGGCGAGGCGAGCCTCACCTATGTGACGACGACCCAGCCGCTCGGACCACTCTATACACCGGCGTTTCCGGTTTGGGAAAAATTCCGCGGTCACTTTGCGCCGACAATGATCACTGATTCATCGGGCGTGCTGGACGAGAAGCTGGCTCTTGATCTGGAGGCCCGGCGTCCACCAGAGAGGCCTGCCACCCGGGGTGGTGCGCGCGAGGCAGGCTGAGCTGCAGGTAGTGATCAACAGACCGGCCTACGTAAGGTGTAACTTTGCTCCAGTCAGAAGCGATGCTGGCTGGAGCCAGGAGGATGAGTGGATCGCCTGAAATTCGAAGCGCTGCGGGAGGCGGTGCATCGCTTCAATGAAAACCCTTATACGCTGACGATCATGGTTTCAAAGCGTTGATGTTCAGTGTAGCGATGCAGGTACACCGGTTGCGTTGCATAACTCTTTCGCTGATCGAGCCGAATCCTTGGGCTTGCGCAGCAAGGCCTGTGTCGATTCGATGCCTCGGGCTCGGGAGCGACGAGGCCGGACTGCAGATGCCCAGCAACCGTGCATGATTGATAAAGTCGTCGTTAGCGCGCGTCCCGACCGCCGAGGGGAAAATTTCGCTTGTAGGTCGCGCGGATCAAAAGCTCCGCAGCTTCGGATGCGCGCGCTTCATCGCGAGCCTCGATCGCATCGATGATCGCCTCGTGCATTTTCAGCGAGTGCTGCAGGCCCCCGAACGTCTTCAGCGTTTTTGGAATGCTGATCGTGAGCGCAGCGCGGATGACGGAGGACACGGGCAGGAGAAACCGGTTGTGGGCGGCCTGAAAGATCTGCAGATGGAAGTGGATGTCGGCCTCGATTGCCGCCTGCGCCGTCGCGTGCTCTTCGGCCATATGGGAAAAGGCAGCCCTGATTTGCGCGCGTTCGGCTGCAGAGCCACGCCGTGCGGCAAGACTGGCGGCCAGAGGCTCTACCGCCGAACGAATCTCGAAAAGCTCTTCTGCCAGCGCATCCTGATCATCGGCATCACCCTGCCAGGCGAGAACGACCGGATCGAGCGTGTTCCAGAATTCCGGGGATCTGACGCGGGTGCCGAGGCGCGGTTTTGCTTCGATGAAGCCCTTGGTTGACAGGATTTTCAGCGCTTCCCGCAGTGTTGTCCGGCTAACACGCAGGTTGGTGAGGAGGTCGGATTCTGTCGGCAGGATTTCGCCGACTTTGAGTTCGCCAAGCGTTATTCGCCGGCCTATTTCGCCGGCAATTTGTGCCGGCAAACCCCGGTCTCCGATTGCAAAGGTCTTCATCCGCCACCCATTTCAAGTGTTTTGCACCGCATGTCATAGGGCAAGTGCCGACGATTTGCACCTGCCGCGTCGACGCAAACAGCAGGACCAGTGCTACTGCTCAAAGGCGCCGAGATCGTCAGCGTAACGCTTGGTCATGGCAAGACCAGCGCCGTTGGGGCGAAGTGCCGGCGCGCGGTCATAGATTGGGATTCCCGAGCGTTCCCCAAACAGGCGTTTGCCGTAGCACAAGAGGTTTTCGATGCCCTGCATGGTAAAAACAACGGCGGGCAGCATCCGACGATAGTCATCCTCGGCATGCTTTTCCCACCCATCACAAAAAAACTCGTAAACCCGGACGGCATAGTCGATACAATCGGGCGCCAAGATCAATCCGCGACAGCCGGCGCGCAGATTGTCCGGCAATTCCAGCCCTGCCCTGCCGTTAAAGACTGGAAGCCTGCCATCAGTTACGTCGATCAGTGCGGCGATATCGACGACCGGCCCCTCGCCTTTCACCAGCTGGATATTCGGATGCTGCTGAACCAGATCGCGAATATCGGTGGCCGACAATCCGCGCCCCATCAGCGCGGGGGCATTCTGGATCGCGACCGGGAGATCGGTCTGGTCCGCGACCCGGCCAAAAAACTGCATATATTCCCGCGCCGCGAACTGCCCGACCATCGGCGGCTGCAAGATCAGCCAGTCGGCGCCGACATTGGCTGCATGGCGGGCCTGGCGCACCTGTTCCTCGACGGAAGACCCGAAGATTGTCAGCGCCACCGGCACGCGGCCGGCCGTATCCTCCACGATCCACTCCATTACCGCCAGCCGCTCGTGTTCGCTCAGCTTGGAGACCTCGGTGGCAAGACCAAGTGCTGCCATACCGTGCACGCCGCTGGCGAGACAAAGCTCCACCTGCCTGCGCATGGCATTGCGGTCGAGCTTTTCGTCGCTGTCGAACAGCGCGTAAAGGATAGCATGAATGCCGTGCAGATCCTGCACCCGGAAATTGTTCACAGCCGCCTCCTCAGTGGCTGTCGCGCGGGACCGCGTGGCCACGGCTACCGACGAGGAAATCGAGATCGGCGCCTGTGTCCGCCTGCATGACCCGTTCGACATAAAGGCCCTGGTAGCCTCCGGTCATGGCAGGCTGTGGCGGCGTCCATTTGGCTCGCCGCCGTTCCAGTTCTGCGTCGTCAACATCGAGATGAAGCCTGCGATTTTCGACGTCGAGTTCGATAAAATCACCGCTCTCGACGAGCGCGAGCACCCCACCCACTGCGGCTTCCGGCGCGACATGCAGCACGACAGTGCCGAAAGCCGTGCCGGACATCCGGGCGTCGGAGATCCGGACCATGTCACGCACGCCTTTTTTGAGAAGTTTCTGCGGGAGTGCCATATTGCCGACCTCGGCCATGCCCGGATAGCCCTTGGGGCCGCAGTTCTTCAGCACCATGATGCAGGTTTCATCGATATCCAGATCCGGGTCGTCAACAAGGCTCTTGTAGTGGTCGATGGTTTCGAAGACCACGGCCCGCCCCCGATGCTGCATCAGGCTCGCCGTTGCAGCCGACGGCTTGAGAATGGCGCCCTGAGGCGCAAGATTGCCTCTCAAAACGGCGATTCCGCCCTGCTGGGTCAAAGCCTTTTCACGTGGCAGGATGACTTGCGGATTGTAGTTCTCAGCCGTCTCGATGTTGGCTCCGACGCTCTTGCCCGTCACCGTCAGACAGGTCAAATCAAGCATGTCGGCAATCTGCTTCATCACCACGGGCAGACCACCGGCGTAACAGAAATCCTCCATCAGATGCGCTCCCGACGGCATCAGGTTGAGGATCGTCGGCACATCGCGGCCAAAACGGTCCCAGTCGTCGAGCGACAGTTCCGTACCGATCCGCCCGGCAATGGCCAGCAGGTGGACGACGGCATTGGTCGAGCCGCCGATCGCTCCATTGACGCGGATGGCGTTGGCAAAGGCTTCACGGGTCAAGATCTGCGACAAACGTAAGTCCTCGGCAACCATCGCGACGACCCGCCGGCCTGTCAGCCGCGCAAGCCGGGCCCGATGTGCATCGACTGCTGGGTAAGCTGCGTTTCCAGGCAATGCCAGTCCTAGCGCCTCAACCATCGAGGCCATGGTGGAGGCCGTGCCCATCGTCATGCAATGACCCGGCGAGCGTGACATGGCGCTTTCCGCAGCCATGAAATCCGCCGGCGACATCATACCGGCGCGCACATCCTCGGAAAATTTCCAGACGTCCGTACCAGAACCGATCGTGCGCCCCTTCAGGCGGCCGTTCAACATCGGCCCGCCGGAAATGACGATCGATGGGAGATCGCAGGACGCAGCACCCATGACCAGTGACGGGGTGGTCTTGTCGCAGCCTGCCATCAGAACGACGCCATCCATCGGATTGCCGCGAATAGCTTCCTCGACGTCCATCGATGCCAGATTACGGAACAGCATGGCCGTCGGACGCAGATTGGATTCACCGCAAGAGAAGACCGGAAACTCCACCGGCAGACCACCAGCTTCCAGTACTCCGGCCTTGATGTGCTCGATCAAGCCACGAAAGTGGCGTTGCACGGCGTCAGTTCGGAGAAGGTGTTGCAGATGCCGATAACGGGACGGCCATCGAAGACGTCGTCCGGCAAGCCGTTGTTCTTCATCCAGCTTCGATGGATGAAGGCATCCTTGTCCAGTCCGCCAAACCAGTTTTGCGATCTCAGTTTCCGGGACATGGGCATTTCTCCGATTTCTTACATATTCTCATATAATCGGAGTTATTGCTCGTCAAGGTGGCATAGGTCGGGAAATCCGGGATCTAGCGGGCTTTTTTTGGAATGTCGTTTTGCAGACCAGATGGCCATGGTGAGGCTCACAAGCAAAACGACCCGCCTACAGGCACCTGCAGTCGGGTCGTAGGCGAGCTCAGTGGAGTGGGATCAAGGGCGCTGCCCGTTCAGACGGGGTGGTGCAAGACGCTTAGGCCGCCGTCGATCGTCAGGCAGGTGGCATTCATGAACGGGCATTCGTCGGAGATCATGAACAAAGCCGCGAGCGCGATCTCGTCGGCCGTGGCAATACGCCCGCCCGGATGCAACTTCATCGTCGCTGCCTCGGCGGCCACCGGGTCGGGGAAACTGTTCCAGTATTCGGTGGCCTTTTGCGTCAGCACATAGCCCGGCGCCAGTGCATTTACGCGTACGCCCTTCGGCGCGTATTCGATGCCGAGCGACTTTGTCATGCCCAAAAGCGCGTGCTTGGCGACCGGATAGGGGAATGTGTGCGGAATAATGGTGAAGGCATGGGTCGAGGCAATGTTGAGGATCACGCCGCCTCCCTGCGCGATCATGCCGGGAAGCACCGCCTTTGAACAATTCCAGGCACCCTTCAGATTGATGTCGAAGCAACGCTGCCATTCGGCGTCGCTGGTCTCCAGGGGCTCATGGAAGACATTGACGCCGGCATTGTTGATCAGTGCATTTAGGGGACCCATCTGTGTTGCAGCACGCTCGACAGTCGCGGAAATTTCCGCTGTATCGGTGATGCTGGCAGCTGCGTATCCAATGGTGGCAGCGCCGGCCTGCAACGCCCTTGCTTCCCTCTCCAGCAAGCCGGCATCGAGATCGACGAGAAACAGTTTTGCGCCTTCCTTGGCGCAGGCGCGGGCGATCGCGAGACCAATGCCCTGCGCCGCGCCGGTGATCATGATCCGCTTGCCCTTGAGCCGGTCCGTCATCGTCCTAGTCTCCTTTCATCACCACTCGGCGAAGCTGCCATCTTCGTGGCGCCAGATCGGGTTGCGCCAGCGATGGCCTTCCTTGGCGCGTTCGATGACATAGGCCTCATCGACCTCGATGCCGAGACCCGGTCCCTGCGGGATCGAGACGAAACCATCGGCATACTGGAAGACCTCCTTGTTGGAGATGTAGTCCAAGATATCGTTGCTCTTGTTATAGTGGATGCCGAGGCTCTGTTCCTGGATGAAGGCGTTGTAGCTGACGGCGTCGATCTGCAGGCAGGCGGCAAGGGCAATAGGGCCAAGCGGGCAATGCGGCGCCAGGGCGACATCATAGGCTTCCGCCATCGCTGCGATCTTGCGGCATTCAGTGATGCCGCCGGCATGGGAAAGGTCTGGCTGGATGATATCGACATAACCATCCGACAGAACCTGCTTGAAATCCCAGCGCGAATAAAGTCGCTCGCCAAGCGCAATCGGTGTCGAGGTGTGATTGACGATATCGCGCAGCGCCTCCTTGTTTTCCGACAGGACTGGTTCCTCGATGAACATCAGCTTGTAGGGGTCGAGTTCCTTGGCCAGCACCTTGGCCATCGGCTTGTGGACACGGCCGTGAAAGTCGACGCCGATGCCGATATAGGGACCGACTGCTTCGCGGATGGTCGCGATGGTCTGGACGGCCTTTTCGACTTTGTCGTAGCTATCGACGATCTGCATCTCCTCGCAGCCGTTGAGCTTGATCGCCTTAAATCCGCGGGCAACCACATCGCGTGCATTATTGGCAACGTCAGCCGGGCGGTCGCCGCCGATCCAGGAATAGACCTTGATCTTGTCACGCACCTGGCCGCCGAGCAGCGAATGGACCGGCTGGCCGAGCGCCTTGCCCTTTATATCCCACAGCGCCTGGTCGATGCCGGAAATAGCACTCATATGCACGGCACCGCCGCGATAGAAGCCGCCGCGATACATGACATTCCAGTGGTCCTCGATCAGGAACGGATCCTTGCCGATCAGATAGTCTTCCAGTTCGTGGACGGCAGCCTGCACCGTCAGCGCTCGCCCCTCGACCACCGGCTCGCCCCATCCGACAATGCCCTCGTCGGTTTCGACCTTCAAGAACAACCAGCGTGGTGGAACGATATAGGTGGTCAGTTTGGTGATCTTCATCAGCGAAGGTCCTGTGTCGAAGGAAAGTGTCGGTACAATGCTTTCGTCGTCGCCTGGGCGCCCGTGAGTCGGCCAGTTAGGAAGATGACTGCGGCACGTGTCTTTTGACGGCAATGGCAAGGTCGCGTGCGGCAAGAGACAGCATCTGCAACGAGCAGCTCCTCGCCGCTGCGGTGTCGCGCATGCGCAGCGCTTCCACCAGCTGCCGGTGCACATCCAAGGCTTCGTCGCGCTTGTCTACCGCCTCGTTGGAGGCATGCAGCGAAAACTCAAGAGCCACCTGAATGATACTTGCCAACTGCAGAAACACCTGATTGTGGCTGGCCTTCAGGAGGTTGGTATGGAAGGCGACGTCGGCCTTGGTGAAGCGCTCGATATCGCCGTCGGCGTCACGCATCTGATGCCAGGCGCGCTCGACATCGGCAATTTCCTGCACCGTGGCCCGTTCGGCGGCAAGTTCGGCAGCGGCCGGCTCGATCGCCCGGCGCGCTTCCAGGATGCAGTTCAGGAGATCGAATTCAAAAATCCGGGGTCCGATCCATTCCAGCACCTGCTGGTCCAGAATGTTCCATTCGTCCTTGCGGCGGACGATGGTCCCAACCCGCGAACGACCCCGCACCAAGCCCTTCGATTCGAGGATCTTTAGGGATTCGCGGATGACGGTACGGCTGACGCCGTATCGTTCGCAAAGCTCGTTCTCCGTTGGAAGAAAATCGCCCGCCGAGAATATATCAGCGCAGATATCAGCGGCGATGGCCCTTGTCACATTCTTCTGGACGCGCGGCCGCCGAACGGCTTTGTCGCCGCCTTCATCCGTTGCTCGTTCCTGTTGTCCTTCCACCGGCATCTCCATCCCCGTCGCCGAACACTCAACGAGCCTTCGGCGATGCATATCGCAGTTTGAATTGTATGGCGACCGCTGCGGGCGATCCGTCACGTTCATTCTCAATATCATACATAGATATTTATTCATCATACAAACGCAATTGACCAGTATGATGTTTCGTCATACACAAATGAACACTGCAGGGAGCAGTTTGATCTAGGGAGAGAGACCATGCGCTTTTTAAAAGCAGCCATCCTGGCTGGCACCGTCGCCGTTTTCGCTGCCACATCGGCGTATGCCGCCGATGTGAAAATCGGATTTATCGTCAAGCAGCCTGAAGAGCCGTGGTTCCAGGATGAATGGAAATTCGCCGAAGTCGCCGCCAAGGAAAAGGGCTTCACGCTCGTCAAGATCGGCGCCGAAGATGGCGAAAAAGTTCAGTCAGCAATCGACAACCTCGGCGCACAGGGCGCACAAGGCTTCATCATCTGCACACCCGACGTCAAGCTCGGGCCGGGCATCATCGCCAAGGCGGCCGCCAACGACCTCAAACTGATGACGGTCGATGACCGCCTGGTTAACGCCGATGGCAGCCCGATTGAAGATGTGCCGCATATGGGTATTTCCGCCACGAAGATCGGCGAAGCGGTTGGTCAGTCCATCGTCGACGAGATCAAGAAGCGCGGCTGGAACATGAGCGAAGTCGGCGCGATCCGCGTCTCCTACGATCAGCTGCCGACAGCCGTCGATCGTATCGAAGGCGCTCTTTCGGTGCTGAAGGCCAACGGATTCCCGCAAGCCAATATATTTGATGCCCCACAGGCAAAGACCGATACGGAAGCCGCACTCAACGCTTCGACGGTCGTTCTCAACAAGAATGCCAATATCAAGAAATGGGTCGCGGTTGGCCTCAACGACGAAGCCGTCCTCGGCGCGGTGCGCGCTTCCGAAACCGTCGGCATTCCGGCCGACAGCATGATCGGCGTCGGCATTGGCGGCGCGGATTCGGCCATCAACGAATTCAAGAAGCCAACGGCAACCGGCTTCTTCGGCACGATCATCATCTCGCCGAAGCGTCATGGTTATGAGACTGCGCTCAACATGTACGACTGGATCGCCGACGGTAAGGCACCGGAAAAGTTGATCCTGACGGCCGGTCAGGTCGCGCTTCGCGACAATTATGAAGCGGTCCGCAAGGAACTGGGTATCGAATAATCGTCGCATCAACGAAAAACGCCTGGCGGCTTTCGGCCGCCGGGCGCCCCTATTCGGAGCGCCGCTTATGCAAGATTTTCTCGAATTCAAATCCATCTCAAAGGGCTATCCGGGCGTTCAGGCCCTGTCCGATGTCTCCTTCTCCGTCCGGAAAGGGACAGTTCATGGCCTGATGGGCGAAAACGGCGCAGGGAAATCCACCCTGATCCGCGTTCTGTCCGGCGACCAGGCTGGCGATACCGGTGAAATACGCATCGGTGGCGAACAACAGCTATACAAATCCGTCCGCGATGCCTTTCAGGCTGGTGTCATCGTCATCCATCAGGAACTTCAGCTGGTTGCCGAACTGACCGTCGCAGAAAACCTCTGGCTCGGCCGTTTCCCCGCCAAAGCCGGCGTGCTCGACCGGCGCAAGCTGATCGGTGTCGTCACTGAAAAGCTCGCCGACATGGGTATTGATGTGGATCCGGCAGCGAAAGTTGCATCTCTGTCGATCGGCGAGCGGCAGATGGTCGAGATTGCCAAGGCGGTGATGGTCGATGCGCGCGTCATCGCACTCGATGAGCCGACCTCCTCTTTGTCTTCGCGGGAAAGTGAAATACTGTTCTCGCTGATCGACCGGCTGCGTGCCAACGGCACGGTTATTCTCTACGTCTCGCACCGCCTCGACGAAATCTTTCGCCTCTGCGATAGCCTGACCGTGTTGCGCGACGGCAAGCTTGCCGCCCATCATTCGGACATTTCGCAGGTGACGCGCGATCAGGTTATCGCCGAGATGGTCGGGCGCGAAATCGCCAATATCTGGGGGTGGCGTGGCCGCCCGCGCGGCGCTACCCGGTTACAAGTCAACAGCCTGGCTGGTCCCAAACTTCCCCATCCCGTCAACTTCGACGTGCGGGAAGGTGAGATCCTCGGATTTTTCGGCCTGATCGGCGCAGGGCGCAGTGAAATGGCGCGCCTGCTCTATGGTGCCGATGCGCGTTCGCAAGGCACGGTCACGGTCGACGGTACAACGGTCACCGCCGACAGCCCCGTGCATTCGATCCGTGCCGGCATAGTTCTATGCCCGGAGGATCGCAAGCTCGACGGCATCATTCAGGGCCGGTCGATCGAAGAAAACATGGCGATTTCCTCGCGCCGGCACTTTTCGCCCTTCGGGATCCTCAATCCGACGAAGGAAGGCGAGCTTGCCGAGACGTTCATCTCCAAACTGCGCGTGCGCACGCCGTCCCGCAAGCAGGACATCATCAACCTGTCCGGCGGCAACCAACAGAAGGTCATTCTGGGCCGCTGGCTTTCCGAGCAGGGCGTCAAGGTTCTGCTGATTGACGAACCGACGCGCGGCATCGATGTTGGCGCCAAGTCGGAAATCTACGAAATCCTCTACGAGCTTGCCGCACAAGGCATGGCAATCATCGTCATCTCCAGCGAATTGCCGGAGATCATGGGCATCACCGACCGGATCGTCGTCATGTGCGAAGGCCGCATCGCAGCCGAGATCGAACGCTCCGATTTCGACGAGCGGCGGATCCTTGCCGCCGCCCTGCCAGACATTTCGAATGCCAACGACCTCCCCATTCAACAGGTACAGAGCCGATGACATCCTTAAAAAAACTCCTTCTCGGCGAACAGGGACTGGTCGTCATTTTCGCCCTTGCCTTCGCAATCGTCTCGCTGACGGTCCCCAATTTCCTGACCGAGCGCAATATGCTCGGCCTGCTGCAGTCGGTGGTCACCATCGGCATCGTTGCCTGCACCATGATGTTTTGCCTGGCGTCCCGCGACTTCGACCTTTCTGTTGGCTCGACAGTGGCGTTTTCCGGAATGATCGCCGTCATGGCATCGAATGCCACCGGATCGATCGTGCTTGGCCTGCTCGCAGCCCTGGTTTGCGGCGGTTTCGTTGGTCTGGTCAACGGCGTGGTGATTGCGCGCTTCCGCATCAATGCGCTCATCACCACATTGGCGACCATGCAGATTGTTCGCGGCCTGGCGCTGATCTCGTCCGACGGCCGGGCCGTCGGCATTAACGATCCCGGTTTTTACCAACTGGCGCTGTCGAAATTCCTCGGCGTACCGACACCGATCTGGGTCATGGGTGTGCTGTTCCTGGCCTTCGGCTTTCTGTTGAACCGGACCGTCTTCGGCAAAAACACGCTGGCGATTGGCGGCAATCCCGAGGCATCGCGGCTGGCCGGCGTCAATGTCTCGCGCATGCGCATTTGGATCTTCATGCTGCAGGGGCTGGTCTGCGGTATCGCCGGCGTGCTGCTCGCTTCCCGGATCACCTCCGGTCAGCCCAATGCCGCGACAGGGCTTGAGCTTTCGGTCATTTCAGCGTGCGTTCTCGGTGGCGTGTCGCTGGCTGGCGGCCGCGCAGCAATGGCCGGCGTCATTGTCGGCGTCTTGATCATGGGCATTGCCGAAAACGTCATGAACCTCCTCAACATCCAGGCCTTCTACCAATATGTGGTGCGCGGCCTCATCCTGCTGCTGGCGGTTCTGCTCGACAACCTACGCTCGGTGGCCGCTGGCCGGCGTGGTTGATCCGGCTATGAGCCAGGACATTCTGCATTTGCGGAATGGCGATCTCTCGGTAGAGGTGAGCCGCTTCGGCGGCTCGCTTCTGGCTGGACACTATCGCGGCATGCCCTTCCTGAAACCAACCCCGACGGCAGGTCTTGCGTCGCGCCGGTTCGGGGCAGAGGCAAGCTTCCCGCTGGTGCCCTACGGCAACCGGATCGAGGCGAATGCCTTCGATTTCGCGGGCAAGCACATGTCGATGCCGCCCAACACAGCCGATCCTTATTGCCTGCATGGCGACGGCTGGCTTGCCGAATGGGAGATCCTGTCGCAATCCGACTGCAAAGCGGTGCTGCGGTATATCCATCGTCAGCACCCATCAGGCCCCTATGCCTATAATGTCATCCAGACGGTGCGGCTCGATGGCGATGCGCTGATACTGGCGCTGACGGTCACCAACACCTCCGGCGACGTATTACCATTCGGGCTGGGCTTCCACCCCTTCTTTCCGCGCACACCTCAAACTCGGTTGAAGGCAGAGGCAAAGCAATTTTGGACCGAGCGTCGCGGGCACTTACCCGATACTGCCATTCCGATTCCCGAAGGCCTGGACTTCACGGCTGCGCGTCCCCTTCCCCCGCACTGGCTCAACAACGCCTATGACGGCTGGAACGCAAAAGCGCGAATAGAGTGGCCCGAACACGGCCTTGGTCTTACGCTGACAGCCGACGGCCCATTCGACTGCTTCATGATCTATTCGCCGGGTGCCGACACCGGCTTCTTCTGCTTCGAACCGATGACCCATCTGCCCAATGCCCACAACATGCTGTCAGGCGGAGGGTTGGTGACGCTGGAACATGGAGAAAGCCTCTGCGGCGGCATCGTTCTGCATCCGGTGGTGTTGCCAGGTTGAGGGGGTAGTGATTGAAGCGGTGCTGTGATGAGAACCGCGATCATCGCCTCAAGCGATAGACTACGTGAATGGTGCTGCCAGCCGCCGGGCGGTGACCGCGATTGAGCGTCCCCATAGATAAATTCATTCGATTGACTTATTTCTCCATCGCGGGTATATGTGCGGCATGGCTAAAATTAAATCCGGCATAACTGCGTCCGCCGCAGGCGCTCACACCACCCGCAAGGAGAAGTTACTCTCCGCGGCGCTCGACATGTTCGGGCGCTACGGCTTCGACGGCGCATCGACCCGCCAGCTGGCGGAGTCTGCCGGCGTCAACCTGCAGGCCATTCCCTATTATTTTGCCGGCAAGGAAGGCCTCTATCTGGCCACCGCCGATTACCTGGCGGAGATGATCGGCGCCCATGTCGGCGGCATGCGGCAGACGATTGGTGCGCGGATGGCCGAACTTGCAGTGTCCGGCGAAAGCATGGCGCCGGAGGAGGCACGGGCATTCTTGACGCAGATGGCTGAAACGATGATCACGCTGTTCGTCAGCAAAACGTCTGAATCCTGGGCGCGCTTCATCATTCGCGAACAGATGGAGCCGACCGAAGCCTTCGGCCGGGTCTACGAGGGCATCATGCGGCCGATGATCGAGATCGTCCGGCGATTGATTGCTACGGTTCTCAGCGAAGATCCGGCGTCGGAACATGTGCGGCTGCGCACTTTGTCCTTCGTTGGCAGCATCCTTGTTTTTCGTGTGGCCCATGCCGCGGTTCTTGCGCAGATGGAATGGAAGCAGATTAGCCCAGACGAAGGTGCCGTCCTGCGCAAGCATGCTGCGGAACTCGTCGCCGTTCTGGAGCCGGCAAAAGGAGTTGCGTCATGAAGAAGCTCGCGATCCTCATCCTCCTGCTTACCGGGGCGGGCGGTGCCGCCTGGTGGTTCGGGCTACCTCAGACGCTGGGCCTGCTGCACGAGGCGAAAGCGGGTTTCGTGCTCTACGGCAATGTCGATATCCGCCAGGTCTCGCTCGGCTTCCGCGTCAATGGCCGCCTCGCCGAGCTGTCCGCTGATGAAGGCGACGTCATTAAGAGCGGCACCGTGCTCGCAAGGCTTGATGCTCGGCCATACGATTACGCCGTCCGTTCGGCCGATGCCAATGTCGCAGCCCTACGCGCCACCCGAGACAAGCTCAAGGCAGGTCCCCGCCCGACGGAGATTGCCCAGACACGTGCGTCCCACAATGCGAGCCTAGCCGATCTCCAGAATGCCGAACTCGAACTTGAGCGCGCCCAGCAGCTTCGGCCACGCGGCACGATCTCCCAGGCTACCTACGATCAGGCTGTCGCTGCCAAGGCAATGGCCGCGGCCCGCGCCGAAGCCGCCAAGGAGGCGCTGAAGCTGATCGAGGAAGGCAGCCGCGCCGAGGATATCGCCACTGCCGAGGCCCAGCTGCAGGCGGCCCAGGCGACGCTCGAATCCGCGCGCACCTCGTTGGAGGATACCGAGCTGCGCGCGCCCAATGACGGCGTCCTGCTATCACGGGTGCGCGAGAGCGGGGCTATTGTCTCACCCGCCGATATCGTCTTCGTCTTGTCACTGACCAAACCAGTCTGGGTGCGGACGTATGTTTCCGAGTCCGATCTCGGCCGCATCCATCCCGGCATGAAGGTCAAAGTCAGCTCCGACACCAGACCTGACAACGCCTATGACGGCGCGATCGGTTTTATCTCGCCTGTCGCGGAATTCACCCCGAAGACCGTGGAAACGCCGGAGCTTCGCACCGACCTCGTCTACCGGCTGCGCATCGTCATCGACAAGCCGGGCGCTGACCTGCGCCAGGGCATGCCGGTTACCATTCGTCTACCCCAAGCCGGGGAAACCGGACAGTGACCTCCATACCGGACAAGACCGAGCTGGTTCGGCTTTCGGGCGTGACCAAACGCTTCGGCGGCAGGTCGCCCGCGCTCGATGCAATCTCAGGATCGATCCTGGGTGGCGAAATCACCGGACTCGTCGGTCCGGATGGCGCCGGCAAGACGACCATGATCCGGCTCATGACCGGCCTGATGCTGCCGGATAGTGGCACCGTCGAGGTGCTTGGTTTTGATACGGCACAAAACCCCGCCGCGATCCAGGCCTCGATCGGCTATATGCCACAACGGTTCGGGCTTTATGAAGACCTGTCGGTTCAGGAAAACCTCAATCTCTACGCTGATCTGCGCGGCCTGCCGAAGAATGAGCGCACGGCAACCTTCGACGAACTCCTGACATTCACCGACCTCAAGCGCTTCTCCGATCGCCTGGCCGGAAAATTGTCCGGCGGCATGAAGCAGAAGCTCGGTCTTGCCTGCGCGCTGCTCAAGAAGCCGCGCCTGCTACTGCTTGACGAACCCGGCGTCGGCGTCGATCCGATCTCGCGCCGCGAACTGTGGAAGATGGTCGAGAACCTCACCAGGGAAGGCATCGGCGTCGTCTGGTCGACCGCCTATCTCGACGAGGCGGAGGCTTGCAATGCGGTGCTTCTGCTTAACCAGGGCAAACTTCTCTTTTCCGGCAAGCCGTCGGAACTGACCGCGCGTGCCGAGGGCCGGGTTTTCAAGGTTTCGGGGATGTCCGGCCGCAAGCGACAGGTGCTCGCAAAGCTTCTCGACCAGGAGGACGTCATCGACGGCGCCATTCAGGGCGAGGCCATCCGGATTGTGACCGGGAATAGTGCGCTGCCGGACATCTTGCCGGCTGGAGACGGTGCGGCAGTCGTACCTGCCCCGCCGCGCTTCGAGGATGCCTTTGTCGACCTGCTCGGCGGCGGCCCCGGCGGCCGCTCGAAACTGGCCGAGGCCCAGCAAACGCTTCCTGCCAAGGATGACCGTCCGGTCATCGAGGCCAAGGGGCTGACCAAGGCATTCGGCGATTTCACCGCCGCCGACGACATCACCTTCGCTATCCGGCGCGGCGAGATCTTCGGGCTACTCGGCCCCAACGGTGCGGGCAAGTCCACGACATTCAAGATGCTCTGCGGCCTTTTGAAGCCAACCGCGGGCGAAGGCCGCGTTGCCGGCTTTGATCTGCGCCGCGATGCCGCCTCCGCCCGCAACCAGCTTGGCTATATGGCGCAGAAATTCTCGCTCTATGGCGATCTCAGCATCGGTCAGAATCTCGATTTCTTCGCCGGTGTGTATGGCCTGTCCGGTCAGCGCAAGCGGGCGCGCGTTGCGCTGATGAACGAGATCTTCGATTTCGGCCGCCATGCCGGCCAGTCGTCGAAGGACCTGCCGCTTGGCTTGAAACAGCGGTTGGCGCTCGCCTGCGCGGTCATGCACGAGCCACAGGCTCTCTTTCTGGATGAGCCCACCTCCGGCGTCGATCCGATCACGCGGCGCGAATTCTGGACGCATATCAATGCGCTGGTCGAGAAAGGCGTGACGGTTCTGGTCACCACCCATTTTATGGAAGAGGCCGAATATTGCGACCGGATTTCGCTGATCTATCGCGGCCGTTCGATCGCGCTCGGCTCGCCGGATGCACTGAAGGCAAGTGTCGTCAGCAAGGATAATCCCGATCCCACCATGGAAGATGCGTTCATCGCGCTGGTCGAGCGATCCGAAACCGGGGCGAAGGAAGCGGCATGAGCACCTCTTCGATATCCGGGAGGATGCGACGTTTCGCAGCCCTTGTGCGCAAGGAAAGCTACCAGGCCATGCGAGATCCCAGCACCACGCTGATCACCTTCGTCCTGCCGCTCATCCTGCTTTTCCTGTTCGGTTACGGCGTCTCGCTCGACGTCACCCGAACGCGCGTCGGGCTGGTCATGGAAGAGACAACACCGCTGACGCAGGCGCTGGCCGCGAGTTTTCAGGCGTCGCGCTATTTCTCGGTCACCACCCGCCAGGATCGCCGCTTCTTCGAGGAAGACCTGGTCAACGGCCGCATTCGCGGCATCCTGGTCATCCCGGCCCATTTCACCACCGACTATGCCGCGGGACGACGGCCGCAGATCCAGATCATCGTCGACGGCTCGGAGCCCAACACGGCGAATTTCGTGCAGAACTATGCGCAGGGCACCGTCGCAAACTGGGAGCGCCAGCGCCAAACGCTGATAGCCGAAGAGCCTTCTGCGATCACCGTCGAGCAGCGCTTCTGGTTCAATCCCGAACTCACCAGCCGCTATTTTCTCGTTCCCGGATCGATCGCCATCGTCATGACGCTGGTCGGCACGTTGCTGACCTCGCTGGTCGTCGCCCGCGAATGGGAACGCGGCACGATGGAAGCGATGATGGCCACGCCGGTGACGGCGATCGAGCTGCTGATCGGTAAGATCTTCCCCTATTTCGTCCTGGGTCTTGCGGCGATGACGCTCTGCGTGCTGCTTGCCGTCTTCCTGTTCGGCGTGCCGTTTCGCGGCTCGATCCTGGCGCTCTACGCACTGTCCGCCACCTTTCTCATCCCGGCGCTCGGGCAAGGCCTCCTCATCTCGGCCGTGACGAAGAATCAGTTTCTCGCCTCGCAACTGGCGTTGATCTCCGCCTTTCTTCCGGCTTTCCTTCTCTCCGGCTTCCTGTTCGAAATCAATTCGATGCCGACCGTCATCCAGTGGGTCACCTACATCGTGCCCGCACGATATCTAATCCCCAGCCTACAGACCGTCTTCCTTGCTGGCGACATCTGGCTGATGTTCTTGCACTCGATGGCCGTCATGCTCCTGATCGGCGGTGTTTTCTTCGTGCTCGCCGCCCGAAGCACGCGCAAGAGGATCGGCTGATGTGGTGGACGCGGCTTCGGGCTCTGATCGTTAAGGAACTGCTCGCGGTGTTGCGCGATCCGAAAGGCCGCGCCATCCTGATCGGGCCGCCGATCCTGCAGCTTCTCGTCTTTTCCTATGCGGCCACGCTTGAGGTCCGCAATGTCGACGTGATGATTCTCAATCGCGACAGCGGCCATTGGGGACAGGAACTGGTCGAACGCATCGAAGGATCACCGACGTTCCGCCGGATCGACATCGCCGCCAATCCAGACCAGGTGCGCCAAGCGATCGACAATCAGGCCGTCATCGCCGCCGTCGAGATTAGCCCGGATTTTTCGCGTCATATCGAGGCGGGAACGGCTGTTGATCTGCAGTTCATTCTTGACGGCCGCCGCTCGAATGCCTCGCAGATCGTTTCCGGTTACCTCACCCAGATCGCCGCAGGCCTTGCCGCCGAAACGCCGGCCGGGAAACGCGCCACCGCGCGTGCAGTATCGACAATCCCGCGCAACTGGTTCAACCCGAACCTCACCTATCAATGGTTCATGGTGCCGAACCTGATCGCCAGTATCGCACTTCTGATCGGGCTGATCGTCACGGCATTGTCGATCGCGCGCGAACGCGAACTCGGCACCTTCGATCAGCTGATGGTCTCGCCACTTAGGGTCCATGAAATCCTGATCGGCAAGCTCATCCCACCAATGATGATCGGCCTCTTCCACATCACCGCCTATATTCTCGCGGCGATCTTCCTCTTCGAGCTGCCTTTGCGCGGATCGTTGTTCATGCTCTATGGAAGCTCGCTGTTCTACCTCGCCTCGGTGGTCGGCATAGGGCTGTTCATCTCGGCGCTGTCGATGACGCAACAGCAGGCAATCCTCGGCGCCTTCCTGTTCATGGTGCCAGCCATGTTGTTGTCCGGCTTCGCAACGCCGATCGAAAACATGCCCGATTGGCTGCAGCCGGTCACGCTAATCAACCCACTGCGCTACTTCCTGATTGTTGTGAAAGGCGTGTTTCTCAAAGACATCAGCCTTGCCGAAGTCATCGACCAGACCATCCCGCTGTGTCTTATCGCCATGGTAACGCTCAGTGCGGCCGCCTGGCTGTTCCGGCGGCGGCTGGAGTAGACGAGAATTTGTAGCCCAAGGTAAGTGGACTGGAACACGCCGTCGGCTAATGCGCGTGACCGGCGTGGGAGCCGGTGGCGGTGCCACCCTCTTCCAGACTGCAAGCAGCATCTCCTTCCCAGTCGATGCCGATCGTCGGGTGTTCGATGTTGAATTTCGTCTTCAATTCATGCTCGACCTGTTTGACCACACTGCGGACATCGACCCCGTCCATCGGCTGCACCTGGAGTGTCGCCAGCACGCGACCTGAGGTCAGTGACCAAACGTGGATGTGGCTGACATTCTGAATGCCCGGAACGGTCGTGCGAAGATGTTGGGAGATCTGGGAACTGCCGGCAGTGGTGGGAGCGCCTCGAGCGGGTTATGCAGGGTGTTCTTGAGCATGCTCCAGGCGCTGTGCAGGATCAGCAGGGACACGAACACCGAAAGGATCGGATCGATAGGGGTCCAGGCCGTGTACCAGATCACCACTGCTGCAATGATCGCACCGACGGAGCCGAGCAGATTACCCATCACATGCAGCACCGCACCCTTGACGTTGACATGTTCAGAACCGAGAAAACCGACGGCGTGATCCTGGCATGCAGGGCTCTGCCCCAGACGGATACGGCCGTGGCCTGGCTGGGCAGCGACGACGACGGCACGCACCGTCCACGATGCGTGAACGGCATCGTCACCTTTCTTGATGATCTCACCCACGACATCAAATTGGTTCGGATAGCGCCCGAGAACGGAACTCCATTGGCGTTCACCGCCGGGCAATATGCCCAAGTCGGCTTCCACATTCGCCGTGTTCCGGGAGGGGCGACATCGGAGCATGTGCATAGCGTGTTGAAAGTGGGTGATAAAACAACGCTCAAATTGCCCCTTGGCTCCTCCTCCCTGCGCCAGCACCATTCCGGCCCGATCCTGTGCATCGCCGGCGGCTCCGGGATGGCGCCGATCAAGTCCATTGTGGACACGGCTCTCGGCAACGGCATGAAGCAGCCGATCCAAGTCTATTTCGGCGTCCGGGCCGAACGCGATCTCTATCTCGCCGAGCATTTCCAGGCTCTCGCCGAACGGCATTCCAATCTCATCTTCGCGCTCGTGCTGTCCAAGGCGGCGTCCGCGCAGTATCGAAGTGGCTTGGTGACGCAGGCCGTGGCGGAGGATCTGTCCGACCTCGACGGCTGGAAGGCTTATGTCGCCGGCCCACCGCCGATGGTGGACGCGGCAATGGAGATGGCTTTTGCGCGCGGATTGCACAGACAAGACATGCATGCGGACGTCTTCTTTACCCCGCAACTGCCGGCGCTGGCCACAGCCGAATGATGCCACCGGCGGCGTGCGCGCCCCGCGCTCGCCGTCCCTCAAGGACAAAGGCCCCACCGNNCGGTGGGGCCTTTGTCCTTCATTGATCGAGACTAGGCTTGAACGTCAATCGTACCCATCATGCCGAGCTGTTCATGCTCGAGGATGTGGCAATGATACATACGCAGGCCTGGCAGATCCTGGCGCAGCAATATCCGGACCGTCTCGCCGGCCACGATGTTCACGGTATCCTTCCACGCGCGATAGGATGGTGTGGTGATCTTCCCATCCTTTTCGTACTCAACAATCTGAAACTGCGTCCCATGCACATGAAACGGATGATCCATATCCGCGGCGTTGACGACTTCCCAAAGCTCGACTTGTCCAACTTTCGAGACTTCGTCGATGCGGTTCATGTCAAAGCTATTGCCGTTGATCAGGAACTTCATCTCCATGCTCTCGGAAGATATGGACATGCTGGAGTGATCCATACCCTGCATCGACATGCTGCCTCAGCACAAACCGGCGCGTGACAATCGGATTCCCGAGAGGCTCGATGGAGCGTAGCTTTGCCGGCAGGGGCGGCATCGCAGCCACCGCCTCTTCCGATACATTTGCCGTCAAAAGGATCATCCCGGCCTCGTTCGGCTTGCTCGGCCCCATCCAACCGCGCTCATAGTCAAGTGTCGTCAGAATTGCCGCTCCAGGTTTGTCGAAGGAAACAATCAATTCAACGCGTTCGGCCGGCGTGAGCAGCAGCTCATCGACAGCAACCGGCGCCTCGATCAGGCCTCCGTCCGTTCCGACCACGATCATGCTGGCGTTCTCGAACTTGAGACGCAGAAACCGCGCATTCGTTGCGTTGTAGAGACGGAGACGGCGCTTTTCGCCAAGCGCTACGGGCATCGCCGGGTTCTTCTGCCCATTGACAAGCACGTGATCGCCGACGCGGCCGTTCATCAGATCCGGCATCGTACTCTGCGGCATCGTCCCGACGGCATTGATCCTGAGATCGGTGAGCATCAGCACCGTGTCACCGTATTCCGACGGGATGGGATCATCCTTCGGTTTGACGATGAAGATCCCGGCCAGCCCGCGATAGACCTGCTCGGCGGTCAACCCATGGGGATGGGGATGAAACCAATAGGATGCGGCGCTGCCTTCCGGCAGATCAAATGCATAGATTCGCTCGCCCCCAGGGGCTACAGGGTCATTCGGATTGCCATCCTGATCGGCCGGAACCGGCATGCCATGCCAATGAATCGTCGTGGGTTCGCCCGGAATCCTGTTCTTGAAACTGATCTCGATTCGATCTCCCTCACGGGCTTCGATCACTGGATTGGTGCCGTTGTAGAGCAGCACAGGCGTATCGAGCCCTTCGGCAAACCGTACGAAACCTGGCTCCGCAGCCAGCTCCGCTTTGAAAACGCCAGGCACTGCCGACTGGTTGGACAGGCGTGGCAATGCCTTGAGCAGTTGCACTTCCGGCAAGATGGGATTGGTGCCTACCATTAGCATATTGTGATTACTGTGGCTGCCCATGCCGCCGATACCATGTTTCATCTGGGCAGCCGCAGGTCCGGCAATGACGAGGCCCGCAAGGCTCGTCAGAAAACTCCGCCGATGCATTGATCGTCTTCCTCTCGGTCATTGACAGTCAACGGCAATGCCGTTCCACTCTGTCTTGGTTCTAATTTTTAAGCGAGGCGAGGCTCCTTGGAGCCGGCCTCATAGCGCTACTGCCAGCGGGCGGCGAGCCAAGTCTTCATCATCGCAATCTCGCCTTCCTGGGCCTTGATCACCTCTTCGGCGAGTTTGCGCACCTGCGGATCCTTGCCGTATTCCAGCACCACCGTCGCCATGTCGATGGCGCCCTGATGGTGCGGGATCATGCCGCGCATGAAGTCGATGTCGGCGTCGCCGGTGAACGCGATCATCATGTCCTTATGCATGCGGTCGTTGACGGCGAGGTAAGCCTTGGTGGACGGTTTGCCGAAGGCCGGTATCTGCACGTCCATTCCCGTCATATCGTGACCTTGCATCGGATTGTCCTTGTTCATTTGGTTCTTTGCGATCGCAAGGCCAGCACTGATAACGAGCGAGCCTGCGATGAAGATTGGCGTGAGCTTGTTCATGATGTTGCTCCTGTTCAGCTCGTGGATGCCGGATAGCCGGCCTCTTCGAGAACCTTGCGAAGGGCTGCTGAGGTCGCGGTCGTCTCGACCTTGACTAAGCGTGCGGCGGGATTGGTCTCGATCGCAGCTTCGGGATCGACTGACTGGATCGCCTTGGTGACGGATTTGGCGCAGCCGCCGCAGGTCATGTTCTCGATTCTCAGTTCCATTGGAATTCTCCTTGTTTGGCTTATGACGTTGAAGATGGGGCTTCCAACC
>UBTA01000193.1 GCA_900468065.1 Hyphomicrobiales bacterium | reverse complement strand
GAATGGGTGCAGGGGCTGGCGGCCGGAAAGACGGCGCGGCCGGGATTGCGCATTGCGCTGGTGGCCGAGACGCTGGGGGATGCGCGCGAAGTGATGATCGATGGCGTGTCCGGCATTTGCCGGATCGCCCGCAACGCCCGGCCGGATTTCGAGGCCTCGCGGCGGCGTCTGGTCTGGCCGAACGGCACGGTGGCGCAGATCTTTTCCTCGGAGGATCCCGAAAGCCTGCGCGGACCGCAATTCGACTATGCCTGGTGCGATGAACTCGGCAAATGGAAGCACGGGCAGGAGACCTGGGATATGCTGCAGTTTGCCCTGCGGCTGGGTGATCATCCGCGTGCGCTGGTGACGACGACGCCAAGGCCGGTGCCGGTGCTGAAGGCGCTGATCACCGATCCCGGCACCACGACGTGCCGGATCAGGACCGGCGACAATGCGGCAAATCTCGCGCCGGGATTTCTCTCCGCCATGGCTGGACGCTACGGCGGCACGCGGCTGGGACGCCAGGAACTCGACGGCGAGATGATCGAGGATCGCGAGGATGCGCTCTGGTCGCGCGCCGGGATCGAGGCGCTGAAACTGCGCGATACCGGGCCACTTGGCCGGATCGTCGTCGCGGTCGATCCGCCGGCGGGCATGGGGCGCGAATCCTGCTGCGGTATCATTGTCGCGGGGCTTGATCGCGCCGGGCGCGGCGTCGTGCTGGCCGATTGTTCGGTCGAGGGCGCAAGCCCGGCTGGATGGGCCGCTGCGGTGGTTCGCGCCTTCAGGCGCTTCGATGCCGACCGGATCGTGGCTGAGGTCAATCAGGGTGGCGACATGGTGTCGGCCGTACTGCGCGGGATTGATGCGCAGCTACCGGTGACATCGGTCAGGGCATCGCGTGGAAAATGGATGCGGGCCGAACCGGTGGCGGCACTCTATGAACAGGGCCGGGTGGTTCATGCCGGATCTTTTCCGGCGCTGGAGGACCAGATGTGCGATTTCGCACCGGACGGATTGTCGTCGGGCCGTTCGCCGGACCGGCTGGATGCGCTGGTCTGGGCGCTGACGGCGCTGATGCTGGACGGCGGCGGCGAGCCGCGGGTCAGGGGGATTTGACGGAATGTTGGGACGGCGGGTGTTGATCGATGGAGGCCACGAGCGCTTGGCGGTCACCCCACCCCGGAGCTTAGCTCCGACCCTCCCCCTCAAGGGGAGGG
>UBTA01000088.1 GCA_900468065.1 Hyphomicrobiales bacterium | reverse complement strand
AACGTCCGGATCGTCAGGCCCACCGTGGGTAGGAACCGGCCATACAATCTTCTGCTTATCGAACCGCATGATGACGAATAGCCGTTTGCGGATCGTCGGCGCGCCGTAGTCTCGACCGCGCAACTCCTTCATTTCGACCTTGGCGCCAAGGTTGCGCAGCTTCTTGCACCACTTTTGGAACGTCTCGCCCTTCCGAGCTGGGTCCGGCATCTCGCCTCGGGCGGTAGTGATCAGCGGACCGTAGTCCTTGAACTCCTCGACATTCTCCATGATGACGACGTCGACCTTGCCCCCGCTGTTCTGGATACGCTCGATCCAGCCGGGGATGATCCAGCACAGATCGCGGATGTTTCGAGATACAGGCTTGCCGCCTTTAGCTTTAGAAAAATGTTTGCAGTCGGGGGAAAACCAAGCAAGGCCAATATGCTTGCCGCGCAAGTGGTCGAGCGGGTCTATCTTATAGACGTTCTCGGATAAGTGGATCGTCTCCGGATGATTGACCGCGTGCAGCGCCAGGGCGTCAGCATTGTGATTGATAGCATAATCCGGTGACCTCCCCAGGGCCATTTCAATGCCCGTAGATGCACCGCCACCGCCTGCAAAGCTGTCGAAGATCAGGGGCCCACGATAATCACGGGAATCGAGATGGGTCGATGCGGCAACTTCATCAAAGAGCTCTGTTCTAAACATCCGCAGCCACCGTATCCATTCTAACGATCATGGTGAGCCCGATCCGGGCGTATTCCCGCGAGAGGCGTATTGTGTTGGGGATCACACCCGTTTCGTCGCGAACCGCTGACGATGCTGCGATCTCGGCATTGAGCGCTGTCAGACCATCTGTGAAGTCGGCCGCCGCCAGTAACGACCTGATCACAACCTGATCCCGCGAAAGGACATATTCCGGAGCCCGCAAAAGCCATTTCGCTCGCACGGAATGATCGGGCGCATTGGCCAATTGCTCGATGATGGGAAGCATGATCGTCATTCCGCCGCCTCGCTGACAGGCGGTGCTAAGACCGGATAGGCGCCATCATCGTCCGCCTCACCAACCAGACCGGCCGCGAGAAACTCGCCAATCAGCGCTTCCGCCACGCTATCGCGAACACCGACCTCGCGGCGCAGATCGGCCCGGCTGAAGGACACGACAGACCGAACCCAGACCAAAGCGGCATCCCGGCTTTCGTCGATCCGCTCCTCCATAGTTTTTCGCGGGGTTGTGCGGGTGAAGTCCTCGTCATTGTCGAGAAACGACGCCATCGAGACTTCTCCGCAATCGCCGGGCGCGAGCCCTGTGCGCTCCTGATAGTCGGCCCAGTCCACCCGCTTCATGCTGGTGTCCTGCCCATAGGTCCCGTCCGGCTGCAGCTCCCAAACAAACCACGCCGTGTTCATCCGGCTGGAAGCCTTCTTCCCGTGATAACCCTCGCGATGCATCATCGGCAGGCGCCGCTTGAACACGTAGACCCGCGCTGGCGGGTTATCGTCCATCACGAAAGACCGAGCCTCATCCTTGAAGCCGCAGAGGAAATTGAGATTGAGGAGCAACGCCATATGGCGTGGCCGGTGCACGCGCAGCGCATGCGCTACGAAATCGTTCAGGACATCCCCATAGGGCGGATTGGTGACGATATCCGGCCCCTCGCCGTCACCCGCCACGCTAGACAGAAAGTCGCCGACAGCCTGGCGCGCCCCGTGGCGGTCCATCGCGCCACGGTCGACAAGGTCGGAAAGCAGAACCGTATAACCCTGCTCTTCCAGCATCTTCGAAATAGCGCCAAGGCCACATGCGGGCTCCCAGACGGTCCCCGAGAAACTTTCGAAGGCCAACAGGGTCCGCATCGCCTCCGGCGGCGTCTGGTAGAAATTGTCACCGCGATCCTTTTTGCTAGCCGAGGCAGTACCGATGGCAGATCGCAGATTGGCGCGGGAAGGTTCAAGACCGCCCTCGACCCGCGCTTTCACCGTGTTTTCAAGGAAGCCGGGTGAACGCTCGTGCGCTTCTCGATACCGCCGTCCTTCCATGATTTCCTTGCGGGTCAACCCCGCATCGGCCAACTTGAAAACGTTCTCGTCTGGAACGTTTTTCGGACGGCCCTGTCCGGCCGCCTCGCCACGATCGCGCGCGGCGTCGTATGCCTCCGATATCCGGATCTTGGCCCAGACTTCGATCAGCAGCGCATCCGCTTGCATGCGATGCGCCTTGTCGACCAGCCGCTTTCCGGCCGCGCCAAATTCTGCGGCGAAACCGGCCGCCGCCTTGCTCTCACGATAAGCCCCCGAGGCCAGCACCTTGGCTGCCACGGCGTCGCCTTCGTCGAGCAGCGACCGTGCGCGCTCGATCGTCTGCACCAGATCGGACGCATCGCGAACCAAGGCGGGCAGGTTCTCAACCTCCGGCGGCTTTTGGTCGGCGTGTGCGGGACCGGCCAGCACGACCAGCGACACCGCCGCCGCCAGCTGTTGCGCCCGCGGCGTCGGGTACCAGTTCGCGCCGTCTTTCGGATCACGCGAGAGCATACCCTTGCCGTTGAGCTTGCGCGCCGCCGTTTGTTCCGCTTGGGTCACGGTTCGATACGATCCGGCCAGACAAGCCGATTCAAGCACCTTCGCCTGCGCTTCGCCGATACGTCCGTCCATTATTCAGCACTCCGCAATCTGGCGAGATAGGCCCGGCCCTTTGGTGAAATGGCAAAACAACGGCGATCCGCACCTGCAGGACCGGCGAGATCCTGCAGACGACAGACCTCCGCATGACGCCGGTCGTCGTCGGTTTCGAGAAACAGGCGCCCTCCCGCCACTTCCAACTTGCGCAGGAAATCGCGCGCAGAACTTTCAAGCGCGACATCCAGCGTCGACGGTATGGGCGTCGCTGAGGAAAGACGCCCGGGCATGGTCAGGTGGCAGTTCGACATCAGTCGTTCACCACCCGAAGTCCGGCCGATATCCCGCCCCTGGCGATGATCTGTGTCAGCGAGGTTTTGAGATCCGGAATCTTTCGTTCAACCGCTTCAAGGTTGCGCAAAGAGACCATTGCTTCGGACGGTGTAATCACCATGTCCGAGACAGCAGCCGCCAGGCCGATCTGCAATTCGCCATTCAGTCGCTGAAGTTCTCCGTTGTCGCGCATGACGCACCGACCGTCTGCAGGCTTATCTTTCGGGCTGACCAAAGTGCATTCATGCAGCTCCGCCATGGCGCGCGTCACGACCGGGTCACCGCATTCGGCTTCAAGGCGGATGATCGCGGTGATCGGCAGCAGCTCCGTGTCGGTTGTCGAGTTGCATCGGCCAATCTGGCTTTTCGAGATCGAGGCCAGCTCAGCGCTTTCTTCGATCCCGCCATTCAGCTTGATCAGCATTCGGTTGGCGGCTTTCAGCCGATGGAACCAAGCATTCGTCATTGTATCGGACATCGGAACGTCTCCTGCGCCAGCGCGCAAAAAAGCCTTTCCCGCGCCGGGAATTCCGAGCGGGTTTTCCCATAGTGGGAAGAGATGAAACTTGCGAATGTCAGCCCATCAGATCACGGGGGACCACACGAACATGGCATACCAAAAAACAAAGTGGCCCCGGCTGGGAGGAGGAGACGCCGGGGCCAGGTGGCAAGGCCCGTGGGAGAGGGGAGGAAACCCACGGTCTCTCTGCCTTGCGGGTGAAAAGAAAAATGGATCATTCGGCGGCCACCGTGTGACTGCGATCCGCGAGGAGACGGTCAATCAGCTTGAACACCGGCCCAGAAGGCGTCGCCTTTCCGTTGATCCACTTGGAGACCGTACCCTGATCAACGCCAAGTTCTTCCGCGAAGCGCGGCTGGTTTAATTCCAGCGTCTTCATCGCGGTTTTTATACGTTCAGAGTGGCTCAGATCGTGCGTCATGCATATTAAATGCTTTACGCATTCTTTTCTGTCAATGCCTCTTGCATATTTCTTTGGGGTAACACATGCATATGGTAGATGAGATTGACATTGGCTTGCGCTTGAAAGCCGCCAGGAAGGCTGCTGGATTTAAGACAGCCAGAGCAGCAGCGGAGTCGCTGGGAGTTCCCTACCCGACTTATTCCCAGCATGAAAACGGGACGCGCGGGATAGTTCGCGAAGTCGATCTCTATACGAGGCGGTTCAAGGTGTCCTTGGACTGGCTTATGCGCGGAAAGGGCCAAGGGCCACACGTATCCGCGACTGCGGAAACAGAAGTCGATGGAGAAATCCCTCCCGCCCGCTCACGTCGGAACACAAAACCCAACGCCAGCTTTCCACCTCGGTATCAAACGTTTGACGGCGACACTTCTCTCCCCATTTTAGGCCAAACAGTTAGCGGCCCAAACGGGAGGTTCATCCTTAACGGCTCGGAAGTTGGAAGGGTATTCACGCCACCGATGCTGGAGGGGGTTGAAGGTGCTTACGCCGTGCGAGTTTACGGCACATCTATGGAGCCACGCTATGTGGCCGGGGAAACGGTTTGGCTCAACCCACATGAACCTGTTCGCCAGGGCGATGACGTCGTGGTGCAGATCGCAACAGATGAAGAAAACACGCGGGAAAGCTACATCAAAAAGTTCGTCTCCAAATCATCGAAAGTGACCAGACTTTGGCAACACAACCCGGAAGAAGGTGAGCCAAACGAGCTCGAATTCAATTCCGACGAAGTCTTTTCGATCCACAAAATCGTCTTTCACGCGACTGTTTGATAGTTCCCTTGCTCGACGAGCCAAGTAGGGCGTATCGTCAAGTTGCGTAGCGTTGGCGGCACTTTTGGACACTCACTGCAGCGAATCTTGCGGCAAAGCTGCATGTAGTTATGAACTCCCAGATCCGACGCTCTGCGTAGATTATCTATTCCAAGGATCCGGGAGTGGCCGCAATCGTCGCATGCCACATAGATAGTCGACAGCTCCACCACTAATCGCAGTGCGTCAGGGTGATTAACGGGAGCACTACGCGGCATACCGAACTCCAATGTTCTCATTTCGTTCACGGGACAAAAGCAGGATTCCAGATCGATGTCGAATCGTTTCTTTTGAGCGATCGAACTTCACAAAATGCTTGAATATGAGTAGCGAATGTCGAAATGTCTGATGCTCGCTCACCAATAAAATGCATTTAGCATTTTTTAATTGACAGATAAAAATGCGTAAAGCATATTCTCGTCACCTTTAACGGTGGCGTGAGTAGTCGCGCCTCCGGAGGGTCACACCAACGCCCCGGAGTCACGACCATGCTCAACAAATTTGAAAACTCTTCCCCCCGTCAGATCATCGAAGCAATGGCAGAGGGAATGCGCCGCCAGGGCGAGGGCTGCACTGATCGGCACCTGAAACTGCTTGGCTTCAGCCAGGCACATCTAGATCTTTACGGTGATGCCGCCCGCGAGATGGCAATGGCTAAGGCCGAACCAATCTCGAAGGTCCGCGTTCCAGCCCGTCGCGCGGCGTAACCCCGATGGATGCGCGCCCCCCAATCCCCTTGCGCCCGATGCTGCAACAGCGTGATCGGAGCGCCCGCACCCCTGCGGCCATGGAAGTTCAGGCGATCGTCGATGCGGGCTTGAACCGAGCTTATCGCAGTGGCGCCATCATCGGCGCCCTGATTGCCTCCATCATCTACATCAGCCTTGAGCTTGGGAGGGCATTCCTGTGAGCCACCGCATCACCGGCTACCACAAGGCGCGCCTTGCCGCCTGCCCCGACCGCTTCTTCCTCGCCTGCGTCATCCTCGTCATGTCGATGACGCTGATCCTTGCAGCCGCCCTCATCCCCGCCGGTATGCACCGGCAGGCCGCGTGGCACTATTCGCAAGCCCGCGTCTAATGGGCACCGGCGTCGACACCGGAATGCGCGCAGCCCTTCTGGCCTGCGCCTGCTCATCCAATCGCGAATTCCGCGACATCGCCGCCGAGCATGGCGTCGATAGGGAAGCCCTGCAGGAACAGTGGTTCGAACAGGAATACGGGCCACGCTCTCATGAACCCACCTTTTTAGCGGAGATCCTGAATGATGACGCACATCACCTCACAGCATGACACCACGATGCGCCCGTCGCTGACTGGCGCGACAGTTGAAAGCATCCGCGCCGACGCCATAGCCGGCTACTCCACACGCGAAATCGCGGAACGGCACGGCGTTCCCTATTTTGACATGTACCTGTTTTTGCGTGATCGCCGCCCTCGCTGGCTGGCCGGTTACAAGAAGCCATTCGAAATCAAGCGCTCAAAGACCATTTTGTATCGCGCCAGATCCCGTCGCGATGGCGGCTTCGATATCCGCCCGTTCTCGGTCGCCAAGATTTCCATGCATGTCGCAGCGCTTGAGGGTCAGCCATGAAGCCTGCCCCGGCGACGCTCCCCCTCCTGTCGTTCCGCGTCCACTTCAACGATCCGGCAATCGCGCCTTTCGATATCGACGCCTGCGACACCGCCGAGGTGCGCGACCGTATGAAGACGCTCCGGCCGGATCAGACGATTAACAAGCTCAAAATCGTCAGGGAGAAACGCTAGCCATGACTGACGTTATCGTCGACACGGGCCCCCTGAACGACACTCAGACCCAGATTGCGCGAGCAGTCATGTCGCTACTGGAAGGCTTCGAATACGAAGACGCCCTTGCAGCCATGATGGCAGTTCTAGCCGGTTGCATCGCAAATGGGTCAACATGTGCGCGCGAAGCAAGGACCGTTGCCGAGGCACTTGGCGAGGCGTTGGTCGAACTCGTAGAGGACGGAAGGTCATGACCCCCCTTCGCCTCCGTCTTTCTCGCGCTAAGGGTTTCGATCTGCAAGCGATGTCGATCGCCACCAACGGCCTCTCGGCCGTCAACGTCGCGCGACCGTCGAAATGGGGGAGCCCGTTCATCCTAGGCAAGGATGGAACCCGCTCCGAGTGCGTTGATTTCTACGTCACCATGCTTACGCAGGGTTATTTTATAGCCTTGTCGCCCTCAGTCGAAAAGCAGCGCGAAATCCGCCACCACGTGTTCGACAATCTCGCCAGCCTGAGGGGCAAGAATCTTGCCTGCTGGTGCGCTCTGGACGGAAAGCCCTGCCATGCTGACGTGCTTCTGACGGCCGCCAGCCGAATGACATGCGACGAGGTGCGCGAATGAACCTCGCTGATGCCAAAAGCCTGCTGCCGGAAATCCGCGAGACGCTTGGTCTCGCCAGCGAGGAATGGAGCGAGAGCTACAACGTCGCCGAGGGATGCACCGAGCTTTGCAGCAAGGACCGCCTAACGGGCCGCGTCGAACCAATGGCAACTATCCTGCCCGAATGCGGCTTTGCCGACCAGCGTTTGATCCTGCATGCCCGAACCTACCTTGCTGCACTCGACGCGCTGTTCGTCGAGGCGTGTCGCGTCATCCGCAGCCAGGAGCCTCCCGAGGCGACTGCCGAGCGCGAGCGCCGCCGCAAAGAGAATGAGACCGATCACGCCCAGCATTGCGGACGCCTCTGCAACGACCGGGTTTTCCGCCGCTACCTGCTGGAGCGTCACCAGCTGACCGACCAGTCCGACATCGAGCGCATCAACACCCGCGTGCGCCACATCCTCGCCGTCCAGTCTCGCGCCGAACTCAACACTGACCCGGCGGCCCTTGCTCGCTGGAAAAACCTGCTGGCCGACTTTTACGCATGGAGAAAGCTATGACCCAGACCGAATACCAAGCCACGATTGCAATGTCAGCACCCGAAGATCTTCCTTTGAATGATATCGCCGCCCGCCTTCGCCGATATCGGCCGCGTGACGAATTCGGCGATCCAGTCAAGCACACAATCTGCGACGAGGCCGCCGCCGAGATCGAACGCCTGCGTACACCCGCACCTGCAGATCATTTGGTTCCCCCGCAGGACATCAGCACCGCTCCGCCAATGACCGACGTTCTGGTCTGGTGGCCCATCGTTAAGCTGGATCAGGATGGCGAAGCTACCGATGAAATCGTCGACGGTTGCTGGATCATCAGCGAGGACCAGGGCGGCTACTGGATCGAGCCAGAGGTCATGAACGCGATCGGCGACCACATGGGCGACGATCATACCTATGCGGATATGCCGTCTCACTGGATGCCTTTGCCAGCGCCCCTCTTCACCGCAACGTCAGAGGCCTCGACCGATGCCTGATCTCGTCAACGAACACGGCCTCACTGCAGACGAGTGGTGCCGCCAGCTCGATGAATATCACGAAAAGCTGCGGAACACGGTCGATGGCTTCAAAGGCTACGGGCCCGGCTCGGCAATCGAAAACACCGGCTGGAAGGCGTGGGAAGACTACTTCGCTGACGGTTACAGCCCGACCGACGCGCTGGATGAAGACCGCACCTACTGGGAGGACGATGAATGACCGAGAAACTTTTGCCTTGCCCGTTCTGCTGCGGTGATGCCGAATTTGAGCGCCTTGGCGACCGCGTAGTCAGAGCACCATCGTCTCTTGCACATCTTGCGGCGCGCGGCTTGAGAACGGTGAAGAGTGGAACCACGGCCGAGGTTGGAACACTCGCGATTTTTCGCCAGCGTCCGGATGTGGAGGGCTGGCAACCAATCGAAACAGCGCCGACCGATGGCCGCGACCTGATCATGACTTCCACGGATTGGAACGGCGATATCATGGTAGGGAGCTTTGCGTTCGGGAAATGGCGCGAGAACCCTTCGCCGGAAGGATGCTCTTTTACGCCGACGCATTGGATGCCGATCCCGCCAATGCCAGCAGCCACCACCGAGGGCCAGTCGCCCGCGCAGAAAAAGGAACCCCGCCACGGCCCGGCTACGGGCGAAGCAAAGCCGGACAATGCGTCGGAAACGGCGGGCGGACGGGCGCCCTCATCAGGGGCGGCAACCGATGAGTAGTCGCCGCGACCGCATTCGAGCGAAGATCATGGCGCGGGTAGAGATCGACCCTGTGACAGGCTGTTATAACTGGATCGGCCCGACTTCCGGCAACGAGGGCCGCGGGGCAGACTATCCCCGTATGTCGCTGGACGGTCAGACGGTTGCTGTTCACAAAGCCATGTGGACCAATGAGAACGGCTTCATCCCAGGAAAAAAGGAGCTGGACCACGTCTGCCGCAACCGCCGCTGTGTTCGACCGGACAACGATAAGCACGTTCAAATGGTCACCCGTAAGCGCAACGCCATACGGCGAGAGGAGGCGCGCCGTGCGCGTCTTGGTCATAACGGCGGGCCGCCGCTTGAATGCGAAGAGGTGATGCTGTGAAGGCAGAACTCGACAGCAACAAGCGCCGCCGGGCGCAGATGTATCTCAAGGGTTTCAGGCAGGCACGCGAACTCGCCGTCCAAGTCGTCGAGGCCGTGGACAGCACCGATAGAAGCCTAGTCGCCAACGCCGTCCGCGCGATTCAGCCACCGACTAAGGTCCGCCAAACGCTGGAGGTCAAGCCGTGATCGAACCCGAAACTCCTTTGATTTCACTTGTCAGGGCGCTCGCCCGCCGACAGGCACGGCTTGACGCCATGCCGCCACCTGCCGCTAATGACGCAACAAAGAACGAAGAGGGCGCGAGAAAGCAATGAAGCGGGCAGTGATTTACGCACGATACTCGACCGACCTTCAGAACGATCAGTCTGTTGAGGATCAGATCCGGCTTTGCAAGGCGCACGCCGAGCGCCTTGGCGCCGTGATCGTTGGCGAGTATTTCGACCGTGCGAAATCAGGCGCATCAATGTTCGGGAGGCCCGGCCTATCGAACCTGATGCAGGCCGCCGAGACTTCCGGCTTCGATATTGTCATTGCCGAGGCAACTGATCGCCTTTCCCGCGATATCGGCGACCTCGCCCACATCCACAAAAACCTGACCTTCCGCGCCGTCGAGATCAATTGCGTCAACGGTGGCCGCATCGAGACGCTGCAGGTCGGCATGTATGGCGTCATCGGCCAGATGCAGCGCGAAGAAGGCGCCAAGAAGGTTCGCCGCGGCATGGTCGGCGTCGTGCGTTCTGGCCGCAGCGCGGGAGGCAAAGCATTCGGATATGAGCCCGTTCCCGGTCAACCTGGTGGACTTCGCATCGTCGATGAGGAGGCCGATACCGTGCGCCGGATTTTCCGCCTGTACGCGTCCGGCACAGCGCCTCGCACAATAGCCGCCACATTGAATTCCGAGAACGCACCCGCCCCGCGAGGTAGCAAGTGGAATGCGTCAACGATCAACGGCAACGGCCAGCGCGGAAACGGCATCCTTCGCAATCCGCTCTACAATGGCGAATTCATTTGGAACCGCGTCCGCATGGTCAAAGACCCCTCAACCGGCCGGCGCATTTCACGGATCAACGATGACACCGAGTTTGAACGCCGCGACGCTCCAGAGCTGCGCATCGTCGATGCGGACCTCTTTGCCGCAGTTCAGCACCGCAAGGAAGTTACCGGTGGCGCACACAAGGCAAAGATGCCGAGATCTAAGCGCCTCCTGTCAGGCCTGCTGCGGTGCGGCTGCTGCGACGGAGGCATGGCGCTGGTTGGCCCCGATCGTTCCGGCAACCGCATACAGTGCAGCACTTTCCGCGAATCAGGAAGCTGTGAGAACAAGCGCCGCTACTACATCGAGCGCATCGAAACGCAGGTCGTTGACAGCCTGCGGCTACAGTTTGCAGACACCAGCATCATCGAAGCCTATGTCGACGAGTACAAAGCAGAACGGCGGCGCATCGCAAATGATGGCCGCCGGAACAGATCCGCCATGGAAAAGAAATTCGCGGATGCGAGAGATGGTGTTGCAAAGATCGTCGAGAAGATCTCAAAGGGACTGATCGAGGACGAGGAAGCCGCCTTCCTGTTGGCGCCACTGCGCGCAGAGCGTGACCGGCTGAAGCGCGAACTTGAAGCCCAAGACAAGCCGTCGAACATCATCGAGCTTCACCCCCGAGCAGTCACCCGTTTCCGGGAAAACATCGAATCGCTATCTCAGATCGTAGCGTTGAAGGATGGAGAACCAGACGCCGACATCGTCAGCGCTTTCCGCGAACTCGTTGCCGCAGTGATCGTGCACCAGACAAGCAAAGGCGAACCCTATGCCCTGCAGATCAAGGGGCATCTTACCAGTTTGCTTAAATCAGGAATTGTCGGTGATAACGGTGGTAGCGGGAGAGGGACTCGAACCCCCGACACGCGGATTATGATTCCGCTGCTCTAACCACCTGAGCTACCCCGCCATCAGACTGTGACTTGGGCACTTGGCCGCTGTCGTCGCCGTCAGTGGGCGGCTTATAAGGTGCGGTTCATGCTGGTGTCAAGCCGAGCCGTTTCAAAAAACCGGAAGTTTTTCAAGGGATGGTGGACAAGGGCCGGACACGACGCGTGATGGACAGTCCCCTGCCCTCGATCAGGCCGCAACCACGCCCTGCAGCAGATCCTTGAGAGCGGCTTCGGCTGCCGCCTCGCGTTCGGAGCGCAGGATGAAGCCGCCGCCATAGACGCGGGCGTCTTCACCGATACCGGAATAAAGCGCGCAGGCTTGGCCCGGGGCAACGCCAGCCTCGCCTTCCAGCAGTTCGACCGAGACGCCATCTGCATCGGCGCGCAGGATCGCAGGCGCCGGCTGACGGGTGGAGCGAACCTTGGCGAAACAGGCGAAACCATCGGCCGCCACATCGAAAATATCGCCGTCACCCAGCCAGTTGATGTCACGCAGATAGACACGGCGGGTTTCCAGCGCTTCCTTCGGCCCGACGATGACGCGGCGCGAGCGGGCATCGAGATGCACGACATAGAGCGGCTCGCCGGTGGCGACGCCGATGCCACGGCGCTGGCCGATCGTGTAATGCAGAATGCCATCATGGTTGCCGAGCACACGGCCATCCAGATGGACGATATCACCCGCCAGCGAGGCATTCGGCTTCAGCTTGTTGATGATATCGGCATATTTGCCCTGCGGTACGAAACAGATGTCCTGGCTGTCGGCCTTCTTGGCAACGACGAGACCCATGTCCTCCGCAAGCTGGCGGGTTTCCGCTTTGGTCAGGTTCCCGAGCGGGAAGCGCAGATAGTCGATCTGCTCTTGGGTGGTGGCAAACAGGAAATAGCTCTGGTCGCGATCGGCGTCCGTCGGGCGAAACAGCGCGCGGCGGCCCGGCGCATCCGGCTGCGGATTGACCTTGGAGCGGATGTAATGGCCGGTCGCCAGCGCATCGGCGCCGAGATCGCGCGCCGTTGCCAGAAGATCGGCAAACTTGACGGTCTGGTTGCAGGCAACGCACGGGATCGGCGTTTCGCCGGCAACGTAACTTTCGGCGAAAGGATTGATCACGGTTTCGCGAAAGCGCTGCTCGTAATCGAGCACGTAATGCGGAATGCCCAGCACCTCGCAGACGCGGCGGGCATCGTCGATGTCCTGGCCGGCGCAGCAGGAGCCGGCGCGGTGGACGGCGGCGCCGTGATCGTAGAGCTGCAGGGTGATGCCGAGAACGTCGTAGCCCTGGCGTTTGAGGATGCCGGCCACCACGGAACTGTCAACGCCGCCGGACATGGCAACGACGACGCGCGTATCTTCGGGCTTGCGATCAAAATCGAGACTGTTCACGGCATCCAATCCGGTATTCCGGTCCATCGGCGGGTTATTCGGCATTTTCACGCGACCATACCCTGTTTCCTGCAAACGGCCAACGCCGCAGCAAAGCGGTTCCCGGTCCAGACCGGCCATACCGCAAGGCCGCTATATAGAAAGTCGCGGGGAATTGAACAAGGGCAAGCGCTTTGCGCTGCTCAGATCAGCTTCATCCGCATGGCGCGGGCGATCGCCTGCATGCGATTGACGGAATCGAGCTTGCGGGTGGCGGTCTTGAAGTAGCTGGAAACCGTATAGGCGGAAATGCCGAGGATGATGGCGATCTCGTCGCTGCTCTTGCCGGCCGCAGCCCAGCGCAGACATTCGATCTCGCGCGTCGATAGCTTGTCACGCGCCGAAGCGCCGACTTCGAAGGTGCGCTCGAGAGTTTCGAACAGTTGCAGCAGGGTCAGGTAGAGATCCGCCGTCTCGGCCCTGTCTGGCTCGCCGCGCGGCCCGCAGAGCAGGGCGGCAAATGCTTCCCCGTGGGTTGTGTGCAGCGTAACGGCAAATGTATTGCTCATCGCCTGTCCGGCAAACAGCGCGTCGACATTCTCGCGCGCTGCAGACCCTTGCGCGTTGAGCAGCGATCTTGTTGCGCCGAAGATCGGCAGCTTGGTATGGCGCAGCCGCTCGATCAGCACGCTGGCCTGGAAAACCGTGGCGGCGTCATATTCCCGCACAAGCTCTGCCGGCCAGCTGCTCAAAACGAGACGTTCGGCGAAGCGCTGCTGCTCGCCGAACGGAATGCGCGCGATCATGAAGTGGCTGAAACCAAATTGCGCCGTGCATTGGCGCATCAGGTGGAGCACTTCATACTCCGTCTGGACTGCGGAACTGTTCATGCCCGAAAGGAAATCAGCATAAGCCTCGCTTCGCAAGGTCAGCTTGTCAGGGTCTCTCATATTTTTAATCACCAACCTGCCGGCGATGGCGCCAGCTCTCCAAAAATTCTCATTCCGGAATTTTTTCGGCAGCAGCACGATAGATCCAACACCGACAAAACCCCGAGAGGCCACCAGGGACACAATCGAAGCGAAAAGGCCGGTATTTTGAAATAAAATGGCGCATCGAGAGCATTCCAGAGCAACAAAATGTTGCATATGCTCAATTACTGGCCGTTATTATCAACAGTTTGATGAAAATTGAAGCATTATATTTGCATAGCTCCCATGCATACATGGGAATTACAGGAACGAAGCTTCGCAGCCTCGTAATAACGGGGCGCCCAGGAGAAGAGTTGCGCTGCACCCGGCATCGCTTGCATGGTCCGCAATTGGTCGAAGAGTGCGCTGGAAGTCTCTAAAATTATTAGCAAATTGTTACCGCTCGCTTAGGCAAATGTTAAATGTGGCAGGGTAAGTTGAGCCTATATGGTCTTGAGTATGTGTAGAGAGTCCAATGACCGAAATGATACGACCCCGCGTGAAATATGTCATCGGACCCGATGGCAGCCCTTTGACAATTGCTGATCTGCCACCGGCCAATACGCGCCGCTGGGTGATCCGCAGAAAGGCAGAAGTCGTCGCCGCCGTGCGTGGCGGACTGCTGAGCCTGGAAGAAGCCTGTGAACGCTATACCTTGACCGTCGAAGAATTCCTGTCCTGGCAATCGTCGATCAGCGACCATGGCCTTGCCGGTCTGCGCACAACCCGCATCCAGCAATATCGCCACTAGCCAGATCCTTCATTTAAAAGAGTTAACGCGGCCGCGCTCAGTGCGGCCGCAGCCACATTTGCAGCAGCCCCGTCAGCACGGCTGATCCGGCATAGAACCACAGGCCCGGCTGGGTGAAAGCCTCGGCCATTCCACTGGTCTTGGCCGCAAAGATCACGATCGCCACCAGCATCACATCCATCATGGACCATTTGCCGAGTAGTGGCAAAAGCCGGGCAACCATGCCGCCCGCAGCCTTGCCGTCCGCCGCCGCTGTTGCCTCGAAGGCAATCCCGACCAGCTTTGCGAGTGGGAAAACGATGGAAAAGAGCGCCACGATAATGGCCAGCATGGGGTTGCCGTCGTCCCAGAGCGAAGACACGATCCCAAGAAGCGACGGCGTTTCGTTGAAAAAGACCAGCTTTTCGAACCGGACCAGCGGCAGAACGAGCCCAAGAGCGAGAAAAAACGCGGATAGAACAAGGAAAAGCGGTGTGATCAGGCGCATGATTCCTATCTTCTGTTGAACGGGCAGGATTACATATCACCTTTGATGATGCTGAACAGCGAGGTCCTTGGCATCGTAAGCCTGGATGCTCGACCTTCGCATGTCCGGCTATGAACCAATCTTGCAATGCGAACGGTCCGGGCGCGGCCGTCAAACAGGAAAAATGCGATGAGTATCGTGAACGAAGAAATCGGCTCGCATGGCCGTTACAGCACGGCCGTCGAAGGCCATACGGCTGAAATGACCTATTCCCGGTCATCGCCGCATTTGATCATCATCGATCATACCGCCGTTCCCGATGCGCTGCGCGGCAAAGGCGTCGGTCAAGCGCTGGCAGCGCATGCGATTGAAGAAGCGCGAAAAGGTGGCTGGAAAATCCTTCCGCTCTGCCCCTTCATGCGCGCTCAAACACAGCGTCATCCCGAATGGCAGGACGCAATCCAAGCTTGAGAAGCGCCATTAAACCTGGTTCAAAAATACACAAGGCCCTTCTCACGGACTTGACGTAAGTCCGTGAGAAGGGCCTTTTGGCCTTGGGCAAGGCTCAAGCGCACCTAAGCGCGCATGCGAGCACCGCTATCGCGTTCTTCGAGCGCTGCGGCCTTGGCGAATTCCGCCTGAACCTCTTCCAGCGCAAGTTCCGCCGCATCCTGCTGTACCTTCAGCTCCCGAACCGAGACCTGAAGATTGTCTGCCCGCTGTCTCGCAGCCTTGGCAAACGTCGGATAGGCGAAATGGGTGGGATCGGCGATCCCGGACTTCTTTTCCTCGAACGTGATCTGATTTTCCAATTCCTTGGTCATCCGCTCAAATTCGGACATCATCAGCTGTAGCTGGCTCAACTGACGCTGCTTCTCCTTCACCTGAAATTCCTTCAGGCGAACAAGGCTCTCACGTGACTTCATACGCAATACTCCCGTGATGCGAGACCCCGGTTACTGGATTTGACCCGTTCAACCGACCTTACGGCGTCGGAAACAAAAATAATTACAGCGATCTTAACAAAATCCTACCGCTGGTAACCTTTCGTTTACGGGCATCGTTAATCATAGGGACGATCATTTAAGGGTCAGTAAATGCCGGGCAGGAAATTTTAGGTTCGGCATAGATTGAGTCAGATGAGTCAGATAGCCGATTTCCTTAATGTTGTGCGTTAAGGATGTCATTCTAGATTCACATGCAAAATCAGAGGACTGCAAAAAATATTTAACATTTTCGATACACCTTGCCAGAGTGAATCAGAATTTGTTAACCATTTACTGGCAGCCTCCAAATCAGGCAACGACTGGATCCGTATCGCGTAAGGGGGCCACAACGACCTTTCGGCGGCGGAAAAGGGGACAATTATGCGGGTACTACTCATCGAAGACGACAGCGCGACAGCGCAGAGCATCGAACTGATGCTCAAGTCGGAAAGTTTTAACGTTTACACCACCGATCTTGGTGAAGAGGGTGTCGATCTCGGCAAGCTCTATGATTACGACATCATTCTGCTCGATCTGAACCTGCCGGACATGTCCGGTTACGAGGTTTTGAGAACGCTGCGTCTGTCCAAGGTCAAGACACCTATTCTCATCCTGTCCGGCATGGCCGGCATCGAGGATAAGGTTCGAGGCCTCGGCTTCGGCGCCGACGACTATATGACCAAGCCTTTCCACAAGGACGAACTGGTCGCTCGCATCCATGCGATCGTGCGCCGTTCCAAGGGTCATGCACAGTCGGTCATCTCGACCGGCGAACTGATCGTCAACCTGGATGCAAAGACTGTTGAAGTCGGCGGCCAGCGCGTTCACCTGACGGGCAAGGAATACCAGATGCTGGAGCTGCTTTCGCTCCGCAAGGGTACCACGCTCACCAAGGAAATGTTCCTCAACCACCTTTATGGCGGCATGGACGAACCGGAACTGAAGATCATCGACGTGTTCATCTGCAAGCTGCGCAAGAAGCTTGCGAATGCAGCCGGTGGCGCCAACTACATCGAGACCGTCTGGGGCCGCGGCTATGTGCTGCGCGAGCCGGAAGGCGAACTCGCAGAAAGCGCCTGATACCGCATCGGCCATTCCAGCCGGCGGTGTTTCGCATCCCGCATAATGCAGGGACGCCACGGCTGATTTTGCCGAAAGTTTCGTAAAAGCCCGCCGATGATGGCGGGCTTTTTCGTTTCCGAATTTTCCGCCTGATGCCGCGCCACCCTTTATGAGGAGCGCACAAAAAAGCCGCCGCCTGGAAAGGCAACGGCTTGTTTGAAACAATATCGGATGATCAAGGATCAGGCGGCAATCGACAGGCTGCCGAAAACGCTGGTCAGGATCTTGCGGTCGAACGGCTTTAGGAGGAAATCGTCGGCACCGGCACGCTTGCCGGCCATCATCTTCTTCAAATCCGCCTCGACGACGCAGTAATAGATGCGCACAGTCTTGCCCTCAGGCAGGTTGCGGATATTGGCAATGAGGTCGAGCGCGCCATCAAGACCCGCGTCGACGATGATGATGTTGGGCAGTTCCGCTTCGCAGCGCACCAGCGCTTCGAGACCGTTGGCGGCCTCGGAGACGAGAAAATTCAGGCCGGAGAGGATGCGCTTCCCGACCTTGCGTACAACGTCCGAATCATCGGCAATCATCAAGCGTTGCATCTCAAGCTCCCTCTCTGCGCTACGGCGGGAATTTAATCCCTATCAACAACCGTATGCCGCTTTGGCAAAGAATCAGTTACCGCGGCAACTAAAAGCGGATTTATCTTCAGCTTCAGGCTGCAGCCATCTTCGCAGAAAACACGATTTCTTCCGAGTTCGAGTTGACCTCGATCTCCATGCCGGCCTCGTCGGCAAGCAGAACCGTGTAATAGGGCTGGATCGTATGAGCATCGACGGCTTCTTCGAGCGTGCCCGAGAGAAGTTCGACCAGCTTCGGCGGTACGCGCATCATCCGGCCCTTGCAGATCAGCTTGAAGGCTGCGTCATATTCCGGATTTTCCAGGATGACATCGATCGAGCCACCACGCGGAATGGCGCCGTAAGCGATCAGGAACAGGTTGAGCAACAGCTTGACCCGGTTCTTGGCAATGATGACGCGCGGACCGGTCCAGGTGACTTCCGTCTTCTTTTCGACGGAGGCGAAATCCTTGGCAGCCTTTTCCGCTTCACCGGTATCGATCGAAGCACCGGCCGAGCCGGAAGCGCCGAAAGCCAGGCGGGCGAATTTCAGCCGTACCGAAGCATTGAGCGCGCTGGTGCGGATGAGGTCCATGGCATCGGCATCCGCCCCGCCCTCATCGAGCAGTTCGAGGCCATTGTTGATCGCGCCAACCGGCGAAATGATGTCGTGGCAGACACGGCTGCACAGAAGCGCTGCGAGATCGGGACCGGTCAAGGTCAGGTTCGGGTTCTTTCCCATGGTCGTATCCTCAATAGCCGTCGGGCGGCTCACAAGCGAGATCAGGCGGCCTTCCGCGATCCTCTTGCCCATTGGTCTAGCCTGCGAACATTGCGCGGGCATAGTCTCAGGGCGAAGATCATAAAGACACCACATTTGGTAAACCGATTGTTAAGATCATCGGTTCAAATTGCTGACAATCAGCCCGAACCCCGTCACAGAGTGAAACGGGGCAGGACAGCGGCCCGCGCATGACGTCGCGGCGCTCCTGAGATTACGGAGAAGAACATGCAGCGGATCGTCAATGCCGTGAAATTCCCACTCTTGCGCGCAGTCGTGGCGATGATGGCTGCATTCAGCCTCGTGCCGGTAGCGCTCGCGCAGAGCAACAGCGGCGAACAATACACGATGCAGGAAATCGTCGATGCCGGTCACGGCTTCTTCGGCTCCACCTCTGGCGGTCTTGCCAAGGTGGTCGAGAACGCATTTTCCAAATACGGCCTGCCGAACGGTTACATTCTCGGCCAGGAAGGATCCGGCGCGTTCGTGGCCGGCCTGACCTATGGCGAAGGCGACCTCTACACCAAGAATGCCGGCCAGCATAACGTCTTCTGGCAGGGGCCGTCCCTCGGTCTCGACTGGGGTGGCCAGGGCAGCCGGACGATGATGCTGGTCTATAACCTGCCGGCCGTCCCCTCGCTCTACAAGCGCTTCGGCGGCGTCTCCGGCTCGGCCTACGTAGTCGCCGGGGTCGGCATGACGGTGCTCACCGACGAAAACATCGTTCTGGTTCCGATCCGCACCGGCCTTGGTGCCCGCCTCGGCATCAATGTCGGCTATCTGAAGCTGACCCAGCAGCCGACATGGAACCCCTTCTGACGCAAAACTCTCCCTTGGTTTTCCAAAACTCTTTCCAGGCCATGCGGTGACGGGAAAAAAATGCGCGTTGGCGAACACTTGAAGTCATATTCTCGTTCGTCTTTAGTGCGAATGAAACGAAAACCATGGATTATGGCGTATCGCCGCGCGCTCTGAACTGAAATGGCCAGCCCGTGATTGAATTCGCACTCCTGTTTGCCCTGGGTTTTCTCACCGCGGCTATGCTCGGCCTGCTGGTGGCGCCAGTCGTGCACAGGCGCATCGTCCGCTTTGCCGAGGACAGGCTGACCGCAACGATGCCGCTATCGCCGCAAGAGGTTCGAGCCCAGAAAGACGCGGCCCGCGCCGGTTATGCGGCCGAAAATGCCCGAACCAGCCAGATGCTGAAACGCGAGCGCGACAAGAACGTCGTGCTTTTGCTTCAAAACGGCTCGACCCTCAAGGAAACCCAGCGCCTCGCCGGTGAAAACGCCGACCTGCATGCGCAACTTGCCGACATGAATGTCGAAGCGGCGGACCTGCGCTCGGCTACCCGCCAGCTTGAGCAGAACATCGAGCGGCTGAAGGCGACGCTTGCCGATGTCGAGCGCGACAATGTCAAAAAGAACATCGACATCAAAACCCTGAACAGACAGGTGGATCACCTTTCCGGCGATATGGACAGCCTGAAGATCGACGTGGCTGCCCATGACGCGGAAGCCGAAAACCTGAAAAGCCGCATTGCCGGGCTGAAGGACGAACGCGAGATCATGCGTAACGAACTGAAAGCCGAAAGCACCAAGGCGCGGGAACTGGAAGTCCGGCTTGCCCGTGACGAAACCCGCCTGAAGCAGTTCGAGGCAAAACTTGCCAGGGAGATGGCCACCAATGCCGACAAGGACAGTTTTCTGGAACGCAGGGGCAGTGAGATCGAGCGCTTGAAGGCCAAGGTCCGGGAGGCGGGCACCGACCTGCGCGATGCCTCGAAGGCCCTGCGAGCCGCCGGCCTGACCATGCCTGTGCGCCGGGAAAAGAAACCCGCAGTAACGGACCCGGTAACAAGCGGCACGCTACACACCGGAACACAGGATAATGCCGATGCACAAAATACCATGTCGCCCGTAGCCGCCATCGATCTGACCGTGCCGGCCGAGTATGCCCGCAATCGAGCCGCAACGCTCTCGGAGCAGCTGATCAACGCGACATCTTCAGCGCACGACGATGCCATCCGCAAGGAAATTGCCGATATCGCGGCAACCATGGTGGCTTTGACCGCGGCCAAGGAAGGCCAGGGATCGCCGATACCCGCCCTGCTCGCGGCGGCATCCACGCAAGCCGATGGTCCGGACAAAAGCCTCGCTGCCCGCGCCCGCGACATGCTGCCGCCGGAACACCCATAACCTCTGACGTCAGATAAAGCCGTTGATCATCGCCACCTGATGCAGCGCGATGCCTGTCGCTGTCGCGACGTTGAGACTGTCCAGACCCGGCCGCTGGCGGATGCGGGCGGTCTGGATCGATGCCATGATGTTTTCAGGCAATCCCTCGCCTTCCGTTCCGGCAAGCAGCACGGTGCGCGGTGACGGTGGAATATTGTCCAGATCGGTCTGGCCGCGTGGCGACAATCCCCAGATTGCAAAGCCTTCCGCCTGCAGAAGCCCGATCAATGCCGTCACCGATCCCTCGCGAGCAAAAGGCACGCTCAACACCGAGCCGACGGAAACCCGGATCGCCTTGCGATACATCGGATCGCAGCTGGTTTCGTCCATCAGGACGGCATCGACACCGAAGGCGGCGGCGTTGCGGAACATCGAGCCCATATTGTCGTGGTTGGAGATGCCGCAGGCGGCGAGAACCAGGCTCTTCTCTGGAAGGTTGCCGGCGAGCGCATCCAGACCGGGCGCCGATTGGCGCTTGCCGAGCGCCAGCACGCCCCGGTGCATGTTGAAACCGGCAATGGCATCGAACACCGGGGCACTGGCGACATAGACAGGAATGTCCGCCGGGAATTCAGCCAGGATGCCGCTGACACCATCGACACGGTTTTCGAGCAGCAGGATGGCTTCAGCTTCGATGCCACGCCCGGCGCGATGCGCGGCCGCCAGCATGCGCAGCACGACCGTGCCCTCGGCGATGAAACGGCCATGCCTGCCCGTCAGGTCGCGCTCCTTGATCGAGACGAAGCCGGCGATACGCGGATCAGCCGGATCGTCGATGCGCAGCGGGATCACGGCCAAGCCTTCTCAGTTGGTCTTGACGGAAACATCCGCAACGATGCGGCCGGCAGCGATATCGAAGACGATCGCCTGGCGGTCCCCGCCGGCAACCGCGCCATAGAACAGAATCTGGCCGCCCGACAAAGCAACGTCGGAGACTTCAAACCCGGCGGGCAGCGCAGCGATTGCCGTCAGCGGCGCCTCGCCCGGCACCGCAACAGAGGCGCTTTGCGCCACATCAGCCTTGCCCGGACGCGTAAGCTTATAGACAATCGCTGAAAGCACGACCATAAGCATCACCAACATGACACCGGCCGAGACCAGCTGCAGCTTGACCATCTTGCGGCGCACGTTCTCCATCACCGGATCGAGCGGCTTGTCTTCCTGTTCGACTGGTTTCTGATTGGACATGGCTGGCCTACCCTGCGGAATGGAACGAGAATGAACGACCCCTTTAAACAAGCCTCGGCAATTAGGAAAGTCCTCACGGCAAATGAGGAAGCGACTGGCCGCATGGACGCGTATCTGACGGAAGCGCTGGGCGGCGAGTTTTCGCGCAACCGCGTCAAGAGCCTGATCGAGCAGGGCGAGGTCTCCGTCAACGGCAAGATCGTCAAGGAAGCCAAGAAGAAGGTGCAGCCCGGCGACGTCTTCGAGATCGGCATGCCCGAAGCGGAAGACCCCGAGCCGAAAGGCGAGGACATCCCGCTCGACGTGCTCTATGAGGACGACGATCTCATTGTTCTGGTCAAGCCGCCGGGCCTTGTCGTTCATCCAGGCGCGGGCAACTGGACAGGTACGCTGGTCAACGCGCTGATCCATCATTGCGGCGCAAGCCTTTCGGGTATCGGCGGCGTCAAGCGCCCGGGCATCGTCCACCGGCTCGACAAGGACACCAGCGGTGTCATGGTGGTCGCCAAGAACGATATCGCCCATCGCCACCTCTCCGACCAGTTTGCCGACCACGGCCGCACCGGCCCGCTGGAGCGCGCCTATATGGCCATCGTCTGGGGCCGCCCGCGCGGCTTGAAGGGCACGATCGATGCGCCGCTCGGCCGCGCCGGAGACCGCATCAAGCGGGCGGTCAAGCAGGAGGGCACCGATGACGCCCGCGAGGCGATCACCCACTATCAGGTCGTCGAGCGCTATCTCGAGAAGCCGGATTCCACGGCGCTGGCCGCCATGGTCCGGTGTAATCTCGAAACCGGCCGCACCCACCAGATCCGCGTCCACATGGCCTATATCGGCCATCCGCTGATCGGCGATCCGGATTACGGCGCCGCCTTCAAGACGAAGGCCAATCTGTTGCCGGACGCGGCAAAGGCGGTCGTCAATCGTTTCCCGCGCCAGGCTCTACACGCCTTCATGCTGGCCTTCGAGCACCCGACCACCGGCAAGACCATGCATTTCGAATCGCCGGTTCCCGACGATATGAAGGAACTGATCGAAGCCTTGCGCGGCTGACGGGGATATCTTGGCGGCCGTCCCTTCGAGGCGTATAACGCTCCTCGACACACGGAGCGTCCATGAGCCAGTTTGCGGCCAGGAAAATTCTCGATACCGAGATGGTCAGCGTCCACGACGTGCTGTGCACCGGCGAATGCCGGCACAAGAGCGACGAGGAATGTTCGCGCGTCACCAGTCTGGTGTTTCCCTATCGCGGCGTCTTCCTGCGCCATGTCGGCAGCGACGATACGGTTGCCGAGGCAAACCAGGTCCTGTTCTTCAACCGGGACGAGGACTACCGAATCAGCCACCCGGTGGAAGGCGGCGATGCGTGCCTGAGCTTGGCCGTTCACGAAACGGCGCTTGAGGAACTGGTTCCAAAAGTTCACCGGGCGGAGAGAAGCCCGTTCGCCTTCAACAAGCAGCGCCTGCGCATAGATGCCCGCGCGCAGGCGCTCGTCGCCCTGCTGCGCCACAGCCTGCTGAGAGGCACGGCTGAAACGCTCGAGGCTGAAACACTGGCAATGACGCTGGTGCGCCGCGCCGTCGGCGAACGCACGGCCCGCGCTGCCACCGCCAGTATCGGCCGGCAGAAGCTGGTGGACAGGGCCAAGCTTGTCCTCTCCTCCGATCTTGCCCGGCGCTGGGCGCTGGCTGAAATCGCCCGTGAAGCCGGCGTCTCGCCGGTTTACCTCACCCAGGTCTTCCAGCAAGTGGAGGGAACGCCGCTCTACCGCTATCATCTGCGGCTGAGACTGGCCAAGGCGCTCGACCTGCTTGGAAGCTATGACGACCTGACGGGGCTTGGCCTCGATCTCGGCTTTTCCAGCCACAGCCATTTTTCATCGTCATTCCGCCAGGCCTATGGCCGCACTCCGGCCGAATTCCAGCGCTTTGCTGGCCTGCGCTGATCCTCCTCGTCTGGTCGATAGGCAAGATCGCTAAAGAATCTGACAGCGCCGTCTTGGCGAAAATGGTCTTCTCTCCTGGTCGAAACACACCGAACGGAGAATGATCATGCAGGAAAATACATGCGCCGCCTGTGACTGCGAACTCGATGCCGGCCGCATCGCCGTCAAGATCGGCGGCAAGACCGTCGAGGTCTGCTGCGAAGAATGTGCGCAGGCGCTGCGCGAGGCCGACGCTGCAATCCATCCCACCCAGGTATCGAAGGGATAGGACCGGAACCGGTCCCCTGCCCTGACACGCCGGCCCGATAGGGGCCGGCATTTCCGGAGAAACATCGATGAAGAACGAACCCCATGTGATCGGTGATCGCGTGCCGAACGAACACGCCCTGATCGCCGAATTGAAGCTAGTTTCGCCGGGTGCCGGAGGTACGGCACTGGCCCCCGTAACATACCCAATGCGGTTTCCCCATCTGCGCGCCATCCTTGGATTTCTCAGCAGAACATTGCGCCAGCGGCGCAACCGGCTGGCATTGCTGGAACTCAATGATGAGCAGCTGAAAGACATCGGTCTCTCGCGATGCCAGGCCTATGGCGACGGATACAGCCGTTATCGCCGGGGTGGAACCGACGATGCGGACACAGAGGCTTGACGAGAAAGGTTCCACGTCGGTAGCGAGCCTATTTTTGACGCCGGCATGCATCCTTTCCTGCTCTCACGCGTTTTGGCAGGACAGCAAAAGGAGAGATCGATGATTGATGTCACACAGATCAAAGAACATGCCGAAATAATCAGCGCCGACGGACTTCATGTCGGCACGGTCGATCACGTCGAAGGCGACCGTATCAAGTTGACCAAGAAGGACAGCGGATCCGGCCACGAGGGCCATCACCACTTCATCGCACTCGAACTGGTTGCCAGCGTCGATGACAATCGCGTTCGCTTGAGTGCCAATGGCGATGTCGCTGTCATGTTCGAGGAAGAACAGGATAGTTCCCCTGTACACTGATACCGGCTGAAATGTGAGAACCCCGCTTCCGGCGGGGTTCGAGACTTCTAACGTATAGGAACCTTTAGGAGCGTTCGCAGGACGAGAGAAGATCTCCGGTTTCAGGCTTCTTCTGATCCAAAAACTTCGCGAGAAATTCAATATTTTCCTGCATTTTCAACGCTGCGTCGTCGTCACCGCCGCCAGCGCTCTTGATATTGGATTTCGCTTTATCCAACGACCGGTCAAACCTCGATTTATAATGATTATAAACCTCTCTATCCCGATCGCCGGAATGTGCTTCGACCAATACGCTAAACAGCGCACCACAAATAAACGGCTGGTCATCATAGGCACCAATCGTCCTGCTGGCCGGATCTTGCGCCGAAGCGGCGGTAATGAAGGCACCTGCGATTGAGGCAAGAATCGCGACCGTGATTTTCAACAATATTCGTCCTCTCACTGTGCCAGAAGCGCCGACTTGGAGAATCGGATCAGTAAACCTATTTCAGCACAAATATAGTTGGATGCAATCTTAAATTGAGTTGATTTATTCGGCCTGTTACGGTCCGGAAAATGCGGCTTTGAGGCCTGCACGAACGCCTGTCTCAAGCTTCGCCAATGCGTCCGACGCACGCCGGCATTTTTTGCGAAATGTGAATGGTGCCTCCTTGATATTTCTAGGGCGAACCCAATTTACAGGCTGTAACCCAACTGGAGCATGCGCTTCTCTGGCTTCACATCTCTGTGAAACCGGAGTTCTTGAATCATGCTTTCGCCGCACTTATCTATGAGGATGTGGGGTCGGACAGACCCACATGCCCGGCCTGCCAACAGGAGGCCGGAACGCGAAAGGGGGGTGCATCATGGCCCGCAGTACGTTACCGTCCATTACCGCAGGAGAAGGCGGCCTTAACCGCTATCTCGACGAAATCCGCAAATTTCCCATGCTTGAACCGCAGGAAGAGTACATGCTCGCCAAGCGGTATCAGGAGCATGACGACCGCAAGGCCGCCCATCAGCTCGTAACCAGCCATCTACGCCTCGTGGCGAAGATCGCAATGGGTTATCGCGGCTATGGCCTGCCGATCGGTGAAGTCGTATCCGAAGGCAATGTCGGCCTCATGCAGGCTGTCAAGAAGTTCGATCCTGAACGTGGTTTCCGTTTGGCGACATACGCGATGTGGTGGATCAAGGCTTCGATCCAGGAATATATCCTGCGCTCGTGGTCGCTGGTGAAGATGGGGACGACCGCCAATCAAAAGCGGCTGTTCTTCAACCTGCGCCGCCTCAAGGGCAAGATCCAGGCACTCGACGAGGGCGATCTGAAACCCGATCAGGTTGCGCACATCGCAACCACGCTCAAGGTTTCGGAAGCCGAAGTGATTTCGATGAACCAGCGCCTCTCCGGAGATGCCTCGCTGAACGCGCCGATCAAGGCGGGTGAAGGCGAATCCGGCCAGTGGCAGGATTGGCTCGTCGATGACCATGAGAGCCAGGAAGACATCCTCATCGAGCAGGACGAACTGGAAAACCGCCGCAGCCTTCTGTCGAGCGCAATGAACGTGTTGAACGACCGTGAACGCCGCATCTTCGAGGCCCGCCGCCTGACGGAAGATCCGGTGACGCTCGAGGACCTGTCGACCGAGTTCAATATCAGCCGCGAGCGTGTCCGCCAGATCGAGGTCCGCGCCTTCGAAAAGGTCCAGGACGCCGTCCGCAAGGCAGCCCAGGATCGTCAGAACGCGCTTCGCGTCGTCGAAGACGCCTGACGCAGACCAGTCTCTGAACAGTCAGTACCTCCACCAG
>UBTA01000118.1 GCA_900468065.1 Hyphomicrobiales bacterium | reverse complement strand
CTCAAGCCCCGGCGCGTCACCTTGCGCAGGAACTCTGTCCAGATCGGCTCGGCCTCGGACGTGCCGATCTCCAAGCCAAGCTCTTCGGTTGTCTCGGTTCAGCGAGGCACGATGGCGTTCCAAGTCAAGTATGGATGCAGTGCTTTCGTCCTAATATTCAAAAGAACGATTTTACCATATCCAGGACGCCGCTTAGGCGTCGACCGAAGCCGTTTAGCACACCTTACCTGAATTGTAGTTCCTCGGTAGAGCCCGTAAGTCTGGCTCTGGCCGTGGCCGTTGACAATGGCCGCGAGCATGGCCGTCAGATAGGCAAGCAGAACCTAAAGGATGGCTGGGTCAGAAACGGGCCGCAACAAATATTCGGGGAGATTTGTCCCTCACCAGCGTGTTTTATCCTCGACACGAGCGCCATCAGATAGTCACCGCAACGACGGCGGAACAGTCCCCCGCCTTGATAAGACCGGGGAAATGTCGTGCACACAGAAGGCCATCGATCTTGGCAGAGATTCTGATTGGCGCTTCACCGGTGCGCCCGACGGGATGGATAAGCGCAACCACTTGGCCTTTTCTGACGGCATCCCCCAAATCCACAAGTGGTTCGATGAGCCCGGCCTCTTCAGCAAAACTGAAGCAATCACCATCTGGCATGTCGAGCCACTGTGTCTGCACCAGGTCAACGACGCCTTTGAAGATCCCGGCTTTGGATAGGACGTTTCTGACGCCACGCTTGGCAATGCCTGCACTTTTCGCAGTTGCTGTACCACCCCCGCCGAGTTCGGTGGTGATGAAAATCTTTCCCATTTCCTCTGCGGCAGTGTCGTACATACCGACTGCGTCAATCTCCAGCATCTTCACCGAATAAGGTGCCGAGAATGCCTCGACCAGTTCGAAGGAGCGTGCCTCCTGGGTCTTGTCTAGCAGCACATGCGCTGCGCAGAAAGGCAGGAAGTCCAGCGTCTTGCCTCCGGAATGAAAATCGAGAACGATATCGGCAAGGGGCAGAAGTTCCTGCTGGAAATAATCGGCAATCTTCTGGGTCACAGTGCCATCGGGTCTGCCGGGAAAGCTCCGGTTGAGATTACCCTTGTCGATCGGCGATGTCCGCGTGCCTGCCAGGAACGCGGGATAGTTCATCGCTGGAACGATGATGACACGTCCCTGCACATCCTGCACCCGCACTGTGTGTGCGAGGTCAAACAGGGCAATCGGTCCCTCATATTCGTCGCCATGATTGCCGCCGGTGAGAAGGGCCGTTGGCCCCTCCCCGTTCTTGAGGACCGTGATCGGGATCATTACCGAACCCCAGGCTGAATCGTCGCGGCTATAGGGCAGCCGCAGGAAACCATGCTGGATACCTTCGGCCGAAAAGTCGACCGTAGGCATTATGGGAGATCGGCGGAGTTGGGTATCGTTCATCGCAACTCAATCCTTGACGAACAGCTTGCGCGGTACGTTGGCGAGGCATTCGACGCCGGTCTCGGTGATCAGGATGCTCTCGGTGATTTCCAGTCCCATGGTTTCGAGCCAAAGGCCTGTCATGAAATGGAAAGTCATGCCAGGCTTCAGCTCGGTGCGGTCGCCGGGTCGCAGGCTCATAGTGCGCTCGCCCCAGTCCGGCGGATAAGAGATACCGATGCCGTAGCCGGTGCGGTTGTCCTTGACGATGCCGTATTTCTTCAACACCGCGAAGAAGCCATTGGCGATGTCTTCGCAGGTATTGCCCGGCTTGGCTGCGGCAAGTCCCGCATCCATGCCTTCGAGCGTTGCCTTTTCCGCGTCGAGAAATTCCTGCGTCGGCTTGCCGAGGAAGACGGTGCGCGACAGCGGCACATGGTAACGATTATAGCAGCCGGCGATCTCGAAGAAGGTGCCCTCGCCCCGCTTCATCGGCTTGTCATCCCAGGTGAGATGGGGCGCTGAGGCCTCGACGCCGGATGGCAGGAGCGGGACAATTGCCGGGTAATCGCCGCCGATACCATCAACGCCACGCGTTCCGGCATCGTAGATTTCGGCGACCAGATCGCATTTGCGCATGCCAATCTCGATCTTGTCGAAGATGCGTTGATGCATGCCTTCCACAATGCGGGCGGCGTTGCGCATGTATTTGATCTCGGTCTCGCTTTTCACGGCGCGCTGCCAATTGACCAGCGCCGTTGCATCGACGAAGCGCGCGTTGGGCAAGTGTTTGACCAGGGCCGCAAATGCGGCCGCCGAAAACCAGTAATTGTCCATCTCGACACCGATGGTCAGCCTGTCATAGCCGCGTTCGACCAGCTTGGCCGAAAGATAATCCATTGGATGGCGCTCGGTCGATTGCACGTAGTGATCGGGATAGCCGATGATATTCTCATGCTTCAGATAGGCCGTCAGCTTGGCGCCATTGGCATCCTGCCCGCGGCCGTACCAGATGGGCTCTCCGTTCGGCGGCACGATGACCGCCTGATGCACGTAGAAGGACCAGCCGTCATAGCCGGTTAGCCAAGCCATATTGGAAGGGTCGCTGCAGATCAAAAGATCTACGCCCTTTGCCTCCATGGCCTTGCGCGTCTTGGCGAGACGGGCTTCATATTCCCCGAGGGGAAATTTGAGGTTTGGTTGGGTCATGCTTCTCCCACATTCTCCGGCTTTTTGCCGGTCTCAACTTTCAAATGGCGTGCCCGCGCCGGCCAGACCGGCACGAGCGAAGGCGAATGTTGCGATCGCGGTGTCCTGGATGCCGGTTCCGGTAAGATCGGCGATGGTGATCTGGCCGGCATCCGTCCGCCCCGGTTTCAGGCCGGCGACGATCTGGCCGAGTTCAGGAAAATCAACATTGGGAAGCACAAGACCCGCTTGGATCGCGTGATGCAGTTCACCGAGACAACGTGTCTGGGATAGGCGATCAGCGACATAGAGGTCGGTCCGCAAAATTGCGGCCGGCTCGATCTCGTTCTTGTGCTCGGCATCGGACCCCATGGCTGTGACATGCTGCCCCGGCTCCAGCCATTCGGCCTTCAGGAACGGCGTTTCCGAGGGTGTCGTGGTGACGATGATATCGGCGCGGGCCATGGCGAGTTGCGGATCCGCCGTTGCGACGACGCTGATGCCCAGCGCCCGGGAGAGGTCGGAAGCCGTCTTTTCGGCCTTTGCTCCGTCCCGCGCCCAGATCCGGGCCTCGCGGATCGGCCGCACCAAGGTCAGCGCCTGCAATTGCAGCCTGGCCTGCATGCCGGCCCCGAAGATCGCGGCAACCTGCGCATCCGATCTTGACAGGTATTTTGCAGCAACGGCACCGGCTGCGGCAGTACGGACATCCGTCAGATAACCGTTGTCGAGCAGCAGTGCCTGAACGAGGCCGGTGGTTGCCGAGAGAAGAACCATCATGCCATTGGCGCTCGGCAGGCCGATCATCGGATTGTTGAAGAAGCCGGGGCTGATCTTGATGGCAAATCCATCGAGGCCGGACACATAGGCGGTCTTCACATCAACCTCGCCGCGATGCTCGGAAATGTCGAGCCTGAGGATCGGCGGCATCGTCACATCCTTTGTCGCAAGCGCCCGGAAGGCGTCTTCCACGCAGGCAACGGCGTCCTTATCCAGTGAGACGACGGATCGTAGATCTGCCTCCGTCAGAATGATCATCCGGCTCATGCAGCTTCCTCCGCAGGCAAGGCGGACGCGCCGTTGATGATCCGGCGATGAAGGCCCATATCGATATTTCTGCCGGACAGGATGACGGCGATTGCGCCGCTCGACCTCACCTTTCCGGACAAAAGTGCTGCGATACCGACAGCCCCTGCGCCCTCCAGGATTTCACGTTCGGCCGCATAGGCGTGGCGTATGCCGGCGGCGATCTCCTCCTCGGTGACGACGATGACGTCGTCCAGCAAGTCCCGGCACATGGCAAAGGTCAGCGTGTTTTGAAGTCCGATGCCACCGCCAAGCGAATCCGCAAGGCTTGGCAGTTCCTCGACTTGAACCGGATGCCCGGCATCGAGACTTGCCTTCATCGCAGCGCCCCGCTCGATGGTCAGCCCGATGACCCTTGTCCCTGGGCGCAATCCCTTCACGGCCGCGGCCACGCCACTAGCGAGACCTCCGCCGGACAGCGGCACGAGGACCGTGACCAGCTCGGGCACCTGATCCATGATCTCGAGTCCCAATGTCCCCTGCCCGGCGATGACAGCGGGATGATCAAAAGGCGGCACCATGATCACTCCCTTGTCGGCAGCAAGCCGGTCGACCTCTTCCTGCGCCTCGTCCTGCGAATTTCCCCCAATGAGGACCTGCGCTCCGAGCCTGCGGATTTCCGAAACCTTGTTGTCAGGCACCAGGCGCGACATGCAGATTGTCGCGACCGCCCCCTGCGACTTTGCCGCATGCGCCAGTGCCCGGCCATGATTGCCGGTGGAGGCTGCGACCACGCCCAAGGCGCGCTGCGCTGACGTCAGCGACAAGATCGCATTGCTTGCACCACGCAGTTTAAAGCTGCCGGTGACCTGCTGATGTTCGAGCTTTAGATAGACGGGGACACCGGCCCGGTCGCCAAGGGCAGCGGATTGCGCCATCGGCGTGCGCAGGATTTCCCCGGCAATGCGGGCCGCCGCCGCCTGGATGTCGTCAAGTGAAACGAAGGGTTGCTGCATGCCGTCAACCTTCCGCATAGGGCTTGGTCATGAGAATGCCCAGTTCGGGGCGCTCCGCGGTGTCGCCGCACATCCTCAGACATGCCCAGGCCGTTGCCAGATTGCTACTGACGACCGGTTTTCCCAGGGCCTTTTCGATGCGGGGCACGACTTCTGCCGCACGCACGGCGGTGCAGGAGATGAAGAGCGCGTCGGATTCCGGTGCCATTGCTTCTTGGGCAAAGGCGGCGATCTCGTGATGCGGGATGCGCGCCATTTCCCTGTCATCGGTCAGACCAAGGCAGGTAAAGCGATCGATCTCAAAACCGAGCTCGGCGAAATAGGTCGCCATGGGCGCGCTGGTTTCGGCGGTATACGGTGTCAGCACCGAAATCCGTTTGGCGCCGAGTGCTTTTAGTCCCCACACGGCCGCAGCCGTTGGCGTGACAACGGAAACGCCCGGCTTTGCCGCCTGTACAGCGGCCTTGATCTGCGCATCACCGATGACGACGGAGGCCGAGGTGCAGGAATACATCACCACGTCGAGCGTCTCGCCGGGCAGGATCAACGCCGCACCGGCGCTCAGCGACGGCTGCATTTTCATCAGGTTTTCCGGCGTTACCGGATTGGCATAGGGAATGCGGGTGACATAGACGCCGATCCGATTGCTGGCGACCATGCGCTGGAAATCAACCTCGGTCGTGTGGTCTGTCGCCAGGATGATCAGGCCGATGCGGTTCGGCAGAGGCCGATCCTCAAGGGCGGGTGCCCGGCTTGCCGTTTGAATTCTGGTATCCGTCGTCCTCATCGTTCATCCACCCGGGCATAACGCTCTTCCAGGAACCGCAGCGCGACCACCGAGATCAGGCTGATGACGAGGAAGAACACGCCGACCATGGTGATCGGCTCAATATAACGATAGCTGCTGTTGGCGACGCTCTTTGCCTGGTTCATCAACTCCAGCACGGTGATGGCGGAGAGCAGCGGCGTCTCCTTGAACATGGCAATGAAGTAATTGGCGAGCGCCGGGATCATCGGCGGGATGGCCTGCGGCAGTACGATATGAATCCATGCCTGCCTGACGCTAAGATTGGTGGCGCGTGCTGCCTCCCACTGGCCGCTTGGTACATTGTCGATACCGGCCCGATAAACCTCGGCCGCATAGGTGCCGTAATGGATGCCAAGGCCGATCACGCCGGCAGTCAGCGGCGACAGGCGGATGCCGATATCCGGCAGCACGTAGAATATGAAGTAGAGCTGCACCAGAAGCGGCGTTCCGCGGATGAAATCCGCCAGAAAACCAACCGGCCGCGACACCAGAGGGTTCGGGGAGCGTCTGGCAATCGCCAGCACCAGCCCAACGACTGCGGCAACGATCGCCCCAAGAACGGTCGCAACAATGGTGATCTTCAGCCCTTCGAGAAGGGTTGGCATGATCTGCCAGACGAATGCCCAGTCCCATTCCATGATCAGACCCTCACCCCATCAAGACCGCGCGACGCGCGGCGCTCCAGCCAGCGCATACCGGCGGAAATGGCCATGGCCATGGCAAAATAGAGAACAAGAATGGTCGCGAACGGGATCAGCGTGCTGCCGGTCTGCGCCCTGACCACCTGTGCCTGGAAGGTCATGTCCGTCAGCGAGATCAGCGAGACGACGGCTGTGCCCTTTAACAGCTCAATGGCATTGTTGCCGAAGGTCGGCAGCATCAACGGCAATGCCTGTGGCAGGATCACGTGCCGCATGCGGTGATAGCGGCCAAGATTGAGGGCGACGCAGGCCTCGTGCTGTTCCCGGCCGATCGCCCTCACTGCACCGCGCACAACCTCTGCGCCGTACGCGCCAACATTCAGCCCCAATGCCAAAACACCCGCCTGCAGCGGTGTCAGCGTGATGCCGGCAAACGGCAGGACGAAATAGGCCCAGAAAAGCTGGACGAAGATCGAGGTGCCGCGAAAGAACTCGATATAGACTGTGGCAAGCACGCGCACGCCGGCAAACCGCGACAGCCGCCCGAGACCTGCCGCAAACGCCATGACCAGCGCCAGCGCCGAACCCAGGACCGTCAATTCGATGGTCACCAGCGCGCCTTGCAGTATCAGTCCAATGTAGCCGGACCAGTCGATCATCTTGCCTTCTCTGCAGTTACCACGGCTCTTTGTGAATGCCGCATGACTTGTCTCGTTGACAGGGGCTGGTCTGTCCCCGGTCACCTCGCGCGAACGGAGAGGGTGACGGAGCAAGATGTGCACCCATCGTCACACGGGGAGAACGGCGCATGCCATCCTCCCCCACGGTTGTTACTTTGCAGCCGCGCAGAGCTTTTCGCGCGTCGTGGACATTGCAGCCGCAGCCGAAAACCCATAGGGCTCAATAATCTTGGCGAACTCGCCCGATTCCTTCAGCTTGGCCAACTCGACGTCGAAGGCATCGCGCAGCGCCTCGTCGCCCTTCTTGAAGGCAGCGCCATCGCAATAGACCGGCGCACCCTGGACCGGAGCGATGACCTCAAGGTTTGGGTCATTGGCCTTCTTGACGAGATCGTTGATCGACAGGACCGGCAGCGAATAGGCGTCGATGCGGCCGTCCTGCAGCATCTTCAGGCCGCTCTGGCCGTCGGGTACGACGATGACGCGGTCGCGCGGCACGCCGGCTTCTAGCGCCAGCTTTTCCTCCGTGCCGCCGCCTGGCGCGCCAATCGTGGCGGACTGATCCTTGGCCACATCAGCATAACTCTTGAAGGCCTTGGGATTGCCCTTTTTCACCAGCATCGCTTCCGCATCGCACAGAACCGGCTCGGAGTAAGCGACGGCCGCGCAGCGCTCCGGCTTCATGAACAGACCGGCGGTGACGGCATCGTGCCGGCCAGCCTGCAGGCCCGGGATCATGGCGCCATATTCCGAAATCGAGGCCACAACATCCGGCACGCCGAGCCGCTTGAAGACTTCGCGAGCGACATCCGGGGCAGCCCCGGAAACCTTGCCGTCGGCACCGACGGCGGTGAACGGCGGCTCGTTGGCAATGGCGATGCGGGCAAAGCCCTGTGCCTTTAGCGCCTCCAGCTTGGCATCGTCGGCATTTGCTGGGACTGCAGCAAGGCCAGCTATCAACGCCGTGGCACCGGCTGCCACCCTCATAAAATACCTCAATCTCATCGTTCCAACTCCTCTGGATTTTTCCATTTTTATCGGAGGCATTGTCTGAGCGCCGCAGCGATCAGACGCGGTGCCCCGCCGCGATTATCTTGCGCAGGAAGCTCTGCGTGCGCTCCTGCCTGGGATTACGGAATATGTCGGCTGGCTTGCCTTCCTCGACGATCTTTCCCTTGTCGAAGAACAGGACGCGATCCGCAAAATCATGAGCAAAACCCATTTCGTGTGTGACGAGCAGCATGGTCATATCGGTCTCGACCGCGAGCCTGCGCATGACATTCAGCACCTCCTCGACCAGTTCAGGATCGAGCGCAGAGGTCACCTCGTCAAACAGCATGATCTTCGGCGACAGCGCCAAGGCACGCGCGATGGCAACGCGCTGCTTTTGTCCGCCGGACAGTTGCGCGGGCATGTTCTTCGCCTTGTCGGCCATGCCCACCATGTCGAGAAGCTCCATCGCCCGTGCCTGGGCAGCAGCCCTTGGCACGCCCTTGGTCAGCATCGGTGCCAGTGTGATATTGTCGAGAACGCATTTATGCGGAAACAGATTGAAGTGTTGGAAGACCATGCCGATCTTTTTGCGCATCGTCTGAAGGTGCTTTTCATCCGCAGCCGCCAATCTGCCCGCTCTTTGCATATGAAAAAGCTGATCGCCATCGACCTCGATATGGCCACCATTGATCTTTTCCAGCGTCATGAGGATTCGCAGGATGGTCGTCTTTCCTGAACCGGAAGGGCCGATCAATGCCAGCTTCTCGCCAGGCATAACATCCATCGACAGACCGTCGAGGACCGTCAGTGGCCCGTAGGTCTTGGTGATGTTGTCGATGCGGATCATGGGCGAAGGCATGCAGATCTCTTTCTGTTGAGACGAGCGATGCCTAACGATGACGAGCGTATCAAATCATGTCAATTGTCAAAATAATCTCATGACAATTTTTCTTTATCTGCTTATTTGACAGGCGAACCCGTCAAATCGCAAGCAGCAGGGCTTCCGGATTTCCATGCGCCAGTGATGCGACGATGCCAAGCCCCACTCGCAACTCGGCCTCGGTTGTCGAGCCGAGCGAAATGCGCACGGCCGGCTCACGGCCATGGTCTGCTGTCTGGAAGGATACGCCCGGCGCAATTGCCACGCCGCGCAGACGCGCCTGCGCCACGAACCCTTCCTCGGTATGCTGGCAGGTCAGTGGTAGCCAGATATGCAGGCTTTGGGGATGGGAGTGGTAGAAGAGTTGGCCGAGGGTCTCGGTCGCGATCTCGTGGCGCCGCGCCAGCGCCCGGCGCTGCCAGTTGACCAATTCCATCGCCGTGCCGTTGCTGACCCAGCGCGTGGCGATCTCGGCAATCGCAGGGGTCGCCATCCAGTTGGAGACGAGGTGCCGATTGGCGACTGCGGCGACATAGCGGTCGGGCGCGACAAGATAACCGATACGCAGGCCTGGCACGGTGATCTTGGTGAAACTCGTGACGTAGAGGGTGCGCTCGGGCGCAAAGGTTTGCAGCGGCGGCGGCCGGTTTTCGACCAATGGACCGAGGATATCGTTCTCGATGATGGCGATATCATGCCTGGCCGCAACGGCCGCCAGCGCTTGGCGCCTTTCAGTGCTCATCAGCGTGGCCGTCGGGTTAACCACGGAGGGCTGAAGAAAAACCGCCCTGATTGGGCCGTTCCGGCAAGCCTCATCCAGCGCCTCGGGAATCATCCCATCGCAATCAATGGCAAGGCCTTCCAGATGAATGCCCAGATAGGTTGAAAGCGGCACCAGCGTGTGGTGGCTGATCGCCTCGGTCGCCACTGTCGATCCAGGCGGTGCAACGCTCATCAGGGCGACGGTCATGCCGGAGGTGGCACCATTGGTCAGATTGATGTTGAGCGGCGAAACCTCCAGCCCGCATTGGGCCAGCCATTCGGCCGCCACCGCCCGATGACGCGGAAATACCATGTTCGGCCGAAACGACAGCGCCGAACTCGATGGCAGGTTTTCCGCCAGCCAGCCGAAAGCTTCACGCATCCGGTCGAGATGGATCTGATCGCAGACAGGCTTCAGGATGGACAGGTCGATGAGTTCGCCCAGCCGTTCCGGCAGATAAGGCGGCTCCGGCTCTTTCGGCTGGGTCTGTACGAAGCTGCCGCGTCCGATCTCCCCGGCAATCATGCCACGGCGGATGAGCTCGTCATAGGCGCGGCTCACCGTCTGGATCGACAGTGTGAGATCTTCTGCGAGCTTTCTGTGCGTCGGCAATCGCTCGCCATTGACCAGCTTGCCGTCATGAATGGCATTGGCAATCTGCTCGGCAAGCGAGAGATAGGCCGGACGGCGGAGTTGCTGTGGGTCGGGGCGCCAGCTTGTCATGATTTGACATTGATAAAATTCAGGTCAATTGACAATCCAAAAATTGCATTCTCCATCCGGATTTCATACGCTTTGCCATGACGACCATGCCGGGATACCAGTGCGAATGAAACTTGACGCCATCGACATGCGCATTTTGAACGCCGTCCAGCGGGATGGGCGCATCACCAAGCTGGCGCTTGCAGAAGAGGTCGGCCTGTCGCCGACGCCTTGCTGGATGCGGCTGCGCAAACTCGAAAGGGCCGGGATCGTCTCGGGCTATCACGCCCGCATCGCGGTGCGCCGTTTGGCTCCTGTTGCCAGCGTGATGATGGAGGTCACGCTCGGCAATCACCGCCAGGTGGATTTCGACCGTTTCGAGCGGGCGGTGACGGCAATTCCGGAAATTGTCGCCTGCTGGTCGGTCGGCGGCGGGGTCGATTATATCCTGAAAATCCTGGCGTCCGACATCGATGCCTATCAGCGGCTGGTCGATGACCTGCTCGATCGCGACATCGGCATTGCCCGCTATTTCACATACATCGTGACCAAGACGGTGAAGGAGGAAACCGTGCTGCCTCTTTCGGTTCTCCTGTCGCAAGAGAGCGTAGCGGACAGTTAGACAATTCCTCTGCGGGCGCGCCAACATTTGGACAAATCCTCTTTTACCGTTGCGTCCATCAGACCATCTCTCCCTCCAAAGCTGTCAGACTGCGCGCCAATCGACGCATGAGGAGCCGCAGATGAACGCTGTATTTGCACGACCCGCCTGTCACGACGCTCTTGCGCAGCTGAACGACAAGAATCTTTTAAAATCGCTCGCTTATATCGGGGGGCGCTGGGTCGCCAACGCTGCAAACTGCACTTTCGAGGTCCGCGATCCCGCCACGTCGGTGCCACTCGCCTGGGTTTCCGGGTTGGACGCGATCGAGACCACAGGCGCTATCGATACTGCTTCACTTGCCTTTCCGAAATGGCGGGCGCTGATGCCGCAGGAGCGCGCTAAGATCCTGCGCCGCTGGTATGAGCTGATGCTCGTTGCCCGGGATGATCTGGCGTTGATCATGACGCTGGAGCAGGGAAAGCCCCTAGGGGAATCTAAGGGCGAAATCGACTATGCCGCCTCGTTCATCGAATGGTATGCGGAAGAAGGCAAGCGGCTGAACACCGAGAGCGTCACCAGCCATCTGACCGGCGCCGAAATGATCGTGCGCCGCGAGGCCCTGGGTGTCGTCGGCATCGTTACACCCTGGAATTTCCCCTCCGCCATGATCACCCGCAAGGCGGCCGCGGCACTTGCTGCCGGCTGCACGGTGGTTGCCCACCCCTCCTCGGAGACCCCTCTTTCTGCACTCGCACTTGCGGAACTTGGAGAACGGGCAGGCATTCCGGCAGGCGTCTTCAACGTTGTGACAGGCGACGCTGCCACCATCGTCGGCCGCCTGTGCGAAGACAGCCGTGTCCGGGCGCTCAGCTTTACCGGCTCCACCGAAATCGGCAAGCTGATCGCCGGGCAATGCGCTCCGACCTTGAAGCGACTGGTGATGGAACTGGGAGGCCACGCGCCGCTGATTGTCTTTGAAGATGCGGATGTTGGCAAGGCGGTCGATATGGCCATCAATGCCAAATTCGCGACATCGGGACAGGATTGCCTGGCCGCCAATCGCATCTTCGTCCAACGCCCCGTCTTTGAAGCCTTCAACGCGGCCTTCAAGGTGCGTATCGAGGCGCTGAAGGTCGGGGGCGGACTGGAGCCCGATGTCGATATCGGCCCTTTGATGCATGAACGGGCGGTGACAAAGGTGCATGAGCATGTGTCCGATGCCATCAGGCGCGGCGCACATTGCCTTACCGGCGGCAAAGGTCACACGGCCGGGCCCTTGTTCTACATGCCGACACTGCTCACCGGCGTGCCGGGTGACGCTCTGATCATGTCGGAAGAAACCTTCGGACCGGTCGCTGCCATTGCCGTTTTCGACACCGAGGATGAGGTGATCGCGCGCGCCAACGACACCGAGTACGGTCTCGTTGCCTATATCGTCACCGAAAACGGAGCGCGGCAGATGCGGCTCGGCCGGGCCTTGGACTATGGCATGGTGGCGATCAACCGGATCAAAATCACCGGTGGGCCCATCCCTTTTGGCGGCTGGAAACAATCCGGTATCGGCCGCGAAGGCTCGCGGCACGGTATCGAGGTTTTCACCGAACTCAAATATCTCTGCATCGACACGGCTGCCTGATGGCGCAACGTCCCCATTGAACTCACACGAGGAACCCGCATATGTCCGACCACAGCAACGAAATGACCGCCTGGGACCGCGACCACTTCTTCCATCCGTCCACCCATATGGGCATGCATGCCCGCGGCGAGACGCCCACCCGCATCATTGCCGGCGGCGAAGGCGTCTACATCACCGATACCAACGGCCGCACCAGCCTGGATGCGTTTGCCGGGCTTTATTGCGTCAATGTTGGCTATGGCCGCCAAAAGATTTCCGATGCCATTGCCGCTCAGGCAAAGAGCCTTGCCTATTATCACGCCTATGTCGGCCACGGGACAGAGGCCTCGATCACGTTGTCGAAGATGATCATCGACCGGGCGCCAGCCGGCATGAGCCGTGTCTATTTCGGACTATCGGGCTCGGACGCCAACGAGACCAATATCAAGCTGATCTGGTACTACAATAACATCCTCGGCCGGCCGGAAAAGAAAAAGATCATTTCCCGCTGGCGCGGCTATCACGGTTCCGGCGTCATGACCGGCAGCCTGACCGGTCTCGATCTGTTCCACAATCTGTTCGACCTGCCGCGTGCGCCGATTCTGCACACGGAAGCGCCGTATTTTTTCCGCCGGGCCGACCGGTCGATGAGCGAGGAACAGTTCTCGCAACATTGCGCCGACAAGCTGGAAGAGATGGTTCTTGCAGAAGGACCCGAGACGATTGCCGCCTTCATCGGTGAACCGATCCTCGGCACTGGCGGCATCGTGCCCCCGCCGGCCGGCTACTGGCAGAGGATTCAGGCCGTGCTTGAAAAGTACGATATTTTGCTGATTGCCGACGAAGTCGTCACCGGTTTCGGCCGTCTCGGCTCGATGTTCGGTTCCGGTCACTACGGCATGAAGCCGGATCTCATCACCATTGCCAAGGGCCTCACCTCTGCCTATGCGCCACTCTCCGGGTCGATCGTCTCCGACCGGATGTGGCAGGTGCTCGTGCAGGGATCCGATAGGATGGGCGCGATCGGCCATGGCTGGACTTACTCCGCCCATCCGATCTGTGCTGCAGCCGGCGTTGCCAATCTGGAGCTGGTCGATGAACTCGGTCTGGTCGACAATGCCGGCTCAACTGGCGCCTATTTCCGGGCCGAACTGGCAAAGGCTGTCTCCGGCCACAGGAATGTCGGCGAAGTGCGTGGCGACGGCTTGATGGCGGCGGTGGAATTTGTCGAAGACAGAGATGACCGCAAGTTCTTCGATGCCTCCCGCAAAATTGGCCCACAGGTTTCCGCCGCACTGCTGGAGCGCGGCGTCATAGGCCGCGCAATGCCTCAGGGCGATATTCTCGGCTTTGCCCCGCCGCTTTGCCTGACACGGGAAGAAGCCGACACCGTCGTGAAAGCTGCAGCCGGTGCCATCGAGGCGGTTTTGGGCCGTTGCGGAGAAAAGGCCTGACATATCGACCCAATATACTGGCTATTGCTCAGCCAACCAGCGCAATGTTTTGTCGAATGCGCGGGAGCCGATATCTGCTATCTGCGCAATTCGACCGTTTGAATCGGAGCTCGTGGCAGTGCAACCAGCGTCCTGTTCAACGCTTCTTGGTAAGAGGCGATCAAACCGCGGCGACAACGGCAGCTTGGGAGCAGATACTGTCCAGTCCTGCGCGCAGAAGATCGAGTTCCTTCTGTAGCAGGTCATGCTGAAGGCGTGCTCGGTCATCGGCCGTGGCGACGACGTCGTCGATAACGACAGCGTCTTCGACACCGACAAGGAAAACCCCTTGCTGGCGGTGTGCGCTCTGCGTAACACAATGACGAACTCCCATTTCGATGAGTGGTCGTCGGCACGGTTTTTGGCTTCGTTCCGCGATCCGCCCAACAGGAGTGATGAGTTTACGTTGGTTGTGATCTCTGGCGATTAAACACCCGCAATTCCAAAAAGATGCGTCGATCTGACGACTTCTTTCTGGGGTTGGGAACCAACATGAGGGGGCTTGGTTCTTCGGTCGGCTAAGGAGAGTTCGATGTCCGGTTTTCAGTTTTGCTTTTCTGTTCGTGGAGGCGATCTCGCGAGCCAGGAAGTGTACGAATTTCCAGCTGTGCTTGCGGCGATCAAAGAAGCAAAACGGATTCTTGCGGAAATGGCGCTCGACAGGTTCCAAAAGCCCCTGGCGCGTCGATAACTGTAGAGGTCGTCAATGCCGCGCGCGTAGGGTAGCCAAGGGTTGGCTTGACCTCCAATATCAAGGAATGGAAGACGGAGGCGCCGCCGCCGGTATCAACGACATTTTCCTTCGGAGCCGTGATTCCGACTAAAGAATGAAACCGTTCCCTCTGCTCCGTCCGGCTGGGAAATGCCTCCTTACGCCCATCCGCGCGCACCCGGCTGTGATTGAGAGACTATTTGCTCTTGCCCAGCTTCGATGGAGCAGAGCTATGTCTCGTCAAACATTCTTTGTGCAGCGCAGCAACTATCTGACTTATCGCGCGTTAGCCTGCCACGTGGCAGTCATCCTCAGCCGCAAAAGAGGCATAAAATGCGATCCATTTCCGATACAATCGAACGGTTGAGCAAACTGCGCTTAAAGGGCCAAATTCACGTCCCCGACGGAACCCTGTCGGAACTTGGGCCATTTGGGGCGAACCCCGGCGGATTGGAGGCACGTGTACACATTCCAACCGGGTTGCTGCCCCGCTCACCACTGGTCGTCGTCCTTCATGGATGCACTCAGACCGCCAGCACCTACGATCATGGCTCTGGATGGTCACGTCTGGCAGACGACTACGGGTTCGCGGCACTTTTCCCCCAGCAAACTCGGAGCAATAATGCCAACACCTGCTTCAACTGGTTCGTGCCGGGCGACATCGAGCGCGACCGGGGAGAAGCCGCATCGATCCGCCAAATGATAGAAACTGCTGCGACACGCTACGACATCGACCGCAGCCGCATCTTCATCACGGGGCTATCGGCGGGTGGCGCCATGGCGAACGTGATGCTTGCTACATACCCTGAAGTGTTTGCTGGGGGCGCAATCATTGCAGGCCTTCCTTATGGCACAGCATCCACGGTTCCCGAGGCATTCGACCGGATGCGTGGACATGGCGTGCCCGACGCAAAGACCCTACAGTCCCTGCTACGCAATGCCTCAAGCCACATGGGGCCATGGCCTACGATTTCAGTATGGCAGGGCACGCGGGACGCAACCGTACTTCCTTCCAACGCGGTTTCGGTGGTTGATCAATGGCGCGGTGTTCATGGTGTGGAACAGAAGGCCGATCTGGTCGATATGGTCGATGGTCATATTCGCCAGGTCTGGAAGTCATCGGACGGGCGAGATGTCATCGAGCATTTCAGCATCAATGCGATGGGACATGGCACACCGATCGATCCCAGGTCAGGCTATGGTCGGAGCGGGCCTTATATGTTGGATGTCGGAATTTCCTCTACCCTCCATATCGCCCGGTCGTGGGGATTGGTCGCGTCGTTCGACAGACGCAAGGAACCGCATCTCGATTTCGACCTACCCGTACCGCCAATGCCTGTTACTGCGCCAGTTTCGGCATCTGGCCCGACGAGTGGGGTTCAAAAGACAATCGAGGACGCATTGCGGGCAGCAGGCCTGATGAAATAGGCTTCGGCATCAGCGCCGGGAAAGGGGTTTGCCGCAAACGTAGCGCAGGCTCAGTCTCGCCGTTGTCAAATTTCAGCCGATTTGATGGCCTGTTATTTGGCAGGTGTCAGAGCGGCAACTTCTGGAAAGAATCAGATGCCTTTTACAAAAAACGCTAAAATCGATGCTCACGCCCTGTTCGACGACCAGCGTCCATCTCCGGAGGGGCTCGCGGAAGAAGGTGTCGTCGGATTTGTGAGCGCTATGTGCTTTCGTCCGATGGAGGACGGCGAAATGGTTGTCAGGCTTGCAGGAGAAGACGGCGAGATCATCGATCTGCGTACAAATCCCGTTTGTGCAGGTCGCTTTGCCATCGCTCTTCTTGATTTGATCAACCAGAACGGATGGTTCGAGGTCGACCTGCGCGTTACCGACGGGAGTTCTGAAATCGCACGTATCATCCCACCTGGTCCATCTGTCGGGAAGTCATTCGCGTGCGAACCTGCGAAATGAATGAGAAATCGGAGCGTGCGCGTGATCACTGCGCGTGAACTTCCAGGCCGGTTGGATGCAAAACAAAGGACAGATGGAACTTGAGGCCATCGCCCGCGTATACTGTCTCGCTTTTCGGTTCCATTGTCGAAGGGAAGGCGTTTCTGATCAGCTTAGACCCGAAGCCCTCATTCTCCGGCGTCTTCACCGCAGGTCCGTCTATCTCTCTCCAGTCCAATTCGATCCGGCCATTGTTCTGTCTCCACAGAACGTCCAGCCGTCCCGTCGCTTCGCTCAAAGCTCCGTACTTGAGAGCGTTCGTGGCGAGCTCGTGCACGACAAGGGAGAGAGCGGTGACCGCCTCGGGTCCGAGGAGGCAAGGCGGTCCGCGTAAAACGATATCATCGGAACGTTGGCCTCCGACTGGGGAAAGTGTGCGCACCAGCACTTCTTTGATATCCGCCGCCTTCCAGTCCTCGGTCTGCAACACATCGAAGGCTCCAGCGAGAGCGCCGACCCTATTGGCAAACACGGCGTTCTCTTCGGAACGATTTTTGAATGTCTGTCTAGCAATCGCCTGAACGATGGCCATGGTGTTCTTGACCCGGTGGGACATTTCCCTGGCCATGAGGGTGCGCTGTTCATCAGATCGCACACTTTCTCGCCGCCGCACCTCTAGTTCGTCTAAAAGACCATCGACAGAGGCTCCGACCTGCCCCAGTTCTCCGTGCTGACCCCTCATGTGAGTGCGGGCATCAACCTCGCCATTTCGCCAGCGCTGAAGCACAGAAACGATCTGGTTGATGGGGTTCAGGATGAATCGGTTGCCGACGATGAAGGCGGCACTCAAAGCAAGTGCTGCTCCAATGGCCATCATAATCAGACCTGTCAGCGAAGCCCGGTCAATCGGTCCAAAAGCCACTGACTCGGAGAGCCCGGTGCTGACGTACAAGGGGTTGGCATCCGACACGGGCGTATAACCCATGATGCGCTTGGTGCCATCCTGACTGAACAGTTCGACAGTTCCGGGCTGCTCCGCCGAAAGAAGTGGTTGGTATTGGTCCGGAATTCTCGTTCCGACAAACTTTTCAGGTTGGGGATTGCGAGCAAGGATCACGCCCTTGCGATCAGCGATAGTCAATGACCCTCCAGGAGAGAGGCCTCGCTCCCGGATCCGCTCCTGCAGCCACTCCAAGCGCACGCCGGTCGCCAGAATTCCCACGGTTTCGGACCCCCGTTTAAGCGCCACAGCGATCGGCAATATCGCTCTGCGGGAGACGCGGGCGACTGTATATTCGCCAACGACCAGATCGTCGGTTGCAAGGGAGCGTTGCACGTATTCACGGTCGCCAAAGTCGGTTCCTGGTTCCCAACCCATGCTGTCGCAGACAAGCCTTCCAGACTTGTCCAGTACAAGGATATTCTGGACTGAAGCAAGCTTCGAGGCGACCGACCTGAGAACTGTATTGCAGGCGGTTGGATCCTTGTCGGCGATTGAAGGAATTGAAGCGGTCGCAATCAGCAATCCCTTGATGCCCTCGATGACGCTTCTAACTTCTGATGCTGCCTGGCGCGCAGTTTGCGCAGCCTGCCGATGGACTTCGGTGCTGCGCTCAGACCGTGCGGTTATCTCGTTATAAGCCAGCATGCCGATTGCTGGTGTGAGTGCGGTCAACGCTACGGCCACCAATCGTTTCTTCACCCCGCCAGCCCCCGAAACGAACAAATCCACTTTCTGTAGGTTTAACCGCCTTACCATCATATGCCAAGACGAGTTACTGCAAGTGAGAGGAAAGTAGCGTCTTCCGGCCAATAGACGCTTAGCGAGGGATGAGCGGCGCCAGCAATAATGCAACCGGATCCCGTTGCGCCAGGCTTGGCCAGTCGGAAGTCATCTCTCGGACTGCACCAGGTGCGCAAGACGTTGAAAGGGCGTGGCCGCGATCTTTAGGGCATTGACGACGAACACGGACATGAGGCGCGACCACCCGATCCACGTATTGGTTCGATGTGGACGCGGAGGGTTTTGTGCAACCATCCAAGCGGATCAAGCCTGTCCCGAAGGAATTTTCTCCCGCTTTCGGCGACTGAATGTTGAGAGGCCGATGACATAACGCTTCGGAGTCCTAGTTCACGTTAAACACCATGGCCGCCAGCATCGACTGGCCCGGCCATTCGACAGGAAAGGGAGAAGACAATGGCAAGCAATGCTCTAAAAGCACTTCTCGGCGTATTGGCCGTCGCCGGCTATCAAAACCGGGACAAAATCGCGCAAGTCCTTCGAGGCCTTCGCAATCCATCACAGCCAGGCCCTGACGGACAAGCTCAATCGGGGGGGCTTGGGGATATTCTGGGCGGTTTGTCCGGAGGCAGTCTGGGTGGGCTGGGCGACCTTTTGCGGGGTGGTGCGAGTGGTGGCTCGCTAAGCGGCGGATTGGGCGACCTCCTCAAACAATTTGAAGAAAAGGGTCAGGGCGAGACCGCAAAGTCGTGGGTCGAGCCCGGCCCAAACAAAGACATAGACGACAAACAGCTTTCAGACGTCCTTGGACCGGAGGTTTTGGACGACCTTGCGGAAAAGACGGGTCTGTCGCGCGAGGAAATTCTCAGCCGTCTGAGTCGCGACCTGCCCAAGGCCGTGGACGACATGACGCCTGGTGGTCAACTGCCGACCGATGAAGACAACGATACGACCGTCGGAGGGCTGACGTCCGTCCCTCAAATCAAGCCGCAAATCGTTTAACCAAGCATGCGGTGGTAGAGATCTATTCTCGGTGGAAAACTTAGGAGGCCAGACGACACCGGATCATTGACCTGGGGAGACTGCAACGTATTGATAATATGCCCATACGAGAAAAATGCCCGCGATCGCAGCGAGCCCGAGCAACGCCTTTCTCTGAGCGGGAGAGAGGGTTCTTGGCTGCTTTTTCGGTTTTGGGCGCTGGAATTTTACAATGTTATTGTCGTCCATATTGGTTCCTTTCCAAGCAGGTTTCCCGATAGCATGGGAATCGATGGAGATGATACTCGCTCTTCACCAGCGCTTCTCTTGTTCTGTCGCTGCGGGCTCCTTTGTCAGTGCAATTTCAACGCACGAATACCAACAGGAAAAGGATTGAAATTTACGGGAATTTGGCTGATGCCATGATCTTGGTTGGATTGGATCCATCTCACGCCAGTCAGGGTTATGTGTTCCCGCGCCAACTGCATGATGATGGCACGTGCTTGAAGGGGCAGCGTCCTTTCGCTACCCTTATCCCTGGTATCGCTTGGGTTGGCCGCTTGCGCCGCATAGTTGCGGGAGGGGTCTTCCGGCGGCCAATCACGCTGGCAAGTGTGACGGGACTGCACAGTATTATCCGATTTTTACATGAACGAGGGGTTCACGTCGGGCTCACTGCTCGAAGCGCAGGGTCCATTCGAACCTTGAAAGGATGGACGTGAATAGAATTTTTTCAGCATTGAGCGCAGCCACCATTGCAGCGGGGATGACGTCCGCCAGGCGAATAGGCAGGTCGGGTCGATGTCGTTTGTCATGATCCATATTGCCTGACTCGTCGCCCGCCATGAAAAAAGCCCCGCTTCCGCGAGGCTTCGTTTCGTTCGGTAATTTCCAGATCACGGCTGCTGGCTGTACCAGTCATCTACGTCTCGCTTTACGCGATCCTTTTCGATGCCATAACGTTCCTGGATTTTGCCTTCCAGCTGATCCCGCTTGCCAGCGATCTGATCGAGATCGTCGTCAGTGAGTTTGCCCCACTGCTCTTTTACGTTACCCTTGAACTGCTTCCAGTTACCTTCAACACGATTCCAGTCCATTTGGGGTCTCCCTTTGTTAGGTGGATCTGTGACTGTGAAACGCGCCACAGAGGATTTTGTTCGGTAAAAAATGCCCATGCGCACACGGAACAACCAAGCGGTCGCCATGTTTAGCTGAATGGCCAGGCTGGAGAAATTGGCGTTCCAGGAGCGACCACTAACAACTGAAATCAAGGTAAGGCCCCGAACACAACGAGGCGAGCCGTACACTCTCGAACGATTCCGTCAGCGTTATGGGTTGAGCACCAATGAGGCACGAGACTTGTTTAGGCGCTTCGGCCCATCTTCGATCGAGTTAGACTTGCCTATGCAGGCAAAATGCAGAATCCGATGAAGC
>UBTA01000036.1 GCA_900468065.1 Hyphomicrobiales bacterium | reverse complement strand
TTGAAGATCAGCTCCTCATAGACCTCGTCGCAGACGATCCAGAGATCGTGCTTGCGGCAGATGTCGCCGAGCGCCTTGATCTCGGCGGCCGTCAGCACTGCACCGGTCGGATTGTGCGGTGTGTTGAGCAGCAGCACCCGGCATTTCGGCGTGATCGCCTTTTCCAGATCCGTGGCCTGCATGTGAAACCCGTGTTCTGGCTTCAATGGCACGGTAACACGATGCGCGCCGGTCGACTGGATGACGCCGTCATAGGTGGCATAGAGCGGATCGCCGACCAGTACGCCGTCGCCGGCCTCGACCAGCCCCAGCATGACGGAGAACAGCGCCGTCTGGGTTCCGGGGAAGCAAAGCACGTTTTCCACCGTCACATCGGGGCGGCGCTTGGCGTAACGGGCCGTCAACGCGTTGACCACCGAGGGCTCACCGCGGCCGTTGGAATAGCGGTAGCGCCCGGCATTCATCGCCCGCTGCGCCTCGGCGATCAGCGCGGGATCGGCCGGCATGTCCGGTTCACCGATCGTCAGCTGGATGACCTCAGTTCCGCTCGCCTGCATCTGGCGCGCGCGGATGTGCAGCGCCCATTTTTCCGATCCGAGATCGGCCAGACGGTCGGTGATCGATGAATAGCGCATAGGGGTCTCCTACCCTTAGTCAAAATCTTGCGGCAGCTCGCCGCCCTCAAGCCGCTATGAGGCGGCCGCGTGTTCGTCCCCGCCGAACGGCAATCCCAACAGAGCCTCGCTCGACGACAATGCGATTGCCACCAGCTCGGCCTCTTCGAAAAGCTCACCTGCAAGGCAGGCCTCCAGCCACAGCCCGTCTATCATGCCATTGATGGCGATCGCATGGCGGCGGCAATCTGCTTCACCTGAAGGCCTGCCTTCTGCCTTCAGAAAATCGCCGATCAAGCCCTGCAAATCATTGCGGAAACCGAGATAGCCTTCGCGATGGATGGCCGCAAGCTCCGGATCCAGCCGGACCTGGCTGATGAACGACGCCCAGAGCGACAAACTGCGGTCATTGGCGACGGGCGCCGTCAGGTTGAGCGTGATGAAGCGCTTCAGCCGCGTGCCCGGATCGCCGGTGACATCGGATGCCTTGGCGGCGAAGGTGGCGAGAACCGAGCGATAGGCCTCCTCCACCATTTGGTTCTTCGATGCGAAATAATGCCGCACCAGACCGGCGGTGACGCCAGCCCGGATGGCGATCTGGCGGACGGTCGCACCGCGCAGGCCGAGCTCGGCGATCGTATCGAGGGTCGCCTCGATCAATTCATGCCGCCGCTCCCCCTCCGGTGCGCGATGGAACGTCCGGCGGTTCATGCGGCTCGCCGCAGCACAGGCCGGGTCAGGCAGGTCGGGCCTCCCTCGCAGGCGATGCACAGCGCGTCAGCCTCGAAGGTCTCCACCTTGCAGCCCGCCGCTTCCATCGCCGCCTTGGTCTTGGGGAAACCGGCAACCATGATGACTTCGTTCGGCCGGACCGGCAGCACATTGAGGCTGAGGCCATTGCTGGCGTGGAACTCGTCCGCCGGCGCCTCGATCAGGGTGATGCCCCATTCCTTCAGCAACTGGTAGAACGACGCCGGCAAGAGCGGCGCGAAGACCAGCGCCAGATCGCGCGACAGCGGGCTCATCACCGACATCAGATGCAGGCAGGCTTCTTCGCCGTGCCAGAGCGGCAGATCATAACCAAGCACGGTGATCCCATGCGGGGCAAGCATCTCGGTCAGCTGCGAGATGCCTTCTTCGTTGGTGCGCACGCCGCGGCCGACGACGAGCGTCTCGGCATCGAGCCAGATGCAGTCGCCGCCTTCGACCGTTCCGGGCGAAACGATGCGGCCGAGAATCGGGATGCCGGCCGCCTTGTAGGCCGCCTCATGCAGCGCCGTTTCCTTTTCGCGCAGCGGCTTCCCCATGCGCAGGAGGATGGCGCCATGGTCGGACATCAGCGACGGGTCATGGGTGAACATGGCGTCGGCAAGACCATCGCCTTTGTCTTCCAGCCACAGAATCTCGGCACCGGACTTTTCCACCAGGCGGGCGAATTCGGTATATTGATGCACGGCCTTTTCACCGTCGAAGGTCGGACCATAGTGCCATTTCGCAGGATCGGCAGACGCAAGGCTTGCGCCCGGACGCCGCATCAACACGCGTGCCAGATTGGCCGACATCTCCTGCGAACCATAAGCCGTCATCATCTACTCCTGTAGGAAAATTGTTCATTTGGCGGGGCTGCCAGAAAAAGCAGCGTCGAAATTATTATACGGTTGAATAATTTCTACACAAGTGCCACGATGCGTTTCATGGAACAGCGTGACAGGCAAAAATGCCGCACGACAGACAAACAGGGGAACTGTTTTCATGCGCTCAGATTTGGCGACCTGTCTCGACAGGACTGACTTTTCATGACGAAACCAGCCCAGGCGATTGCGGTTACAAACCTCCACAAACGTTTCGGGCCGCTTGAAGTGCTCAAGGGCGTTTCACTGACTGCGAATGAAGGCGACGTCATCGCCATCATCGGCGGCAGCGGTTCGGGCAAATCAACCTTCCTGCGCTGCATCAACATGCTGGAACTGCCGACCTCCGGCTCGGTCACGGTGCATGGCGAAACGATCGCCATGAAGAAAGACGGTCACGGCGGGCTGATGCCTTCGGACCGCAAACAGGTGCAGCGCCTGCGTACCCAGCTTGGCATGGTGTTCCAGAGTTTCAATCTCTGGCAGCACATGACCATTCTCCAGAACGTCATCGAAGTTCCGATCCATGTGCTCGGCAAGTCCAAGGACGAGGCCACGGCCATCGGCGAGGCACTATTGCACCGCGTCGGCCTGTTCGAGAAGCGCGACGCCTATCCGGCCTTTCTCTCCGGCGGCCAGCAGNNTGCTGTTCGATGAGCCGACGTCGGCGCTCGATCCGCAGCTCGTCGGCGAAGTGCTGACCGTCATCGCCGATCTTGCCAAAGAGAAGCGCACGATGATCCTCGTCACCCACGAGATGAAGTTTGCCCGCAACGTCGCCAATCACATCGTCTTCCTGGCCGATGGCGTCATCGACGAGCAGGGAACGCCGGACGAGATTTTCGGCAATCCGAAGTCCGAACGCCTGAAGAAATTCATCAGCTCCATCCACTAAACCTAAAAACCACGAAAACCAAAAAAGGGAACAGCATGAAAAAGACGCTCAAAACCATCGCCTTTTCGCTCGCTCTGGGCATTGTTGCCGCTGGTGCCGTTGCGGCCGAACCCCTCAAGGTCGGCTTCGCGGCCGAGCCCTATCCGCCGTTCACCTCGCCGGACGCGTCTGGCAACTGGGAAGGCTGGGAAGTGGAGTTCGAGAAGGCTATCTGCGCAGAAGCCAAGCTTGAGTGCGTCATCACGCCAGTCGCCTGGGACGGTATCATTCCGGCGCTGACGTCCAAGAAGATCGACATGATCATCGGCTCGATGTCGATCACCGAGGAACGCCTGAAGACCATCGATTTCTCCGACAAATACTACAATACCCCGACCGGCGTCATCGGCCCGAAGAGCGAAACCTTCGAAGCCACGCCGGAAGGCCTGAAGGGCAAGACGATCGGCGTTCAGGTGTCGACCATCCATCAGGTCTATGCCAACAAGTATTTCGGTGAAAACGGCGCTACCGTGAAGGAATACCAGACGCAGGACGAGGCCAACAATGACCTCGCCGCCGGCCGTCTCGACGCGGTGCAGGCCGACAGCATCGCACTCGGCGCGTTCCTGAAGAGCGACCAGGGCAAGGAATGCTGCGACCTGAAGGGGATGGTCAAGGATGACCCGGCCATTCTCGGCGCCGGCG
>UBTA01000099.1 GCA_900468065.1 Hyphomicrobiales bacterium | reverse complement strand
CTGATCCCCGTCCCTTCCGCCCTGCCCGCCTGTTTGCTGAGCCGGATGACGGTATGGGCCACTCTTCGTTCTACCTCCTGGGTCGACATTTCACGGATACGGGTGTGGGCCTCTTCCAGCCGCTGTCCTATGGTGTTGAGAGCGCTGACGGCAAGGTGGGGGCTTCGGTCGATGAACTGCGGCCACAGCTCCGTCGGCCAGCTAAGTGCCAGACTTTCCATCGCGCCGATCGCCGTGCCCGGATAGTCAGCACGTCTGAGCGCTCTGGCAAAACCGAACAGATCGCCCGGATGGACGACACGAACGATAATTTGCTGTCCGTCAGGGGTGACCTGCGTGACTTTCAGTCGGCCGTTGATCAGCAGATAGAAGTGTGTCGCCGGGCCACCCTGTTCGAAGAACGCATCTCCGGGGCGGATTCGTCGGGAGACAGCCGGCGCGAGCAATGCCTCGATATCGCCGTCAGGCATCTTCTCGAACATGGGGAAGGACTTGACGACCGATTTATCTATTTTCAACGATGCCTCCCGTACGCGACTGGGGCAACCGTAGCAGTTTCAAGTGGCGGAATGTTTGACATAGAACAACACCGTGCCACGCTGATGCCGACATCAGTCGCTTGCGTCCAGGAAGTGCTTTGGCGCGCGAGATGCTCGTTTTGAATTGGATCACGACCACCGTTTAGAACGGCAACCGGAACACATCTTTGCTCTGCATCAAACATCGGCATCTTCGTCGACAGACCTAAGCTTGTTCTCGCGCAAAGACCCTTGATCATGGCTGTCCTATCCTCCAGGTATCAACAGGAGCGATAGATGACCCACACCACGATTGAACCCCAGCGCCGCAAGGGCGGCATACCTCGAGGGTTGTCAGCGACGGGACCCGTTCTGTTTTCCTATGGCTTTCGCCCGTTCTTTCTCGGAGGCGCCGTCTGGGCGTGCGTAGCGATGGCCGTCTGGATAGCCGCGATTTCCGGCCATATAGACATCGGCGGCAGTTACGGCGCTCCTGCCTGGCACGCACACGAAATGCTGTTCGGCTTCGGCTCGGCCATAGTCGCCGGCTTTCTGCTGACTGCGGTTCCGAACTGGACAGGGCGCCTTCCGGTATCCGGCTGGCCGTTGATGCTTCTGTTTCTCATCTGGTGTGCCGGACGAGCCGTTATGCTGGCCCCGGACGCTCTGGGGCTGCTGCCTTCGATCTTGGTGGAGAGCGCGTTTTTGCCCACCATGCTCGTCGTGTGCTTGCGCGAGATCGTGACCGGACGAAAATGGTCGGACCTGAAGGTCGTCGCTGGTCTTGGCGCGCTCGCGATCGCAAATTCCTGCTACCACTACGAGACGGTCTTGGGCGGCGGGGCTGACCATTCCACGCGGCTGGCCTTGGCGGGCCTCACGATGATGATCGTCATAGTCGGGGGAAGGATGTTGCCGAGCTTCACCCGAAACTGGCTGAGCAAAGCCGGCAGGACCGATTTTCCCGTCCCCTACAACAGGTTCGACCTGGCGATTATCGTTCTAACCGTTCCTGGTTTCGTGCTCTGGATCGCGCAGCCTGAAGGCACTCCGACAGCGATCGCCGCGTGTCTTGCGGCCGTACTGCACTCCATAAGGCTCTGGAGATGGGGTGGATGGAAGACTTCCGCCGAGCCGTTGGTGATGGTCCTGCACGTCGCGTATGGCTTCGTGCCTATTGGTTTCGCGGCTATATCGCTCTCGGCAGCCGGGTTCCTGGACCTGTCGGCGACCATACACGTCTTCACAGTGGGCACTGTCAGCGCGATGATGCTTGCTGTCATGACCCGCGCCACGAGAGGTCACACTGGAAGGGAACTCACCGCCTCACCCACAACCCGTGTTTCCTATGGCGCGATATTCCTGTGCGCTTTGGCCAGGCCGCTCGCGACGCTCTTGCCGGAGCACATGGTCGAAGTCTATTCCGTTGCGGCCGCTTTGTGGATCTGCGCATTTGGCCTGTACCTGATCGAGTACGCGCCGATGCTGGTCTTCAGAAGGAAGCCTTCCGCCCGCGCTGCATGAATGTCGCCTCTGGACGAAACCCTAAATTCGAGACACCGCTCACGTCCTAAAACGCACGGGGTCTCGATCATTCAGCCATCATTCCCGGCGACCATGGCGGTTCGTATGTCAAGCGAACTTCCACGCCGTCGTATTCCCCTAAACCAAGTGCGCGTTGTCGGACGGCGTCCATCAGGAACTGCGTTGCGGGACATCCCCGGGTCGTGGTTGTCATGGTAATAGCCAACATACGGCCCTCCCCCGGATGGATGTCGTAGATCAGTCCGACATCAACCACACTCCGCCCGATCTCGGGGTCTATAACCCCTTGAAGGGCGTCCACGACCACTTGTTGCTCTAGCGACAGCTCCTTACCGCGGGTCATCATGCCACCGTCCCGGTCTTGATCATCAACCGGAACGCTTCACCGTCGCTGTCATAGCTGCCAGCCCATTTGTGGCCTCTTTTGGTCAGTTCCCTGAACAGGAAGACTGGCTCGCGTCCGAGAACTGCGAAGAGGACTTCTCCAGGCGACATTGTCTCCAGTTCCGAGAGAATGCGGACCATCGGCTGTGGCGGGTCGAGTTCGGAAAAATCGAAGGAGCGGGCCGCCTCCGGCCACTCGTCTCCATCATCCACGTTCTCGGAGACAAGCACTTCGGTCGCGCGTGGCGTGAACTTCACTTCGAAGTCGCCGCTATCGAGTTCAGAGACCCGGTGTACGTATCCCTTTTCCTCCATCACCTTGAGCAACGGCTGCGGACTGAATGGCGCGAGCAGCGTCAGCCCCTGCCCACGGGCGAGGCTTTCCACCGCTGTCATGATCGCCGGGAAAGGCGCGCCGCCGTTTGCGAGAATTAGCCTCACGTCGAGTTTGATAGATTCCAGTGTCATGTTTTCACTCCTGATGATTTGTCTTGGCGTAGAATAGACGCGGCATAACCGCCCCGTCGGGAAGGCGCACATTGGCGAGTGCGTAGATCAAGCGGCGCGCGCGGACGTATTCCACGGCCAGGCCGATCACGGCAGCGCATTGACAGAGGCTTGCCGCCTGGAGAAGCAGCTGCGCATCGGCAAGGATGGCTCCTGCTCCGGCAATCACCGAAAGATAGAATATGAGGAACCATCCCCTCGCATGGCGCTCGTTCAGGAGGTCCTGCACCTTGGGAACGGCCACGCGTCCCATGACGGGACCGTAGGTTTCTAGCCACGTCAGAAACGGGACGATCTTGAACAGTTGCGAGAGGCCCAGACCCGAAAGCCAACCCAGAGCCAGTACGTAGAAGGCGGCGGTACCGACGGGAATGCGGACACCGGAAAACCAGGCCAACTGCAACAGCGTTATGCCCGCTACCAAAAAACCGAGAGCCGCCAGACCCGCGACGGAGTTGAGCTCAAGAACCTTGCGTCGCCTAGCTCTATACATCCTCCCGACGTCGATGACGTAGAACACCGTCGATACGCCGGTCGCTGCGAGGGCGACGGCTGTCGATATGGTCGAAACGCTCGTTCCCCAAAGACCTGACGCTACTGCCGCGCACAGAAACAGGAGCGCACAGAGCGCGGTTGAAGCTGTGCGTCGACTGCTTCCTTTCACCTCGGGTGCAAGCATGAACATCGCGAACAGACGATAGCTCACTCCAAGGGCGGTGATGGTCATCCATCCCAAGAGGCCCGACGCCGCATGAAACGGAGCGAGATCTGAGAGCCGCGAAGCCACATCCGGAAAATCGACAAGGCCTGAAAGCACACCCGCGAACACGCTTCCCGTAAGTGACGTGGCGACAAGTGCCCCAAGTCCGCTCAAGACAAGGATACCGGGAACGTCAAACGATTTCTCAGCGATGATCGTGGTGGCGAGCGACACGGTCAGCATCGCGAACCCCGACGCGAGGGAAACACATCCCAAGGGCATAAGCTCGAGGTGAATGGTTATCCGTCCCGAAAG
>UBTA01000054.1 GCA_900468065.1 Hyphomicrobiales bacterium | reverse complement strand
GTCATAATGGGCACATTACACATTACCTCGCACACTTGTTAAGTGGGAGATCGTGTCCGGATATTTATGGGGCCATTACACGAGGCAGGAATTTATGCGTTCGCCGTCAACCAGAATTGTACACGCGCCACAAGCGCCTTGGTCGCACCCCTTCTTCGTGCCCATGAGCCCGAGCGTGTGTCGCAACAGATCGAGAAGCGACGCTCTGATGTCGGCCGAAGTATCGATCGGGCCTCCATTAATCGTGAAATGCATGGCTGTGTCTCCGCTTGGGCAAAAGCAGCGTCGAACCGGGAGGGGACTTTTACCGGGCTGTCTTATTGGAGCTAGAGTGACCATCCTCGATGTCAATGGGACTGGACTTGCAGCGTCTTCGGCAGCAAAGCGCCTCTTCCGGCCAGCCACGCCGGCGCTCGCAAACAACGCGTCGATGCTACCCTTGTCCCGCTTCACCCTCTTAAACAGTCGGTCGAAGTCGTCCCAATTGGCCGTATCGCGCTGTACACCGGTGATGTTTCGAACGATCTGTATGAAAGCCTTATCTGGAACCACCTGCCTCCGGCCGGTGCTGAACACTTAAGCTCCTTCTAGGATGATGCCCAACTCCCCCGGACACAAGGCACATAGGCAAAAGCGATCCACCACGCGCATCATCAAATAGCCCCGTTTGGTAGAGGATAGTGACATTCGAGCGGCGACACCTATGTCTGCCGAAGGAACATCAGTGTGAGGGATATATGTCAGCAGAAGTCAGGCGACGCGCTGCGGAAAACGCACTTCAACGTGCGCAGCAGGCAGGACATGTCATTGAGCAGGACCACAGGTTTCACGCTTGGATTGAAGAATGGATTTCCGGGCACATGACGATGCCCGAAGTTGCAATGCGGTACCGTGCCTTGGTCAGCGAACGGTCGGCGGCTCGTCGTGCAGGAATATTTCCTCACGCGCCCGAGACACCGCAACTAACACAGAAGACCAGTGGAATGGAGACTGAGCAGCCCTTTGATCTGGAAACGGAGATCAACCGCCTGATGGCTGAGGATTATCGAAACTCAACGGCTTAACACGATATCGCACCGATTTTTTAACGTGGCGATTGACGACAGACATAATCGGCACGTTTGTATGGGGACGGGAGGCAATAAGGCGACCTCTTTGGACTGCGCTTACTAGTCGGCAGCGCTAAATCCCGACGTCGGAAGGACGAATAGCCAACTGCTCGTCTAACATGACCCAAGGGATATGTTCCGTGTCTTCGGGCGGCGACCATCGGGCAACTTCGTGGAAGCTCGCTACGCGATCTTACCTTGGACTGGATAACGCTGCACGAAGCATTGGCTGCAAGGCGTACGCTGCTGGAGAAAGGCCTGAACTGCGCACGTCAGTCGCAGACATCTTCGAGTTGCACTTAATTTGGGATTCTCGGCCCACAGAATCTCAAATAAAGTGCCAAAGAACATAGAAACGTCCGCGTTCTTACGTTTAAATGCAGAAAACGACAGCCGCTTGCGCACGTGTAATCTTTCAAAAGTACTTCAAACCTTAAAAGACTGGCGAATTCGGGGTCTAATAAAACAGTGTCTGAATTTCGCGCCCGTACCGTCCCATCAGATGACTGAGGACGGGTTGCGCCCAAAGAAATCGGGTCCGGGCTTTGCCATCACATGGCTGAAACGACGTGGTTCGTGACCAGCGACGCCAGAGCCTCAGCAGCCGGAGACAATCGAGCCTGGGCACGATGCAGCGTCAGCCCCAGTGACGGCAGCGCCGGAAGCTGGTCCGGCAGAGGGTCGATCCGGGCGACTTTGGGAGGAAGCCACAATTCGGTTCTGACCGTTACACCGAGCCCTGCCGCCGCCGCGGCCCATAGGCTTGCGAGACTGGAGCCGAGGAAGCTGATCCTCCAAGGCATTCCCGCGGCATCGAGCGCGCCGGCTCCGATCGTCCGCATCAGGCACTGCTTGTCGAGCGCGAGGAGCGGGACTGGTTCACCCGGTTGCATTGTGTTGCTGTGGTGGGCACTTCCAACCCAGCAAAGCGGCACCTGTGCCAAGGGCTGGCAGTGGGCAGTTCTGGAGCCATCGCTCCATGCGAGTGCGAGGTCCAGCCTCCCTCCGGACACCGCGTCGAGGAGCTCCGCATTCCGCGCCACCCGAGCCTCTATCTTCACCTTAGGGTGGGCTCGAGCGAAGCGGCCAAGCACGTCCGGCAGTAGTGTCTCTCCGAAGTCCTCCTGCAGCCCCAGCCTGACCCAACCCTCCAGTTCGACGCCGTGCACGGCGACGACAGCCTCGTCGTTGAGTTCCAGCAACCGCCGGCCGTAGGCGAGCATGGTTTCGCCAGCCTCGGTCAAAGCAAGGCCACGGCCGGCCTTGCGGAACAACTCTGCCCCCGTCTGCTCTTCGAGCTTCTTCAACTGGGCGCTGACCGCGGAAGTGGATCGCCCAAGGCGATCCGCCGCTTTCGCGAAGCTGCCCAGCTCGATGCCGGTAGTGAAGGTCCGCACCACGTCAAGGTCCAGATTGATCTTATTCATCGTCCCGAAATTCCGAACTATCTCTCCAAAAATATCTGATTTTCGGAATGAAGGTGTCATGCGATCTTCCGGCTGTAAACCCTTAGATGAGAGGAGGCCTTAGTGCCTTTCATTCGAATATCCATGATCAGGGGCAAGTCGGAAAGCTACGTCCAGGCGATCGCAGACGGCCTCCACCGCGCGCTTGTCGCCGAATACGACGTGCCGGAACACGACCGCTTCCAGATCGTCCATCAGCACGCACCAGAGGAGTTGATCTTTGACCCGAGCTACCTCGCAGGCCCGCGGACGCAAGATTTCATCCTGGTCGCCATTACCGCCGGCCGGCCACGCACCCCCGAGATGCGACGTGCCTTCTTCCACAGGGCGGCCGAGGAGCTTCAACGACATCCGGGGCTTGCCCCGAAGAACCTAATGATTGTCATCAATACTACGCAGTCCAATGAATGGTCATTCGGGGACGGGATCGCGCAGATGGCGTCGGCGGACTGGCTTGCGGCAACGGGGATGGCGAGCGATGAATAGGCGTAACCCGTCTCTCATGACCATCCGACGCGCAGGCGATGCAGTGCTGTCGCCGACTGGCATCAGCACCGCGCCCTTCTGGCTCGAGAACCTAGTCGAAGGGGGCGGGGATGGCGATCTCGCCGCGATCCGGGCGGATATTGCTCCGGGAATCATCACGAAGTGGCATTCCCATCCGCAAGGACAGCTAATCTACGTCCTGTCCGGCGTCGGGATGGCGCAGGCTCACGGCGGCCAGGTCCAGGAGCTTCGGGCAGGCGACGCAGTGTGGTTTGCCCCGGATGAGAAGCACTGGCACGGTGCGGGCCCTCACGCCGCCTTCAGCTACCTGTCCGTGCAGCCCTGGCAGGGCGGACGCAATGTCGACTGGTTCGAAGATGTGGATGACCGCGGATGATCGCCATGCAGTACAGCTTCGCGCTTCCCGCCGATTACGCCATGTCGATCATCGATCGGCGCATCAGGGACAACGGCCACAAGCTCGACGGCTTTCCCGACCTGCGGTTCAAGGCATATCTCTGTGCCCGCAGGAACGAGATGGAAAGCAGCGAGAATCTCTACGCCCCCTTCTATCTCTGGGAGAGGCCGCAGGGCATGAACGCGTTTCTCACCGGGGCTGGGTTTGAGGGTGTCAGCAGTTCGTTCGGCTGGCCAAGTGTCCGCTCTTGGATCGTCTGGCACCAGAATGTCTCTCCGGACGTCGTGGCGGCAGGGTTTGCCGTTCGACATACCACGCCGATCGCACCCCACAGCGATCTTCCGACACTCCGGTCGGGCGCCATCCTTCGGGCGCAAGAGTCGGCCAAGCACGGAGCGCTTGCCTCCGTCACAGGCTTCGATCCGGGTGGATGGACCCTGGTGCAGTTTTCGCTCTGGAGCACCTTGCCGCCAGACCTCATGCCGGGACAGAAATACCGGGTCGGTCACGTCTCGATCTCGCTGGGGCAGCAGTCAGATGAACATCGAAATCGCACTGACGAGAACAGGCGGCGTGGAGGGACTCCTCGCGAAGCCCTAGACCGTCCTCCAGCCGGGGCCAGGTGAGCTCCTCAAGGTGATCAACTGCCTCCCGGACATCCCAGACTGAAACTATGCAGTCAGGCTCTAACGGCCGCACACCGAAATCCTGGAAGGGAAATGGCGTTTCGGGAACGGTTTTTGTTCAATAAGGATGCGTACTTGATGGCCGGTGGCAGACATTTCCAGATGGCCGCTTTGGCCCAAACCGGGCATCCCGCTGGCAAAATCTTGCTGAAACGCGTTTTGAGCTGGGCGCTTCCTCCTTACGGCGTTCTACGATGGGGTCTGCCCTTTGAGCGCCCGCCCCCACCGCCTAATCGTTTCGATATCGAGCGGCTGACACTCGAAACAAGCAGGCGGCTTCATACCCGCCATTTAGCGAAAGTCACCGCGGGCACCGAGCTCGCTGCCTGACGAAACGTCATCCATGTCGGAGAGCGGAAACCGCGCGACACCGATTCCGACCAGAGGAGCACAACATTGATGCCGGACTAGGGCTTGCCATCGTGCCGCAATGGCCGGGAAATGCGACCTATGTGGCGCTTGGAGAGGTCGGGATATGCCGGCCTTTTTCTTTACCATCCGGCAACCGCCTCAATCTCTTGACAGCAGCGTGGACGCTGTCAGGTTGCACGCACAGTTTGCGAGCAAGCGAGGACGTTCCATGCCTATCTACCAAGGCACTCAAGCTGAGATAATGCAGGCGTTGGCTGACCACATCGGCAAGCTGAACGAACGTGTAACGGCTTTCGAAGACAGGTCGAAAGCACACTTCGGGTTGCTGTCGATGATCGGGGGCACCTTTAAGGTAACCAATCCCGAGCTTCTCGAAGCCTTTGTCGGGACAGTGTCCAGGCTCCGAGATGTCCACACGAATCCCAAAAACTACGCTGCGGGGTTAGCACTGAACCAGTGATGAGAGGGGAATAGCGCCACCTGGGGCACTTGGCCGGAGACTATTGGGAACGGCGGCCGTATGCGCGCAATAGAGACCAACCTGTTCGTTCTGAGAACTAAATATGCAGCAGCCAAAGGGAGTTAACAAAACCCCTTTCCTTCCGCTTCAGAGAGGCGCATTTTTCTGCCGTTAGTCGATAAGGAGCCGGGCGATCTCGGTTTAATCTCTCACGGGAAGGAGTGGAGAGCGATGTCACCGAAGACAGCGCAACATGAATATCGATGGCTACCAACCTACTTTACACCCGACTATGATTTTGTGGGCTATGACGGCGAGAGGATAATTGGGAGAGTGACGTTGGAAGGAAGGCTGGGAGCCGAAGGGGCTTGGCATTGGTCAAATCGAACGCGAGCCGACGTCAGCAGGTTCGGTATCCAACAAGGCTATGCAGCCTCTAAAGAGTTGGCCGTCGAGGCGGTCGAGCATCTCGACCAAGAAATAATGGATCCCGACATAGACGCTGTGAGGCAATAGTTTTTGCAGGACGCGGCCCCCCCGCGAAACTGACGCGCGGGGTGGCGGCAAGGTCCGCGATTTAGAAACGACTTCAATCACCTTGCGAGGTAACTTTGGGCGTTAGCCAATCTGCAGAGGTATTTTTATCAATCGGTCTTGCTGTGGCTGCGATCCTGTTAATGGTGGTGTGGTGGCTAGGACGAACCTGACACCTCTGCCGTCCGAATGCTTTGACAATTGATTAAAAACCCGGAGATGCTGACGCCAAGCGCCGTCCCGGGATCGGACACGCTTTTCGATCCCAAGGTCGCCGCTCGCCAACGGGCGCAGCTATCCAAGCTTGTCCGTTGGTACAAACCTGCCAAAGTCTCGAAGATGGCAAACGGCGACAACGGGAAGCTTCTGGCGCTTTCGGGGGGCTTCGCAGTCCCTACGAGGGAACGCTCGGTGTTATCGCGCTCGCCGACCTACTTCTTGTCGACGGTGATCCTATCGCGCAAATCGAACTTATCGAAAACCCGGCTCAAAACTTCGTTGCCATCATGAAGAATGGCGATCTTGCCAAAAATCTTTTGAGTTGATCTGGCTCTGTTCTGGCGTGATTTGCTTGAAAGCGGACTAATTGCTTCCAGAGACTGAAATGGGGGCGTGATCGACCCTAGTGAAGGCGCTTTCGAGACGCGACCCTGGGCTCGGCTGCGCACCTGCGCGTGAAACATTCTGCAAAATCATATAAGCTCTTGGCGCAGAATTTCATGTTCGGGAGCTGAGACATGGAGCGCAAATTATCAGCAATCCTTGCCGCCGACGTCGTCGGATATTCGTCCCTTATGGAAAAAGACGAAACGGGAACGTTTGACCGTCTTCGTACGCGGCGCACCGAGCTTTTTGAGCCCGAAATTGCGGCACATCATGGTCGCGTCTTCAAACTCATGGGTGATGGCTTGCTAGCGGAGTTCGGCAGCGTAGTCGACGCCGTCGAATGCGCCGTGTCGCTCCAGCGGGGCATGGCAGAGCGCAATGCCGCGGTGACCGAGGAAGAGAGGTTCAACGTCCGCATCGGCCTCAATCTGGGCGAAGTTATCGTCGACGGCGACGACCGTTATGGTGAGGGCGTCAACATTGCTGCCAGGCTGGAACAGCTCGCGCCCCCAGCCGGCATCTGTGTCTCAGGAAAAGTGGCGAAGGAAGTCGATAACAAGCTCGCCTTTGCTTTCGAGTTTGGCGGACTTCAGAAAGTTAAGAACCTCGAAGAGCCTGTTGACATCTATTTCGTGCGTACAAATAGCAAACTACGCCGACGGCGCTCACGCAGCCGGACCATTGCTCGTCGATGGTGGGCGATGGGGGTCTCGTCAGTCCTCGCCGCCGCGACCGTCGCCGGGATCGCGCTACACGGTCCACTGAGCGCAATTTGGTCAACGGCTCCCAATGCAATGCCCGCCGTCGCGGTGCTCCCGTTCAAGGATCTAAGTGCCGAGAGGAACCTAGGTTATCTGGGAGAAGGAGTGGCGAACGACGTCATCGCCATCCTCTCGCGTTTCTCCGATATTGCGGTCGTCTCGCGAACATCGTCTTTCGCCTACGAGAAACACGAAGGTGATGTCCGCCAGATTGGCAAGGATTTGGGCGTCGGTTATGTCGTCGAAGGCAACGTGCGCAAGGAAGGCGATAAGGTACGTATCGTTGCGGAACTCATCGATTCCGACACGGGGGAGCATGTTTGGGCTGACCGCTTCGACAAGAGTGGAACCGACCCATGGGCATTACAGGATGAATTGACCGGCATGATTGTCGGAGCGATGACGGGCGAATGGGGAGCAATACGCAAAGCGGACTATAACCGGGCTTGGGGACGAGACAGCAAGAACTTGGCCGAATATGACTACTATCTGCGTGCCGAAAGCCAGTTGAACCTTTTCACGAAGGAAGGTCTCGAGCGATCGGGGGAAATCTCACGACAGGGGCTGCAACAGTTCCCCGATTCTCCCTTGTTGACCGTGGAGCAGGGATGGTCCCATTGGCTGAAAGTTGGGCTTCTTTACAGCTCTGATCCTGAGGCCGATCTTGAGCAAGCCAACCGTCTGGTCAATACAGTTCTCTCAAACAAGAATCTCAGCCCTCAGGTGGCAAGACTAGCCCATTGGCTTCGGGCTTGGCTTTTGACGCTCGAGCCAGACCACGATGGAGCCGTTGCGGAGATGAACAAGGCCCTTGCGGCAGCGCCCTACAATGCCTTTACCCTCACCGACGCGGGAAGTATTTTTCTGCAGGCAGGCCAACCCGAGAAGGCACTGGAACTGACTGACACTGCAGCCGCTCGCGACCCAGGCCTGGCATGGTTCTACAACTACGTCCGAGGGTTCATCTTCATCGTGCTGGGCAGAAACGAAGACGCCGTGAAGGTTCTGGAAACCACCGAATTTGCCGACGCTCCGTTGCAGCTTGCTATCGCTGATATGCGTCTTGGCCGCGAGGCGGAGGCGCAGGCCGCTGTCCAGAAAATGTTGAGGACAGCGCCGGATGCAACGATCCAATCGTGGCGGCAGGCCTGGCACTTCCGAGATCCTTCTATCCTCGACCGGGCTGCCTCGGATCTCGCCCGCGCCGGCCTTCCAAGTGGCACTGTTCACTGACATTTCCGCAGTAGTGACAATTTCAATGTGATGTACCGCCGTCATTCGGCCGCACGCCCGCTTCCAGGGTGGACCGTAGGGTGCATCGCGTGTAGGCGAAAGGCGCTTTACAAAGCGCCGCAGGCCACGCGGACTGTCGGCTTCTAGCAGTTAGATGTAGTGTCCTAAATGACCTCTTGGCGGGCGCAAAGCGGAAAAAATTTCCGCGTTGCGGTCGACAAGAGACAGTCCGCTTCAGTTGTGAGAACCACTGTAGCGGACCATGGAGGAGTTTTGAAACGATCGAGTTCGCCATGCTAAAAGGGGCCAATTGGTTCAACCGCTGGTGATCCAATACAGCAGGCAACTGCGTCAGAAGTGCCGTCTTACAATAGCTCCTGCTCGTGGGAATCGACTCCCGAGCTCTGCGCAGATCAGCCGCAGTGCCGTCTGAGAAACGTTCATCAGGAATTAATGCTGACTTTTACCGTTTTTAACTATCGAGAAGCCGATGATTAAGCGGCGCGTGTCATTGCTAATGCAAAGTCCGCAACTAGGCGATGATCATGCTTCAGCACATCTCCCGTCCTTTGACATATCCGATCGGCCCTGACGAGGCCGAACGTCGCGCCGCCTTGCAGGAATTGGGCATACTCGATACCACGCCGGACAAAAACTTCGACGCCGCCGTCCGCCTCGCCTGCTCTTCATTCGACGTTCCGGTTGCCCTCGTTGCGATGCTTGATGAGCAGCGTGAATGGTTCAAGGCTGTGACGGGTTGGGATGCAAAAGAGGCACCGCGCGAATTGGCGTTTTGCAACTACACGATCCTTCAGGATGGCGTTTTCATTGTCGAGGACGCTGAACTCGACCCACGATTCTCGGAAAATCTCCTGGTGACGGGGGATCCTGGCATCAGATTTTATGCCGGCGTGCCTGTCGGATTGAGCGACGAGCATCACCTTGGTACGCTCTGTATCGTCGACACCAAACCGCGGACGTTGAGCGCCAAGGAAGCTGAACTCCTGCGAACGCTGGGGCAGATGGTCTCCAATCTGCTGCGCCAGTTTCATCAGACCAAGATCGAGAGGAAGCTTAACGATCAACTCGATACAGAGCGCGCAGCACGCAACCAGAAGGAGCTTCAGCTCCGCGACAAGCAAAATCTCCTCGAATACGCATCGGAACTCGCCGCGCTGGGCTCATGGGAATACAATCACAGCACGGGACATATCATCTGGGGGGCTGAAACGCGCCACATCCTGGGGCTTACACCCGTCGGAAATGTCACAGTCGAAGCCGTGCGAGGGCTCTTTGCCGGAGAAGACGAACTGAAATGGCAGCGAGAGATCGCCAGGTTTGCGGCATCCACCACCTCCCTGCTTTTCGAAGGTCGGATCCATACTCCGGACGGCACGAATAAATGGATCAGGGTGCTCGGCAAGACCGAAAGCAATGAGGGAAGGATCGCAAAGTTCGGGTTGGTACAGGACATCACCAAGGAACGGGAAATCCGCGAGCGACTCAACGAGATGGTCGCGCGTGACAGCCTGACAGGGCTGTTCAATCGCTTCAGCCTTCTCCAGCATCTCCGCAGGCTGCAGCGCGATCAAACGGCATTCTCATTCGCCATGCTCGACCTCGATGGCTTCAAGTTCATCAACGATACGTTCGGACATGCGGCTGGCGACCAATGCCTCAAACGCATCGCCCGCAAACTGCGAAGCCTGGAAGCACATGGTGCCTTTGTCGCACGTATTGCCGGCGACGAGTTCGGGATCATTCTGCCGGACATTGGCGACCGCCGCGGTCTAGAAAGGCGCATTGGCAAAATCGTTGCGTCACTTGCATTTCCCATGCGCTTTCAACAGCAGACGGCCAATCTGAGCGTCTCCGTGGGCGTGGCAATGCGAAGCCCTGGCACCTCCTTCGATCCAGAAACCTTGATCGCAGAAGCTGATATGGCGCTGTACGAGGCCAAGATTCTCGGGCGCAAGCGATACTCATTCTTTCGTTCAGAGATGAAATATCTGGCCGCGAAGAAGGCAAAGACGATCGTTGACATTCGCAAGGCTCTACAGAGCGGCGAACTGGAACTGTTCTATCAGGCGAAACTCCTGCTCCGCGACAGGAGCCCGGCCGGACACGAAGCTTTGCTCCGCTGGCGCCGCAAGGACGGCGGTGTGGAGACCCCCGAAGCGTTTCGGCCGGCCCTGGATGATCCGCTTCTATCCGGAGAGATCACAGTGTTTGTCGTCAGGTCGGCGCTGGATCAGGCGCGAGAATGGATCGACAGAGGAGACCCAAATGTGTCGATCTCGATCAATATCGGTCCCCACCAATTTCGAGACAGCAACTTTCCCAACTTCTTGCTTGCAGAGATCAAGCGGCGGCGTCTTCCTGCATCCGCCATCGAGATCGAAGTGACGGAGGATGTCTTCCTGGGGCGCGACGCAGGGGAGGTTCTCAAGACCTGTCGGACATTTAACGAATGCGGGTTGAGGATATCCTTCGACGATTTTGGGACAGGTTTTGCATCCTTGACGCATCTCCTGGATTTCCCCGTTAGGGCCATCAAGATCGATCGTTCGTTCGTCAGTCGGCTCGGAACTGAAGCGCGCGCCGCCGGCTTTCTGAAAGCGGCGTGCGACCTCGCGCATTCGCTGACGATCGAAGTCGTCGCAGAGGGAATCGAAACCCACGAACAATGCGAACTGCTCAAGTCAATCGGCTGCGACTATGGTCAAGGTTACCTTTTTCATCGCCCCAGTCCGGCGAGCGAAATTTCCCCAAAATAGCAGCCAGGAAACCATCATATGGATTATATATACGACACCATCAGTAATTTTTGACTATTATCTCATGTGATCGTGCAATAATTTTAAATGGACATTTTAAAAACACACGAAGAGAATTCTGCGCCGCAAAAAATACACGGAAAAAACTTCCTGGTGTGACGAAGATCGATAAAAGGTTCGTCATATTGTGTTTTAACGCCAAATCAGACAATGGCCGCGTTTAATGGCAATACGTGCATTTATGATCGCACCCAGAGCCAGGACGGCACAGGTCAGTACCTCCACCAGAGGTGGAGGTTTGAAATGAACGGGTCCCCTCTTCCCCAAGCAGTTTAATATGGACTTGCCGTGGTGGGGAATCTTGCTTTGCGCCGCGCTGGGCATCATCGTCGGTATCCAGTCCGGCATCCTGACGACGCTGCTCTATAAGATAGAAGACTTTTCGAGGCATTGCCAATGCACTGGATGGGGTGCCCTGCTCTGGGAGGCTTGTCATCGGTCTAGGCGGCCTGATCGAGCCGCGGGCACTCGGCGTCGGCTACGATATTATCGAGGGCCTGTTAAACAACAAAATCCTTACGGCAGCCGTGGTGACAATCTTGCTGGTGAAGGCGGGAATCTGGCTCGTCGCACTCTCGTCGGGAACCTCGGACGGCGTCCTTGCTCCACTCCTGATCTTCGGCGGCGCGCTGGGCAGGCTGGTCGGGCTCCGTTGCCCGGTGATCCCGGCTTCTGGGCCTTGCTTGGCATGGCGGCAATGATGGGGGCACCATGCGCGCACCGCTAACAGGACCCTTCTTTGCAGTTGAGTTGACTGGTGACGTCACCGCGCTTGTTCCACTTTTGGCGGCGACGGTGGTCGCCTATGCCGTGACCGTGCTCATGCTACGCCGCTCAATCTTGACCGAGAAAATCGTGCGGCGGGGGCCGCACATCACCCGCGTGTATGGGATCGATCCGTTTGAGTTTGCCCGTGCAGGCGACCGGCCGGATCCCCATCGTCGATCCCGCGAGCGGACAGCTCTGCGGGCTTGTCGCACGTAAAGATCTGCTCCGCCTTCGCCGTTCGCTCACTGAAAATGAGACTGAACGGCGACCCTATTTCGGGTCGCGCAAACGCCTGCAAGAGGCACGGGTATAAATGGATTCGGCAATGCGAACGTGTTTGATATCGGTAACTGGGCCGAGCAGCGTAAGGGGTTCCTTTTAGTTGAACTTGGTACGTTGAAGTCTGTCACGTCACAACGTAGCTCGCGCCACGTTATAAAGAGAAACTGGCAATTAAGCTTGTGGAAGCCCAATGGGTTGCCTTGGGTTAGTGGATTGAAGCGGCGTTATTTTGCATTAGTCGTGAGACATGGTGTTTTAACTTACGGAGGTCCAAATGCCGAGTTTTATCGAACCTGACATTGTTCGCGCAGCCGTTCATCGAACACTTTACGTACACTTCAACAAACGACCTGAGGTGACGTTCGATCTGAAGATGGTCAGAGCTTTGATTGTCGGGGAGGGAGTTGCTGTCACCGACGACATTGCGTGGGAGAAGCTTTTATCAACTCTTATTCTGGAAACGATCGAGGACCATATAATTTTCCTCTCCAGAAACGGAGCATCTCATACGTTTATTCGTGTCGATATGCCAGGGACTGGAACGGCTTGGAGATATTCTGAAGCCCCAACTGCTGCGCGATGATCTGGTGGCCGACGATGGAGATGGCGAGGTCGCCCCCTGACCTTTATCGAAATTTGTTCAATCGCTTCGGAATGTTCGTTCGGAAAGAACTGAACAAGTTTGCGAAGATAGCGGCTGGCGAGGGACACGCGCCTTTATCGGAGGTCGAGCTAGACGTCGCCGGCGCGCCGCCACATGTCATCAATGGAAACAAAGGGATCCTCGCCGCGCGCCACGGTGATTTTTGCCGCATCGTGTTGAGGCAGCCCCTTTACCAAGCGCACCGATCCGCACGGCATGGTCGTCTGTCCCGCTGACATCCTCAAGCGTGCGATCCCACCGCAACCGATTGATTCAGACCGGCCGGATCGCAGCCCCTTGGGCTCCGGCATTTGTGACGATCTGAGCGTGAGAGCGGCGACCGCGTGTGAGGCCCGAGAACCGGGCTCGTAATTGATATGGGCTCAGACCGTTGATCCGCCTACGAAGGAGAAATCTACTGGAATGAACAATCGACAAAACTCCTGATGTGAACGGATTCGAACAGCCGACACGTTGTTGCTTGTCGTAAGACTTCGTTCCACTTTTCCATTTAAAATTCATGGGGCAGCGTGTAGTGGAAAAGTGACTCAAAGGCTCCTGAGATTTAGCACTATCCCTTGAAACTTGTCCTCGTCGCCAGGACGTTGCGGATCGAGAAGCTCGAATGGATCCGGAGCACGCCGGGAAGCTTGGACAGGATCTCTTTGTGAATACGCTCGAATTCGCCGGCATTGGCAACCTCGACCCTCAGCAGGTAATCCGACCCGCCGGTCATCAGAAAACATTCGCGGATCTCCGGATATTTGCGCACCGCTGCCTCGAAGCGGTCGAGATGATCCTCTGTCTGCCGTTCGAGCGTGATGTTGATGATCACCGCGATCGTCGCATCGCTGTTTCCCGCATCCACCAGTGCGGTATAGCCGCGGATAACGCCGGCCTTTTCCATCAGCTTGATCCGCCGCAGGCAGGCGGATGGAGAGAGGCCGACTTCAGCCGCCAGACTTGCATTGCTCATGCGCGCATCGAGCCGTAACAAGCGCAGTATATTCCGGTCGATCGCATCAAGGGCGGCCATCGCAGATTGTTCCAAAACTTGATCTTTTCTGTCAATATCTACCATTAAACGCAATAAGCAAGCACTCTTTCCTCGGAAATTTTACGATCATTTCACTAGGCTTCCGCGATCCACAGGAGGCTGGAATGGACGGTGTTTTAAAAAAGACGATCAGCGAACTGGCGGATGCTCAGGGCGTATCAGGCATCCTGTCCATCGATCTCGCAGCACTTGTGCGCAATTACGAGCGGCTGTCCGCAGACCTAGCACCTTCCAAGGCAGCGGCTGTCGTCAAAGCGGATGCCTACGGACTGGGCGCGGACCGTGTCGCCCCCCGACTATATGCGCATGGATGCCGCCATTTCTTCGTCGCTCAGTTCACCGAGGCGCTGGCCCTGCGGCCACGTTTGCCTGCCGATGCCGCAGTCTTTGTCCTCAACGGGCTGCAGCCGGGCAATGAGCAGGCATGTGCGCGAGACGGAATTATTCCGGTGATCAACTCGCTGGAGCAATTGCGGTGTTGGTCGGCTTTGGCGACCGCACTCGGCCGCCGATTGCCCGCCGTGCTGCAGTTTGACACTGGCATGTCGCGACTTGGCCTGGCGCCGCAAGACCGGAAGGCGCTTGTCGGCCTGTTGAAGACCGGAAACTACATCGATGTACTTTTCGTCATGAGCCATCTTGCCTCCGCCGACGATCCCGACAGTGCCCAGAATGGAGACCAGCGTGAGGAAATGGAACTCGTGGCTGCCGAGTTTCCGCAATTCCCCATCTGCTTCGCCAATTCCGGCGGGATTTTCCTCGGAAAGACCTTCCACGGCATGCTTGCCCGCCCCGGCATAGCACTTTATGGCGGCGCTCCAATGAGCGGCGCCCAAAACCCGATGGAGCCGGTCGTTCGCCTCGATATCGCGGTGGTACAGGTTCGCACCGTGCCATCAGGCGCGCGGGTCGGCTATAGCGCAACCCATATAACGACAAACGAAACACGGCTCGCCACTATCGCCGCCGGTTATGCAGACGGCCTGCCACGCAGCCTTTCCGGCCGTGGCGCCGTCTATTGCGACGGCATTCGCCTGCCCATCGTCGGACGTGTTTCGATGGATAGCATCACCATCGACATTTCCGCTCTGCCGGAGGGTCGGCTCACGCACGGCAGTCGCGTCGAGGTGCTGGGACCGAACCAGACACTGGAAGACCTCGCCCGCGATGCCGGCACGATTTCCTACGAGATCCTGACCGGTCTCCGCCACCGCTACCAGCGGCAATACCGCTGATCCCTTCCCTCCCTCTTTGAGGAAATCATGAAAGTCATCGTTCTCGGCGCCGGCATCGTCGGTATCACATCGGCCTACCAGCTTGCCAAGGCCGGCCATGAGGTCACGGTCGTCGACCGCCAGCCTGGCCCGGCACTGGAGACCAGCTTTGCCAATGCCGGCGAGGTTTCCTTCGGCTATTGCTCGCCTTGGGCAGGCCCCGGCATTCCAATGAAGGCACTGAAATGGCTGTTCATGGAACATGCGCCGCTGATCCTGCGTCCGAAAATCGATGCTGCCATGATTTCATGGATGCTGAAGATGCTCTCCAACTGCACCTCGAAGCGCTATGCCATCAACAAGAGTCGCATGCTGCGGCTGGCGGACTATAGCCGCATCTCGCTTGCCGCGATGCGCGAGGAAACTGGCATCGCCTATGACGAGCGCATGCAGGGCACGCTGCAGCTGTTCCGGACCGAAGCCCAGCTCGATGCTTCAGCCAAGGACGTCAAGGCGCTGGCCTCCGACGGCATTCCCTATGAAGTGCTTGATCCCGATGGCTGCATTCGCGTCGAGCCCGCACTGAAGCATGTGCGCGAGAAGATCGTCGGCGGCCTGCTCACGCCCAAGGACGAAACGGGCGACTGCTTCAAGTTCTCCAGTGCGCTGGCGGCCAAAGCCGCGGAACTCCGTGTTCGCTTCAACTACGGCAGCATCATCCGCGGACTCGATGTCGACGGCGGCCGGGTCCGGGGTGTCATCACTGCCCATGGCCAGCTAAAAGCCGATGCGGTGGTCGTGGCGCTCGGCAGCTTCTCGCCGCTTCTGGTGCGACCACATAGCATCCATCTGCCGGTCTATCCTGTCAAAGGCTATTCGCTGACCATCCCGATCATCGACGAGGCGCGCGCGCCGGTCTCGACCGTGATGGACGAGACCTTCAAGATTGCCATCACACGGCTCGGCGACCGGATCCGCGTCGGCGGCATGGCGGAAATCTCAGGCTATACCAATGATCTTGGCGAACCTCGCCGCCTGACACTGCAGCACTCCGTTACCGACCTCTTCCCCGGTGGCGATGTTTCAAAGGCGAGCTTCTGGTCCGGCCTTCGCCCGATGACGCCGGACGGCACTCCGGTGATCGGCGCGACCAAGGTCGCAGGTCTCTACCTCAACACCGGCCACGGTACGCTCGGCTGGACCATGAGTTCGGGCTCGGCCCGTGTAATCGCCGACCTCGTGTCCGGCCGCAAACCCGATATCGACGCGGCCGATCTTGCGATAGCGCGCTACGCCTGACATCAATGCTCGAAGAGATCAACACCACCCATGCGCCAGGTGCTGTCGGGCCATTCTCGCAGGCGATCAAGGTCGACAACCTACTGTTCGTCTCGGGCCAGATGCCGATCGATTTTGCGACCGGCGAGTTCAATTCCGACGATGCCATCGCCGGGGCCGATCAGTGCCTGAAGAACCTCGCCGCCATTGCCGCTGACGACGATACCACACTCGCTAATTTAATACAGCTAAGACGACCGTGCTTCTCACCAACCTCGGTCATTTCGCGGAGATCAACAAGGTCTATGCCGGCTTCTTCGCGAAGCCTTATCCGGCTCGCGCATGTTATGGGGTGAACGCCCTGCCAAAGGGCGCGAAGGTGGAGATCGAGGCGGTCCCAAGTCTCGACTGAAGGATGCACCCTTTCTGAAGAAGAGAGTGTGTACTCGTCGTGTGATCACGACGGAAACTGCCGCGGCCCCGGCATTGTCCGGCCTGTGCCAGGAATTTGATCCCGAAAGCGTCACCATTGCGCTCGAGGCCCGCAAAACTTGAAAGGCGAACACTCGACGCCTATCTTGAACATGGTTCAGATAAGCATATCGACATGACAGTTTCACCCATATCGCAGTCGGCACCAACGATGTCGAATGCGCACGCAAGTTCTACGACGTGGTCCTGGCAACGCTCGGATGGACCCGACTTGCCGATTTGGGTGATAGTGGATCGATGTGGGGCGACGGTCGACCCAGCCTTATGGTGGCTTTACCGCGCGATGGAAAACCTGCGACGGCCGGAGTACGATTGAGATTTGTCGCCTCGTGGCGCTTCAATTGCTGTGCAATTGCAAGACACGCAACCACCGACGAGGAAAACAGGACCAAGCCGAATGGCAAAACGACAGACCGCATGACCATGCCCCACCTTGACGAAAAAACCCGCCGTACCACTGAAGACGACCGGGCAGGCAATAACGACAATCGTTCTGCCGCTTGGCACCAGCTCACCGGAAAACCGCTTGGCGATCAAGCCCGAGGCTGTTGCCCTGAAAATCAGCGGCATACCAATTTCGAGCCCCATCTGTAGCGAAGGTCGAGAAGACCCCATCCGCGAACTGAAACGGCAGCGACATCACACAGAAAGTGCCAACTGCCATGATGAAACCGAAAGCAAGGTGTATGTAGCGAGGCAACGCGAGCAGAACGTGGCTATGGCCAAAAGTCCAAAGTGATGTCGCGATGGCGACGACCGCCAGATTGGCGAAAGTTCATTCCAGGGGTTCATTTCACATTCCAGCACATATCCGTGCCCGCATTATAAATGCGGGTTCTGAATGAGTCGTTGAACTGCGTGGTCGATTTGCACGTTTCGAGACAGGACAATCGCAAGCCTTACAATGGAACTTCATCAGTACATGGAAGTTGTCGGACAGATGCGGGGGCGTTGCGTCCCGCTTCGGAATGACTGCTTCAGCGAGGCCCCATGCATACTCAATCACCGTTTCAATGGCTCGCCCGCTCCGGTTATGCGGCACGCGGCATCGTCTACGTCCTCGTTTCGGGACTTGCGTTGTATTCATCTGTTGGTGGTGGCGAAAAACCTGACTCCAAATCCGCTCTCCAGGCTGTTCTTGGGCAGCCGCTTGGCCGAATCTGGCTTGGTCTCATCGCTGTCGGTCTTCTTGGCTTCATCGCATGGCGTCTCACCCAAGCGGTTGCCAATGCGGACGGCCACCCCGACACGCTGAAAGGTTACAGCGTCCGGTTTGGTCTATTGATCAGCGCCGGCGTCTACAGCAGTCTGGCCCTATATGCCGCAAGCATGGCATTGAGCATTGGTGGTAGTAGCGGGTCGGGCGGGGAGTCTGAACTTAGCGCTTGGCTAATAGAGCAACCGTTCGGCCGCTATCTCCTCGCTGGCGTTGGTATGGCTGTGGTAGGCGCAGGGATCGCTCAGATCATCAAGGGTGTTGGGCATGGGTACCGCAAATACCTGACCATTCCATCTAACGCGGGGACCGCAATCGACTGGATTTGCGTATATGGTCTTTCCGCCCGCGGCGTCGTGTTCCTTCTCACCGGGGTATTTTTCTTCTACGCCGCATTCGCTTTAGATCCGGATCAGGCCGGCGGTATCGCAGAAGCGTTGTCGTGGGTGCGTCAGCTTCCATTCGGCGCTATCCTCTATGCCTTCGCTGCCTTGGGTCTCCTGGCTTTTGGTCTCTATGGTTTTGTCGAGGCCGCCTACAGACGTATTCGACCGCCATCTAGCGCTGCAGAAATCAGCTGACTCCGACGCAGGAACACAATCATGGAATTGGACGCTATCGAACATCTCGCAGCCAAATATCTGGAGGTCGGCGGCACTGGACGATTGGACAGCTGTCGCGCCTTCACCCGGTTTGCTGAGGAGGAACCAGAGGTTGCGAATGCGCTTTGGCAAGATCGGATTGAATCGTTGTCTCAAGACGATCGTCGTAGGTTTGAACTACTCGTGGACGAACTCCGGATCGCGACGAATTAAGGTTGCATTTTAGACAGCTGCCGCGCCTTTAGCCACAAGCCAAATTCGTGAAAACACTTGCTCCCTGTCCAGCCGCTTCCCATCTTCCGTGGGTGCATACTCTACCTTGATTGGAATGGTCGGAAAGACCGTGCGTTGGACAAGAGTGGACACTACAATGCCCGGAGATCGAGGGTAAGGATACTCTGGGAAATACCTGGGTATCAGTCTCTTAAGTTCGTTGAATCGCTGTGAACGACGGACTCCTACTGAACTTGACTCAGCCATGTCGGCGCAATTTCCCAATTTCCAGTGACTGAAGCTCGAGCACTGCAGATCGAGTTTCGCTAACCGATATTGGCTCAGCCTGCGTTTTGAAGTTCGGCAAAAATGCCTCGACGAAGCTCTCTCCTACGAAGATGGTCCTTGCGAAGACCCCTTATTCATTTCTTCTAATCGCGCCGCCTTCAATCTTTCGGTCTTGCGGCGCTCGGCATCGCGTCTCTCATCGATGATCGCATGGGCCACGTTTTTCGATTGCTCGAATTGACCCCGCGGGGACGCACCTCTCGGCCTGCGCTTGATCTCCTTGGTCATATTCACTTCCTCGGCAGCAGGGTTCGAACGAAGAATCGCCGAGGGGGTGCATTCGCGCAATATACTTTGACACACCGTTGCGAAAGTTGTGACGCGTTTGGTCTTTAGCGGAACCATTTGGTGGCCAATCGACAAAATGGAACATTCGCCCCAATATTCCGTTCTGCGACCGATCGTGTCCCGGGAGG
>UBTA01000096.1 GCA_900468065.1 Hyphomicrobiales bacterium | reverse complement strand
TGCAAATTCCGAGGCATGTCGCCCCCTGATTCCGAAATGATGCCGCCCCCCAATTCCGAGAATTAGTCGCCCCCCTGTTCCGAGATGATGTCGCCCCCTGATTGGAGTGTTTGTCGAGGTGTCCTGCTGGTGAGAAGTTCGTCCTTTCAGGTGTGCTGGGAGGAAGGAACGCAATGCCAGCGGAGAGAGTAGCGATGCGGCGTGTCCGCGAGATTCTAAGACACAGATTTGAGGAAGGGCTCGGCCATAAGTCGATTGCGGTGCGCGTCGGGGCTGCTCCTTCGACCGTGCGTGAGACATTGCGCCGTCTGGAGCGTGCCGGACTATCGTGGCCGTTGGCAGAGGATGTCAGCGATGCTGTGCTGGAGGCTGCCCTCTACAAGGCCGCCGGGACAAAGACAGGTCATCGGCGCATCGCCGAGCCTGATTGGATGCAGGTTCACCGCGAGCTGAAGCGCAAGCATGTGACGTTGCAGATCCTGTGGGACGAATATATCGGCCTGCACCCTGACGGATACCGTTATAGCCGCTACTGCGATCTTTACCGTGGCTGGGCTCTGAAGCTGCCGGTGACGATGCGCCAGGACCATGCGGCCGGCGAAAAGCTGTTTGTCGATTATGCCGGCGACACGGTTACGGTGGTAATCGACAGATTGTCGGGCAAGACGCGGCAGGCCCACCTGTTCGTTGCCGTGCTGGGTGCATCGAGCCTTTCATTTGCCCATGCCCGCTGGAGCGAAACACTTCCCGACTGGATCGAATGCCATCTGCTTGCGCTTGAGGCCTTTGGCGGCGCACCAGCCCTTCTCGTTCCCGATAATGCCAAGGTTGCTGTCATCAAGGCTTGCCTGTTTGATCCGCAGGTCAATCGCACCTACTCCGGAATGGCGGCTCACTACGGCAGTGCCGTTTTGCCGACACGACCACGTCGGCCGCGCGACAAGGCGAAAGTCGAGACGGCGGTTCGCATCGTCGAGCGCTGGCTACTGGGTCGGCTGCGTAACCGCGTCTTCTACAGCCTTGCTGACGTGAACACAGCGATTGGCGAACTCCTCCACGATCTGAACGACAAACGCGTCTTGCGCCGCATTGGGCGCACAAGGCGACAGTTGTTTGAAGAATTTGACTATCCCGCTCTGCGACCGCTTCCGGTCGAACGATATGTCTTTGCGGAATGGAAGATACGCCGGGCTGGCCTCGATTATCATGTCGATATCGAAAAGCACTTTTACTCCGTGCCATACCGTTTTGCCCGCGAGCAGGTCGAGGCACGGATCACTGCCAACACGATCGAGATATTCTACAAGGGCGAACGGATCGCAGCCCACAGGCGATCGAGCGGCAATGGAAAGCACACGACGACACCGGAGCACATGCCATCTTCCCATCGGCGGTTCGCCGACTGGACGATCGAGCGTATCAGCCGGGAAGCATCGGCAATCGGATCAAATGTCGCTTTGCTCTGTGACCGCATTCTCGCCGACCGCCCGCATCCCGAACAGGGCTACAGAGCTTGCCTTGGCATCATCCGGCTCGTCAAAGCTTTCGACCGGGAAAGGGTCAATGCTGCCTGTGGCCGGGCATTGGAAATCGGCGCTCGAACCTATGGATCGGTGCGCTCCATTCTCGACAATCACCTGGACCGACCATCGACCTCACCGGGTCCATCATCTGAACCCATCCACCACTCCAACATCCGCGGTCCCCGCTATTACCACTGAGGAGAAGTCACATGCTTGCACATCCTACCCTTGATAAGCTGAATGCCATGGGCCTGACCGGCATGGCCAAGGCGTTCCACGACCTGATTACCCACGGTGAGAGTGAACAACTCTCCCATGCCGAATGGCTGGGGCTCCTGCTCGATCGAGAATGGAGCTCTCGCCATGATCGCAAGCTTGCCACCCGACTGCGGTTTGCCAAGCTGCGCCATCATGCCGTGCCTGAGGATGTCGATTATCGCAGTGAGCGTGGACTTGATCGGGCGCTCTTCATGAAGCTCATCGCTGGAGACTGGATCGACGCGCACGACAATCTCGCCATCTGCGGCCATTCGGGCGTTGGCAAAAGCTGGTTGGCCTGCGCCCTCGGCCACAAAGCATGCCGGGACGATCGGTCGGTTCTCTATCAGCGCGTTCCTCGGCTGTTTGCCAATCTCGCTCTGGCTCATGGCGATGGTCGCTATGCCAGACTGCAACGCACTCTTGGCCACGTCCAGCTTCTGATCCTTGATGACTGGGGACTGGAACCGCTCAACGAACAAGCCCGTCATGATCTCTTGGAAATCCTCGAAGATCGCTACGGACGCCGATCCACCATTATCACCAGCCAACTGCCCGTGTCAGCCTGGCATGATTTTATAGGCCATCCCACCTACGCTGACGCCATTCTGGATCGCCTCGTCCACAACGCTCACCGTATCGACTTATCCGGCGATAGCTTGCGGCGAAATCAGCCACGAAAATCTTGACTCCCAACCACGATAGACTGAAAACAATCGAGACCAGCAGGACCCCAGCCTCAAGGGGGCGAGATCATCCCGGAATCCGGGGGCGCAATCATCTCGGAACAAAGGGGCGGCTTCATCGGATTCTGCA
>UBTA01000031.1 GCA_900468065.1 Hyphomicrobiales bacterium | reverse complement strand
GGGGGTCGGTGCCACGGGTCAGGGGCACAACGGCGGACTACAGTCGGCCACGCAGCCGTCACCGCTCATAGCCATGGGGATACCTACATACCCATTTGTCTGGCACAACGTTCGTTGACATTAGACAAATCGCCTGTATTCTTGCTTACAGAGACGGAGAGCGACATGAAACAGTACGTCATTTACACTCGGGTCAGCACTGAAGACCAAGGTAAGAGCGGCTTGGGCCTGGAGGCGCAGCAGCGCGACATTGGCGTATTTCTCGACAAGTTCTCCGAAGTCCCGTTTGAGGTGATCGGCGAATTCCAGGACGTTCAGTCCGGCAGCAACAGTGAGCGCCCCGAGCTGACCAGGGCGCTGCAGATCTGCCGCAAGACGGGCGCCGAGCTTTTGGTCGCAAAGCTCGACCGGTTGAGCCGCAAGGTGTCGTTCATATCGATGTTGATGGACGATCCGAAATTGAAGCTGCGTGTCGCGCAGATGCCGCAGGCTGATAAATTCCAACTCCATATCTACGCGGCGCTGGCGGAGCAGGAACGGACCTTCATCTCGGAGCGGACGAAAGCCGCGCTGCGATCGGCAAAGGACAGGGGCGTCAAGCTCGGTGGATTGCGCGACAAGACGATGCAGCGGAATATCGCCGTTCAAGCCAAGGCTGGCGACGACGCTGCGCGGGCAATGAGGGTCATAGGTCCGCTGAAGGCTGCCGGCCAGACATTGAGCGGGATTGCCGAGACGCTGGACGGTATGGGCGTTGCAACGTCGCGAGGCGGTAAATGGACGGCCAAGCAAGTTTCGAGAATTCTTGAACGGGCAAATTGAACGGGGCCGAGCGTGTCGACTTTCGGCCCCTTCTCCCCTTAGGCAGTGTCAGCGGGAGCCGCTACCGGCTTCTGCCGCATAGCCATAAATCTTGCCAAATCAGCTAAAGGCATGGCGGACATGAAGACATAGTCGTCTTTCGTCGCGTGCGCGGCGCCAGGCAACCGGGTGTGAAGCTTGGACCGTTTGTTGAAGGGTTTTACGAGGTAATCCTCGTCGTCGCCTTTGTCGTAGGTGGCATGCGCGCCAATTTCCATCGCAATGCACGCCAGTCCGTATGACTGATCAAGGTCAACGATCTGCCAGACGCGGGCAAGGGGCTCATCGTCAATTTCGTACAGCGGGCATATCTCGCTATTTGGGTTGGTCATTTTTTGTTCTCCGTTTAGCCATTGTCGATGGCAATTGAGGTCTGGAATTGACAACCGGGAGACCGCGGCCCTGCGCTTTTAGGCTTTCGCCTTGGACATGACGCAGGGTTCCAGACCTGCCGGAGATCAACCCGGCAAGTTAGGAATAAAGCAAATCGGTTAAAATTCCACCCTCAATATATGACTACTGACGCAACGTAGTCAATTTATAATAAAAATATTTAAGTAATGTTTTCAATATCTAAAATATGTAGGTTGAGATATTAGAATGTAATCCTACGTATTGCGTCATAACTGACAAAGTATACATAAAATAGTTTGCTGCTATCCAGATTATTCATTAAAATCGCATTTTGACCGGGGAACGCCGATATGTCAGACCAATTTATGACCGAGCCTGAGGTCGCAAAGTTGCTGAGGTGTTCCACGTCCAAGGTGAAGCGCCTACGACTTGCGGGAAAGTTGGCGTACGCGGCAGGCCGCCCCGTGCTCATTTCAGTCGCAGACCTGAAAGCCTACCTCGACGGTATAAAGGTTCATGCTCTGCCGGCCGATGGCGCCGAGCCGCCGATAAGGGCGGCCGCAGCCGCGGAAGCTGCAGAAAGCGCGAGAATAGCTTTCGATAAATACAAGGCGCGGGAGGCGCTCAAAGCGGGGCGCAAGCGATGATCCGGTTTCTAACACACGCTGAAGCCGCGACGCGATTGGGCGTGTCCGAGGAAAAACTAAAGCGCCTGCGAGAGCGCCGAATGATTTCTTACATTCCAGGCAGTCCGGTGATCTTCGACGAGAAAGATGTAGACGATTTTGCAGCAGCTTACGCCGAGCGGAAAAGGGTCAATGCCGCACTGAAGGTTCCAGGCAGTCCGGAATACGTGGAAAAGAAACGCCAGGACGCAGAGGATAGGCACCGCATGCGCATCAGGGTGATGCTGATCCATCGCGAAATGGCCCGAAAACGCGGCGGAAAATGATGACGGTGGCGAGGATCACTCGCCTAGATCGTCCAAGTAATTCTGCGCCAATTCGCTGATCGCGGTTTCGGCTTCTTCCAAATCCCATCCGACGCGTGCCGCATCCTTCGCCAGATTGATCAGAGCTGGCGACAGCTTGCCGCCGGCTGCTTCGACGAGGTTTTGCGCAGGAAGACGCGTCACGGCTCGAAAACCGCTCTGTAGGGCTTCCTGGCAATCGATATCACGATCGCGATACGGGCCGTTTTCTTTGGGTCCAGGGAGCATAGATATTCCTTCTGCAATTACGGCTGGCTGCGTGCCAACCTTCTAATCGAACGCTCCGCCCTTTGCCTTCGAAATCTTCCGCTTTCCGCTAATCTTCGGAGCGTCGGGCATTTTCGGTGACTTCAGCCGTGCTAGCGCATCCGCTATTTCGGCGGCCGTCATTGTGGATGGATCTTTCTCCGTGGGGTCTTCCTGCGCCGCAGCTTTGAAATACCCGCCCGCATCGAGGATGCTCCGAGCGGCATGCGTTCGCGCATTCCACGAAGCGGTTTCCGCGCGGCACGCCGCCAAACACGTTTCGTAGGCTACTAGCCCGCCCTCAGTTCTAATTCGATGAGCTAGGTCCGCTTGCACCTCGTCATCATCCCGGTAGTCTTCTGACCTATCTGGCATCACGAAAACACTCCTTTATCCGTTTGAATTTTAGCGAGGCGCTGCCGCAAGTTGGCAAGCTCGTCGTTGATCGTTTGAAGCTCAGGCGACGGCGCGCGCGGCGCGGTGGCTGATCGTTTGCGGAATTCCGTATTCTGACGCCGCTCGTCGCGCGTCCGTTGCCGCGCTGCAGCGGCACCCGGCTTGCGGGCTTTGTGCCAGTTCTCATGACGCTCGCGTTCGTCGGGCGTCATGGCGGCCAGCCGCTTGGCTCGTTTGCGAGCGGCCCGGTCCTGATCCTTCAGTTTCCGATCGAGCTTTTCCATACCGTCGGCCGCGCCGCGGTTCGGCCATCGCGGCATATGCCATGCATCGCCCGATGGCGTCCGGCCGCCGTGCAGATGGCACCGACCGTTGGTCATAGCCGGTTTCTGGCACGGCTCTCCATCGGATTTCTTGGCCGCCTCACACCTTGGGCCTTCCCAATGCTTCCGGTTCATTGCCTGGCACTGCCGCCGGGCAATCTCGCGGAACTCGGCCGACCGGCGCCAGCGGTCGAGCTGCGGCGCGCCCTTTCGTCCGCTCACGGGCAATCTCCGAAATAGGGTTGTGTAAGGTAAGGCTGCTGCGGCGGTCGCGCTCGCGGCCCGATTATGCGCGACCTACAATTTGTATATATCCCATTTATTTGGCTGTCGGCCCCAAACCCAATCGGGAGCATAGCGCGCTCTGCGCGAGCGCGCAGCGCTGCCCCGTAGGGGTGCCACTTTGCGCACTTACTTCCCGCACCCGCAAACCCCTGCAAAACAAAGACTTCGCCGCGCTTTGCCGCACTCGGCGCAGCACATTTGCGCATAGTGCCTTGCCGCAATGAAATCAACAGCTTAGCTAGGGGCTCGGCGCGCTTTGCGCAAAATGGCAGTTCACTTTGCGCACTTTCCTTCATCGGATTTAGGTGAAAGCGGAAGGGCATGGCTCATCCTCTAACAACACGTTGTCGATTGCCGCGCCTCCTGTCGGGTCAATTTCGTAACCCATTATCGGTTTGCGATCTGGCGTTCTGGCTACTTCAACAGCGCGAATGATCGATTTGGAGACTAACCGCTCAAACGCCGCGGCCGTCTCGTCGAGGGTCAATGATTTGAGAATGCCCGCAGCCTGTGTCTTCAGGACCTTGGGCGCATAGTAGGGGCTGTTCGTGAATTGAGCGAGCCGGACCCCCGAGCGCGCGATGATCGCCTCTGCAACGGCGCGCTCTGCCATATCATCGAGATCCGGCACGTCGGTTTCAAGTGCTTCTGAATTGGAAATAGGACTGGAGCCACCCAACGGCACGAAGGCGCCGCGTTTCCATTCCAGCTTCAGCTTTGATCCTTTCGGACCGTAGTTCAGTTTCATGTTCTCCAGCTCGCGGACATTCCCGCTGCTTTCCGGCGTCGCGCCAGCGTACCGACCTCTCTGTTGCGGGCCTTCAGGACGTTTCAGATAAATACGTGAACGCGCGGCGTTGCTCCAGGCCGTTGAACCGGAAGTGCCGCTGCCTGTGTTCTTTCCGCTCTGTGATGGATGCCCGAGCGCGATCACGGAACCGCCGATCGCCTGAGCAAGGCCGCCGAGGCAAAGCTTTACAAAGGCGCTGACCTGCGCCCGGTCGATTTCACTGCCAGCATAGACATCCGCAAGGGTGTCAATGATGATCACGTCGGCGCCGAAGTCCTGCGCTCCGTCGCGGAGCTGGTGCCAGAGAGAGGTTAATTTCAAGCCGCCGGCTTTTTGGTCCCACTGCGCCAGGATGTTCAGGTCATGTTTTCGCGAGACCAGCCGCAAATTCTTCAAATCGTCCATTGCCAAGCCGAGCGATTGATTGATCGCGCTCTGCCTGCGATGAAGTTCGTTCTCGTCATCCTCGCAGAAGAAACACATGACGCGGGCAGCGCGCGTTGGCTGACCTAGCCATTTCCTGCCAGTCGCTGCGGCGGTAGCGTATTGATGCGCCAGCAGCGTCTTACCGACACCGCCGTCACCGTAAAGCAGCGTCACTTCGTGGCGGGGGATCCAGTTTTCGACTTCCCACTCCTGCGGCGCTGGCGTCGAGCCCTGCCAGGCCGCCGGCGTGATCCAGTCGATCGCGGCTGGCTCCGAGGATGAGCTACCGGTGGGCGCCACTAGCGTACCCATCCCCCCGGTAGCTGAAGCGTCAAACCACTCTGTATCCTCCAGACTCTCCAGACTGTAATGAATGCCGCCGTGCGCATGGCTGTAGATCGTTGGCGTCGCGCCGTCTGTGTAAATAACGGCTTTATTGCGCCCTCCACCGTACTCGGGCTCCAGCGGATCGGCACATGTCTTGCCGTGGTGCGCGACGAGGTCTGCATAGATATCTGCAACAGTAATGACGCCGCCGTCATCGAGTTCAATCGTGAAATCTGGCGCCAGTGTGTGTCGTTCAACGGCCGCCCGAACCGTTTTGGCGGCCCGATCGGGGTCTATCCCTCGCGCCACCATTTCCGCTTGCCTCCGGTCCTGCCAAGCTGACCTCTTTAGTTCGGCCTCGGCACCGCAGGAGGCGCGGATACGGTCTTCCACCGACGCAAGTTGCGCAAGCTCGACCGCATCAAGGTCAGCAATCTGTGTTGTATCGACCGCTCCGCCTTCGCGGTTCAGAACGACTGCATCGCGGGCGCCCGCGATTAGTTCCAGCCCATCGGAGAGTTGCACGCGTCCTTCGAACCAAAGCCGCGACAAATCGCTGGCGGCGTCCACATCGACGAGGGAACGGATCAACACGGTGCCGGCTTCAGATACAAAGCCGTAACCCCATCCTGCCAGGACTAGCCGGCGGTGCAGTGCCCGCACGGCTCTTGCGACATCTTCGCCACGTTTTGCAATAAGGAAAAAATGGCGCCCGCTGTTGCCGTCGGTTTGGACGCCGGTGCGCGGGTTGCGAATTCCAACCGACGACGATGCCCGGTCGACGTAGGCTGCCGACGCGAAGCAAGGCGCGATGTCGCATAGAACGGACATCAATTCGCTGAACCCTGCTTGTGTTCGCTTTTGCAGTTCCAGGGGCCAAGCCTTAATGTCAAAATCCAGGCCGAACAGGGCAACTCCCGCTGGCGCCGGGAAACGTTGCTTCGTTCTCGCGATAACGTCTGTTCGCTCTCCTACATCCTTTTGGGAAACGAAGGGCCATGAAGCAGCATCACCCGGCGGCGGCGCGCATACCAGGGCTTGCCGAGGCGACATTCCATCGAGAATGCTGCCGAGCTCTGTCAGGATTTCGCCGGCGGTGCCCGTGCAGTTTTTGCGGGATGCTAGACCGGAAGACGGCTGCCCGCCGCTATGCAACACGATCGGCTGACCGCCTTCGCCGATGCCGAAGCTTTTTGACGGTGGCGCGCAACCTGCGCCAGCCTCGATAACCGTGAAGGCCACGGACAGACTTGAAGCGGAGGTCCGACGCTGGAGAAGCTCGTCCAGGCTTGCCCCCCGTTGCGTAACCGCCGGTTGTTGCGCTATAATATTCTGGTTCATTAGAGATCCTTAAGGCGGTGCCCGTTCGAGCGGGGCCGTCTTTTTTATTGCCGGGCGTTGTTATGCATTGCGTGCGGCGCTGCCGTCTTCTCGGCGTCATCGATCGGGAAAGAGTTCGGAAGCGCGAGTATTTTTCCGATCACCTGAAGACCCGCTTTGGCAGCCGGGACGACTTCCGACCAAGGCTTTGCGTACAGCTTCATACAGTCGATGATTGACCGGGCATTGGGATCGCCCTCGTAGAGTGCCGAGTAAAGCAACGCGGCATTTTCAGCCGTCGGCTTCCGAAACTCTTCGGGAACCCAAATTGGGAAATCGAAATAGAGACCCGGCGCTGTCGTTGTTGGATGCATGATGACGCGTAAAATCGTCATGCCTGGTTCGTACGTCGAGCCGGGCACCATGTCCGCAATCGTGAGCTGGCGCATAGCAAGATCGATATAACGGCGGTGTGGCAAGGCGCTGTCGGCACGGGCTGCACCGACAGCCAACAGATGAGCCGCCGGCGTCCTGCGTGGTGCACGTTTCCGCCGGCGGCTCATGCTGCCTCCTGGACTTGCGTACGCATCCATTCCTGAATGACATTCAGCGACCAGCGGGAAGCTCCCCCGATCTTCATTGGGCGGGGAAATTTCCCGTCCTTGATCATGTGATAGATGTGGGTTCTCTTGAATCCGACCAAGTCTTCAACTTGCTGGAAGCGGATGAATTTGTCGTCAGTGTTCATCTGAAGGCCCTCAGTTAGCGTACGCTGTAAGCGACTGCTGTTCCGACCCCATCGAAGCGCTGGAGAACCACGCCCGCACATCGGCGGCGCGGTAACGTGGTCTTCCCTCAAGCCGGGTGATGTTCGGGCCGCGACCTTGCCGGGCCCATTTCTTGAAGGTGTAGTCGGCATACCCCGAAAGCGCCGCGCATTGCTTCCGAGTAAGAAGCGCGTCGTCGGGCAGGTTTGCAATGTCAGGCAGAGTAATAATTTGTGGTTTGCTTGTCATGGTGGTTTTGTCCGTTTCCGTGGGAGACAAAACAGACGTAACTCGTCAATCACCGCCAAGCAACCTATAGCCACGGTAACAAAAAACGCGGTGTGTTACTACTTTTAGGTCTTTTTCAGCTTCTTATTTTTGGGCTTTAGGACTGATCGGGGCGGAACATAATCTTCCGGCGTAAACAGGCTCGCCAGTGGATGCTCCTGCGCAAACCTCTTTCGAGTTTGGCTCGCGATTTTCTCGTAGGTCGCCAATGAGTTCTCGTTCATCGGAAGCACCGATTTTCCGGTCGCATCTTTCGTGGCAAGCCTTTCCTTCGCGAGCTTATGAACGCGTTCTCCTCTAACGCCCTCTTTTCTGATCGCGGAAATCACGGCGTTTGCCAGTTGGAAGCCGTCGACAGGCTGATGAGGCAGAATGCTAAAAGTCTCCCGTATTAGCCTGCTCAGCGGACCGTTGCGCCGAAACTCGATGATCACCTCGTCGGGAGCTAAACCCATTGCCTTTGCCCAAGCTGCGACGAGGTACTCGCCGCTGTCGTCAGTTAGCTGCGTCTCTGGCGCGGGAGTAGGTGAGTAGTCTGCGACCAGATCGCCAAACTTCACTTTTGGGTCCTTCTCGGTCATGCGAATGCTCCAGTCAGAGCGGGGGCTCGCATAACGTCCAGTTCATCGGCCCACCACTGCGCCATTTTCACTCGGTCGTCCCAATAGAGGGCGCGGTGGTATGCGCGGCGAACCTCGTCGGCACCGACGTGGGCCAATTCGGCTTCGATAGCGTCGGACGACCACTTCCCGCTTTCGTTCAGCAGCGAGGATGCCGTTGCGCGAAAGCCGTGGCTAGTGACCTCGTCGCCGGTGAAGCCGAGCCGGCGCAGTGCGCCGTTAAGCGTATTTTCCGACATCGGCCTGAAGCGCGAGGCAGTGGACGGGAAGACGAATTTCCCGTCGCCAGTATGTTTCTGAACATCCTTCAAGATCGCCAACGCTTGCGATGGCAGGGGCTTCCTATGTTCCCGACGCATTTTCGCGCGCGTCTCGGGGATAGTCCAAACGGCGTTCTCCATATCGAATTCAGGCCATTCTGCTTGTCGAAGCTCGCCGGGCCGCGGATAGAGGTAGGCCATTAGCTGAAGGGCTGCCTTCGTCTCGGGCATTCCGTCATATGTCGCGATCGCGCGCAGTAGCCCGCCTACGGCCTTCCTATCGGTGAACGCGGGCCGGTGCGTGACTGTGGGGGCGATCAATGCGCCCTTTAGCCCGCCGGTCGGGTCGTTCTCGGCGCGAGCGGTGGCGATGGCAAAGCGGAAGACCTGGCCAATCGTCGATCGCAGACGTCTGGCTGTTTCATAATTTCCGCTGGCCTCGATCCGACGCAGCGGCACCAGCACCTCCGCCGCGCTGATGTCAGTGATAGGTCGTGTTCCCAGATCGGGGGTCGCCAGCGCCAGCAGCCATTTTTTCTTAGCGACGGTAACGGCAGCTTTGCCCTCGCGCTCGACGCGAGAAAGAAACTCTTTGGAGATCTCATCGAAGGTGTTGGCGTTTGAGCCGGCCTGTCGAAGCTTCTCTTTCTTTTGGTGCTGAGACGGATCGGTGCCGGCCGCCAAGACCTTTTTCGCATCGTCACGCTTCCGGCGCGCATCCGCCAGCCCGACAGCCGGATAACTGCCGAGCGCCAAGAGCTTCTGTTTGCCCTCAAACCGGTACTGAAGGCGCCAAAGTTTCGACGCGCCTGGAGTTACAAGCAGGTGCAAACCGCCGCCATCGCTGTATTTTTTCGCCGAAGGCTGCGCTTTGAGGTTACGAACCTGAGTGTCCGAAAGAGGCATCTTGTTGGTATCCTGATCGTCGAAAACGACGTTTAAGGGAATGTACCAACGAGAGTACCAACAAAAACCGCGGATGCAAGCGCACGACCGTGAACCGGAGCGGACGGAATTTGCCTTGAAAACCCGGAAAACAGGGCTTTTGCCAAGGTGGCGAACGGTTTTGAACGGCAGCGGAAGGAAAAATGGTGCCCCCACCAGGACTCGAACCCGGGACCCCCTGATTACAAAAAAGGGGAGATATATTGGCGGAGTGATCGTATTTCCTGGTGCTCGTCAACATATTTGTGTTTTCAATAAGTTACAGTCAGTCTCGAAAAACGCAATATTTCCTTATGCTTGCAAAGTAATCGAGCCGTGATTGATTTTGTACTACATGGATGGCGGTTGGATTGGTATTCGGGATCACGAATATTTCCGGGACCCTCTTTACACCGAAGGATAATCGAATCACACTTTGGTTGACGAGTTCAGTTATCCCGGAGTTTTTAGTGCATAAAGAGCAGTTCGATGGAAATACCCTGCGGAAAATAAGGAACCTTTATTCCGTCCAGAAGGCAGGGAAAAAGGTCATCGTTGAGCACGATTGGCGAGACGTTGAAATGACTGGCCTTGCAATCAGGGTCAAACCCAATGGGGCGACGTGGCGTATCCTCACAAGAGAGATCAACGCTGTCATAGGGGACATCCACCTTTTCAGTGAAGATGATCTGCCTCAGCTTAGAGCCCTGGTCGCTGAAGCACGCGTAGGCAAGAAATTGGGCCATCAGCCAGACGCACTGATCAAAGCGTTTTTAGAAACCAGGAATGTAAAAGAAGCCAGGGATGTCCATAGGGTTGTCAAGGAAGGTGCCAAAGTCTGGGAGGACGGACGCGATGCGTTTCTCCAATGGGCCTCCAAGAACAAGGCCGTGAAAACCGTCGAGAGCTACAAATCAGCCATCGGTGCCTGTAAAGCTTCTGTGTATGAGCCCGACTTCAGGCACATTTCTGGGAAGGCGTTGGCAAGTATCACTCTCGGAGATTTGTCTGACATCCGCGATAGTATCGTGGATAGGGGGGAAGCCGGAGAGTTGAAGGGTAAGGGGCACCGGCAGGCAGACGCGACAGTCGCTGCCCTTCGGTCCTGTTTTCGATATTTCAGCGGGAAACGTCGCATATATAAGCTCGACCAAAATGTTGCACTCGGCTTGACGAATGTCATCGAGAAAAAGAAGGCGACCGTGGAGTCCGACGGAGGGCAAAAGCTTCGGCCAATGTCTCAGATGGAAATCGGTGCCTTCATCTACTCTATTGATTGCTGTGATAACGAGATGGCCCGGTTGGCATTGTTCCTTCAGTTGTTGACTGGACAACGTCGCTACACTGTCTGCTCCTCAATCGAAGAGAGCTTCGTCGAACATCCGCACTATGGGCTCGTATGGCGCGTCAAGGCGAAGGGCGACAACTGGCGCGTCTTGCCACTCCCGGAGATGTCTCAGGATGTTGTCCGCAAGGCCAAGAAGGATTTCGAAGATTTCGGTTGCCGCTACCTGCTTCCCAAAACACGACATCGTGTGGCTGGCGACGAAATGCAGATGCACATCGATCCAAGAATACCCTCAAGAATAATGGAGAAAATGCGGAAGCCAGGCGGCGTTTTTCATGGCCTCGATTTGAAGCCATCCACTCACACCCTCCGCAAAGGGTTCATAAGTTTCATGCGTCCGCGCATGCACGAATTTGTGGTTGGTGGGCGTCAACTGAACCCCGATGATGTTCAGATGATCACGCATGCGGACGAAGGCCGCGAGACAACGGCGGCTGCGGTATACGATCTTAATGAGTATCTCGACGTCAAATTCGCCATCCTCAAGCGCTGGGAGGACTACTGCATGGAGGGCTACACACTTTACATGCAGCAACACCAAACTGCTCTAGCCGCTTGAATCTAAACACGATCAGTAGCCGCGCCCCAAAATCCGCTCGGCTACTGATCGCCTACGCAGCCTGAAAAATTGCAGACCGCTTACATTCCGTGCACGTCCGGTTATGAATTCCGGGCGACACGAACGGGTGGGGTCCGACCGGATTTATACAGTCCCTCACCGAAACGCGGGGCCCGGACAATTCCTCCCGGGTCAGTGCGTACAGACCGATCCGAGAACCTTTTGTTGCCACTGCAGCCGGAGAACGGCCGAGTTCACGGGCGATGTCGGCCGTTGTCATTCCTTCGCGGTACAGCCTGATTAGCAAATCATAATCCGCTTTGCTCCAGAAATCCTCCCTCATCGTCGTCTCCACGTCTTGTCGTTGGAGATAGTCTGAGTCAGAATCCTGTCGGCCGAAACCGGAAAAATCGCATGCAAGGACCCGATCTTTCAGCGCTGGACGCGGCCTACCGAAAAGCGATATCGGAAATCCGTGGTCGCTTGACAGACGACCAGATCGTCGATTTCCTGGAGCGATACGTTGCCGGTGGCATCGACCGCGACGAGGCGATGGAAGCGCTCGATATCAATTATCTCGGCGTGCTCTACACCGCCGTGTCTGTCTACGGCATCGAACGACCGGAGCCCGATCCAGCCGAAGAAGAGCGCCAGGCAATTATTATTAGGATGCTGCTTGACGGGGAAGAGGTGCCGGTGGAACTTGGCCAACCAGCGTCTTGGCGGGTCCGGCATTAATAAGAGTGATCGGAAGCAAAGCACCGTTAGCTACCAAAGCGATGTCAAAATGGCCAGAATCTCAGGAGGTGTTCTTAACGTCCATCAGCTTGTCGACAAGGGAAGAAGGACAATGCCAGACAAAATCATTCTCGACTCTCTGGAAAGGAAGCGCAAAGCCGCCGCCGCGCGGGTTCGTTTTGAGAAAGCTACGTTGGATATGGCGTCGGAACAACGTTTTGGTGGACCTGATGCAGCATCCACAGAGATCGAGATCAGTGAAGAAGCCACACGTCTCGTAAAAGAAACTCGGGTAAGTAAATAGCGATCCGAAGCTTGTGGGCTCCGCTGGCGTACATCAAACGGATCAGGTCATCCGCAGGACGCCTGGCGATGCTCGGATACCAAAGTGTAAGGTACCGCTCGCCGACGATCTTTGGGTTTTACGGCGGTCATTTTCATCCGGCTCCCCATCAGTCATAAGATGCCTCTATCTCTCGACGGATTGCGCCAACCATCATCCGGCTGACTGCGATTTTGCAGCGAGTGATGATCACCCTCTGCTCAAGTCCGGCGAGATTGCTAAAGCGCCCCTTGAAGTGCTGGTGCTGACCGGGATCGCCAAGGTGGCCTCCTGACATGACGTAGTCAACGACAGCATCAGTTACAGCGCGGTCATGCTCTGGGAACAGCTTTCTCATGCCCGGTCTCCCGCATGTTTGTCGCAAAGTGTCTGATGATATCCCGAACTACGAAGTTCGCCGGGCTCTCCGCACAGCTCACATGCCCGCATGCTCAGGCTTTCTGCGCGGTCGCGGATCGCCAACAGTTCGGCAGCGAGCGCCATAGGAAAATGAGACGACGTACGTTTGGGGCGGACATAAAGCCGAAGTCCGGCGAATTTCTCTTTGATTTGTCTGACTTCGGCCTTCGAAATCCAACCGGACTTTTCGAGAGCAGCCTCGGCTTCACTGAGACTATCGGCGATGATTGGCAGCCACCCGTCGCCGACGGAAAACTCAACTTCGGGCGGCAGGATGCGTGAATGTTTGGCACGCAGCTCGGAGGTGAACAGGTCGCGGTCGAAATTATCAGGAAGCATCTGAGCCTCCCCTTGCCATCTCCGCGCTCTGCCATTCCGCACGCCTAATCAGGTCGTCGATGTCGGACCGGACCGACATCGGGAAGCTGTCTCGGAACCGGCCACGGATGTACAGTTGGTCATCCACCACCATGACATTCATAACGTGACAGTGTCGGACCAAATTCTCTCGTTCGACGACCTCCTTGATCTCGCGTAACGTCCCGAATACAAGCTCGCGCAGGTGCGGCGGTACATCCAGTGAGAAACGTCGGAGAGCTTTATAAGGCAGGATCGGCTCAAGCTCTTCCGTGACGCGTGCCAAATCCTCTGCGTTACGGACAGATTCGATATCATGCTCGGTGCAAAAGAAGCCGTTGGCCCCTGGCGGATAGATTGCTTCCTTGCCGCAGGTTTCACACGTCGTCTGGCTCTGTCCATACAGAGTACGCTGCGCAGCCTGAAGCGCCGCCATTTGCTCCGGGTGCCAGCGGCTCATCTCGGGAAAGACGAATGCCTGGAGGCCGCTGTCAGTGCGTTCGAAACGGCAGCTCACGGCTTCGACGAGATCACCGATACCCTCCACGGCGTGAAAGAATTCGCCGACGATGGTGGCCCAACCGTCGGGCAAATCGTTGATGCTGTCGTGACAGAGTGGGCCGAATTCGCGGCGCAATAGACCGATTGATTTATCCTGCATGGTCACCTCCGGCATGCTGGTCGCAGAAAACGCCTTCACCATGGTCGCCCAGAATGGCCGTCCGCAGGTAGCCATCTTTCCCGCAAACGCGGCACGTCTCTTGAGTGCGGCCGGTGAATTCGGTCAGCGCCTCGACACATGCCATCGCGCGGCCTGGTGTCCACGTATGCGACGGCATGATCGGGCAAGCAAAAGCCATTGCACTGCTACCGTAAACGTCGACGCGGACAGAAACCCAATAGACCACCCGGTCGCGGAAAGCATCGATTGACGACAAACGGTACAGGCGCTCAAGCATATCTACCAGCGGCTGGGTCCAGCCGTCCGGCAGGTCGCACATCGTGTCATGCCACATGGGGCCGTATTCGGCCTTGAGCAGAGCGGCGATATCGGTCTTCATGCTGCGATCTCCACGTCCTGCATTCCCGTCGTCAGCTTCTGGAATGTCTGTGGGGTGTAGGCTGTGTCGGAGCAATCGACGCCGACGTCACGGCTGCGACCATACGCGGGCAAACGACCGTGCGAGTGGCCATACAAGTGCCAGGAGCCGTGGCAACTCGCGGACCAAGTCCGCATTGCATAGTGATGCAGGATCACGCGCTCGCCATCCTGTTTGGTTTCCGCATAGTGCGTCGGCGGCTGATCCCAAGCGAGATCGGCCACCGACTTGCGCACGCAACCTTTGTTGTCCAAATCGTGATTGCCAAGGATCAGGCGCTTGCGGCCTTGCAGCTGGCCGAAAATGGACGCAGTGCGAGCGGGATCGAGGTAGCTGAAATCGCCCAAATGCCAGATGATATCCGTCTGTTTGACGGTGTCATTCCAGGCCTCGATCAGGTAGCGATCCATCTCATCGGTCGATGAAAACGGACGGTTCTGGAGCATCAACTGATGCCCAAAATGAGTGTCGGCTGTGAAAAATTGTTGGGTAAACGCCATGGTGCGAGTCCTTGTTCCTTGTCGATTCAGTCTACGGAACCCGCGCAAACGGGCGATCCAGCCGTTATATGGCTAGGTCTATTCGTAGGTCTCTGATCGACAGAACTCGCATTTCAAGTTGCCTTTCGGGGCGCTTGTGGACTCCCTTATAGTTGCATAGGGGAGTCCCCGGTTCAAGCGGAAAAATCAGGCTGGTTAATAGGTTTTGAAGATCGGTATTTCCTCGTTTGATAGTCGGAGATTTTACCAATCATCATGGATGTTTCATCAGGCTTTCCGTCTTTGAATGCTCTGATAATCGACGTGAAAAACCGATCACGGTCTCCGGCTTCTACGACCGGACTTGCCATGATCTCCAGTGCCGCGACAAACGCCTTCCGGTCCCCGTCCGTCAATTTTCCCTGGACCTTTGTCCATTCCGGATGATCGGGGTCGCAGTAGTCCAGTGCCGTTTCAGGGTCGGCCAGGATCACTCGTAGAATGGTGTCCCAGATTGTGTCTTCCTTTCGCTCGGGAATCACGCGCCGCGTCTTCGCCTGGAAATAGGTCAACCACAGTTCACATGCCGCACCGACGCTGATGGTATAACGCCGCTCTAGCAGCTTAGCACCAGTCAGTAGACCAGCCTCGGGCAGCACCATTGTCGGGTATGCATTAGCCGCTTCCAGAGCTTGCTTCCACAGGTTCAGCAGCTCTGACGGGGAATACCCAGTCTTGGTCGCACCAGCACGGAGGACCTCGGCGGATGGCATTTCGTAGAATGATTGTGTCTCGTCTTCACGAAGCTCCTTATTAAGAGCCTTGTATTCGTCTGGTGACATCGGCTGCTTGGCATGCTCCAACACGTGTTTTGCGGCCGACGACGTCGTGAACTCAAGGAAGTCAACCGGATTACCCCGACCAACCTTGCGATGCACGGTGAGCTTCGCGTCAAACCGAAGAACATGCTGTTCGATATCGTGCATCACCTTTTTCAAACAACCTTTCTCGAAGTTGCCGAAATGGAATTCGCCGGTAAAGGTGAAGCCGATCATCTTTGCGAGGTCGAGCGGCGTGATCTTCCAGGGCTTACGGTATGCTTCGTGATAGCCCGCCATCATCGCAAGACGGGGATAAATCCTGGATGTGTATTTGCAGGAAAATCGAGCGAAGGCGTTGATCTCAAGTTTGGTATATTGATCGCGCTCCAGCAGCACCCGTTTGACAGCCAAATGAATGGAATAGATGAGGTGCATCTTCCCGTCCTTGTCGCGTCCGAAATCCGTGAAAAGCAGGGGCATCTTGCCCCAGCGTTCAAATCCCTCCAGGCGGAAATCGTATTCGACCTGCGTTTCCCTCAGCTGGTCAGCTAGCTCGATCAGCCGTTTGTTGTGCTCGATTTCGAGGTACTTTTTAGCATCCGTGAACGACACTCGGAATTCGCCGATGCGATCAAAACCTTGGATGCGGGCCGATGCCATCAAGAATTCGTACAGCGCTGCACCCTGGGCAGTTAGCACGTCTTCAGGGCGCTCGCCCTTACGCGTCTTGCCGATGATCCTGAGATGCTTGATGAGCGCGGGAGCCTTGTCAACGGTAGGCTGCTCGATCTCGCCGATGGCTTTGTCGGTCATGGACAAGATGCCAGAGCGAGCGTTGACCCCCTTGCGTTGACGATTGGTGAAGCGATCTGCTTTCTTGCGCCGCTCCATATGCACAATGATGTCGTCGCTGTTTAAAGACGGTGTCTCGATAACGGCCATTTGTCTCTCCCTATCCCCTATGGTGAGATCAACGGCGGAATTTGAACAAGAGGTTTGTGTTATTTATTTTCGACAGAGTAACACGACCTTCTCGTTACAATATGTCGGTGAAAGGAATGGCTCGACCGACATATTGTAACGAAAAGAAGCTAACTTTCGTCACACCATGCATGGCCGTGTAAACAGATTTCAGACCGGAGATACTTAAGAATATATTTATTGCGCTTCGCGCTGCCGTTCGCTTCGCGATTTTGTTCAGATTAGATAGGAGAGGGGGCGTAGGGATTTGGCTCTCCGAATGCTGCCGAAAATAGATAAAGGATTTTCAGTAAGCACATGCCATTTCCTTCTGACATATCAGAACTTTTCAATTTCATTTGGGACATGTCCCAAATCATTTTGATTTATCCGCCGATTGAGTGATGATTGTGAAAGTCACTTTAGAGATCAGCTATGCCAAAAACGATTGTCGCCGAAATGTCGCCTGATCAGCTAAGGACGTTTGAGCGTGAGCGAAAGCGTTCGTACCGTGTAAAGCGAGCCGAGCAGAAGGCGTTGGGCAGAGAGATGCAGACGCAAGGAGACATGAGAGAAGTTCTTGCCGATCTGGCTATCATGCTGCTCGCTGTCGCGGCCCCTGGCGCGTCGACAATCATGACTGGGTTGACTGCTCATTATAAAGAGCGGGCCGGATGGCCTTTGAAAATCCAGCATATGGCGAAGTCTGGCAAGCTAAAGCCAAAGGTCATCGGCACTCGTTGATATCTAGCCGTCAATTTAACCCTACATTTCTGGCCGAAACTGGTTCCTTGCATCGCTACACCGTAACTTAGTGACGACACGTAGTGACGGCGGGAGAGATGGAATGCCGAGACAGATCAGTGGGAAGAACGAGCAAGCACGGATGCGTCAGCAGCGGTACCGTGAGCGGCTCCGAGCGAAGAAGGTTCCGGAAGTGTCGGACCTCGATACCGCGTTGGCAATTTCTATTGCCCGGCTAGTCAATGAGCTTGAGACGGTCACGAAAACGTCAGCCGGGATAAGCGGTGACATGTCTCCGATCCTGTCGAAAGACCGGCTAGAACGTGTCGTCCTCGGCGCTGTAGACCACCTGCGCTCTGCCGGGTACAACGGCAAGGTATCGGGAAAACTCATGTATCGGCGGCTGACATGGCTCCGAGAGGGCCTGAAAGACCCCCAGGCCAACTGGCTTCAGAGACGGGGTTTCCACGGATGAACGAGCGGCTCTCCCCCCATTACTTCATCTTTCCGGCGCAGAAATATCAACCGTCACCTAGTGATCAGGAAGCCGCCGTTCGCCGTGCCCACCGAGCCGTGCGCTATCTCGCCGACCTCGACCGCGACCATGCCCAGATTGCCAACGCGTCGGGATTTTCGAAGTCGGATTCCAAATGCGGGCACAATCTAGCAAGGTGTCCGGAGGAAAAAGTCGTCCGTCATTTCGCATTGGCGGCATTGTCTGTTCGCCTGGCACGGAAATATCGGAGACAACTGCCAGCGGCGCTCCTGGTCGATCCACCCGTCCAAAAAGCCTTCGAAGTGTAGGATCAAATTCCTTGGTCAATTCCGCCGACCGGTCAACGATGGTTCATACGACGCTGGGCTGCGACCATGACCACCTACGATCTAACTGACCTCTCACCCACTGAACTGGAGGACGTCTCCAAGCGCTTCCAGAAAAACCTGGGATATTTCCGGGTCACCGAGGAGCAAGCCGCCGTTAGGGGAGGCAGGCAAGTTTACCGCGTCGCTATGGGCGACGCCCTGAAAGCTGTCCGGGACATCCGCAACCGCCGACAGCCGGTCGGGAACGTCCGCTGATGACGAACTTCACATCCGGCCAAACCAAACCCCACGAAATTGCACTCCGGGTTGGCGACCTAGAAGCGGTCGTCAAAGGCCTACGTGACACACCACCAGGCCCACCGGAGCCGATTGACCTGACTGAGCTGATTGCCAAACTCAATCGGCTCTACACAATTACTCTCCTGGGTGCTCAGTCATCTCTGTCGTCCAGCGACCCTGCGGCTGCGACAATCTACGACGATATCGATTCCTCTTTGCACTACGCCGTCTTTGGCATCTCTGAAGAGGTCCGCGATTACCTGATCGCTGGCGGCAAGCCACTTTTCGAACTTGTCATGTCGGCGACCGATACCCGCTGGATCGGGTCAGCATCAAACGTTGCGGACATGACCTTCGGCCGCTCAGACGGCGACTACGATTTCGCATCGCCGATCATCGCGCACGCGGAGGGATCGCTTGCACGAACAGTCTACGGCTCACCGGAAATGCTGTCGGCAATTGCTGAAGAGCCATTTTTCATGTCGTCATTCGCAGCTCGCGTTTTCGGCTCGCCTTCAGATATCTCGGAGACGCCGATCCAGGCGCAAATCGTTACGGTGCAAGGGGACATCACGAGCATCAGAAGCGATGTCACGACCATCCAAGCCGATATCGACGGGATGAAATCGGACATCACCTACCTTTTCGATGTCGTCGAAACAGGCAGCGGAGGGGGAGGTGACGGCGGCCACGACTACGGTCCGGAGATCAGTTCTCTCACGGACAGGGTGACTGCGCTGGAATTTGAGGTCTCCATGCCTGACGGCGGCGACGACAGCGCCGAGATTTCAGCACTGACAGGCCGCGTGGAACTGCTTGAGGGCGTCGTCAACGACCTGTTGAGCCAGTTCGCAGACCTGTCTAGCCGGGTGAACGATCTGGAGGTTGCGGGATGACACTTGCATTGTGCGCCGCCGAGACTCACCATCTTCATTCCCGCCGGTTCATTTCCTTTCCGGCTATCTTGGCCTGTGCGCGACTCCGCTGCCGGGCCATTTTTTTGAGCGGAGGTAACCAGTGATCAGCGCCAGTTTCAGTTACAACTCGGCCGCCATCCGACATGAACTGGACGCCATTGGCCTGCGGGTTCTGCCTCGCGCCTTGGCCGAGCAGCTCAATGCGACCGCGTTCCTTGTTCAGCAGATGGTCGTCAACGAGGTTCGTCGCTCCGTCAGCAACCCGAAGCCTTTCAGTCTGAGGCCAATGAAGGTCACTAAGGCCAGATGGCAGGACGGCGACCGCATGTTTGCATCCGTCGACATGCAGGACAAGCAAGCCGACTATCTCTGGTTTCCGATCACGGGGGCCACTCGTCACCCCGGCGACCCCGGAACTGCCCGAACCGACATCATGACCTTTGCCGCCCAACCGACGGCTTTTGGCGGCGCTTTTAATAAGACGCGGTTCAAAGCGGTCTCGAAGAAGCACCAGAAGGAGGTCACAGGCCGAGCAGCACTGAGAGTCCAGAGGGCAGCTCATCGTGGCCAGGGACGGCTTCCAGACGCACTGAGGTGGGCGAAAACTTCACGCAATGCGCCTGGATTGTTCTTCGGAACCGTCGGCGGAACGAAAGGATATTGGCAGCGACCAGACCGGTATTCCCGAGCAGAGCGAAACGGCCTTATCAACGCAGCCCGGTCTCAGGCCGGGCATATCCCAAGCTTCCGGTTCCATTCAAGCCAAGGCACCGCCGGATCGCGCGGAGGCTCCAATCTCTCGTGGACCAAGCCAGGGTCGAGACTGAAGCTCCTAATGGCATTCCAACCTACTGTGACGGCACCGGTCACCGTGCACTACGACACAGCTCTTCATGCCGGATATCTGCAGCAAATGACTGAGGCCAACTTCGTCCGGGTTCTCCAGGACAAAAAGACTTGGTTTCTCAACCGGCCATAACCATCGGCCGATCCGCCGACATTCGTCGTATGCATCATCACGGCCAACCCTTCTCCCAACAACGCTTTTGGGAGAAGCAACATGGCCAACGACGCCACTTTCGATATTGGATGCCGCCTCATAGACCGCATACGCGGAGCGGCCTGCTATCACGGCATCGACACTCGTAGAGCCACCGAACGGATGTTGTGTGAGGAAATCTCGCGCGGACTATCCAAGCACCTCATTCCCAAACATATGATCAAGGGCGGTCACCTCTACCCGCAGGTATCCCGCGAGACAGGCGATCTGGATATCCTTTTCGAGCGCAAGATCGAGCCGCACGAGATGTGCCGTGCCCTGGAAGCCATGAAGCCGGACTTGGCCTCAAAGGGCATTGTTCTCGAATCTTATTCCAAGACCCCGAAACCTCTTTGGATTGATGGTGACGGCGGTGATCGCTACGATATCATTGCAAAGGCTGGCCGCACTCGGATCAACACACATTTGGACGTAACGGGGGGAACCAACCTCTTCCCGAAATTTCGCCCGGAGCGTCGTCACGGCAGCGTATTCTACCGCGACCAGGTACCGCTGCTGGGTCTCTACCAAAGCTACGAGTCACAGGCCGCTGACAAGCTCGCGGCCGTTGTGCTCGACCCCGCGACGACGAGGTGGAAGGACTTCCGCGACCTGTCGATGCTTTTCGCAATGAAACTCGATGCCTCGCTGATCGGCGCGGAACTGGTCCATAAGTTGCGCCGGAAAATCGTCAGCGACGACGAGATTATGGCGCTGCTACCAGAAGCTCCTGAGGTGTTCGCTTACGAATTTGCGCTCGACAAGGCTCAGGTCTGGGAGCACTGGCGCGACAAGAATGCCAAACAGATGGACGATTTCACCGACGTTTTGTGCGACGGCCGTCACCTTTATCTCGATGTCCGGAAGGCTATGGCGACCACCCTGGAAAATCGTCGGGAGCGTCACAAGCGGGCCGGTCATAAGCCCACGGTCGAGGAAATCCGACAGCTTCGGGTCAAAGCGCAGCTGGTTATCGATCAAGGGCAGCGGGTTGTTCGGCTGGGTGACTACCGCTCGCAGGAGCACAGTGCGGCTAGTTATCGGCCGAAAGGCTTCTAACCGAACGGGAAGAGGCCCGGCGGCTCGCCTCTCTCGATTCTCTTCCGTTCGTACTCGCGCTGGCGAGCCGCTTTCTCCGCGTCCTCTCTTTCGCGTTCGGCTAACATCCGTTTGAACGTATCCCTCGGCTCATACCCCCGCCTGTCAGCCGTCGGAACGCCGTAGTGATCTGTAAGCGACCGGATTATCTCCAATGCGGCGAGGCCCTGGTGTGAGAAGAGAACTTTCTTCTCGTCCCAATATTCTTCGTAATCTGGCGGAAAGGCGATCTCGGAGCCGATGAATTGTAGAGCCTTGTCGGCGCTGTCATGCGCGACCTTGAGGCGAAACGCGCCGTACATCAGCTCCCGGTGGAGCGAGGTCCATCCCAAGTCATCTGGATATGTCAGGTCTGGCTCGGGGACACGGGTCTGCCTTTCCCCCTGTTGATCATAATCTCCACCATCCTGAACGTTCTCAGCGCAATCATCGACGTACTTGTCCAAGAGAACGGTGAGGCGCATCGCAGTAAGCCACGCTAGCCGCTTGCGCTTGCCGCTTTCAATGATGGCATCCTTGAAACCGCCCAGGAACGCGCCAATCGCCACGGCCAACAATGCGCCAGAAACGGTGAGGATTGTTCGCCCGAATTCGTCAGAGGCTTGGTGCCGCAGCCATTCAATCATTTACGGCACCCGCCTGCGATCCGCTGCAGCCTTGAGATCGGCGCTCAAGGCCATATGTCTGCGACTCAACTCTGCACTTGAAGTCGGCGGCAGAAGATCGGGCAATTCGATCTTACTACTTAGATTTTTGACTATCGCGCGATGGGTCGCGAAGTTTTCTAACGAGCTTTTGAAAATCTTCTCTGGATGCCAGTCCCGCCGGTTTAATAGTGGGACATCGTAGCGTTCGGCGAGTGTCTTATTCAGCGCCAACGCTTTCAAGCCAATCTGCGCATAAAGCTCCTCTCTCTCCTGGAGCACGTCGAGAAGTTCGATGTGCTCCTCTCTCCACGACGCGTCGAGGGTTCGATTGGCCACGTCCACTTCGTTCGGCAACGAACGTATTTGATGCTGAAGGTTCTTATCGAGCACTGACCACGGCAGATCGTTCGACAAGGACAGTTTCGTCGGTTTGGCTGCATCCATCACGTTACCGCTCTGCTCATCAAAGTCGTATCCGTGAGCAACAACGTCGGAGCATTGACTGATGAACTCGTCGAGCTGTGATGCGATTGTGAATGCGAGCACGCTGGCTTCGCTGTTCCGCTTCCATTTCGTCGTAAGATGCTCTCTGAGCCAGTTCAGAGCGAAAAGAACGATACCCGCGACCAGCGCGACGGCCAGACCACTTAAAATCGTCGTGAGAGCAGAAATCGGCGGAGCGCCGCCGCCAAAGGTAATGGCTACCACGTTCACGAGTCGATCAGCTCCCCTTCCGCCGTCAGGAGCATGAATTCATCATAGCTGATGATCGGTATTGCCTTCTTCCGAGCACCCCGAAGCTTGTTGTTGTCGAGCGTCGGGTCTTCAGCGACGAGAACCTTCAAGCCGATAACGATGTCGTCGACAGCCTGCCATCCCGCCTTCCGCGCGTGCTCCAACAGGTCCTTCCGTTTAAGCGGACCGGTCCCTGTGAAGCAGATTTTGGGACGGTCATAGTAGTCCTCGCCATGGGCGATGCTGTGGTCAATGACAATGCGGTCGACCGGCTTAGAGAGCCCACGCCATCTCATTGATGATCTCCAGGAGCCTTTCCAGTCGGATGGAGGTGTGATGTGCCCGATGATCGCCCTCATCGCCTTGTCAGCGTTAGAATGGTCTTCTACCGGAACCATGAAACGCTCGCCAGCAATGAGAACGGCGTCGATATGGGCGCAGAACAATCCGATATTGTGAACGTTACAGCTGCAGGTCGCGATCAGCTTTTCCGTATCAACCTTGATTTCACGATGCGTGTCTTCGGTCTTCGCCTGACAGCGAACTTTTATTATCGGCATAATTGCTCCCCTGATCCTCGGACCGCAATCTGCACGATAGTCGGCAGCTGTTCAACGACCATTTTCGGCGGAAAAATCGTCCGGTTTCTTGCAAATATTTTCGGCCCCAAAAGCGAAGCATCGCAATCCCTAGACTTGTCAACAAAATGGCCATTTGACGCCGTTCGTTTCGCGGAGAACAATGATATCAATAACATAGTGACGAATTAGGGAGCGTCCGATGGCTAAGATCACGAGCAAGATTAAGATCGCTGATTACGATATCGTCAACAACCGGTTCAACCTTTCTTTCCAGCTTGCTCCAGGCGTCAAGAATGACCTCATTTTTATTGCCAACTACGGCAAGGAAGGTCTGCGCCTCGATCTCGATTCAGAGGAAACGCTTGGAATGCTAGGTTTTACCGATACTGCCCTCGAAAGGGTACTGGACGAGATCGTGTCGTGGCTATCAAAGTCTCAGGTCAAGCTGGGTAATGTATCTCCAGGCGGGCTGATGAACGCCCGCATAGAAACGGTGACGGAGACAAGCGATCCTCATAATGCGCGTGGCAAGACTGAGGCCCAACGGATCGCCATGGAGGCCCCTTGCCTGGATTGGGCGATGTCGGCGGTCGGTGAGATGGAGTCACTGTTCGAAACCGGAGACGTGGTTTTCACTGTGCCTCTGCGGGAGCCCGATGCCACCATCAACGACGCCTGTGTTGTCATTTGGGCAAATCTAACAAACGACTTTTCTCAAGTTTCCGACGGCATCATCAAGCGTGGCTATGAAACCATCTGTCATATCGCCGATGGCTATCGCAGCCAGTGTATCAATCCTGTTCATGAGGCGCAGAAGGCAATTGGCAAGCTCAAGTTGATGGAAGCGGCCATTCTCGACGAAGCTCCCGCCAGGGAGCTAGATGCTCCGATTATCGATTACGTCATGGGTCGTATGTCGCTCGGACTGGGCGTTTTGGCTGAAAAGATCAGGCCCGAACAGGAAATTTGCATGCGCGAGGCAATCCGTGCAGGTCTCAAACTGAAGCCAATACCTGCTTCAGTTCGTCCAACGCCCCTGCCTGTCGACGCCATTCAATCGGCCACCGACACCATCCATCGCGATCTGCTGCGATTTTTCGAGCCGCTGACGTTCCGCGAGCACGATTTTGTGCGGGCAATCATCAAGGAAGAGATCGAACGGGTCGTTGGAGGTGTGCTGTGACCTGCATCGTCGCCCTTCGACAAGGAAATTCCGTCTTCATCGGTGGTGATGCCGCTTCCGTCGGCGGACTGTCGCGTGACGTCGTCACCACGCTCAAGGTCTTCGAGAAGGACGGACTCGTTCTTGGATCGTCCGGCTCCTGGCGCGATATCCAGGTTCTGAAGTACCGCTGTGATTTTCCTAAATTCTTTCCAGGCTCCGATCCGGACGAATACATCTTCAACGTCGCACTGGATGTCATCCGGCCTGCTCTGCGTGAAGCCGGTTCCGTTTCCGTCAAAGATGGCATCGAGACCGTCGAGAGCAACACCATCGTCAACTTCCAGGGCCGCATCTATGTGATTTACGGGAACTTTGCTGTCCTGACGGCTGCTGTACCATACGCCGCCGTCGGCTCCGGCACCGACCTGGCTATGGGAGCGTTCTTCGCCACCCAAGACATGCCAAGCGCTCAAGACCGCGTCCGGATCGCTCTGGAGGCATCTGCCGCACACAATGCCAGGTGTCTGTGGTCCGTTCACGATCCAGAAATTTGAGGTGGCAGCATGATCAACGTCGGCACCGGCTCCAGCAATCGGCTCCAGGGAGTGGTGTTTGGAGCAATCAGACAAAATCCGCGCGGATATCGGCGTCGCGGGCTTGCGCCGCCTGCTGAGCAAAGCTTGAGATCGGAGGCATGACAGGATGAGGCGAAGATACCTAGTTCACTTCGCCGAAATTCGTCTCAACGCGATAATCCAGTTCTTCCACGAACAGGCCTTCCTCTCTTAGGAACCGCTCCCATTGTCCCGCCATCTCCGTGAATAAATCGATCACGGAATGTTTGACGCCGTACACAGTGACGTAGGCCCAAGCAAATATCCGCAAATCTTCCGGCAGCGGTTGGCCGACCAGAAACGCGGGCTCGAATTTTACCGTCGATCCGGTCGACATGTAGTCCATGATCGGACCGATGGTGACCACGACGTGCTTGACGGAATTCGCAATCTGGCGGCACATTTCGAGGTCTGGAAGCCGGTCCTTATTGGCCTCGCCGAACCCTTGCACGACCCCATGCTTGCCCTTGGCTTTGCCAGTCAGACGTAGATGTGCGGCATCGTCCACGGCGTGGAGTACCCAGTCGACCAGATGGTTGGCATCCACAGCACAATCGAAGGCGGCATACTGAACGTCTCTGGTCGCCGTTGCTGCTTGCAGACGTTCGATGTCGAACAGGAGCTTGCGGTAGAGGTCGATGGGCTCGGTCAAGCCAAAGGTTTTCGTGGGGTTTTCCATGTCTCAACCTTCAAACTCTTCCGGCTTGACCTGTACCATAGCCCGCCGTCTCACGCCCCACGCTCCTGGTCCGATACGAGGGCTGCGACGATCCGTATAACTTCGCCGATAGTCGCCTTGAACGTCACAGCCGTAACAGCTTCCTGAGAACTATCACGGTCTACCCGAGCCAGGCGATCTACGTTCCGCACCAGCACACGAGCGACGCTATCTTCATTGATTACGATCTGCGGCGTCGGTTCGTCCAAGGTTTTCAAAATCATCCTGCAGTATTCGATCCACAAACCATTCATTTGTACTCTCAACGTCTGCTCCGATGCGCCGGGATGATTTTTCACGGCGGTCTCGGTCCACAGACCTAAATAGATATCAAGAACTTCGGGTGCCTCGTTCTCAGGAACGTCACTCGAAATAATACCTGTGCAAACCATGGATGCACAAAAAGCATCCACTTCCAAACCGTTCACCGCCGGAAATTGCTTATACAGTTCGCGGATACGATCAGTCACATTGTCTGTTAGTTCCAACATTGACTGGATGAATTCAAAATTGACGGATCGCAAACGGTTAATACGTTGATTGAGGGCCATGCCTTTCGCGAGAACGTCATCGTTAGACTTCTTCTTCTTGAAAAATGAAAACACCTTGTTCCCCAATTTCGCGACCGATAGTTTAGATCATTGCGTTCCTCTGATTAGACTGCCGCCATCGGCCCTCCTAACACTACCGCCGCCACAGCAGCCGCACGTTTCTTCCGGTCCTCTTCCATTCGCGCGTTCATTTCCTTCTGATGCTCCTGCTGCTCCTCTTTGGAAGCCAGAATCTTGTTTATCGTTCGCTCGAAAATCTGCTGCGGGCTGTCGTAATACCGATCCTGAGACTGCACGTCGTAGCTTTCCTTCAGTCGGTTCAGGATGTGGACTGCGTGAAGGCCGACCTCAGAAAATCGGTGCTCCAACTCCTCAAAGTATTCGCTATAGTCCGGAGGCCCACTCACATGATCGGCGACAAAAGTGGCGGTTTCGGAGGCTGCCTTAACTCGGCCCGGAAGCAGCAGGCACCGGTACATCAGTTCCGATGGTATCGACGGCCAGTCAATTTCTTCCGGCCATTTGATTGAGGGATTGGGGACGGTGCCGTGGACGACACCATGTTCGTCTTCATATTTTTCCTCATCAATCACATCGATGCATTGGGTAATGAAATGATCGAGCGTTGTCGCGAGCAGCATGGCCTGGTACTTCACCTGACGGCGGCGCTTCCACCAGTCCAAGACCACGTCCTTGAACCCCCCAAGGAATGCACCGAACGTCGTGACGATTAGGGTCACAACGACCGTTATGATCATTTTGCCGAAATCATCCTTGTACAGTTCTTTCAGCCAGTCCATCGAGCCCCCCATTCCTGCACGCCGGTCCGATCAGCCAAATTCCGCCTCGTTCACGCCGAACATCCCCAGCATCCAACTGATGCCTTTCACGAGTTTTTCGGCTTGATCGCTGGTCAAAGTGCAATTTACACGCTTCTTAACGGCATCATTGATGAAGGGAGCTGCACCGATAACCAGCTTGAGATCAGGCTGGCTCGGGACGTACAGAACTTCCCATGGTCCAACCCGCCCAAACTCGTATGCGGCCATGTCGCTATCGTTGCCACCCAGAGCCTTGATTAGGTCAACTTCATTTGGGTCGTCAGGCAATGTAACGGTTGTCTTGAACTTACCTTTTTCAATCAGATGTGCCGAAATCGTCATGGATTGTTACGCTCCCTCGTTTTTCCAATATTCGCGACCAGAGATTGCACGCTCGCAAAAGAAAATCAACGGGTTGGGCTTGCGGCCGACAAGCCGACGACGAACAATCTTAGGTATCGAAACGCGTAGGGAGACGCGTCTATGTCTATCAAGAACGGCCCCGCATACGTAGTCGGTCAAGGCCTCTATAATTTCGCCTTCATCCGCGAACGTTTTGGAAAGCAGCTGGTCGAGCAAGCCCACCCAGCCGACGAGATTGAATTTCAGGCGGCTGCGATGACGGTGATGAGCGTTATCCACCATCTCAAGAACGTCAGGGGCGACGAACGCGCTTTGGGGAGCAATACCGTTATTGCTGAAGACCTGCACCAGATGTTCATCCAAACGATCATTGACCTGTTATTCGACATCTATCGGATGAAGAGCCCAGAGGTGGCGGGATGAGCACTATTACCGGAGATATCATCAACGGCGGCTATCGCTCCCAGGACGGCACTTACGGCGTCGGTGACTTGGTCACCCGCGATGGTACGGACGTTCACAAGGTCATTAGCCTGGAGCCGGATGGTTTCGCAGGCGAGTTCGTTTGCGTGGTGGAGCCAGCCTTGCGAGGTAATGAGGAGACGCCATGGATCACCCTTGGCGACACCCAATACAACCTTTGCCGCCGGTATAGTCTGGTTGAAGAGCCGGGTACCGATGGTCAGGCGGACGAACTGAAGCTGCAGGTCCTACAAGCTCGCACAGAAAAGCTTGAATATATGAAGCGTGCCCACGAGGTTACCCGGTGGCATCACTTGATGAAACAGCTTGACCGCGAATATCTGGAGACGATGTTCGAGACCGCCAAGCCCGCACTCATTAAGATGATCGCTGCCGTGACCGATGAGCAGCCGAAGCCCCAGACCGCTCGGGAGCGCGTTCGAGCATTAAAAGCGCATCCGACATCGGTAAGGGGGAGAGCGTGATGAAGATCGCCAAGGATATCGAAATCATCGGAGTGTACAACCAGCCCAGCGGCGGTGCCGCGTTTGTTTCCCGAGAGTTTATCTATAAGCTCGCCACGCACCCGAAGATGATCGAGGCCTATTCTCGTGCGGACAAGTCCACGCTCGGCACTGGCTACACAATCTGCGTCGCTGAACCGGATGGGTCTGTTACGGTGCTCGGCGATGAGGTGCAGGTATGACAGAATACACAAACGACATTGGCCCCGTCGAAATCATCGGCCCAGGCCCATTGAGCAATAAGTTCATCAAGGTGCGCGGCTCTGAGGTCATCAAGATGGTTCTTGGCACTCCGTTCGAATATCTCGTGTTCGCGGACACGATGCAGTACCGCGCAGATGGCGTCCACGACCTGCTCGACGTTCGCGAGGTGAAGGTGCTGAGCCGAGAGGAGCTGGTCAGCGAGGAGGGATTAGTGTCAGTGGTGTTGGAGGTTAAGGGATGACAGAGGAAGAACGCGTTCAACAGATTGTCGATAACCGTGACAACATGGCATTTCGCACCCCAATCTTCTTCCTATGTGACATCGTAAACCTTGTTGACGATGATGAGTTGGTGGCCAAATGCCACGTCGAGACGCTCCTGCAATACCTTGAAGGAGCGCTTAAACATGGTTTCCCCGCGTCAACGATCCAGCAGATTATCTCCGCCTATCGGGCAGCAGAGCCGTACACGACGGTAAGAGGCAAGCCACAGGTTCGCACACATTTCGACGGCCCAGAGGTCTGCAATGCAATCGTGGCCCAGCGCCAGGCCGCTCAATAAGCCGACGGGGCCCCTGGCCCTTTAGCTAGCATGCGGTGGATTGGAGGCCGCATCCGTCCGCGAATTTTAGAGTTTTGAATACCGGTTGTGCAGCATCACCCTCTGAAAACTCAGGGCATTTTCTGCCGCCATTGAATCTTGCACCGGCAAAAAGCGTAATGTTTCCAGGCTTAAACCCTGGAAAATCTAATGTCGAAGATCGACCGCTCACGCGACCCGCTGCACAATCCAGGCGGAAATCCGCCCGATCCGTCAGCACCACCCCTTATTGTCAGGCATGTGAACGCCAGCCAGCTTGCGAGCCTGCTCGGCTATCATCGTAACACCATTATGGGCTGGCCAGCGAAGGGGTGTCCAGTCGTGCAACAGGCCGATGTTTCGACCGGAACACCCTGGATTTTCGACGTTTCCGCAGTCGTCAAGTGGCTGATGGACGAAGCCGTGAAGGCTGCAATCGCCAAGTACGAAAGCGTCGACGGGAATGAGAATGAGGCCCAATCCAAGGCCCGAAAGATCAAGCATTCGGCGAACATAACTCAGATCGAAGCGGCCAAACTGATGCGCACAGTGGTCACAACTGAGTACGTTTATGCCGAAATGACCCGTGATTATGGTGAAGTGAAGAGCATTGTCAGCAAAATCCCGGACGTTATCGCAGCCAATGTCGAGTCCTCCATCGCTGCTCACGTGCACAAGATTGCAGATGAGCAGTGCCGTGAGGTCATGGCACGTCTCCAGGTCATCATGGTTGACGAAATCGAGGAGTAGCCTGTGCGTCTCCCGGTTCCGTTTCAGCATATTGGTGATCCGTCAGGGTCTGTCCCGCACGACTTGATGGGTGAAAGTATCCGGTTGTTCGACAAGGACCGTGTGCTGCTGCGAAACGATATCCTCAAGATGCCGGATTTCATGATGCCGACCGTTTGGGTCAGCAAAAACATCCGCCTTGCCGGTAACCAGAGCCAGCGCGAAGGCTGGTTGAAGTTCACCGGCTACCAGCGTGCCATTGCCGACGCCTTCATGTGCGACGAATGCACCGATATTACAATCCTGAAGGCCACTCGCGTGGGCTGGTCGATGTTCATTGCCGCCATGGCTGCCTATTTCGTAGGCTATCTCGGCGAAGCGATCACGATTGCACAGCCTACGGACGATGCGGCGGAGTTGTTTGCCAAAGAAGTCATCGAACCGATGATCGAATGCTGTGCCGCCTTGAAGGATCAGCGTCTGCCCGGTACTCTGACCTTTATTCAGTTCGCCAATGGGGGTTCTATCCGCCTGGTCGGCGCGACATCCGACGATAATTTCCGTCGTTACGGCTCAAAGCGCAACTTTGGCGATGAATATTCTGCGTCTGGATGGGCCTCAAAGAAGGGCGGACCCCAGGGCGACAAGGCAACCAACTTCAAAGAGCGTGGCGGCGAATACTGGCACACAACGTTAGCCCTTGGATCGACGCCGCTCTCGAAAGAGGACTGCCGAACCTTTGCCCGTTGGGAGAAGTCTGACCAGCGATATCCCTATATTCTATGCCCTCACTGCGGCACCCAGCAGATCATGGAGTGGGGTGATCGAGATACGCCTTTCGGCTTCAAGTGGGCATGCGACGAGACGACAGGCTTCGTGAAGGAGGCCTGGTATCAGTGCTCGGGCGCGGAATGTATCAGCATAAAGCGCCGCATCACGGAGACCGACAAATGGGCTATCGACGAGACGATGGAATACCTACCCACGTCCGTTTCGACCACGCCCGGGCACTGGGGTTTCCATATTCCACAATGGTTGTCGTTCGCCGGTCAAGCCTCCTGGAAGAAGATCACCCAGGCATTCCTGTCGGCACAGGGTGATCCGGAGAAGTTAAAGAACTTCACCAACAACCAACGCGGTTGGGTTTGGGATGAATACACAACCAGCGCCGTGGAGCCGAAGACCCTCAAAGCATTGCTTGTGCCGTACGTGGCGGAGGTGCCTGACGATGTCGTTGTGCTGACGGCCGGGGGTGACACCCAGGATAACAAGGAAGGATCAATCTTAGAACAGGTTCAATCGCGTGAGTTGCAGGTGGTCGGCTGGAACCGCCATGGCCAGTTCCGCGTCATCGGTCATTGGACAATCTTTGGCGAGCCAGGTGACCGTTCCTCAGACCTAGAGCTGCGGGCACTTCTTGATCGCACCTTCTATAAACGTGACGGCAAACCTATGAAGATCGCCGCCGCTGCCATCGACCTGGGCAGTAATACCCGAGGCGTTGCGGATGCCACGCGTCTGTTCTGCAACTCGTTTCCACTCTTCAGGAACATCTGGGCCATCAAGGGAAACTCACATCGTAAGGATTTCGAATGGCCCAAGCTCCGTTCCAAGAATAAGAACAGCGGCACCTACTACTCCATCGATTCACATCTATCGCGCGACGCCATTTTCAAGCTGGTTCAGTATGCAGGCGACAAGGTTCCAATGGTGCCTCTGGCGTTGGGCGAAGCTTTTATCGACAAGCTGGTCTGCCAGGAGCGATATCGGAAAGACGGGCGATATCACTGGAGAGATAAGAAGGGCAGCCGCGCCGAAGAGCAATGGATGTGCTTGGCGTATGCCCATGCCGCCCTGAAGGGTCTCCAGGCCTCCTATGCCAAAAAGTGGAAGGACTTGAATCTTGCAGCTGACACGCTCCGAATACCAGAGACGAACCACGATCCGATCACCGGAGAAGTTATGTATTCAGGCGTCGATAAATCAGCACCGGCCACCGAGCGCTTGAACGCCGTTGTACCGCTTGATGCGCCAGAACCACAATCACAGCTCGCCAGGTCTCGACCTCTAAAAGAACATATAGTGAACAATCGCGTCGCTGATGCCGCACCTACGCCACCAAAGACGAAAATTAAGCGATTTAAGACAGGACGCGTTGGATGAACCCATTTTCCACAATCACAGACAAGGCGATCATCCTCGACATGATCAAGTCGAACCAGGAGGCTTTGGCCAGCACAATGCAGGCCACCTCTAATCCGTCGTTCGGCAGCGTCACCAAAAAAGAGGACAGCAAGATCGTGCAAAACTTGGTCTGGCTCACTGAGCGCCTGGCCGAACTCGACGGTATCCTAACCCCCATAAGAATGAAGCGGCGTGGCCCTCGCATGTGGTCAGTATCGCAGAGAGGTAGCTACTGATGTCGAAACGAATTGGGGCCAGATCACCAGCACGCCCAACTGCAAGACCTCCAGCCGCCCGCTGGCGCACGGCGTCGGGGTCGGTCGGATATACCCGCAGCTCCGTCGGCGGCATGGCAGGATATTTCAAAGGTGGTCGGACGTATCACGCAGCAGCGAGCCTGTCAGAAAAATTCGATGCTCCGATGGATGTCGGCCCTAACAGTGTCAACGGCGAAATCCTGACCATGCGTGCCCGTAGCCGTCAGGCTATGGTGAACTTCAGCTATTACAAACATGCCGTCAGCCAGCTCGTTTCCAACGTGGTTGGCAGCGGCATCACGCCGATCATCGACGATCCTGAGCTGCAAATCCTTTGGGTCAAGTTCGACTCCGATATCGATGTGCGCGGCGTCCTGACTGCGCCGACCCTGGTCAGCCAACTCGCCCAGCATCTCTTCGTCGACGGCGAAGTCTTCGCGGTCATGATCGACACCGGCAAGAGGAACTACGTTACCGCCAGCGGGATCGACTACAAGGTCGCCATTTGGGAAGCCGATCACTGCCCTATGGGTTGGCACCGACAGCTTGATAATGGCCACTGGGTCCGCGACGGCATCGAAAAGGATGATCTCGGCCGTGTCGTGGCCTATTGGCTTTACACTGTTCACCCTAAAGACTGGAACGCCACCGGCAAAGGATCACCGCTTGAACCGACCAGGTTCGATGCGGAGCACGTCATCCACATCTACAAACCGCACCGGTCAACGTCTGATCGTGGCATGCCTTGGGGTGCGTCATCACTTCCGACCCTGGAGATGATGCGGCACTACATGTTGCACGAAATCGAGAAGAAGGCGATCCAATCCAAGCATACCCTGTTTTACACGTCGCCCGCGCCGGTGGACGGCGAAGGCTGGGATGAGGAGGAAACGCCAGAACTCATCAATCCAGACTCAGGCACGGCGACGAACCTGCCGCCTGGTCATGAAGTGACGTTCGCCGACATGCCACCGACCGATGGCAACTTTGGTCCGTACATCCGGACGGCGATGACAGAGGTTGCAGTCGCTTTCGGAATTTCGGTTGAGATGCTGACCTACGAGCTTGGCGAAGTTAATGACCGTTCCATGCGTGTCCAGATGTTGTTGATGTCCAAGTTTTTTGAACACATTGGGTATGGCTTCATCGTTCCTGCGCTTCGCCGTTTCTTCGCTCGGTTCGTGCAGCGTGCATACCTGCTCAGCCTATGGTCGCCGCCTGCAGGAACGACCATAGAGCAGCACATTAAGCCGGAATGGATGATGGCACCGCGTGGCCATATCCAGCCAGTTCAGGATGTCGAAGCAACGATCAAGGCAATCAACGCCGGGCTCATCTCTCGCGAAATTGGCGTTGCGGAACTCGGTCTGAACATCCGTCAGATCGACCGGCAGAACCTCAAAGACTTTAAGGACGCCAAGAGAACCGGCATGCGCTACGCCAGCCAAGAAGGTTGGAAGTCCGAGGACGCCGACCCAGTGGAAAACATCGAGAGCATCGGTGCCGCCATCCGCGCTGGTCTCATCACGCCGACGGCGGATATCGAGACCATTATGCGTGCCCGTTTTGGCTTGCCAGAGATGTCGGCCGAGCTGAAAAAGAAGTGGGAAGACGAGCCGTTCCGTGCTCCGATCACCCTGGCGAAGCCGGAGGACCTCAATCCTTCGGACCCGTCAGACCCAGCCGGTCAGCAGAATTTTTCGGGCAAATCGATTTTTTCTTAGGCCGCAAACTTTTTTCGGCCGCGCCATCGAATCTTGCACGAGACCCTGCGCAGACTGCTTCTTAGTAAAGGTAACTGAGAAGCAGGAATGGCGAAAGCTACGACAAAACAGATGGGAGTGCCGCTAAGCAGACGCGCGTTTGCGGGCCTTCCTTCGACTGTTGATGCGGCTTCACGCTCTTTCGAGATTGTCATTACGACCGAGACGCCGGTCCGCATCTGGGTGCCTGATCCCCGGATTAATAACCCAGAGGTTGAGGACTGCGGCTACATAGAGGTGGACGAGGTTCTCGTTGTCGCCGGTATGGATTTCAGCCGCGTCCACAAGATGCCGTTGCTCGATAACCATGACACCTACAGTGGGCTACGTGCGCAGATCGGCCGCGTCGACAATGTCAGGATCGACGGTCCGACGGTCGTAGGTACTGCAGTCCTATCCAACAAGGATGCTCATCTCCTGGCGGATATCCAGGAAGGTTTCTTCGGCCAAATCTCGGCTGGCTACTGCCATCTCGAATCCGAACTGATCGAACGTGCTGATGATGTGCCACTCCTGCGAGTGGCACGTTGGCAGCTCCATGAAGCCAGTCTCGTGCCGGTCGGCGCTGACCCCAATGCATTCGTTCGCGGACAGCGAACCTTCCCGAAGCCGAAGACCACGGTGCGGGCCTTAGAAACCAACCCCAAGGAGAAGAAACCAATGGAACTCGAAGAACTTGTAACGGCAGCAGAGGACGCTCTCGCTGCGGTTGTTGCCGCTGAAGACGGGGATGCTTCCGATGAAGTCGTAGCTCGTGCGAAGCGCCTGCGCGAATTTACCGACGCGGAAGCCGCAAAAGATGAGGATCAGGCTCGCGGAAAGCGTGCCGACGATCCCGTCGGCGAAGAAACTGACGAAGAAAAGAAGGAAGTCGAAGAGGTTCGCTCCCTCGCTCGTTCCTACGGCAAGCTCAAAGAGATCAATGACCTCCGTAAGCTCGGCACCCGTTCAGCCGAGCTGAAGGTTGTCATGCGCGGCTTTATCTCCGCCGGGGCAACCATCACCGCCGCTGACGTAAAGCCATCCACGCACAAGCGAGGAGCCGCCGTTATCGACACCACGAAAATCTACGCTCGTGCAAACAGCACGTTTAAGGGCCGCAAGTAGGCGGTCGGAGGAGAAAAGTTATGGCAAGAATGATTATGGGTCCGGTCGACGAAGCCTCGGCGCTTTCTGAAGCCAATGGATTTCGTTCCCGTGAGCAGGCTGTATTACGCGCTGCTGATGAAGATCGTGACGAGCTACTTGGTATTGATCCTATCGAACGGTACGCCGCCAATACGGTCGTCATCCTTATCGATGGCGAATATGAGCCGGTGACCTCGTCTCATCTGTCTGCACCCGCTGCCCCTGGTCCAGGCATGAAACTGGCCGTTGTGCTTCGCGGGAGTGATCCTGGCGATGCCCCGGTACTGGTGCGCGACGCAGAGGTGAAGGGGAAATCACTCGTGTTCGTTGCCTCCGCCGGGGGATCGGCCACCGCCGCATCCGTCCAACCGTTCTTCGATTTTCACGGCGTCATTGTCCGCTAATTTAGTTCTGAAAAGAACAAAACATGAACAAGGAGTTTTGTAATGCCAATTCTAAATCCTACGGCAAACGACCCGTATCACTTGATCGCTCTCACAGGGGCGATCAGCGAAGAAGCCCATATTGCTCAAGACCTTGAAGAGCTTCTGCCTTGGAACAACCAGGGTGAGGCGACTGACAAGCTTTTGATTGAATTCCGCAAGGACGGCTCCTTGGAGCTGATCGACGAAGCGTCTCGTGGGTCCGGCAAAAAGGAAACTCTTGATGATGACGTTCGTTCGTCCATCCTTATCAAGGTTCCTTATTACCCGCAGTGGGAAACCATCATGGCCGCGTCTGTCCAAGGCGTCCGCGCATTTGGCACCGACAGCGAGCTGGAAGCCTTCAGCGTGAAGTTGACGGAAGTCCTGCAAAAGATGAAGAGAAAGAACGCTTTGATGCGTGAGTTCATCCGAGCTGGCGCTCTTCAGGGTCAGATTATGAAGAAGAACGGCGACGTGTCGCAGAACCTCTTCGCGCTGTTCAACCTGACGCAAAACACTCATAGCTTCGCACTCGGCACGGCAACGACTGATGTTATCTCCGAGATCATCGAAGCCGTGGAAAAGGCAGAAGACGAGCTGGGCGCATACCAGGGCCTTGCCCGTGGTTACAAACTGATCGCGGGTAAGAACATCCACCGGAAGATTGTCCGTCACGCAAAAGTCGAGAAGGCCTTCGAGTATTTCAACTCGACATCCGGCATGGGCGGCCTGCTTCGTGAGGACGTTCGTCGTGGCTTCCCGATCACGACCAACGTCGAGCTTCATTCCTATTCGAAGGGCAAGATCGGGAACACGAATTTTCTCGATCCTGACACCGCACTGCTTTGCCCAATTGTTGACGGTCTCTACCAGACCCGCAACGCCCCGGCTGACAACAAGCAGGCTGTCAACACTATCGGCCTGCCCGAATACGCTTCGTCCTACGAGCTTCCGCTTGGCAAGGGAGATGAGGTCCACGGCGAAATGTCGACCGTTTCCTACATCGAGCGTCCTCGCGCGATCATCAAGATCACCTCGAGCAACTGACGTCGAGGCAGTTTTGGGTGGGTTCCTCCTAGACCCACCCAATGCCTGTCGCCGCTCTCCCTCGGCGGCAGGCACCCTTTTACAGAGCCGGTAATAAGAGGCGTTGGAAGTTACGTGACGTTAGCTTCCGCTGGTAGAAAAACTTTAAGGAATTCCAATGAGTTATGAGGCAGTCTTCCGTGAGCTTTCTGACGCACAGATGACATTCTGGAAAAGGGAACATCCGGCACTTTGGCTAAGGGAAGGTCAGGTTGAGCCAGATCGTATCCGCGTGATGTTCAACGAAAAACCTCGCGTTGTGGACGTCGACGGTTTTGTCAGCACATCCTCGAACCCGCAGGCAACCTTCCAGCTTTCCGATATTTCCAAGATCGATCCGACCAGAGCCGTTCTCACAGACAACGTTTTCCTCAATGACGGTCGCGACACGCTCACCATCAACGGCGAGGTCCACGACATCGAATCTTGCACGCACGACGGATACGGTTGGGTGACAGTAGCACTTCGAAGGACGGCAGCTTGAGCGACCTACACATCATCACGCAGATCAGACGCGCTTTTAAGCAGCTGTTGAGCGATGCTGTTGGCGAAGAACACATCCACTATTTGTCGAGACTGGCCACCGGGGGGTTCCAAAGCGACCAGTATCCATTGGTAGTCCTGGCAGTAACGGACACGCTGACAACCGACCAGGAGCACGGTATCGATCAGCTCATCGTATCTGTCGATCTCAAGATTTCCGAGCGCACTAGCATATCAAATCCCGAGGACAGCATTGATGCAATGCGGCTCCAGCTCCAACGGGCACTGGCCAATCGCGGTGACCTGGGTTTCGGGAAATATTACAATTGGAGGGTCGGCTCCCTTTCAGTACCTGAGTTCGAGCCGGTGAGCGACCATCAGGACTCCTTGGCGCTTGCTGCGGTACTTCCCATCACATTCACGCTGTCGGTCCCAACCGCTGACTACAGCAAAAATCTAAATCTTTAAGGAGAACAAAATGGCAACTTCGCCAATCAAACAGCTGACGACCGGCCAAAGAATTATGGGCGGCATCGTCGTTTTCGAACCACACGACTCCCTCAAGGTCATCAAGATCGGCCCCGTGGGAGCAGTGACCCTCACGCCAACGCTTACCGAAATCGAGAGCCGTTCTGACGAATCCGGTACGTCTCAGCTCATCGGATCGTGGGTCACCCAGACCGACGCGGTCTTGCAGATCGCCGATATTCAGATGTGGACTGACGCGCTGTACGACGCCATGTTCCTGGCTTCCAGAACCTATCGAACACAGACAGCAGTCGCGTCGACTGTCCTGACGGTTGACGATGTTGCCGTCGGAGACGTCATCCAAATTCCGGGCATCAAGCCTACGATCACGACAATCACGGACGGCGCAGCTGAAGACCCGGTTGCCTACGTCGAGGATGGGACTGGCTTTGGTGACGGGGACTATATCTTTCAGTCGTCGCGCGGCCTGCTGGAATTTGTGAAGATTCCTTCAGGGGCCGGAACCGATGCCAAGGTAACGTATGCTCTCGCAGCAATCACCGCAGCCGACAAGATCGTCGAGCGCGAGATCATGGGCACGTCTGGCATTCGCGGAAAGGTCAGCGTCCTTGGTGTTGTTGATGGCGGTCTGCCCGGTCAGGCAGTCGATTATATTTTTCCGGACGTCGAGTTCCGCCCCAACGGCGACATCACGCTCAAGGGCGTAGATGCCCTCAACGTCGGTGCCCTGACCGGCAAGGTCTACAACACCGGCGGCGCTGGTTACGGCTTCGTGCGCCCGGTTTCCAACTAGTCCAACCAACAGGCGGCTCCATTCAGGGGCCGCCGCTACCGTTTCTTTTAGGGAGAAAATGAATGACTGAATCCAAACTTGAACAGATCGATAACACCACTTTCTTTTCGTCAGACGAACTCATTGACGACATCATGCCGGACGAAGATTTTTTCGAACTGAATGGGAAGAGATACAAAGTCAAAGGGGCTAACGGCATCGATATCTTTGGCCTCGTCAAGCGGTTTCCAAAAGCGCAGGCACTCTTCGTCAATGCGCTCGAAGCTATGTTTGGCAGCGAATCTGGCGTCGAGCAGAACCTTGCCCGCCTGAATACCCGCAATATGGCCGAGGTTTTTCTCGCAATCGGAGACGACGCAGCTGCTGCGCTGGTCGCAATCTGTTTCTTCAAAAAAGGCGACGTCGCTTTCGAGGCCAAGCTGAAAGAAGCGAGGACGGACGCTTTCATGGGAATGTTGTTCAAGAGCATCAACAGCACTCTGGGAGGCCGCGACCCGCAGGATTTTTTTACCGGACTTCTCACAGAGTTAGAAGCTCTGGGGTTGCGTCGGGGTGGCCAGACCAAACGCAAGCCAGCCGAAAAGGCAAATCGCCCAGTGAAGAAGACATCGCAGCAGGCCGCGTGATTCCAAACTACGGCGGACTGATGCAGCTGCACCGCCAATACCTGCTTTACCGCAGCCTCACAGGGGAAGTCGCGTTTGACCTGACGCCCCGGGAATTGTGGATGCGGCTGGAGGCGTTGGAGGACGTTCGTGGCCGAGATCGTGAGGACCTCTTCCGAGCGGTGACGGCAGCAGTTGCCGGAGCTTTCGGAGACACCGACGCCGAGAAATTGATTTTGTGAGTGGACGAGAATGGCAACAGGCACGGTAACCAGAACCATCGGAACGAGGTTCACGTTGAGCGGCATCCAGAATGCTGTCGCAAGTCTGCGTTCCCTGGCGACCGGTTTTCGTGCTAACCTCCAGGCTATGCGGGCTAGTGCAGCTCGCTACTTTGCGCCGATCATCGCGGGCCTGAAACAGATCGGTGCATTTTCGTTCAAGAAGCTTCAGCAAGCCGCAACCCTCGCATTCAAGGGCATTGCCGCTGGCGCTGTCCTCGCATCCCTGAAAATCAAAGCTATTGCGGCCGCTGCGCTGGAGAGCACTCGGGGCATCACGGAGCTGACCAATCAGATATCAAAAGACAGTCGACGGCTTGGTATCTCTGCCGAGGACCTGTCGGCTCTTCGCTACGGGTTCGAAAAGCAAGGCGTCGAGCCTGACGAAGTCCTGCAGTCTCTATCGGACATCGGAAACGAATTTAAAGCCATTCGTCAGCAGATCGATGCTGCCGACACCGCCTACGCTAAAACGAAATCTTGGAATTTCGCACAGGTCCTGGCCGCCGGTAGAACGCCGGGGGCTATCGCAAATGCAATGTCCGGAAACCAGGAGGCGGCAGGGGGCTCGTTTGCAGGCATTGCAGACCAGCAAGCATTCATCCGGAAGCAGATCATAGCCGCCGCTCCTGGCGATGACGCTGGGCGCGTTCGCCTTGTTCAACAGTTTAAAGAGCTTGAGACCGCTCGCCTTCAATTGATCCAGGGACTCGGTCAGCAAGGACAAGCGCTGTTCTCATTGCAGGATTATGGCCTCGACTTTGACCAAGCAATTAAGGGCGGCGTTGAAGGTCTGACCGCGCTCAGCGAGGCATTCCGCCAAGTCCAGGACCCGGCTCTCAAGCTCCGCATCTCGATGCAGCTTTTTGGCGAAGATGCGGGCGCGAAGATGGTAACCGTGCTGGAATCGGGTCGCCAGGGCATCGAAGAATACCGTCGCGAAATTGACCGTCTCGGCGGGACTGTGACGGCTGCCGACGCTAAACGGGGTTCCGACTACAAGGATAGCGTTCTTCAGACAAAGCTCGCGCTTCAGGGCGTACGGCTGGAACTTGATCGTGGCATCACGCCGCTCCTGATCGAGAGCCAGAAGCAGCTGACCGAATGGTTGGCGACGAACCGCAAGTGGATCGCCGATACAATGAAGGCGGCCTTCGTCGAGACCCGCAACCTATTCCTCGATATCATCGATCTTTTCCACGGCCAGTCCAGCGGCTTCCGTAACGGATGGCTAAACACCATTGCGCCGACGCTTTTATATGCCGCCGAACTCGCAGGGAAGCTCCGAGACCAGCTCGGGAAGATTTTCAGCGGCAAGGACTCAGACTGGGAATGGCTGAACCTTTTGCGCGATAGCGTCGTCACGACCGTCAAATTCATCGCTGACGCGTTCCGCGTCGCTTTCGGCGGCAAAGCCAAATCGTTTCCATTCTTGGACACGGCAATGGTCCAGCTGAAATGGATTTGGTCTGCGATCACGGCTATCCCGGAGCAAGTTCGCAAGGTCTGGAACGGCGATGACAGCGACTGGGAGTGGCTCAATACCGTCCGCGACGGCCTAAAATTCGTCAGAGACTTGGCCGTTGACGTGTGGGCGGTTCTGTCCGGCGGTGAAGCCCAGCGATTTGGCTTCCTCAACGATTGGTCGAAGGCCGTCAGCGACTTCGCTGCTAAGGTCAAAGACGCGCTGAAGGTGGTGACGGACGCCTTCGGAGTCGTGCATTCCGCATTCCAAAAAATCGTCGGCGTATTCGGCGGTGATGCCACGACCATCGCATTGGTGGGCATCTTCGCGAGGATCGCACTTGCCATCACTGGTATTGGAACGGCTGCCACAATTGCTTCAGGTCTCGTCGGCCGTCTCCTCGGCATCGGTGGTGCAGCCACCGCTGTCGGCGCGGCTGGTACTGCAGCGACAGCGGGTGGTCTGGCTGGCGCGTTGATAGGCGTCCGCACATTGGTCGTCTCACTCATCTCCAAATTCGGTGTACTCGGCCTCGTCGCGACCGGCGTTCTGGCGGGCGGCAAAGCTCTGCTCGATTATTCCGAGGCCTCATCGGACAAAGTCCTTGAAGCTCAGGTCAAGCTCGTGCGCATCCAAGCCGAGACCCAGCTCAAAGCACGCGAGACCTATCAGACCAGGTTCGGCGCAAAGCCTGCGTTCCAGGGCAGCTTTGGCGGCGTAGCTCTTTCTAGCCGCGAGCAGCTCGCTGAGCTTGCCCGTCAACGGGGCACAAGCTTCGCTGACGAGGCTCGTTCACGGGCTGGCATCATCGGCCAGTATGCGGCCAATGACCAGCGTATCCGTGAGTCCGTCAACCTCAACATTACGCTCGGCGGCAAGACTGTGCAGGCGACAGTCGACAAAACGAACGCCGAGATTCTGAAAGACATCAACCGCAATCTACGAGCTTATTGAGGAGATCGTCGACATGTATAATGGGTCTCCTTCGAAGATCGTCTGCTCTGCGATGCCTCTCGGCTGGCAGTCAGGCACAGACCTGACCGCCAACATCTCGCTGATCGACGATGCTGCTGACATGCGCCGCAGCTGGAACGGTCGTATCCGTAATTTTGCTGACCCGGCCTTTCGGCTTTATCGCGTTGAAATCAGCTCCGGCGACGGGGAATACATGACGCCAGCGCTCACCCGCCTGATGCCTGGTGACGAATTCGATATCGTCTTTGATGCCGACTTCGAAGATTTCATCGTGACGGGAGCCACCACCCGGACGCTTATCCGTAATCCTCATCCCGGATCGATCCGCGTCAAGAACTTGGGATGGGACGACGTGCCTTTTTCGGTTGCCGGTCGGGTCGTGACTTTGTCGTCGGCCGCCGCCACGCCGGTCCGCATCTCTTATCGCCCAGTGCTTCAGGTCGCTGTCACCGAGCCTGTGAAATGGACGGAACGGGCATCAGATCGCAAGGTGTCCTGGAGCCTTGTCACCGAGGAAGTGGGGAGTGACGGCTGATGTACTATCTGTCTTTCCTTAACTCACACGATCAGGCCTTTGATCCGGTGGCGCATAAAGAGAACGCGTTCTTCGGCCTTCATTGCGACTTCGAGGAACGCGAAGTCGGTGAAGTCATTGTGCCGTTTTTTACACCAACAATCCAAAATCCAGGTATTGCTTGGCTGGCTTCCCAGCCATCGCGGTACGCCGTCCTGTCCGAGCAGGCTGAATACGACGTTACTCCCGTTCAGTTGGCTCGGGGCCGCTTGTCGGCGTTGCCAACGGAACTTGCAGGCGATGATTGTCAGCTGGAATTCACCTGCGTTCCACCCGACGAGGACGCTGTCCTGAGAGCTGCTGCCAATGTCCTGAGGATTGGGGAGGTCGCCTACGATCCGGATGCCGATCCTGAAGACCGCGAGGCACCTGAGGCCTACGATCCACTATTCTATTCGCCTGAGGCTGATGACGATCCAGGTAACGCTCTGGCGGGCACGATGGATGTTTGGCGCTGGAACAGGCTGACCTTGGTGCCGGAGCGCGTCCATCTGATAAACGGCCGCGTCCAGCATGTGATCGCAGGACTGACCGCTGGCACCTACAGAAGCGAACGTCTCTCTATCAAGAATCCGCCCAAAGCCGTGAGCCGTTTGCGGCTGATTTCTTCGTGGACGCAGTCGGCCTCCGGCGATCAGCCCACCGAATTCCTCGGTACCCGCGAGATCGACAGCTATAATTATAAAGACTTCATCGAGAATCTGCCGCAGGCGGGGACAGCCATTGGCTCGTCGACTGGATGGACGATTGCCGACGCCAAGGTCAAAAGCGTCGAGACCCTGATGGCGCAGACCTTCAGCGGTGGCGCTTTCGCATCGCTTTTCGGCGCAACAAATCACAAGATCAAGATGCAGCCGAAGCGGGTGACCGTCGGCATGCGGGCTCATTATGAGTATTCGCAAGAGCGCGAGGAGATCATCGACCTGTACATGTCGGCTGGCGTCCAGTCAGTGCTTGACGACGATAAGATCGAGACCGTTGATCAGATCACGCTGTCATCGCTCACCCTCGACGTGACGACGAAGGAATGGCTGTACGAAGACCCGGACACACTCGAAGTCTTGCATTATCTCGTCGGCGACCGCCGTCAGGCAAATGGCAGGGTTTGGCTCTGCACCTTTGAGCACGATGCAACGGAGACCTTCACTGCTAACCACTTCGATGAGACGGGCGAGGTTGCTCAGAACTTGTGGGTAAAGACCGCGAAGAGGGCGGCTATCGACACCGCGACCTCCCGTTTTGCCGACAAAAACCGTGGTATCCGTGCCGTCCGCCATGGACTGCGTCGACTGCACCGTATCGTCCAGCGTCGTGCCAGGGCTGCCGAGGTGACCTTTGAAGTTCCTTGGAAAGTCGGCCGGTTCATCACCTGCGCGGACGAGTGCCGCGTTGAAAATAGACGTTGGCCGGGTGGCGAGTTAGTCGGCAAGGTAATCGGCGTCCAGCTCAAAATGGAGGGCTCATCTCGCACGGCGATTATCACACTTGGCGTTTCAGTCGGTACCGGCACAGCTCCAGTCGAGCCGACCGAGGATCAGCAGGAGACGGCCGGTATCGTCTACGATGTCACCGCGCCTGCGGTTAACAACCCGGTCAATGCCGAAACCCTGGACAGCCAAGGCCCTCGAATCCTTGTTGTCGAAAACGAGGCTGACGAGCAGGAAAGATTCGCGCGGGCTGCGGCGGAAAGCGACGGCGATCCGGTCGCGGCAATCGCTGCGAATCCTACGCGTCTCAGGATTTTCTACGAGCCGTTGCGACAGGAAGACCTGATTACACGCCGGATATCCGTCCACACCCAGCCAATCCTTGTTCGGAAAGGCATCAATCTATCTCCGGAGATCGCATGAGCACCGTAGCTGCTATAAAACAACTTATCGGACATCAGGCCCGCAAGGACCTGATCAGCCGACCGCGCGTCCGGACGTCTACAATCCGGATCGAAAACCATGACTTGGAGCAGGAATTGGTCGTAGGGGGAGGTTCGGATGTCAGCTATGCCGTGGTCCAAACGAGCGTGGACTATCAAGCGCCAGAAGGCTGATTCGCGAAATCGTCAAGAGATTCGGTTATGTGAATCTGCGGCAAGCGACAAATTGGCATGTATAAACTCGACCGATTCCCCATTGAGGGTCGGGTTTTCCCCAATCCCTAAAATTCACGATTGGTGTAAACCATTGATTTACAAAGATATTTTTTAGAAAACTGTGCATAGCTGGGAATTACTATTTTCAGGTCTTGCGTCAATTCCAAGAAATGGCGTTACTACGTGTGCCACTGAAGAAAGGAGAACAAAAATGTTCTTAAAACTTTGGCTGGCAGCCACGTTCGCTACCATGGCGGTCTACTATACCGTCCATACCTTCGAACTTATAAAAGAAGCCGTCTCAGTGGATCACCGAGACGGCTCTGTGGACGAGAAGAAGTAGCGATCACGCTGTCGGGGAATCGGTCTAGACCACCGGTTCCCCACTTTCTTCTGTAAGGACAGCTTTCAACAAATCGCGAGTCAAGTCAAACTTAACAAGACTCCAGTTGGTTTTTTCCACCGCAGGGTGGGAATTTAAAGACGAATCCTACACGACAATCGCCATCGAGTCTTTGCCGGTAGGGGGGTACAAGACTCGGGGAACGGCGAAATTGGGGTCCGAAAAGTGGGGGAAGAATGTTTAAAGCAATACGAAGGCTTTTCGGACGAGAGTCCAAGCCTGCTACGTCCACGATCTATCCTGAGGAGCAGGTGGCCTACGCAAAGGGGCGCGAGGTCTCGCGGGCACAGATCGCAGCTGTCGAAACCTACATCGACGAGCGGTATGGGCAGATGCGATCTGCATACCTCGATGTTCTGCAGAAACAGCTTGATAGCTGCGGGACCCAAGACGATCATTCACCTATCATGCTCGCTCGGATTGAATACTCTCTGTACCTTGATCACGTAAAAGAAGCTCAGGCGAAGCTGAATGATGAGGTTAAAGCCGTCTTCTCCGAGTGGGTAGCTTTAAACCGGGAGATGGACGTTGAGGAACTGACCGATCAATGGCTTGATCAAACGCTCACTGACAAATTTGCCGATCTCAGCATTGACGGTCTAACCGTTCTCAACAGCAACGCAGATATTATCAAAACCGCTGACGACAAATGGCGGAAAAAGTTTCCGGAACGAGCTGCTGCCCAGCTACTGGAATAATCCAAGACCCCACAGCCTCGAATCTTGCACCGCCGCGTGCCCTGATAGCGTCAACGCACCTTCTGTTGACGAGTCCTTTGAATGGCCATTGATGAAAATTTCTTGATGTCGAAGATCATGGAGCTGAATACCGCAATCGCTCAGATCGGCGGCAAGATCGACGGTTTCCTGCAGTCTCAAAGCGGAATGCAAGCGGAAATCAACGGGTTGAAGAGCCGGGTCGGCGCGGTCGAAACAGATATCGTCGTCATCAAATCCGGCTGGAGTACCATCAGGAATCGTATCCTCGGCGGATCGGCAGTTGTCTCTGCCGCAATCGGCCTCTTCCTGACGTTCGGGTGGCCACTCCTTCAAAAAAAGCTCGGACTATAAGTCTAGGCGGGGCCTGCTGTTGTCAACGAAACAGCATTTAACCCCATGCTTTCCAACGATTTTCCTGTTGCCGCCGATGGTATCTCGGGGTCCCATTTATCTACGACCACCAGAAAGGTGGCGTAAAAACGGGATAAAAAGGAAATCAAAATGAGAACAGGTCGTCCAAAACAATTCGATTCCGCCGCTGACGCAGCCGTCATTGCTGGTCATCTCGCGGCTGGTGAGAAACAAAGCAAAATCCGTCAGATCACCGGTTTCACTGCCCACCAATACCGCGTCGCCGCGCAACTCCTCGAAAGCGGCTCGATGCAAGAAACCTTGAAATCATTGGAAAATGAACCGAAACAGTCGGAAATCGAGCCGAAATCGACGAAAGCTGAAAAAACGAAGCCGGTGCGCCTTACGAAGGTGCCGGTCATCGAAGCAACCCTAGAGCCTGGTAAGGTCCATCGGTTTATCGTTACAGCCGCCCAGGACGACACGCCAAAATTCGAAAGCTTCTGGACCAGTCTAAAAACCTACGCCCAGGCGATGGGCGCTTCAATCATCACCTGCGGGCTAACCTATCAAAAAGGCCTGTTCGAGGACCACGCGGTCGCTACGGCTTGCTACGACAAAGAGGTCTCTGAATACCTGTTCGTCGAACGCATTCAGCTTACCCCAGACCTGCTCATTATCTGTGACGCCAATGTCCTTCCGACTACCGCCAACCCTTTGCAGGGCTGGCAGACAGCAAACAAGGGTGGCCACGTCGTCGTGCCATCCACCAGGATCGCGCTGGAAAGCATCCCGCGCATGCAGGACGATGATCCTCGCTACGCAATTTCCACCGGTTGCTGCACGCTTCCCTCCTATACGCCGCGAGCTGCTGGCCGGAAAGCCATGTTCCACCATACTTTCGGCGCTCTACTGATCGAAATCGATGTCGACGGAGAGTGTTTCTTCCACCATCTCCAAGCCGACGAAGACGGGTCCTTTCAGCACTTGGATCGCGTAGTCGATGGCGATAGCATCACGGTCGGTAACGCGGTGAAGGCTATTACTTGGGGGGATGTGCACCACGACCAGCTCGACCCGGCGATTGCGATGGCAACCTGGGGGTACTGCACCGCAGAGAAGCGTGTTGTGACGCAATCGTCGCTCGCCGGGTATCTTCGAGCTGAGTATGAGTTTGTGCACGACACCCTCGACTTCCGTCGTCGCAACCATCACGGCCTGACGGACCCTCATGAACGCGCCCGCATCAATGTTCACACCAATTCGAATGTCGAGGACGAGGTCAGGGAAGCTGCAGCGTTCGTCAATGCGATCTCACGTGACGGCTGCCGCACGGTCGTTGTCGAGAGCAATCACGATGCGGCGATCAATAAGTGGCTGAAGAACCCGGAAGGCATGTTCGACCCTGAAAACGCCTACTATTGGCATCTGCTGAACAGCGTCTGGCATCGGGAGATCAGAGCCGAAAATGAAGACTTCAATCCCGTCCACGAAGCGCTCAGGCTTGCTGGTCTCGGAGATCACATCGATTTTGTCGGGTCAGGTGAGAGCTTCACTATCCTCGATATCGAGCACGGGCTTCACGGAGATATCGGTGTCAGCGGTTCGAGGGGCACACCACAGCAGTTCCGTAGATTTGGCCGCCGCACGTCAACAGGGCACACACATTCGCCGTCAATCATGGATGGAGCATGGGTCGCCGGTCTGTCGGCTCGGTTACGCCAGGGGTACAATAAAGGCCCGACGCGCTGGGCTCATGCCCATATCGTTTTAAATCGGAACGGCAAGCGTTCAATGATCCTGATGCACGCCGACGGACGCTTCCAGGCGACAGGAGATGTCCATGAGGTGCAGCGGTTGGCTGCTTAACGAAGTCCGCAATCTCGACTTGCACAACGCCTCCAATCACGTCAGTAATCTGACAGGGGTTGGGGGCAATTCAATGATATGGCCGTTTGGCAAGAAGAAGGAAGCGGGCGTGAAGCTCGTTTACAAACCTGAGGGATTCCTCGAATACCAGTGTAAATATGGCCACACAGACATCCAGCCTCGCAAGGTCGGAATTGTCGCGTTGGTCCTCGATGCTCAAAAAGAATTCGGCACGAGCAAGCCCGTCATCGTAAAGCCCGACGGGACGCAGCAAGCCGTTCTCAGGGTTGCGTCGGACGACGGCGGCTTCATCGTCAATAGCCAGACTGCGAAGCCTGGCGGTGACCCTCTGGTTCCTGGTGATATCGTGGTTTGGTTGCCCTGGGAATATGTAGAGCACCCGTTGATGCAGCAGAGCGATATCGACAAGCGTTTTGGGTGGGTGGGTTTTATCGTTGCGAAGATCAAGCCCGAGGTTGACCCATCAAATCCAAACTTGGCAATTATCTGCAAATACGACTGACCGGGGACCGCTATGCTCGCACAATTTCAATCCGCAACGTCGTCGATCTACAACGGCTGGGTCCTATTCGCTTGCATCATATATAGTTTCGGCGCTTACCCATCCTTGGCAATGAAGCTCACCTCACTAAGGAAATTCGGCCTTTTGAGAGCAGCCTGCTGGCTCGCTATCTTGGCATCCTTGTACGTTTTCTTGATTGGCGTTCACCAAGCAATAGACTGGCACAACCCGCTGGCGGGCAAGGAAGCTCAGGTAGCCGGTACCGTCCACAACGCAAAGGGCGGGCTTGTCATCTTGCTGATCATGGTATGGCCATACGCGCTGATAGTTGTCGGCGGGCTGATTGGCCATTTGGCGGTGCGGGACCTGCGTAGGTATTGGAAATACGCTTAGGCTACTTTATCGGCGGCGAGTAATTCTCCAGAGCCATTTCAAGCATCATAATGGCCATCATGGCGGGACCGCTGTCGACAATACTTGATTCCTCTTCCGGTCGATGTTTGTAGCGCCCCACCTCGCGGCCTAACCAGTTCCTCCTGGTGTCTTCAATCTTTATCAGATGTCCGCCCCGGATAAGCTCCACAATCGCACAAAATGGAAATCGAGGATCGTGCAAGGTGCCGGTCCCGGTTGCCCTGACCTGCGCCTTGAACTCCTGCATCAGTTGTTCATCGATCTCTAAATCTTGCATTATTCTCTTTGCCGTTTCCGCCGACCGGGCAAGCTTTGATGTAACGATATTACATCGATGGGAGTTCCGGTGTCGTTACTCGACCTATTCCGAAAAGATGAAGGCCACATTGATGAGCAGCCGGATTGGCGTCAATCGGTCCATGACTGCCTCGGGGGCGAAGAGGCCGCATGCGAATGGGTCGAAGCGACTGCATCCGCACTCCCCAAAAACTTCGTTGGCCCGCATACCAAGATGTCTGTTGGAGCCTACAGTAAGGCTGCCCAAGTCCTATCCGTTACCGAAGCTCATGTCCGCGCAGTCGCATCTGTCGAAGCCCTTGGCTCCGGATATCTCTCAAGCGGCCGTCCCAAAATCCTGTTCGAGGCTCATAAATTTTCGGCGGCAACTGGCCACAGGTACGACGTCAGCCATCCCAACATCAGCTCCAGGAAATGGAACAAGGCACTTTACGGTGCTGGAAGCGAGCACCAGTACGCTCGCCTGGCTGCGGCTCTGACGCTCAATGAAACCGCAGCGCTGGCATCTGCTAGCTGGGGTGCATTCCAAATCCTCGGCAGCAACTACGTGGCCGCAGGATACCCATCTGTTCAGGCTTTCGTCTACTCGACCTGCCAGTCCGAGGACGAGCAGCTCTTCGGATTCTGCGGTTTCGTGAAGGCCAATCCGGCGATGCATAAAGCGCTGAAGGCCAAGGACTGGGCGGGGTTCGCTAGCCGATACAACGGGCCGGGTTACAAGGCGAATGCTTACGACACCAAGCTCGCGTCAGCGTTCAAGAAGTATGGGGGGCGCTGATGCCCATCGCCCGATCAGAGCATTTAGACACAGGTTCATACCGCAAAAGGAGAGCAAGATTGGGCAATTCCATTCCGATTAGTCCCGACAAAAACCGTTGTCAAACCTCGACGCGCGTCTGCGAGGTGATGACCGCTGCGATCCTCGCTAGGGTCGACGAGTTCAAACTTTCTCCATTGGAAATCCAGGCCAGGTATCCGACCTTCAGAAAGGGGTACTTGTCTGCGATGCAGACGGGAACCCTTTTCGGCGAGAAACGGCTCATGGCGATCTGCGAAGCAATTGGGCTGTTCCCGATCATCACCTTCGTTGATACCGCTCGGCAACAGGCATCCGTTTTGGAGGCCGCATGACCAAGTCTCGCGACAACCAAAAATCACGCACGTACTCAAAACGCCTGACCGCGTGGAGCCTCGTCGGCATATTCGGGCTGGCATTTTACGGCGCGGATGCCGACGTCATCACAGTCGTCGGATCGGCTGCCATCGCGCACCTGCTGCTCTACATGGGCACCGGTCACCTCGACCTACGTTCGATCCTTGCGAGTGAGCTGTTGAAGTTCAGAAAGCGGGGTCCGGATGTCTAAGCTATTCAGTTCAGGTGAAGACTATACGGCTTGCGAGATGGGAGTTGTTTTAGCATGTACCGAGAGCCTTGGCCTCCCGTATGGAATTGGAGCGGTGGCGGTAATTGCCGCAATCAAAGCGTGGAACCGTCGCCATGTTTGATTTCGGTCTGTCGACATATCTCAAGATCGGTGCCGTCGTGGCGGTCATCGCCGTCGTTGGCCTCGGTTACCGGCACTATGCTGGCCTCACCGACCAAGTGTCGTCGCTCAAGATCGAACTTGCCGACAAAGATAGGGAACTGCGATCTGCCAAAGCCGCAGTCGAAGCCCTGAATGAAGTGGCAAAGGCGGCCGAAATCGAGCAATCGAAGTCGGCAACACTTCAGACAGCCGTCGCGAAGGCCAGGGCCGCTGATGACGTTCAATTACCGAAGCCCTTGGTCGACGCGTTCCTGCAGCGGTTCGGTGGCGGCCAATGATGGGCAAGATCGCGACCGCTGCTTCCATGATGTTTATCGTCATGGTGATCGTATCGTGCTCGGCAACAATCCCGTCGGCTCTACTGACGTGCAAGGACGAACCCCGCTATCTCGGTCGGCCAACCGTTTCGGCTGCCGATCTCCTGGAATTTGCCGACAGGGTCGCGGTCGCAGGTGCCGATTGCCGCTCTAAGCTGACGGCGATCCGGAAAATCGAATCCCGGAATTGATAGCCAGCCTTGTCCTGAGGTCAGTTACGATCCTTCCCATCGGCATCGACGATGTAGCTTAACTCCCATTCCGTGCGGATGTTCTCGTTGGTTGCCGAGAGCGCGTCTGGTCCGACTCTCCTTGGAAGGAACTCATTGGCGTTCCTATTCCATTCGATGGGGTAGATGGCCCATGGGACGGCCAAAAGCACTGCGCCGAAAAAGTATGTCCAAATGGTTGGGACCGGGAAACCGAAATAGCTGATGCAGAGCCATCCGAGACCCACGGCGCTAACGCCAATGGTGCGACCGGCAAGCGTGTCCTGCTTCTTATCATAGAGTTCAATTTCGAGGCGGCTGATATAGGATTGAACTTCTCCCGGTAGATCGTCGAACGTCGCGGCGGGGTGCGTTGCACCCATCCTAAAGGCGTCGAGTTTTCGTTTTTGCGCTTCGGTCAAATTACCTTTGTAGCTTGATCGGCGATACCATGGCAGCACCTCAAGTTCCTTGTTATGCCGCCACATGACCATCCCAATCCTCCGCGCGTGCACCACTACTGTGGATCAGTTCTTTTTCGCGGCTTCCAGCACGTCAGAAAGCTTGTTGTACCCGTTAATTGAATCGACCTCGAAAACAGTCAGGGTTCTAAGCGGATTCTGCCGTTGTTCTTCATCACATGTGGCCGTTCCGAAAGCACCGCCGCCAAAAAGCCGGTTGACGGCCTCGCGCACGTCCTTGTTGTAGCTTTCCGCCGTCATCACAGGTGGCGCGGAAATGTTGCCTTTCGCCATACTTTGCGCTTGGGCGGCGTCAATGAAGTTCATCCTCAGCTTCTTCCCGGGTAAAACTGCTAACTTCAACATGACCCCGGTTGCCGGATACGTGCTCGCCGCAAGGTCGGTGGGAGTTGTCCAACCAGGGATATAAAGGCGATCATCTTTGAGGCAAAAGCTTTGGTAGATCATAGCAGTGTCGTTTATTGATAGATCGTCCAGAGTCGTTTCACCAACCGAGGCTCGTGCGGTGGTGACGTCGACATCTATCAGCATCTCCGCTTGAACTGGCGCTCCGGCAAGGAGACATACGGACGCTATAACACCGACAACTTTTGGCACAGATATTCCCCCAGATTTCCAACTTGCACAGGGAATAGTTGCAGCGGTGCTAAGTCAAGCAAAACGACAAAGGCCCCGTTTCCGGAGCCCTCATTTTTAAATTGTGGGTCGTTTAAAAATCCCGGCTGGCGGACGCCTCATGATCGGAGGTTTTAGCGTCACTCGGCTTGGCTGCTCAACCAGGATCGGTGGCGCAGCCTTTCGAGCCGCTATCCTTTTCGCTAGCGCAGTCGCATGTGCGTACACACTTGCAACAGCGTCGGCATCAGACGCCAGGGCATACAATTTTCCGCTCTTCGGCCACAGCCCGGGGTCTGACATGAAGCGTTGCTCTGTGGGCTCGCCCTGGAAAACAGGGAACCAGACGAATTCCCGTCTCATGCCGCTTCTCCCAGTCGCTCGGCGGCATAAGCTTCTAGCACACGGAGCCGCAGCTCGTCCGGGGTCGACAGCCAGTCCACTCCTTCCATCTGGTAGTCGACCAGACAGTAGCGGTCAAAATTAAAAACGTCACAGACCTGGTCAGAGGTCACCAGCCCTGAGCGCAGGAGGCGACGCAGCCTTGAACGCCGCTGTGCACGGTCATCGACATCACCTTTTTGCCAATGCCCGCTCGTCTGCGCGATCCATGAGCCTCCCTCAACATCGGTCAAGAACTGGGCTTGCCATAGCCACTGGCATTCGAACAGCTGGTCGCCGTTATCGTCGAGCACCACGAACGCCGATTTCAAGTCCGATCTGGATCGACGCTTAATCCACTCAACGGCGACCCTCCAGTAATTGTCCGGCGAGATCGTCCGGTCTTCGCTGTAGGAGAGGTAGGCCTCCACCGTCCTCACTTGTTTTCCGAGAAATTCAGCCAGGCCCTCGACCTGCTCGGCATGCCGGGCCCTCGGCGTCGGGCCAAAAATCGCCAAGAAATCCCTCAGCCGGTAGGGCATCTCATCTTTTTTCATCTTCATTTGCAGCTCCCTTGTTGAAAGGACATCGTGTCCTACAAACAAGGGTTCGGTCGAAAACCGTCGGCCACAAGCAGATTTGTGGGATGCGCCGCGACCGGCAAAGCAAAGCCCTCGCAATCAATGGTCGCGTCAACAGAATAAATTTGAACGGGCTGTGGGATAGGGGTGGCTGTCGGCGGACGTTTGTCGGTTTCGTGGCCGAGGGAGATGGTGATGGTCACAAGAAAAGAAGAATAGGGAGCTTCACATGTTTCGAATTATCCAAGCAATTATCTTCAGCCTCATGCGAATGTTTCAGGCGGCGGGGCGGTCGATATGGGACGCTTTCGATTGGTCGATCCGGACCACCTGCCGTCTGCTTGATAGCGCCGTTAGTATGGTCAGCGGAGGTGGTGGGGCCGTTCCTGCACCGCCGGTCAAAGATATGAAAGCCGCGCTGCCGCAAATCGATACAATCACTCAGGCCCGGGAACTGGCGAAGGGTGAAGGTAAGGCCGCCGAGATCATCAACCGACAATCTCTGGCGCAGCAAGCCATGACGTTCGCGATGCTGTCTGAAGATGAGCGGATGTCCGCTGATCTCTCATTACTCTCTGAGGATCAGGTGGATTGGCTGAACGGGCTGTCGGAAGGTCAGCTTCGCTCGATTGCTGACGCGACCGAACAGCGGGTTGCTGCCGCACTTGCAGGAGAGGCGAAGGCCTTGGTCGCCATCCGCTCCGTCAATGAGCCTGAACCAGAAGCGGAGACCGTCCTCAGTGCCAGGATCGCCGCGTTCCGCGCGGGCAACCTAGCTCTGGATCGTCCGCTGGCTTTCGCGATCCATTGAACGACGGCGGGCGTTGAAAGCGTCGGCAAATTTGTGAAAGTTCCGCCGACGTTTCCGCCTCAGCATTCCCACAATGGTGTCGAGATACCGTGGCTCTTCAGCCAGCCAGCTCTGGTACAGACCCCAGGCTTCGGCCTCAAGCTCGGCTCGCTCATCTTCCTCTGCCGTTGGCGGCGTCGCGCCAACGTCCTCATCATACCGAATAGCCTGCAGCTCCTCGTACAGATCGCTATATCGACGGAAGCCCGTTGCCATCAGGACCTCTTTCGTCGACATCTCTCCGTCGATCCAGCGCTCGATTGCAGCATCAGCGTCCATGATCAAGCCGCCTTTCGTGCAAGACGGCGAGCCGACTCGTAATGCGTTTTAGCAGACGCAGCGAGGCGACGATTTTCTGCCTTCAACTTTTCGATTTCAGCAGCCTGATCGGCGGCAAAGCGGACAACCTCGTGTGCGTAGCCGATAGCGTAATCAAGCTGACCGCGAAGCTGGTGAGATGCCGCGCCCTCGCGAGCCGCACGCATAGCTGCCAATCCGTTGAGGTGCGCATTGACTGCGCCCGAAGCCAGCACGGCGAAAATCATGCCAGTCTGTGCAGCAGCCACGCCCGCTGGATTTTTCGACGTAAACATATTCGACATGATGGTCTCCGACGCACAATTGACGAGCATACATTGCAGTATGATTCGTTAAAATCGGGTTAACTGATTCCAATTTCTGGCAATGATGTCAATATCTAAAGTATATCTTTTCATGGCAGACATTTGTAACATCTATTCTGCATTTTAGTTATTCGGTTATCCAAAATAAAATAGCAGCCTTATCTAGGCGGCTTACCAACGATCCATCTGTTGCTTCCTTTAGATGAGCATTTCCGGCATCGGAGCATTGGGGCTAGATTGCTGATGATGACGGATGGGTATTTTGCTTCGAGCCAATCACGATCAATCCAACCTTCGCGTTCGCAGCGCGAACACCGGCCGCCGATGAGGACCCAGCTATGAATCTCGCCAAATTTACCGCTTGCGACATCGATCAGGTCGGCGACTTCAACCGGTTTGTCGGCGATCACAGGAGGATCGGGCATGCGTGTTAGGTCAATGCTGCGACGGTGTCTCATTGTAGGCCCATATCCGTGGCGGAATATGTTCCTACTTTGTTCCTGTTTACAAGAGAGTCAAGCGTTGGCCGTTGTCGCCGGGCAGTTTGACCAGTCCCACACCCGTCGGGTTACCCGCAGATGCCTGAATTGATCAGGACGGTCCCAACTGGAGTGCCGCGCTCAGAGCGGTACACTCCCTGGACGTTCAGCCCGACTTCCATCATCATTCTAGTACCGGGCGTTTTGCACCAAGCGGCTTTGACGCGATCCTGCCAGCCGTCTCCTGGATCGCCTGCGAGGGTGTAGTAGTAGCTATAGGTTCCCGAAGCGTAGGCAGCGCCCGTAAGGTTGGTAATCTCATCTAATTTCACCGGCCCTTTCACCGATGCTGCTGCGGAGACCAACTCAGCTTCCAGCCCTGCGTACCAGGTTGCACAAATCGCTGGATCAGCTGATATCTCTGTCAGGACGTTTCCAGACGTATCCTGGTACCGGCCAGCCACCACCGCCCCGATGTCAAACATCGGTTTGAACGCATCTGATTTGCACCAGCGGCTCATGACTGTGTCTTTCCAGTGCTTTCCGAATTTAGGTTTCGTCGAGGATATGAGGTAGATGTAGCGGAATGTTTTCCCCTCGACCTCAACAGACTTTAGAATTGTAATGCTGTCGACTTTCTTCGGAACAGGAACTTGGAGGGCGGCCTCCTTCAGCACAGTTTCAATGCCCTTGTTCTCTATTTCGTACTGCATCGTCTTCGCTTGCAGCACCTGGTCCGCCTCTGCGTTCTGGGCTGATCGCGAAACAGTGTCGGTGAGCGTGCGCTCGATAGTTTTACCGGCCCCCATCAAGAGGAACCCCAAAATTACGATTGCGGTGTTGGAGAGGACGCGGGCAAACCCGAGCCTCACTGGGGGTTCCGGCTTGGCGAATAGCAGAAAAAGGTTGAGGATCGGAATGAACCCATAAGCCCATTTCTCTTTCGTCCCATAACCATCCAATGACCTTGCTGCCGCAAAAAGGCCTGCCAACCCTCCAATCGGGATCAATAATCCGTAAATAGCGGCGACAACCACTGCAAGGTAGCCGCCTTTAATCGCGTCCTGGACACCCAGTGCAAGAAAACTTGTCATGCCCGAGAGGAGAAAAATAAAGCCCGTCGACAAAAAGTAGTTCGCGCGACCCAAACGCCACTCAAGATTGCTAAAGGTTACGGCGACTGCAGCCGAACCGAACATGATGATCCAAGACAAAACGTAGGACCCGGCTTCCCCGATCTGCAATATTTTATATGCGAATGCTTCCATGACTGCGCCCCCCGCTACGCCGAATTGTGTATTAGAACGGCATTCTGGCAAGCGCAAGTTTACAGATTTGTACCGTGGTTCAGCTTCAAGTCGTATCTTTCGCGAAGGTAGGTCGCCCTCTATCCGAGGTTCACCTTGCAAGCCTCGCGTTAGCATCTGGGAAATAATTTGATCGTTGCTCTTGTAAAGCCCTGGTTTGACTCTCTAGTTGGATAAGCGGTTCAAACAAGGAGCAACCGCTTGACAATCAACAACCCCCGAAATGAACAAGAGATGCGACACGGCCATGACGCTGCCCGCCTCTCTATGTCCCGCAGGTATCTAGGCTTCGTATTCTCGCCGCGACTTCTAAGCCTTGGCAACGAATTTTTGAGGGCTGCAGCTCGGGCTGTCGCTCTGACCACCGCGTTCGATGACGAGCAAAGGAACGCTGGCACTGTGACAGTTGGCCTGTTTCACGTTCGTTGGATGATCAAGTACGAAGCGGACAAGGCAAATGTTAAGCGCTTCGACAAACGCAGTCGTGGAAACCGGCTTCTTGTCATTTCACTTGAAGGCGAGATTGAAGAAATCAAGTCACAAGTTCAATTCAGGATCGTCGCATCAGAAGTGGATGGAGTTGCTACTCCCTCTGGTTGGCTGAATTACTCGCAATTTGTAAGCACCATTTCTCACTGATGACGCAGCATCGGCTCGCGCTGATAATCGCGGGAGCCGATGTGGACTGAGCCTGAGTGTTCGCGGAGAGCGGTTGTGATCCGTGCCCGTAACTCACTTTTTGAACAGGGGGTCAAGTGCGCGACCAAGGTCAGGCGGGTGGAGGCCCGCGATGGCTCGCAGAACGTTCGCAAGCTCGTAGGCGCGGGTTCCCGTTTTCTTAGCGGCGTCTTCCACTTTGAACGGGTTGTTTTCGAAGTGGTCGCTGAATGTTGCGTCTTGTCCGTGAACGAGACATTCGTTGAGAAAGCTGATCACCTTGTAGGCTGTGCCAGGTTCGATGGATTTCCAATCAACGTCGTCCGGATAGACCGGCGCATCGGGCATCCAGCCAGGGGAGGGCGATTTTGTTTCCTCGTACAGTGCTGATGTGCCCTGCAGGAACGCAGCGCAGTTCACCGCGTACGCTTCGAGCACTGCGGCTATCCGCATACAAAGGTAAACCTTATCGCGGCGGCGGGCAGAGCGTGCTCGGAAAAAATCTATTACCGACGATGCGGAGGCAGACACAACTCCGGTCGCAATGATGGACCCGATGATCTCTTTGGTCGTCCAGATCGACGCTACGTCGGCCACGCTGCCTCCAGGAATTAGTTTTCCACAGGCTAGCCCAATCTGTTGACACAGCTAGTTAGCGTCTGATTTGTGCGCTCTGTGATTGATTTGTGATTGAATATGCAGCGAAAGTAATAAAGACTCATCTAAAAACCATTTGTTTTTAGAGAGTTGAATGGTGCCCCCACCAGGACTCGAACCCGGGACCCCCTGATTACAAATCAGGTGCTCTACCAACTGAGCTATAAGGGCAGCACTTGCGGCTGGGAATTAGCATATTCTCGTCGTGTGTAAAGCAAAAATGCTGTCCGGCAGCTGCTTTTTCGCACCGGCACCGGTTGGGTGCGCAGCGATCGTTGTTTTGCGGCGATTACAGGCCGGGTTTTGTCGGCCGCATTTTTGCCGCCGGCAGGGGCGCGCGGGGAGCGAGGCGCCGCTGCAGGCGCGGGGGGATGAAAAAGGTGAGAATCGCCAGTGCTGCCGACAGCGTACAGACCAGCCAAAGCACATTGGCGCCAAGCGCCCGTTCGAGAAAGGCGCCGCATATGCCGCCGGACACCATGCCAAGCCAGGGGACGATCTGCAGGGACCAGTCTGGCCGCGGGGCACCGACGATCCAGCTGCCGATGCCTTTGCCGAAGCGGGAGAGGGCGCCCGTCACGTAGGTCAGCCCGATCGGCAGTCCTTCAATGTGTTCGACGGCAGCATTGACGAGCCCCATGGCCAGCACGATCGCGTAGAATTGCAGCGTTGCAAAACCCGGATCGGTGATAACGGCTGCAAGCGCGAGCAGGAGGGTAACGCCGGCAAGGACGCGAAACGCGCGCCGGGCCGCGTTATGGGCAATGATGATCCCGAGCGCATTGCCGGCGACGAACATCAAAAGGGCACCCAGCAGGATCCCCGCATAGGCCGGTTGCCCATCGGCCAGCGCGACGGCGGCGCGGGTGGTATTGCCGCTCATGAAGGAGACGAAGCTGCCGGCAATCAAAAGGCCTGCCGCATCCGTCATGCCGGCAAGAAAGGAGATGGCGGCAACGAGAACGATGCCCAGTCCCGTGCGCCGTCTCCGGATGACGCGCCGCCGCCGCTCCCGCGTCATGATTGTTCCTTGCCTTCGCCCATTCTGATTCGGTCATATGAAACGCCGGTCATCATAGGCGCGATAGCCCAGAGAGGTGCTATCTATTCGGCCGCTTCCCGCATTGCTGTCGGCGGATCGAGTTCGGTGCAGTGCGACATTGCAGTCGGCAGGTTGTCGGCAATGAAGTCAATCAGTGCGCGAACCGAAGGCAGCATGCCGTGGCGGGAGGTAAAGACCAGATGCGCGATGGTGGTGTTCGAGCACCACTCTGGCAGCACGGGCACCAGTACCCCGGTCCTGATGCCCCGGTTGCACAGATGATCGGGAAGAAGGGCGATGCCGACGCCCTCGATGGCGGCACGCTCCAGAATGCCGAAATCGCCGCAGCCGATCACGGGCTGATGCGCGATGTCGCGTTTCGTCCCGTCGGTATGGTTCAACTGCCAGGTATCGGTCAGATGCTGCTCGTTCATCGATAGCGTCGGCATGGTGCCCAGCGTATCGATCGTCACATTGCCGATCCGCGCCATCAGCGCCGGGCTCGCCACGAGAAACTGGCGCGCTTCGCCGAGCTTGCGCACGATCAGATTGTTGTCGGTGTCCAACTGGTCGCGTGCCCGCAGCGCAATGTCGATGCGCTCCTCGACGAGATCGATCCGCCGGTTGGTCGCGGTAATCAGCAGGCGCACGCCCGGATAGCGCCGGTGAAAGACCGGCAGAATATGGCCGAGCAACGGCGTAAAGCCGATCGGGCAGGCGAGCCGCACGACGCCGGTCGGCTCGCTCTTGGCGGCGGCGACCACCGCTTCGGCGGCTTCGACGCCTGAGAGGATCGTCTCGCAACGCTCATAGAAGGCCTGGCCGATTTCCGTCACGCGCAGCTTGCGGGTCGAGCGTTCGAGCAGGCGGACATCAAGCTGCTGCTCCAGCCGTGCAACATGCTTGCTGAGCTTGGACTTGGGAATGTTGAGGACACGGGCGGCAGAGGAAAAGCCCTTGTGTTTCACCACGGCGGCAAAGAGCGCGAGATCGTTCAGGTCCTGCATGTCACACCTTCATGTCCATCGATGATCGACCATTATTGTTTCTATCAGGAAACAGCCTGTCGAAAAAGGGGCGGCTTATCGGCCGATTGTTTTGAATTCATATGTGATGCACCCAAACGCCACACAAGCGCACACAAACAATCAAACGAAGGTGCCCATCATGAATATTCTCCACATCGACTCCGGCATTCTCGGAGATCATTCCGTTTCCCGCCGCCTGACGGCATCGATCGTCGCGCGGATCAAGGCCGAGCGTCCCGGTGATAGCGTCACCTACCGCGATCTGGCCGCTGCTCCGCTGGCCCATCTCAACGGCTCGCACCTGATGGCAGCTTCCGCCAATCCGGAAGGCCTGGACGCGACGCTGGTGTCCGAGCTTGATGCCGGCCGTACTTCGCTTAACGAGTTTCTTGCTGCCGATGTCGTCGTCATCGGTGCGCCGATGTACAATTTCGCCATTCCCAGCCAGTTGAAGACCTGGATCGACCGCATCCTCGTAGCCGGAACGACGTTCCGCTACACCGAAGCAGGTGTCGAAGGCTTGGCCAAGGGCAAGAAGGTGATCGTGGCCTCGACCCGTGGTGGCCATTATTCCGGTGCGTCGCCGATCAGCGCCATGGATCACCAGGAAACCTATCTCTCCACCGTGTTCGGTTTCATCGGCATCACCAATGTCGAATTCGTCCGTGCCGAAGGCCTGGCCATCAGCCCGGATTCCAAGGAAGCGGCGATTTCGGAAGCCGAAAAGGCCATCGCCGGCCGGGGGCATTTCGATATCGCGGCCTGATTAACTGGCCGGATCTGTGTGAATTGAAAGCCGGGCACCCGCTGCCCGGCTTTTCGTGACCTGTCGACGCTGTTGAAACCTAGGCTGGACACGCCTGCTGCGAGGGGGTAGAGCCCGGGTCAAACGGCCCCGGCCGGCAGAATACAGATTGGAATGGCAATGACGGATGTCAGGGACAGCAACGGCACGATCCTCATCGAGGGAGATAACGTCACCCTGATCAAGGATCTCAAGGTCAAGGGCACGTCCGAGACCTTGAAGCGTGGCACGATGATCAAGGGCATTCACCTGACCGGCGACCCGGACGAGGTCGAATGCCGTCATGCCAAGATCAAAGGCCTGGTGCTGCGCACAGAGTTCCTGAAGAAGGCCTGAGTTCAAGATTTTGGCTGGGGAAATCCAGCATCGGTAGCCCGCACGAATCGGCGGCCGGCCGGGACTGGACGCCCGGAGTTTTTGTATTACACTCTGCTTATGAAAAGCGTTCCGGCACTCCTGATGTTCGCGCTTGTTTCGGCCCTTGCCGGAACCCCTCCGGGTGCGTCCCTTGCTGCTGATCCGATTTGCACGTGCCGAAACCGGGATGGTTCGAAACTCGAACTTGGCCAGACGACCTGTATCCGGGTAGGTGACACCGCCTATCTGGCGCGCTGTGAAAAAGAGCTCAACGTCATGACGTGGCGCAAGCTCCGGGACGAATGCCCCGAAGCCCGGTTGTCGGTTGCGCTATTGCCTTTGACCCGGTAGCTGCCGTTCAGCCTTTGGCCAAATGGCCGCGTGCCGCATACATGGCGATCGCGGCAGCATTGGAGACATTCAGCGACTTGATGGCGCCCGGCATTTCAAGACGGGCAAGCGTGCTGACGGTCTGGCGTGTCTTCTGCCGCAATCCCTTGCCCTCGGCGCCGAGAACGAGTGCGATCTTGGCACCGGAGAGTGCCTGTTCGAGCGGCTCTGGGCCTTCCGAATCAAGACCGATCGAAACGAAGCCGAGCTTGTGCAGCTCTTCCAGCGCGTCGGCCAGATTGGTGATCTGGATATAGGGGATCATTTCCAGCGCGCCGGAGGCCGATTTGGCCATGACGCCGGATTCGGTCGGGCTGTGACGCTGCGTCGTGATCAATGCACCGGCATTGAAGGCAACGGCCGAGCGCATGATGGCACCGACATTGTGCGGATCGGTCACCTGGTCGAGGACAAGAATCAACGGGCTGTCGTTGAGCGCCGAGAGGCTGCGGACGGGCAGGGGCACGGTTTCCAGCATCGCGCCCTGATGGATGGCGTCAGGTCCCAGAATCTTGTCGAGGTCCTGCGGCGTGACGATTTCCACGGGAAAGCCGAGGTCTTCGACCGGGCCGGTTTCCAGCCGCACCAGCGCATTCTGCGTTACCGAAAGCTTGGCGATCTTGCGCTCGGGATTGTCGAGGGCTGCACGCACCGTGTGGATGCCGTAGAGCAGCACCTGGTCCGGCGCCAGTTGCGGCGCCTTCCAGTCTGGTGCGGCACTTCTCTTGCGCTTGTCCTGCACGGGTGTTGGAATCTCGCCGCGTTCGCGTTTGCCATCGCGATGCGCGCGGCGAAGGGTGGCGTAATGGGTGTCTTTGGCGTTCTTGTCGCCCGGATTATCTTTGCTCATACCCGTCTTATACTGACGATGCGGTTCGCGTGGAACCGTTTTTCGCGAAATCGGCGGCTGGCAATCTTTATCGCGATTTTCCCAACTTTTTCTGAGACGCCGTGTTGACAGGATGAAACGGGACCGTCATATACCCGGCGCAGATTGAAGGGCTGACTTGCCCCGGCAAACAACACTTTGATCTGCAAAGCTTGGTCGCTTGATCCCGACAGAATAATGGAGGGATGCCCGAGTGGTTAAAGGGGACGGACTGTAAATCCGTTGGCTCAGCCTACGTTGGTTCAAATCCAACTCCCTCCACCATTCTGTCAGACGGATCTTGACCCGCGGGTATAGCTCAATGGTAGAGCAGCAGCCTTCCAAGCTGAATACGCGGGTTCGATTCCCGCTACCCGCTCCATCAAAATGCTCCCACAATCTGCTATGCCTATTGCGTCGCTTCAAGATTAATCAGCAAGTCGTTGATTTGATCCAGTTTTCGCGTTTGATGCGGCTGGCATTGGAATCGGGCGTCACCATCCCCACATAGGCATCATCCAGGCCGCAAGGGCCTGACGGCGCGCAAAATAATTAAGTCTTGCGCATTCCGCCCGAAACCCTTAAACGCCTCCCCAAACCGGCGCCGCCGGTATGGTGCATTCTCATTGATCACAGGAAACTTGACCCCATGGCAAAGAGCAAATTTG
>UBTA01000182.1 GCA_900468065.1 Hyphomicrobiales bacterium | reverse complement strand
GCGATCCGGATGCGCAATGCTGCAAAGCGTGCTGTTAGGCGACCTTTCGTGCTACGGCGCCAACTGACCTTTTTCCAACGTTCAGCCGCTAACATCATTTCGGCGGCAACGGACAGGATGTTAGGGATCGGGTGCTTGCGCGGACGTCCATGACCCGAGATAGGAAAAATCAATTCGACATCGTGGGGATAGACCTTCTGATGCTTTGGGATGCCGACCGCCCAGGTGAGGCCGCGTCCACTCAGTCCCTGGCGGAATGCCGCGGATAGGCCGTATCCTGCGTCAGCGAGCACTGTGCCGAACCGGATACCGACCGCGGTCCACCGGCCGATCTCGTGAAGGGCAATTTCCGGCTTCGTGCGAGAGGTTCGCATGGCGTCAGGAACTCCGGCCTTTGCCATCCGCTCCTCATCGCCAAAACCCATACTTCCTGGATCGTACCGTTCTCGATTCTCAACACATCGATCCCGGCCATCGCTATGGATTTGCCCGGCGCATTCGCTGAGAACTGGACCGTCACCGCAACGTAATCGCCGTTTGTCGTTTGGCAGTTAACCGTGAGATTGCCGCAGTTGTTTTCCCGTTTGGCACTTAATCTGAGATTCTCTCGGCCGAGAATCTCAGATTAAGTGCAACTGTGACGAACCAAGTGACTGACGCGAACAGTCTGATATCTCTTCTATAGCGCTGTCGAAGCGGGCTACAGGTTTGCTGGAGTCGATCCCCCGAAGCGAGCCCCAACCGTTGCCATCCACTTTCGTTTTTGAGCTAGAAGCGCGGCCTCGTCGTACTGTATCTGTCGCCTTTACCGCTGCATCCACCAGTTTGCGTTGCTCAATCGCTGTACCAACGATTGTGCGGGTGTTGACTCGTCGCCCTTTCGCCAGCAGAGTATGCCTCGCAGCTAATGCTTCGTGCAGCGTTACCGAAGCCAAGGTGAGATCGGCGTAACGAGCTTCCACGAAGCTGCCTGATGGTCGTCGCACGAAGACACGAGACATATCCCTTGGGTCATATTTGACGAGCAGCCTGCGATCTGCAGTCCCGACGTCGGCACTCAGGGCTGCTGACCAATAGCGCATTCCAAAGAGATGGATCCCGGTAGGCTGCCATGTACGCTCCTGCTCGGGCAGGAATGTCAGCCAAAATCGCATTCGGTCCTGCGGCAAGCGGAGCGGAATTTCACCCTCGTGCTCGCGCCACACCGCGATGGGTGGACGGCCCAGAGTGCGGTGGATTGACTGATGGTAGTTACCGACAATGTCGAGGGCGATGTATCGCTCGAGTTCGCGCAGCGTCAGCGCCGAATGCCGTTTCGAATCGTATTCGCCAAGCTCCTGTGCATTGCTGAAAGTAGTGCCGGGTAGCAAGTGGAGTCTTCCCATTTGGGTGCCGATCAGCCGCTCGATATGCCCGCCGAAGCGCGGTTCGCCCGGTGGTCGCCAGGCGATCGCAACGCCAGCATCATCGCACCCCCTCTTAAAAGCGCGGCTCCTGAAGTCGCTGCCGTTGTCGACATGTAATATCTCAGGGAGGCCGGCGACGGGCCACGGCTCAATGATCTCGCGCTCTCTTAACCAAGGCGATTTGCCAAAGACGGAGTGTAGCAAGCACAAACTGGTCGAGAGTCGGGAGGGCGCGTCCATCATCAGATAGAACCCTGTCACCATCCGACTGCAGACATCCATTGCCAGAGTAAGCCAAGGCCTCGTACAAAGCATGTTTTGCCGATTTCGCATTGCGCCGGCAGCCCAAGCTCGATCGCTAAAGCGGGCGCAGTGAGAAACAGAGGAGCGAACGCGATGGATATTGAGCGGTTTATGGGCAAGGATTAACCCTTGGTTCAAGTGGGAGGACCCGACGCTATCATAACGAGGCAAATCAGGCGAGATAACCTGACAGAGCGGTGTCGGCAATCGGGGAGGGAAGGGGTAGAATTCTCGAAACTCAAAAGCTCTTGAGTAAAACCCGGAAATCCCGTATTTTACGGAAAACAGGAGGCGATAATGACATCGACCGTAACGGCTGCTGCCGTATCCAAGAACTTTGGCGCCTATCAGGACGCCGCAGTGCGAGAGCCGGTCATTATAACCAAGAATGGCCGGCCACGCACCGTACTGATCGCCTATGAGGATTACGTTCGTCTGGCGAAACGGGATCGTCGAGTGGAATTGACGACAGGCCTTGGTGACGAGGAACTCGCCGCCATCGAAGCGTCGTGTATGGAGCCCGGTCTTGAACGTCTCGATGTCGAACTGGTGAAGGGCAAGCATGCTGCCGACTGAACCTAAGGTCGGCTGGGTCTTCCGGTATTCGTATCTCTGGCATTGGCAGCATCTCGAAGGGCGCGAGGAGGGCGACAAGGATCGCCCGGCTCTGGTGTTGGCGATTGTTGGGATGTTGGACGATGGAACACCAGCCGTTCGGGTTTTGCCGATCACGCACTCGCCGCCCTCTGATCCGATAGAGGCGATCGAGATTCCGCCAGTCACAAGGCGGCGCCTCGGACTAGACGATCAACGATCTTGGATTGTTTTGACGGAGAGCAACCGGTTTGTTTGGCCGGGACCGGATGTGAGGCCCACAGACACAGAGACCGGTTATCTTGGACCCTTACCGCCGGCGCTGTTTGAAGAGATCAAGCGTCGCTTTGTCGAACTGGCGCGAGGACAACGTCATCGCGCGACGGCACGCAGCGAGTAGCAGCGTTTGAACATCTTGCTGATCACTGGCGCAATGGCAATCTTGGCATAGATCGACAGTTTTCTTTGCGTCCACAAGAAACAGAAAAGCTTCATTGGTGCCCGCGTTCGAGGCAAGAAGCGTTGAGACGGGGCGTGGTTGCAGCGGCACGGGAGGGGCTCGTGAGGCTAAACACACCTATAATCGGTAAGCGCCGTGCTGAGAGATGGTGTCGGGTGGGCTCGACCCGCGCTGGAACTGGAGCGAGAACCCGTGCTGCGCGATCTGGAGTGCATCGTCGCGGCAACAAGCAGTTCGGTGGAACGCCTGCTCGCCATGACTTTCCACGGCCTGGCGCCACGCTATCGTACGGCGGCTATGCCGGTCC
>UBTA01000163.1 GCA_900468065.1 Hyphomicrobiales bacterium | reverse complement strand
GGGGGCCCTGCCACCCTTGTGTCCAAGCGCGCTACACCGGGAACCGGCGGGGGCTGCAAGGATGGCGAAAGTCGATATCACGGCGTCGAATCCTGGAAATGTGCGGCGCCGGAAAAGTGCGGTACCCGCAAGGGCAAGCTGATGAAGATCGCGGATTGACACCCGTCCCGTCAAGATGTCCCGGCAGCGGCGGAGATCGCTGAAAACGGCGCCCGGCTTAGCCCGTGGCCATTTCGGCGCGATACCACTCGACGAAGCGCTTGACGCCTTCCTCCACCGAGATCGATGGCTTGAACTGCGTCAGCGCGTTCAAAAGATCGGGTGCTGCGAAGGTTCTGGGCACATCGCCCTGCTGCATCGGCAGCATCGTGCGGATCGCCGGGCGCCCGACAGCGGCTTCGACGGTTTCGACGAAACGCATCAGCTCCACCGGCTGGCCGCCGCCGACATTGACCACCCGGAACGGTGCATGGCGCGATAGCGTATCGATGTCCTCGACGCGGTTGTCCTCCGCCGGAATGACGCCCATCAGCCGGACGATGCCTTCGACGAGATCGTCGATATAGGTAAAATCGCGGCTCATCCGGCCTTCGCCATAGATTTCGATCGGTCGGCCGTTGAGGATGCACTCGACGAATTTGAACAGCGCCATGTCCGGGCGGCCCCAGGGACCGTAGACGGTGAAGAAGCGGAAGGCCGTCGTCGGCACCTTGTAGAGATGGGCGTAGCTGTGAGCCATCAACTCGCCAGACTTCTTGGTGGCAGCATAAAGCGTCATCGGCTCGTCGGCCCGGTCGGTCTCGGCAAACGGGATTTTCTCGTTGGCGCCGTAGATCGAGGAGGTGGAGGCGAGCAGCAGATGCTTGGGCTGCACGGCCTTGGCCAGCTCCAGCATGTTCCAGGAGCCGATCAGGTTGGAATCGACATAAGCCTTGGGATTCTCAAGGCTGTAGCGCACGCCCGCCTGGGCCGCGAGATGGACGATGACGTCGGGTTCGCCGATCTCGGTCGCCTGTTCCAGCGCCGCCTTGTCCTCCAACATGCCGATCACAGGCCTGAAACCGTTCGAGCGGGCCAGAATCGCATGGCGTCGTTCCTTGAGCCGGACATCGTAATAGGGCGTCATGCCGTCAAAGCCGGTCACGAAATGACCGTCGTCCAGCAGCCGCTTGGCCAGGTGAAACCCGATAAACCCTGCCGTTCCGGTGATCAGATAGCGCATGCCGGCTCCCTTGCTTGTCTTTGTGGTTCTTGACGTGCCGGGGTCTATTCCGGCCGGCCGACGCTGGTATAGCTGAAGCCGTGCTTGGTGACCTCGCCGGACTGATAGATGTTCCTGAGATCGACAAGAAGCGGCGTGTTCATCAGGACCTTTAGGCGGTCGAGATTAAGCGCCCGGAATTCGTTCCATTCGGTCACGATGACAAGCGCGTCTGCGCCCTCGGCCGCCTTGTAGGGATTGTCGGCATAGGTGATGCCGTCGATCACGTGTTTGGCATTTTCCATGCCTTCCGGATCATAACCGGTGACGATGGCGCCCGCATCGGTCAGCGCCTGGATGACGGCAATCGCCGGGCTGTCGCGCATGTCGTCGGTATTCGGCTTGAAGGTGAGGCCGAGCACCGCGACCTTCTTTCCGCGCACGTCGCCGCCGGCAGCCGCGATCACCTTGCGGCCCATGGCGCGCTTGCGGTTGTCGTTGACCGAAACGACAGTCTCGATCAGCCGTACCGGGCTGTCATGGTCCTGCGCGGTCTTGACCAGCGCCAGGGTGTCCTTCGGGAAGCACGAGCCACCATAGCCGGGGCCGGCATGCAGGAATTTGCCGCCGATACGGCCGTCGAGACCGATACCGCGCGCCACTTCCTGCACATTGGCGCCGACCTTTTCGCACAGGTCCGCCATCTCGTTGATGAAGGTGATCTTCATCGCGAGGAAGGCATTTCCGGCATATTTGATCAGTTCGGATGTACGGCGCGTGGTGAAGAGCAGCGGTGACTGGTTGAGATATAGCGGCCGGTAGACCTCGGTCATCACGCCACGGGCGCGTTCGTCGTTGAGGCCGATGACGATGCGGTCTGGCCGCTTGAAATCGTCGATTGCGGCACCCTCGCGCAGGAATTCCGGATTGGAGACCACGGCGATATCGGCCTCCCGATTGGTCTCGCGCATGATCCGCTCGACCTCGTCGCCGGTGCCAACCGGAACGGTCGACTTGGTGACGATGACGGTAAAACCGGTCACATGTGCGGCAATCTCTCGGGCGGCATCATAGACATAGGACAGGTCGGCATGGCCATCGCCGCGCCGCGACGGCGTGCCAACGGCAATGAAGATCACCTCACTCTCGGACACGCTGGTTGCGAGATCCGTCGTAAAGTTCAGCCGCCCATCCTTGACATTGTCAGCGACCAGTTGCTCAAGCCCGGGCTCGAAAATCGGGATGCGTCCGGCAAGCAGCGCCTCGATCTTGCCCGCATCCTTGTCGATGCAGACAACGTCATGGCCGAAATCGGCAAAACAGACGCCTGAGACAAGTCCGACATAACCGGCACCGATCATCGTGATTTTCATGGCATACTCCAGAATGACATCGCACGCGCATCGCGGCTTCATGCCGGTTCCTGATGCGCACGTGGCGGCATCCATAGTCAAACACACGCGCCTTGCCAATGCCGGATGTGCGCGCCGCCCTTCGGCCGGGCTTGCCAGCAGGTGGCCGATGGCGAGGCAGGATACCTTCTACGGCTTCCACCGGGACAGCGCACGCCTATCTGTGCCCGGTCTCCGGCCAAGCTTGACGAAAAATCCTCACCGCATGCGTCGCGATGATCATGCCCCGTCATTGACGAACTGGTGCCTGCTTGCCCTTGCAGGCGAGGGCGGGCCTACTACCAGTTTTTCGGAAGAGTGGCTCCGAAAGCCGGCCGTATGGAAACTGCACACTTCAATTTTGGCCACAACTTGGAGCCGCCTATCGTCCTGTCGGGGCTAAGCGACACGGCTGTCTCAGGTGTCCGGCAGTGGCTGAAAATCCCGTGACAAAAAAGAGCCTCACCAGCGATGCCGGGAGGCTCTTCAATGCCCGGAGCGTTCGAATTCTACGGGTCGCTCTCTAATGCGACGGAAGATTGTGTATTGTCAATCGCTGGCGCGACTGACTTAAACTTATTTGGTGACTCGTTCGCCAATGGCTGAGCGTCCACAGGGGCGTGTAGTTTTAACCAAAAAGATCGATCGCTAAAATTCTACTTGTCACATCAGACGGGAGCGTAACTTTTTTGCTTTAGGAAGAGGGTGATCGCGCCTGCCGCGATTGTGGCAATTATGGAAACCAGCGATGAACGGCGAACGGGAGAACAGAATAGACCTTCTGCGAGGGCTGTCGCTGCTGCTCATTTTCATTGGTCATGCAGACTTCACGTTTTCGCCGACGTTCCAGCAGTCGCGCGGCTTTTCGGACGCCTCAGAGATCTTTGTTCTTTTGTCCGGCATGTCCTGCGCTCTCGCGTACTATCGTCCGGATATGGGGCTGCGGGTGGCACAGCCATGGAAGCGAGCGGTACGGCTCTATTGTGTCCATCTCCTGCTATTGGCAATCATGGTGACGATATCGGCGCTTGTCATCATGACCTTCGATAAGACCATCTGGGCTGCCGACATGACGGATTTCTGGCGGGATCCGATCCACCATGGTCTTCAGGCCCTGTCGCTGAGCTACATGCCCGGCAATCTCGACATTCTGCCGATGTACGTCGCCCTGCTGCTTATCGCCCCCTTCGCCTTTCTGCTGCATGACTGGTCAAAGACTGTTTTGCTTGGACTTTCCTGTCTTATCTGGTTCATTGTCGGCCTGCGCCATATCAACTTCCCCAATGCGGCCATTGAAGGCAAGAGCTGGTTTTTCGACCCTTTGTCGTGGCAGTTCATCTTTGTGATCGGAATATATCTCGGCGCACGCATGAGACGCGGCCAGCCCATCCTAGCCTACAATGCAGCTGTGTTCACCGCAGCTTCCTTTTTTGCCATTGCCGCCATCCCCGCAAATCTTGCAATTCATCTGGGCTTTATCGATTCACCGTTTGGCGGCCTGCACCATCAACTGGTGTCGAAGGTCTATGACGGTCCCTTGCGGATCACCAATGTTCTGGCGATCGTTTATCTCGCTTGGAATATTGGCACTGTCAAAGCCGCTGCTGCTCACCCAAGCTTTCGGCTCATCTGTCTGGCGGGGCGCCACAGCCTGGCCGTCTTTTCGGCCGGAATCCTATTATCCTTCGGGGCCGCGGTGTTGATGACCCTCGACCCGGATATGCCGATCGTGCTTCAACTGCTGCTGCTTGCCGGCGGTTGCGCGCTACAGTTGGCAATCGGCTGGCTGCTTCAGGAAGGGGGACACGGGCAGAGTGGCAGTTCTACGGCTTGCGTCTCACCCTCTGAGGTCCCACAATCCGGCGGGCGGTGTGTCAACTCCACTCCCCTTCGTCGGCCGCTTTAGCTCCTTTGTTAGTTAGCGTCCGGCGAACGCATTTTCGCTTGCTCGGTTGGCCGAATCTATGGGACGCGCTTCGCCTCATCGACCATGACACGCTCGATCATCTCGGGATCGCCTTGTTCATCGACGAGGAACTGACGGCTCCCCCATCCCACGTCCGTCGAACACATAGACCCAAATCCTGCGAGTTTTTGTCTTTCCTCGCCCAGGGTCGAGAAAATCGACCGGGGTATCGTCCGTATGTATTCGGTCAAGCGCGGCGATGTGCGCCCTGATAGCCAAGACGAGCGGCGCAAGCAAAACGGACACGCGGCCAACCCAGTCCGCCATGACGGAGCGAGAAATGTCTATCCCCAGCCGATTGTACATCTCTCTCCCCATGATGTCGAATTGATTTTTCCCGTCTCCGGACATGGTCGCCCGCGCAAGCATCCGATCCCCGACATTCTGTCGGTTGCGGCCGAAACGGTGTTAGCACTTCCAAATTGGAAAAGGTCAGTTGGCGCCGTGGCACGAAAGGCCGCCTCACGGCACGCTTTGCCGCATTGCGCATCCGGATCGCCGACGGCACGCCCCAGCGCATTCTCGACAAGGAACAGCACATGCCGGGCGAGGAAGCCTGGCTGGTTGGCGAGTGGCGATCAAACGATGAGCGCAAATACTACCTGTCCAACTTGCCCACTAACGCCACTGCGGCACGACAATCAGGATGAGAATCGTATTGCCTCATCCAAGAGTGTTCCCAAAGAACAATGCCGTTGCCTCACATAAATGTTCTCGATTGCCTCACTGGTTGTTCCCGAGATCTAGCCTCTGCTGATTCTGTATTGCTCAGGAATGAGCTTACTGCACGACCTCTACAATTTCCGCCTGCTGCGTGGCATCGGCGAATGGCCCGAACACCAATGCATTGGCTTGTGCAATGCGCCAGATCTCCATTCGACGCTGCACGGTCCGAATGAGGCCGTCAGGATAGACGCCGGGGTATTTGACCTGCAAGCGTTCAAGCAACTCTCGTGAAGTTCGCCAAGGCTCCGCCTCGAACCATTCTTCGAGCTCGGCAGTGACCGCGAGTAGAGGATCGGGCCTCCGCCGCTCTCGCTTGGCCGCTGGCTTGGAGCGGGCGGTTGGTTTCACTTCACCACCACGCCAAGCAATCCGTAACCCGGACAGAAAGTCTTCAAGCGGCAATGCTTCGCCGTCTGTGGCAGGAGAACCATCAGGCTTGTCAGCGATTTCGACCAATCTCTCTTGTGCCAGGCGTATGTCGCGCAGCCGAACCGGATCGAGCGTCAGGTACATCGCCTTGAGGCGAAGGCGCGAATCTTCCGGCGTGCGTGCATCGTCAAGCAGCCGCTGATAGGGTGTGGCGGGGCGATGATACCGCTTGATCAACTTGGCTCCGTCACGATGCTTTTCGTTCAACTTAAATGACGGCTGAAAGAAATTTATGAACAACCGCATTGATGAATAAAGCTTGGCTAGCTCCCGTGTGGCGTGCAGTCCCTCGAAGCGCCGGTATCCAACGATCTTGCGCACGATCGCACCATTCTTCTGCTCGACAAATGCCTGATCATTCTTCCGGTAGGGGCGGCAACGGGTGAGTTCGATATTATCGCGCAAGCAATACTCGTGAACGCTCTCATTCATGAAGACGCTGTCGTTGTCCGTGTCGAAGCCCAGCAGCGGGAACGGCAGAACTTGCGCAGTTCCGCCAATGCCGTGATCAGTACCGTTTGCTCACGAACCAGCAGCGGCGCACATTCCGTCCAGCCCGTGGCGATATCGGTCAACACCAGCGTTTGCGAGAAAGCACCCTTCGCATAGGGGCCGGAGTGAGAGACGAGATCCGCCTCGACAAAGCCGGGTGCGGGATCATTCCAATCTGAGAAAGTCCTAACTGGAACGCTACGCCGGATCGCCGTTGATCCTTTCCGGCGACGCGGCCCGGTGGCACTCGCCTTAATGTCCTTGAGGACGCGATCAATCGTCGCTGGGCTCATCGTCAACAATTGCCGACGCGTCTCACTATCTATATCGCCGTGTCCATGCCTTTCCATCGCTTCGATCAGTGCTGGTAATAATGGGTGTAGCCGCTTCCCGCAAATTCGATCCGACGCCTCCCAAACAACGACAAGGGCGGCGCGCACCTCATGGCCGTAAATCCGCCGCCCTGGTCGAGGACCACCCTTCGCAGGCGCGCAGTCTCCTCGCAACAGTCGCATCGCATGCTTACGATGAAAGCCCGTGAGGGCCACGAACTCGTCCAACATCCTTGCCTTCTCGGCCCGCCCCCCTGACACATAGCGCCAACTAATCGCCCCCACCAATTCCGCACGTGTCGCCATGCTTACCTTCCTCATCATAGCCCCTGAGGTTGTTTCTTCGGGAGCAAATTAGCTGAGGCAACAAACCAATTTTAGGGAGCAGTTCAGGCGAGGCAATGCGCGCTTGCGAGCGTCAATCAAACAGATAAACTCACCCAGCCAGCGACACACAGGATTCTCATCCAGATTGTCGCGCGCCTCTCATCCAGATCGCCGCGCTATACGCCACGCTGAAAGCGCTGGCGGCCGCCATCAAGGCGCGATGGGTCTGCGAGCAGGCACATCAGCAGATGAAAGAGGAGCTCTGCCTCGACCACTTCGAAGGCCGATCATGGCGCGACGGCAGGACAGGGTAACATCCGCTCCCTCTATGGCTTTGCTGAAAGCACAAACGGTGGCACCCATACGGGCCTTCTGACTGGCGTTCTCGGCACGGTCTACAAAAACAACGCATCATCATCTGAGAGTGTTGCTGTCCGAGGGCATGTTGATGCCGGAACGACTGCAGCCTTCCAAGCGGCCGGCGCCAAGATTGGCGAAGATAATACTCCCTCCTTCGGGTTCCATACCAGAACCGGAACTGGAGGCCCGCTACTGCCAGCCGTCGCTCATTTCGCGGCGCATGTTGGCGCGGCCGGTGACATGTATCTTGGTTGGCGGTCAAACACCGACATACGGCAATTTACCGCGTCAAGCCAACCGGTGTAGTCTTTGCCCCAGGTTTCTATAGCGGGACTGTGGCGCTTGCTGATGACGCCGCCAGCGAGTACTTCGGAATTATCCAGTTTCGGGCGCCCATCGTCGGTGGCTATCTACAGGCGTTCTTCAGGGCTAGTGGCAGCCCGCTTTGCACCGGGATCGCTATCGGCGCTGGCTTCGCTGTTACCACCGGGCCACTCACTGGCGCAACCGGCAAAGACGTGAAGATCAACGTTTCTGCGGCCAGCGATTGAAAAATCTACATCGAAAACCGGCAAGGCGGCGCTCAATCGATCCGTTGGCGTGTCAGCGCATTCTAAAAGCAAAAGGAAAACTAAATGGACATCTCCAAACCAAAACAACAGTCCGAGCACGTCTGGCAATTCGGTGCCTACCTCATCAATTTGCCGACGACAATCGATAATACCGAGGCGGAAGGATGGAAGTATCTTGCTATCTGCCTTCACCAAGGGACCTTTGAGATCGCGAATAAGTATCACATTGGTGAGTACCAATGGATGATCGACGGGGAGCATGTCGTCTTGCCGACCGTAGTTAACGGCGAAGAAGCGCCTGATACCGAAGAGCACGCGAGGGCGAATCTTGGCGAAGCTTTGAGTTCTCACGCCGGATAAATTGGCGTTTTGCCGATGTTACCCAGTATTACTGGCCCCTGTCATTTTTCGAGCAGAAGCCAATAATATTGGGTGCCCGCTCCTATGCTGCTGATTATTTTAAAACCTGTCGAAAGTGCTAATTCCGCCACCTCAGTTTCAAGGAAGTGCGGACCCCATGCCCAATGGTTAGGGTTAGGGTTGGCAATCCCACGGATCTGGACTTTGAACAATCCGCCGGGTTTCAGCGCTCTATTGACCTGTTTGAAAGAGTGCTCGATCGATGCCTTGTTCGGGAAGTGCTGGTAGACGATGAACGAAAATGCGACATCGACACTTTCAGGAAGCAGCGGCACGTCCTCCCCGTTGCTTTCAAGATAGATCACATTGTCGCTGTCAACAAAGCCGCGCGCCTTCTCAAGCATCGTTCTCGAGATATCTAGCGCGGCGACATACTTGAACCTCTTGGCGAAGGTCTTTGTGATCCGCCCAGAGCCGCAGCCGATTTCTAAAAGTGTTCGATCAGAAAGGGGTGCCAGCCGTTTTTGAATGGTTGGATCATTCACGAGATAGCCGTCGGCGTGCTTTTGACCGCTCTCTTCATACTCCTCGTCCGACTGCACATGATCAACCGACCTGACGTAGTACCGGTCGTTCTCTTTTGCGAGCGCATCCCACTTGCTCTTATGGCTGCTCAGAACGTCCTGATTATCTTGCTCGTTCATTGTGCTCTCTCAGTGCCGCGATTGTGAAATTGGCATTTCAGATCGCTTAGCACGCCATCTCCCGAATCCGCAACTACGGCGGGATTGATTCCCCTCGGCACCCACACCCCTGACAATCAAAGGACACCCCATGAACGAGACCATCTCCGGCCCAATGGCGGATCCGTGTCCAATCATGGGACATCATCCTGAACCGTGCTGCGTCTACGCCACGCTACGCACGCCCGATGGTTTGTTCGCCGGCACCGGCTTTCTGTCGACCTGGTTGAGGGCTAAGACCATCCTGAAACGGTTGGGATGTGTCGAAGCTGACGGATCGGCATGGAAGACACCGAGGAATAGGCGCGGACGAAGCGCAAGTGATCCTCGACTAGTTGTTGCGGCCCTCGGCATATAACGAGGGTTGCCACTCCTCATCTGCAAGGGATAATGTCGCCGCAGAAAAATGAACATCGCGGTATAAATTCCAATGACCAACCCTTATCGAGGTCTTCCAGACACGTCATTTTGGCGGAAATCGGTGGCCTCCATTGAGGCCGAAGACGTCGACCCCGTCATCTCGGTTCCTTTCCACCTCTCGACGGACGACAGGATAGCGACGGCCGGAAGTTGTTTTGCACAGCACATCGCCCGGAACTTGTCATCAAGCGGCTATAACTACCTCGTCACGGAAGGTGGCGACGTTCGTCTAAACTATACGGTCTTCCCGGCCAGGTTCGGGAACATCTACACCACAAGGCAACTCCTGCAGCTTTTTCAGCGGGCTCACGGTCTTTTTACGCCGATTGATGACGCATGGATCCGCGAAGACGGCAAATATGTCGATCCGTTTCGCCCGCAGGTTGAGCCAGGAGGGTTCGAAAGTGTCGAGGCCGTTAGGGATGACAGGGAGCGCCATCTCACCGCGGTAAGAGAAATGTTTGACACGGCAGACGTGTTCATTTTCACCCTCGGCTTGACGGAAGGCTGGAGATCGAAACTGGACGGCGCAGTTTTCCCACTTGCACCGGGCGTCGCCGGAAGTCCCGCCAACTTTGACGACTACGAGTTCCACAACTTTGACGTTGAGGAAATGATCGCAGACCTGCGCACCTTCACCCGATATGTACGGACCATAAACCCGTCACTTCGGATGATCTTCACGGTTTCTCCTGTGCCGCTTGTTGCGACATACGAAAAGAGCCATGTCCTCGTTGCTACGACATACAGCAAATCTGCGCTTCGGGTTGTCGCCGAACACGCAACTAGGCTTGACCCGCTCTCCGTCTATTTCCCGTCCTACGAAATCATCACAGGGCCGCATTCGCGTCACCGCTTTCTTGCGGATGATTTAAGGGAACTAACAAGCGATGGCGTTGCACACGTGATGAGCATCTTCGGGCGTCACTTTTATTCGTCATCTGCGAGCGCAGTCTCCAGTGAGCCCCGACCCAGCTCCATCGACATGGAGGCGGCCGAGCGGCAGATGCGAAAGATAGAAGGTATCGTATGCGACGAAGAGGCGATTGACACATGACCATCTGGGTAGTTGGGAACTGCCAGGCACGTGGTGTAGCGAGGAGCGTCCAAAGTCTGACAAAGAGAGCTGACGTACGAGCGCTCGACATCAGAACAATTATGCAGGCCGATGACGCAGGCAAGGCTAGGTTGACGTCACAAATTGATCCGGCCGATATCCTGCTGGTTCAGCAGCCCGATGATCTCGCCGGTCCCTTTGCGATCCAGCAGCTTCGTGAGGCTGGGCATAGGGCGGTGGTATATCCAGGATTCGTATTCGGTGGCTTTCACCCTGATCTCTGCTACATCTTGTGCAATGGTACCTATCTCAATGGGGCCATGTTCTCTTATCATTCGGCAATAACTGCAGCGGCTTATCTTGAGGGGCTCAGCCAAGAACGGGCCTGCGCGCTATTCAATAGTTTCACCTATGCCTCTCTCGGCTACAGAGCCGCGTACGCGACGATGTTGCCAATTCTTTACGAGCATGTTGGTGAGACCGGGCATGATCACACCCAAACCCTATCCCGCGGTATCTTCATGCACTCAGTCAACCACCCACGAGTGGAGCTTCTATTCGAGGCGGCGAAGCAGGCCTTGGCAATGGCCGGCGTTCCAACTCACGATGATGCTGACTGCCCTGCCGATGAGCTTGGCGCGGGCGCAGTTTGGCCGATTTATCCCGGCATAGCACGCGACATCGCTGGGAATTTTGTCTTCCAGGTAAAGGTCGGAGAGACATTGAACCTTCAAGAGTTCGTTGCGAGTTCATACAGCTATTATGGAAAATTGGCCGACGGATACGAATCGCCCGAAGTCGATGAGGCCAGGGAATTCATTAGGCGGGAAGTGATCAGGTCGCTGGCCGGTTAAGCGAGCATTCAGGCATCATCGCAACCTCAACGTAAAGGGCAACACCCGAGCGCCGGCTGACCGAGAGCGGCCGGATACTTTAGCTTCTCGTATCACTTCATGAAGCCGCAGGGCGATATCAAACAACTATGAGAACTGGAAGGCCTAGAATTGCCAGTGTGAGCGCAGCGCCCGTCGTAAAGCGTGCCGCTTTCATCAGTCGGGTTCGTTTTCCATCCCAGTCGTAAGCCATTGCTGCCCCTCAGTTTCGCACAGATTTGGCGCAAGGCGGCAGAACGTCAATCCCCCATAATAGTGAGAATGACAGGTGCCCGAAGCGGTCACGCGCTCCGGAGACGGGTTAAGTTTCCGACCGCCCGTCGGACGGCGATTATGGATAACCGTCACACCTGAACCCTCTCGGGCGGATCTATAACGTAAGCGCGTAGGCCATCCCACTGGAGTTGCCCCATAAAA
>UBTA01000094.1 GCA_900468065.1 Hyphomicrobiales bacterium | reverse complement strand
CTGGTGGAGGTACTGACTTACGAAGCAGGTGTCGGCGTCAGTTCCGGCATGCCAAGGCATGCGTGGCCGACTGAACATCGCACGAACATTCGAAAAATTTAGTCGGGGAGTTGCAGCCCAACTTTAGCTGCGGCGCATCCTCCCGGCAATGGCCCGAATGGCTGCTCAAGCGGAAGATCAAGGATAGAATGGTCAGCAGTTTCCTGCTATTGCTCTAATTGACTGTCAGACACCGGGCGGTCTCAGGCGCGGTCGTAGACAAGCGACCGGCTTACGAAGATCTCAGCAAACGACAGTAGCGCCCCCCGGATGTGACGATGGCCAGCCCACCGTTTTCGCCCGGGGATCGTCAATTCGAAGCGCAGGGAGATCCGGCTCGCGGCCAACTTATTTTCAACGCCGGCGATTGCGCTTCCTGTAATGCAACTCCGGGACAACCAGACCGTCTGAGGCTTGGCGGCGGGCTGGCGCTCGCCTCTCCATCCGGGACATTCCGGCCGCCGAATATTTCCCCGGACCCCGTTGACGGCATCGGCGGATGGACGGTGGTGGATCTTGCCAACGCGCTCATCGGCGGCGTGTCACCCAAAGGCCAGCAATATTAGCCGTCCTTTTCCCTATACGAGTTTCACGGGCATAACAGTTGCTGATGTAAAGGATCTCCATGCCTATCTGATGACCCTTCCAAAGGTCTCCGGTCGCGCACCTCCGCACCACCCGTCCGTCTTGTTTCGCATCCGAAGGTTCGTGGGCTTTTGGACACTGCTGTTTTTCGGCAGCATCAGACAGCGGCCCGGTTTACCGGTGATCCGGTGCACGATCGCGGCGCTTATCTGGTCGAAAGCCTCAGCCATTGCGCCGAGCGCCCGCAAACGGTCAAAAAAGTGGGACACCGCCTTTGCAAGTGATTGAAATCCATGAAGGAGAGTTTTTGTCCAACCCTGGGCTAAGCGGGTGATTTCTTTGGAATTCGTCAGCCCTTTCACAACTGGCAGAGTGAATTCCTGTCGACCGCCGTTGATCGCTGTTCTTTCGATATGCTTGCGGTCCCGAGATTCCCGGAATCGAAGCCTGTCGCCGCCCCGAATGCCGAACCGGGGCGTAGGCAACAAAAAAAAGGGCCGCCTGGTATGAGACGGCCCTTTTAGACGATTGGCGAGACGGAATCAGGCGACCTTCTTCTTCGCGCCCTTGGGGTTGGCCGACATTTCCCCAAGTTCGGTGAGCTTCTGATCCGTTGCCAGCTCTTCCTGAAGGTTGGCGTCGAACAATGCGACGGCGTCGGTATAGCCAAGCTGTGCAGCCCACGATTTGAGCGTCCCGTAGCGAGCAATCTCATAGTGCTCGACGGCTTGAGCCGACGAGATGAGGCCGGCGTCCAGTGCAACGGAATCCTTGAATTCCTCGATGATTTCCTCGCCTTCGGAAATGATGCCCTGGATTGCCTCGCAGGTCTTGCCGCGAGCCGGCTTGCCGATAATCTCGAAAACCTGCTGCAGGCGCTCGATTTGGCCCTCGGTCTCGTCCTTATGCTTGAGGAAGGCTGCCTTGCCCTCCGGCGATTGTGCAGCGCGAGCCATTTTCGGCAACGTCTTTAAGATCTGTTTCTCAGCGAAATAAATGTCCTTGAGGGTATTAAGGAACAGGTCATCCAAAGTTTTCTCGGCCATCGTGCTCTCCATTGATGGGTTGAAATGCGCGATTCAACTCACGACAGATCATTTGGTTCCGCCAGCATCCACGGCTCCAGTTGGTGTGGTCTGGGCGATTTCGGGGGAATCTTGATCGAGGAATGGCCGGAATATCGAAGCAGCGATAAAACGTTCGGTCTCGTCGCCGTAGTTGAAATAATGGACAGAAGGAGCGATCCGTCGGTCCCATAACAGTCCGCGGGTATCCAAGGTCGGGCGCACCACCGTCATCTCGTAGGACTGCCTCGAATGACCATGAAACACCGCCATCGCCGCTAGTGCGGTATCGGATGCCGTAAAGCTTGTCGCGGTATCCGTAGACGAGAACCAGGCGCCCGTTGCCGAGCAGGGACAACGTCGGCGGGTTGCCACCATACCCGGTGTGAACCGGGTGACCAATCTTCCTCCAGTTCTTTCCAAGGTCCTCGGAATGAAATGTCTCGATCCAGCCATCGTCGCCCAAACCGCGGCGAACGACCGCGACAATCTTCCCCCCCTGACAGCCGGACGGAGGCTGGCATGGCAAAGCCCTCGGTTTCGTCCATAAGAAAATTTTGAAACTCGAAGCTTATCCAACCATCTTGGGTGCGCGCGCAAAACACCCTGCCTTCCTCGCCCTTGGATTTGGTCGATGTCACATGGACAAGGCATCATGCTGGCCCAGCGGAACAATATCGGTGCGCGCAGATATGCCGCGTAAGGCCATTTCGTCGATTGCGTACGGACCATTCCAAAGAGCGTGCACGGTCACGACTGACATAAAACCAGCTGATGGCTCCTCCACGAATTCCCGTTCGAGCTGCCATGACGATCGTCTCTGGATCGAGAAAATTAATTGGCAAGTCCATGACCTTCAGATCGCGACCACGCAGAATATTCTCTTGGACCCGGCGCTCCTCGACCACGTGCTCATCGGCGGACAGTGTTTCACCGCCCGGAATTTCTCCGTTGAAGGGCTCGATTGTCGAAGAGAAACCACCATCCAGACTGCGGGCCTGTCGCGGGCGGAAGGGATGATTGCGATCTCGAGCGTGAATCTTGCCTTCGCTGCCCAGAAGGCCCTGTGCAAATATCACGACCACTTCGCCGCCCCAGATCCACAGCCCATAGTTGGCCGGCCATCCTGCGAGGCCTGACTTTGTCTACACGGTCAAGGTTTGTGAACTTACCACGCACGTCAAGCGCGTCGAAGACACGGAAATGTTGGTGGAGGACTTCGCATATATTGCCGATCTCCTCGGTCAACAAATGGGTTGCTTCCTGTTTCAGCTGCCGCCGAGCGTCCGGTATAGTGAAGAGACTTTGCACCTGACCCTATCGCAATTTGATCGTTCAGGTCGAAACGTGGTTGAGTTTCGGGACAAGAGTGGAGGAACACGATGATGTATCCAATGCCTTGAAGGCTGCCGGAGCGATCCACCGCTCATGCAGCGGCCCTGGGTTGCCGGACGAGTGGGTACGGACGGTCGATGATGTCTACGTCCTTTTCCATGAACCCAAACTTGGTATCGTCATGACTAGAGCGATGAGGAGCTATTGATTTGGGCAGATCGGATCCGAACGAGCGGAGCTGAGACGACGTGATTTCAACAATGATCGCGAATGGTGCTCCATAAAAAACGCGAGGCGACTGGCGGAGCACTTGAGGACGTGAGCCGTCGTTAATTTGCATCAAACGATCCATCATGGCCGTCACATGGCTCGCGAAAGCATTTCCTTAGTCACTCTGGCCGTCAATCGTCGATCGCACTGGGAACATCTGGTGGTTCATTCAGTTGTGAGACATCATCAACGGAGGTTTAGATATGCGCGCACTTTGCTGGCACGGAAAAGGTGACGTTCGCGTCGATACTGTCCCCGATCCGAAAATCCTACATTCTCGAGACGCGATCATCAAAATAACCTGCTGCGCGATCTGCGGTTCTGACCTGCATCTTCTGGATGGCTATCAGCCAACAATGGAAAGTGGCGATATCCTTGGCCATGAAAACATGGGCGAAGTCATCGAACTTGGTTCAGATGTCACCAACCTTAAAATCGGCGACCGCGTCGTTGTTCCCTTTACGATAAGCTGCGGCGACTGCTGGTTTTGCAAGCAGGGAATGTATTCCTGCTGTGACACCACAAACCCCAACGCAGAGATCGCACGCGAGGCGATGGGCCACTCTCCAGCCGGACTGTTCGGTTTTAGCCATATGCTCGGCGGATACAGCGGCGGTCAGGCAGAATACCTCCGCGTCCCAATGGCGGATGTCGGGCCGATCAAGGTGCCTGACAGCGTATCAGATGAGCAGGCACTCTTCCTCTCAGACATTTTTCCCACAGGTTACATGGCTGCTGAAAATGCGCAGATCCAGCCTGGGGACACGGTGGCGATCTGGGGATGTGGCCCAGTCGGACAATTCGCAATTCGCTCCGCTCTCATGATGGGTGCAGGGCGTGTGATCGCCATCGATGAAGTAGCTGAACGCCTCGCCATGGCGGAAGCGGGTGGGGCCGAAACCATCAATTTCTCTGAGACGGATGTGTATGATGAACTCATGTCACGCACGGCAAACCGTGGCCCTGATAGTTGCATCGATGCGGTCGGATGCGAGGCATCAGGCCACGGCTCTGCTGACGCTCTGCTCGATAAGGCAAAGGCAGCCCTGTACCTCGCCACCGATCGGGTGCACGTGATCCGCGAGGCGATTATGAGTTGTCGGAAAGGCGGCACGATATCCATTCCGGGCGTCTACGTAGGAATGGGCGATAAAATTCCGATAGGTGCGGCGATGAACAAGGGACTTACCTTGAAGATGGGTCAGACCCATGTGCAGAAATATACAAAGCCTCTCCTCGAGAAAATCGAGGCGGGAGAGATCGATCCCAGCTTTGTAGTGACGCACCCAGCTTCGCTTGAGGACGCGCCTGAAATGTACAAGAAATTCCGCGACAAGGAGGATGGGGTGATCAAGGTCGTGCTCAGGCCATAGTCATGCTGAATACGGTTGCAACGAAGAACCGCCCGGAGCGGCCATGCAAGTTATCGAAAATTGGGTGAAATCCAGAATCCCGGGACTGGTGAGCTTCCAAAAGGACGCAACGGAAAAATCTGACTTCCAACTTGAGGCAGAGGCGCTTTGGTTGAAAGCGGAGGCCGCTGGTTATTCCGTGGCCGACCTAAAAAAATGCGTGATGGCGATATTGAGAAAAACTGCTGCAACTTCAGGTATATTTTTTAGGTCGCTCTGGCGATGACTAGGCTGGCTCAGTCCGAAAGGGGCAGTCTAGACGCTGCTGATCATGAATTGAATGGCGCCAAGTGACGGACCCGGCGCCAAGAAAACCTGTGTCCACAATCTCGTAGCGAGTTCACTATGTCCACCGAAGAAGACCGAGAAGATTTCATTAAACGGATCTGTGAGGACCAACAGCGAGCATACCTCAAACGATCTTCCGTCCGTTTTCTGGAATGCGCCGTGCATCTCTGTGTCACTCATATGAGCATCGAGGAAGCAGCGACTTTACTTGAGCAGCAAGCAGCTCTTTTGCGTGAGCACGGTTAGGCTGCTTAGCTCGAAGCCCTTAAAGCGACCTTGTCATAGAGCGGTAGCAAAAGCGCTTTAGATCCCTTTTTTGCCTCTGAATAGCTGATCTTGTTTGACAAAACCTTGCAAAAATCCAAGCGCCGTTCAACAACCCGGCCTGAAGCGCCAAAAAAGGGTTTTATTCGGCAAAGGGACAACAAGCTCCGGGTCGATGTGGACCGCCGCGGAGTTAGAAATGGTCAAACTCTACCGTGCCGTCGAGCATGTTCTCGCGCGCGACCATGAGACGCACCGCATGACCGATCCTCCAGGCTGTGGGTTGGCTCACGCCAAGTCTCTCGGCGAGACGGACCGAGGGCACGCCCTTGATAGAGACCCGGCCGCGCACGCCGCTTGTCCACGTCGCGGCCAGCTATCGCGATCGAGCGCTTCTACCCACAGGCGGGGCAGACCTTGCCATTCGGCCATACCATACCTTCCAGCAAACGACGGCAATGCTTCTCATTCCTAAACGCGGCGACCATGTCTTCAACTGTCCGAATATTGGAAAGCGTTGCCAGCAGCATTTCAGACATACTTATCTCCTTCGGGACTGACCGAAAAACGCATGCTTTATATTACAAGGTGTTAGCTGTCTTTAGTTGTTAAAAGCCTCGTACGATTTCGAACTGATCTTGTTCCGACCCCTAAATTAGGCGTGCTTTTCGTATGGCACGCCTTTATTTCGTCGATCTCGAAACGCCTGACGGTTTACCTGCTACAGTGGGTTGCGGCACGATAGGGTGCCCATGGAGGTGGTCATGACCAAATTCGCGCTCTACGTTCCGCTTGAAGCAAAGCCAGGCAAGGAAAAGGAGGTCGCTGATTTTCTGCGATCAGCCGTACCGCTGGTCAATGCCGAGCCCGGCACGATTTCCTGGTATGCGATACAGGAAGGCCCGAGTTCGTTTGCAATCTTCGACACGTTCGACGATGAGGGCGGAAGAGATGCCCACCTAAATGGCCAAGTCGCTGCGGCATTGATGGCAAAGGCAGAGGCAGGGGACCTGTTTGTCAAGCCGCCGCAGATACACAAGTTGTCTGTCCTCGCCGACAAACGGCAATAAGCGCCGCGCCATCGACACCATCTTGACGGGAATGAACTGCAGGTGTCACGCGCTAGCCGGGATTACGGTTCGCCCATGTGGATGCCGCCAGGCTTTTGAACGAGCTCGATGGTGAGCGCGCGGACGGCGTAACCCGCTTGAAGTGCAACGGCTTCAGCACCGACCGCCCGGTCTGGTTTGACGATCGGGCGGGAGAAGCCGCTTAAGATAAGGTGCTGTCCGGCTGTTTCCCGCAAAGGCAACTTGCTCCGGCGTTCCGCTTGCGACTATTCGGCCGCCTTCATCGCCGGCGCCTGGCCCGATGTCGATAACCCAGTCGCTCGCCGCAGCGAGTGTCATATCGTGATCGACGACAATCACCGTGTTGCCAGTCTCGACCAACGCATTGAGCTGTGCGATCAGCCGTTCGACATCCGACGGATGCAGACCCGTCGTGGGCTCATCCAGCACATAGAGCGCGCCACCCTTGTGGGCGCGTTGCAACTCCGTCGCCAGCTTGATCCGCTGGGCTTCGCCTCCAGAAAACTCGGTAGCTGGCTGACCAAGCCGCAGGTAACTCAATCCGACTTCCTTAAGGACCTTCAGTGATGAGCGAACAGTCGGGGCGTCGTCGAAGAAGCCCCATGCATCCGCGACGGTTAGCCCAAGAACCTGCGAGATGTTCTTGCCTCGGTACCCAATATCCAAGGTTTGCGGGTTGTAGCGGGTGCCATGGCAAGTCGGGCAGGGGGCATAGACGCTCGGCAGGAAGAGCAGTTCGACCATGACAAAGCCTTCACCTTCGCAGCGGGGACAGCGTCCCTTGGCGACATTGAAGGAGAACCGCCCGGCGTCGTAGCCGCGCTTCTTTGCTTCTGGGGTGGCGGCGAAGAGCGAGCGAACATGATCGAAAAGACCGGTATACGTCGCGAGGTTGGACCGAGGCGTCCGGCCGATCGGCTTCTGGTCGACCTCGATGAGGCGTCGAATGCTGTCCAACCCACCTTCGATCTTGCCCTGCGTCGGCGAGCCCGGCTCTACCTCCAGGCCGGCGTCGTCTTCCGCATCGTTTTCCGCGCGAACCGGAGCGCCAAGCGCCTCGCCGACAAGCTCGACGAGCGCCTGGCTGACCAGGCTCGACTTGCCTGACCCAGAGATGCCTGTCACCGTCGTCATGACCCCGAGCGGGAATACGCAATCGACGTCACGGAGATTGTTTCGGGTGAGGCCGGAAAGACGAAGCCACCCATCTGGGTCTCTGCGCGGTCCTGAGGACTTCCGAGCTTCTGCAAACAGATGCCTGGCAGTCTCGGATCGTTTGACCTTCCGCAGGCCTTCGGGTGGACCGCTATACAGGACCTCACCTCCCAGCTCTCCAGCCGCCGGTCCCACATCGACGATCCAGTCCGCATGGCGGACGACGTCGAGTTCGTGCTCCACCACGAATAGCGAGTTGCCGACCGCCTTTAGACCGTCGAGCGCCCGCAACAGCGCTTCCGTATCCGCCGGGTGAAGCCCCGCCGAAGGCTCGTCCATGACGTAGACGACGCCGAAGAGGTTGGAAACGACCTGGGTCGCCAGGCGAAGGCGCTGAAGTTCCCCCGGAGACAGGGTCGGCGTGCTCCGCTCAAGCGTGAGGTAGCCGAGCCCGAGATCAAGAAGGACAGCCATCCGTCGGCAGAGGTCTGCGGCGATCCGCTGGACCACCATCGCCTTTTCCGGATGCTCTTTCCTCATGGCCTTGAGCTTCTTGGCATCGACATCCGTATAAGGCGCGAAGATGTCCGAAAACCCGGCCATCGGCAGCCTGCTTATCTCGGCATAGTCGAGGCCCTGGAACGTCACCGAGAGTGACTCCTTCCGCAGCCGCTTGCCCTCGCACAGCGGACAGGCGCTGCTGATCATGTAGCGGGCAGCCCGCTTCTTCATCATGGCACTCTGCGTGGTCGCGAAGCTATGGGTGACGTGCCGTCGGGCGCTGGAGAACGTGCCCATGTAGGAGGGCTCGTCCTTCCGTGCCATGGCACGCTTTACCTGATCGCGGGTGAGTCCTGGATAGACCGGGACGGTGGGTTGCTCGTCCGTGAACAGGATCCACTGGCGTGTCTTCTCGGGAAGCTCCCGCCACGGCCTGTCGACATCGATGCCGAGGGTAATGAGGATATCCCTCAGGTTCTGCCCGCCCCATGCCAACGGCCATGCCGCCACCGCGCGCTCGCGGATGGTCAGCGAAGGATCCGGCACCATGGACGCCTCGGTCACCTCGTGGACGCGACCAAGACCGTGACATTGCGGGCAAGCGCCCTCCGGCGTGTTTGGAGAAAACGATTCTGCATCAAGGTGGGGTTGACCCGGCGGGTAGGCGCCGGCCCGTGAATAGAGCATCCGAAGGAGGTTCGAGATTGTCGTCACGCTTCCGACCGAGGAGCGTGCTGTTGGCGATCCGCGTTGCTGCTGCAGGGCAACAGCGGGTGGGAGACCTTCGATCTGGTCGACGTCAGGTACGCTCATCTGCGTGAAGAGGCGGCGAGCATAGGGAGACACGGATTCCAGGTAGCGACGCTGGGCCTCGGCGTAGAGCGTGCTGAATGCGAGCGAGGATTTTCCGGATCCGGAGACGCCCGTGAAGACGACGAGCGCGTCCCGCGGAATGTCGACGTCGACGTTTTTGAGGTTGTGTTCCCGTGCACCTCGGACGCGAACGACGCCTTCAAGCTTCTCGGTCGCTGCGACTGCATCATCGTTAGGGCGTCTCGTCATCGGATTTCCTGCAGTTGCGCGTCGTTGGAGATAGTTCTTAGGTTCGTAAAATCAACGGCACGTTCCGCGGTGAGCTGATTGCGGCGCTTCCTCATTTGAAGGTAGCGACTTTTCTTCGGTGGCGCCGGCAGTCGATCTCATCCATGCTGCAGCCCAGCGCCGGCCCTACGCGGCGGAGGAGCGTTTCCCACTGGCTGCGCTGACCGGCATAGCGTTCTGGAGACCTCTCTCCCGGCCACGACGGTTCTCATCAGTCACCAGTGTGTGGCGGGCGGTGGTTGTGCCCGTGGCGATAATGTCGAGAAGAGTGACGCCAGCGACCATCACCAGAGCCAACGCTACATGGCCGCGCTTGTGGTTTTCAGGACGAATGGCCGTTGCCAGGACGCGTCGGATGCCCAGGACGCGAGAACGGCGCGTTTCTCTTCCACCGACAGATCTGTAGCGTTGATGACGTCCCGGGGATGGGAAAATGACGGGCAGGGCAAAGCAGTGCCGACGCGCTGAGCGCCTCAGTCGCCGCTGGCTGCCCGCCAAGCCCTAACGTCTTTGGCCCGGCGTGGTTCTGGCAGTCGGGTTTCTAACAGAAGTTCTGGCGTCGTTCGACCTTGCCATTTTTGAGCGGGATATCAACGCGATGCCATCACTTTTCCACAGGCACTCTTTACGCGCGAACGGAATAGGTCATGACCTTATCCTTTTCCATAAACGTCAATAGGCTCGAGAAGCGACCGCTTTACTTTTTCGATATTTACCGATCGGTCTTGATGTGGGCCGTTGCAATATTCGAGCACTATTTCCGGAGCCTGCACCCTCATCTGCATTGGTCGTCGTGCAGGCCCTTCCATAGCGCGACCATCGAATTAGGTCAGAGCTTGCTCATTGCTTTCCGCCCTCCTGCAGTTTTGACAGCACGTCATTGAGTGAGAAGCTGCCAGGCTTTTGTCGCGGTGGGAAATCGACGTAGGTTTGCAAGTGCCGAGCGACGAAGGCCTGCGCCGGTACGAGCGCAAACGCATGCTCAACCCGCCATCTAGCGTAGTCGCCGGCGGCATGCTGCGCGATTTCGAATGGGTCCGCACGCAGGTCGATGAGCTTGGGGAAGCGCAGCGTGATCAATGGATCCTGCCAGACGTCGAGACCTTCGGCACGCTGTTCCATGAATACAAGCTTCCAGCGGTCATAGCGCAGCCCCGCGAGGTTTCCGTCGTCAGTCCAGTAGAAATATTCCTTGCGCGCGCTCGGCCCATTGCCGGCAAGTAGTTCCCGCTGATTATAGCCATCGAGATGGACCTTGAATGTTTTTCCAGCCGCCTCATAACCCGCTAGTAGCTTCTCCTTGACGTTTGGTTCACCTGCGGCTGCCACCAATGTCGGTACCCAGTCCTCATGGGATACTATGTCATTGATTTTCGTGCCGGGTTTGATCACGCCCGGCCAGCGCATGACACCTGGAACCCGGTAGCCGCCTTCCCAGTTGGTATTCTTCTCGCCGTGAAACGGCGTAGTGCCGCCGTCGGGCCAGGAGAAGACCTCTGCGCCGTTGTCCGTGGTCCACAGCACGATGGTGTTTTCGGCGATGCCGAGATCGTCCAGCTGCTTGAGAAGCTGACCGACCATGCCGTCGAATTCCGTCATCCCGTCGGCCGCAAGGCCCAAACCGGTCTTACCTTTCGACTCTGGTTTCAAATGCGTATAAATGTGCATGCGCGTTGCATTGAACCAGCAGAAGAACGGCTTTTCGGCCTTCTGGTTCCGATCGATGAAACTCATCGCGGCGCCCAGGAATTCCTCGTCCACCGTTTCCATGCGCCTTTTGTCGAGCGGACCGGTGTCCTCTATTATCTGTTTGCCCACCCTGCCGAAGCGCGGATCCTCCGTTGGGTCGTCTGTGTCGGTCGCTACGCATTTGAGCACGCCGCGCGGGCCGAACTTGGCGCGAAATTGAGGGTCCTTCGGATAATCGGGGTTCTCCGGCTCCTCCTCGGCGTTAAGATGATAGAGGTTGCCGAAGAATTCATCAAACCCGTGAACGGTCGGCAGAAATTCATTGCGATCGCCCAGATGGTTCTTGCCAAACTGGCCGGTGGCGTAACCCTGCGGCTTGAGCAATTCGGCGAGCGTTGGATCCTTGTCTGACAGACCCTCCTTTGCGCCCGGCAGACCAACTTTGAGTAGACCGGTGCGGAAGCAGCTTTGTCCGGTAATGAAAGCGGCGCGCCCGGCGGTGCAGGATTGCTGGGCGTAGAGGTCGGTGAAAATCGCGCCTTCCTCGGCAATCCGGTCGATGTTGGGCGTCTGATATCCCATCTGGCCGTGGTTGTAGGCGCTTGTATTCCACCAGCCGATATCGTCACCAAAGATGACGAGGATGTTGGGTTTTAGGCTCGCGGCCTGGGCATTTGCGCTCGTGCCGGTTGCGACATTGGCGACGGTGCCCATTGCGGACATGGCGATCAACGATCCGCCTGCGAATAGAATATCCCGCCGGCGCAGGTGCGAATTACTTGTCATTGAATTCCCTCCCGTTTGTAGAGCCAGAATGTGCAGTATCTCCCCAACTATAACGTCCTCCTGTTTCGATGTGTTGGCACGCAATATCGGGTGTGTTCTGTATGGCGGAGATTGTATCGGAGCACTTCTATCTAGGGACATAGCGGTCAGAGCACGGAAATTGAGCAGACGCGTAGCCGCAAATCCCCGTTCTTTGCCCATGGTTGCTCCGCAATGAGCGAAGACAGGGGCGAAACAAGAGGAGTGGTAGATCGCGCGGCCTTTATCAACCAACGACAGCTACGGCCGATTTGATGATGCCGCCGCCATCCGGGTTCCTGCGCATCTGACGGCCGGTAGCAGCGCGGACCACTTGCAGCAATGGCAGCGACGGCGCTACCCGCGACCGAACGGTTTCAGGAAACCGCCGGATCGGCTTGGCCTCAGGTCCCTTCTGCGCCGACCAGAGCCGAGGATCAGGATCGTCGCCGCCGACGCACCGCCGACGCACCGCCGACCGACGTTGATCAAGCCGTTTTGATCGCGACGCCGTGCCAGTGGCATCGAAGAGCATCTCACGCGTCTGGAGCAGATATGCCCTGACCAGAAAGGCGCGGGCTGTGCGACAGCTTGATGTGAGCGGCCTGTAGCTTCGTGCGCTCGCCGCCAACGACGGCATAATCTTCACTCCAATCGACTGGAATGCCTCGCCTGGGCGGAAAGACACGGGACGAATATGCCGCGGCCCGCCGTCTGCTGCTCAGCCCGCCAGCCCCGGTCCTGGTCCAGGGATCAAATGACGAGCTGTACGCGCTAGCTGCGAGAAAGGCGAGAGCCCACGTTGGCGAAACCCTGATCGTCCATTATGACACGACGGACGCAGGAAAGGGCTCGTTGAAACTACCGTCCGACTATCCTCGGTCGAACAGTGTGTCCGAGGAGGAGATGCAAAATTGGCTCGAAGATCTCGTAAAATGGTGGCAACTTGAACGTTCCAGCCGGGATAACGACTTTCCGTATCCTCATGGATCGCGCCTCAGGCTGTTTGGTGGAAAACTCAACCAGATTGATAGGATCGTGCGGCTTCTAAGTAGAGACCCGTCTTCTCGAGCGCTCGCTGTGCGCGTTGATCCGCTTCGAGATTTCGACCGAAACGGTGAAGAAGAGGCGTTTCTATCTTTCACCATGATGCAGGTTCGCAAGCGTGAGACGTCGCGTGACGTATACTCGGTTGATGTCATCGGTTTCGACGGGGCACAAGAATTTTCGCAGTGGTGGCCAGTCAACATTGGCGGAGCTTCGACTGTTTCATAGCGAAATAGCAGATCAGCTGAAAGCGAGTCCCGGTATGATCACGACGGTGACCACCGACGCTCGGTTCAAACCACAAGGCCCTGGACAGGTATCGGTACCAGTTTTTTGATCGGTGGGTTGATCAAAGGCCAGAAAAGCTCTTCATGCTGCGCTCACGCTGTCTGGCGATACCAGGGACGAACCATTTCAAGAGTTATTGTTAAGAGAATGGGTAAGATCACTCAACGACATCAAAGAGGCGTCCTCAGCACCAGACGTAGACGGTCTCCTTATCCCAGCCGAAGGATTGAAAACATTGGCTACGTACATTTCTATGATTGATACACTGGGCGAGCAATCGCCACTCGTCCAGCGGCTTCGTAGCCTGCTTAGGACCAACGGTAATCCCCCTCAAAAGTAGAATTTTCTCGGGTTTAATGAACGAGGAGATTTTGATGAAGACGAGCAGATTTAGCGAGCCACAAATCCTTGCCATCCTTCGCCAGGCGGAAGGCGGTGTTCCTGTACCCGAGCTTTGCCGGGAACATGGAATGAGCACGGCGTCCTTTTACAAATGGCGATTCAAATACGGCGGCATGGACGCGTCGATGATCAGCCAGATGAAGGCTCTGGAGGATGAGAACCGTCGGCTAAAGAAGATGTACGCCGAGATGAGCATGCAGGCCGAGCTTCTGAAGGAGGCTCTTGGAAAAAAATGACGCGGCCATCTACACGCCGGGAGCCTTACGGCAAATGCGAGCATTTGCCTGTCGGCCAAGGGATGGCTGGGAAAGCAGTGGCGCTATGTGGGGTCAGCATTGCGTTGGCCTGCCGTACCTTCGATGTCAGCGAGACCTGTTATCGTTACAGCGCAAAGCTGAACGACGAGAACGAGCACGGCGACAAACTGCGTTTGCGCTGAGATTGCCGATCTCCTGATCGGGCTGACGAGGGCGAAGAAGACCTGGGGCTTCGGGCTGTGCTTTCTTTACCTGCGCAATGTCCGGGGACATCGCTGGAACCACAAGCGCGTGTACCGCATCTACCGCGAGCTGGAATTGAACCTCAGGATCAAGCCACGCAAGCGTTTGAAGCGAGACAAGCCCGATGCGTTGACCGTGCCGGAAGCTCCGAACCTGGTTTGGTCCATGGATTTCATGGCGGATCGTTTGGAGGACGGTAGGCAATTCCGGCTTCTGAATGTCTTGGACGACTTCAACAGGGAGGGGTTGGGCATCGAGGTGGATTTTTCGCTGCCTGCTGAACGCGTTATCCGCAGCCTGAACCAGATCATCGAGTGGCGCGGCTAACCGTTCGCCATTCGTGTGGATAATGGACCTGAATATGTCAGTGGCAAATTGATTGGATGGGCCGAAACGCAAGGAATTGCCTTGAGCCACATCCAGCCCGGAAAGCCGCAACAGAATGCCTATGTCGAGCGCTACAACCGCACCGTCCGACATGAATGGCTCGACCAATACATCATTGAAAGCATCGAGGAGGCACAGGAATTCGCCACACAGTGGCTATGTTGAAGTGGACGGCTCCCAGCGGCATCGAATGTGCCAAAATGAGTTCGTTGAAATCTCAATCGAAGGAGACCGCCCGTGGAACAGATTATTCGAATTGGCATGGATACGTCAAAGAGCATTTTCCAGCTGCATGGCGTGAACGCAATTGAGCAACCAATCCTGCGCAGGAAGCTCTCGCGCAAGGAAATGCTGAAGTTCTTCGAGAAGACACCGCCAACAACTGTTGCGGTGGAAGCATACGGTGGTTCGCATCACTGGGCCCGATTAAGTCGCTACCGTGTTGAGCTGATGCTGTGAACTTGCAACAGAAGAGCAGATGATGCGATCGGACGATCCAATACGTGTCAAACTCCGTTACGTCCAATGGCCCTCAAAGGCCGAGGCTATGTTAGGAACACACGTTGCGGAAATCATCTTGGCCAGTGGTCATGTGCGACCACATAGAAAGGCCGCACATATGGAGGCAAGCGATCCGATCAAGATATCTGTAAAAATGCTTGCAAGTGGGAGCCGTCCACATATGGACGTACAACAACGAACGGCCCAATATGGGCATCGGCGGCATAACGCCCACACAGAAACTGAAAATGGCCGCGTGAATTCTACTGACGAGCCCCGTTAAAAACGGGGGGATTACCATGGCACCTAATTTGACATATTCGGTGCGAATTTCCGCGGCTGATGTCTTCCGGATCTGCAATAACAATCTGTAATATAAGGCATTTTTGGATGGAAGCTTGGCCGTAGCCAGCCATCCTTTCTCCGGCGGCGAATCTCACTTTAACTGCCAAAAAACGAAGCCAGAATCTCAAATTAGATGCCGAGTCTCAAATTAAATGCTGGGCTATCTTGTAAAATTGTTGGGACTCAAATCTTACGATTAAATGCAAAACAACAGTTTTGGTACGGGCCTTAAAGGATCGGACGGTTTGACCTTCCATTCTTAAACCGGAAGATAAAAGCCGCTCGCAGCGGGTGGCTGCAGGCGGCTTCCAGAGTGCTGACGCCTCTTTAAGAGCTTATCGCATCGCCGCAGCGATGTTTCCACCATCAACGGTGGTCACGTCGGCAGTGGTGCGCTCGGCCAAAGCCTGATGCACGAAGGCCTGAGCAACGTCATCGGCGGTCACCTCAAGACCCAGCAAGTTGCCGCCCATGTAGTCCTTGACCGACAGACCACGCGCCGCCGACCTATTGGCGATCATCTCGTCGTTGAGCAGGCCCGAGCGGATACGATCGGCATTGACAGCGTTCGAGCGGATACCGTCCTTGCCGTGTTCCAGGGCATATTGGCGCGACAGGAACAGTGCCGCTGCCTTGGGCAGACCATAGGCGCCGAAATTGGCGCCGGGATTGACCGCCTGCTTGCTGGCATTGAACAGCAGCACGCCACCGGTCGCTTGCTCCTTCATGATCCGGACCGCGTTCTGCGCTACGCTCTGATGCGAGAAGAAGTTGAGCTCGAAGCTCCTGCGCAGCAAGGCGTCGTTCATGGTGGCAATCGGGCTTTCCCAAGCGGCGCCGGCATTGGAGACGACGATATCGACGCCGCCGTAGGTGGTGACGGCGGCATCGAACGCTGCGCGCACGGACGCAGGGTTAGTGACGTCGCAGGCAATACCGACGGACTGGTTGCCGATCGATTTCGCAACCGCCACAGCCCTGTCGCCGTCAAGATCAAGCACAACCACATGCGCGCCGTCACGGGCAAAAGCTCTGGCGGTGGCCGCACCGATCGCACCGGCGCCGCCGGTGACGACCGCGACCTGACCGGTGAACGGTTTGGCCTTTGCACCGGCGAGCTTTGCCTGCTCCAGCGACCAGTATTCGAGATCGAACAGGTCAGGCTTGCTGACCGGCTGGAACCGGCCGATGGATTCGGCGTCGCGAGCCGCCTCGATCCACATTTCTCCGACGTCGGCAGCGATTCTGGCATCCTTCAGAGTAAGGCCATGGCCGAACATGCCCAGCCCCGGTACCAGCGTCAAACGCGGCATCGGGTCCAGCATGACGCGCTTGACGTCGTCACGTGCGTTATTCTGCGTGAAGTAGGTGGTATAGTTTTCCACAAACTTGGCGACGCGTTCGGCGATGACGGCCTTGTATCCATCCAGATTGTTCGCATCGGGCGCCGGCAGGACCATCGGTCCGGTCTTGATGCGGAGCGACAGATCCGGCGTCGATACACCGCGTGAAGCCATGTCGTCGACTTGCATAGCGTTGACGAAATCGAGGATTGCCGGCGAGGTGCGGAACTCGGCGATCATGCGATCGTAGCGGCCCTCGCCCTTTGAGACCGCAACCGCGCCGCGCAGCATGGTCGCGATATCGTTTGGCTTGGCGAGATTTGCGGGCAGGGTGGCCGGTGTGAAAGGGTTGCGGCCGTTATTCGCCACGTAATCTTCGGCCAGCGTCACATAGTGGATCATCCGGTCATAGGCTTGCCTGGCGGTCGCGCCGAAGGTGAAGATGCCGTGCTTGTCGAGGATCAGGCCATCCACCGTCGGCTCCCTGTCGAAGACTTCGGAGGCCAGTTTGGCAAGATCGAAGCCGGGCATCACATAGGGCACCAGGCCCATCTTCGGCCCAAACACCTTGGCGCTGACCTCCATGCTGCCCTCAAGGTCGGCAATCGCCAGAACGCCGGTCGAATGGGTATGATCGACGAACTTGTGCGGAATGAAGGCATGCAGCAGCGCCTCGACGGAGGGGTTGGGCGAGGCCGGATCAATCAGGTTGGCGCGCTGCAGCGTCACCATGTCCTCATCGGACAGCTTGGTCAGCTTGCGCGCTTTCAACAGAGGCGCGATCTTGACGGCGGGAAGGCCTGCTGGTTCGATGGTGCCCATGTCCCAACCGCTGCCCTTGACGCAGAGAACATCCCATTCTTCACCGACGAGATCGCGGACGGTGGTCTTTACCGAGGTATTGCCCCCGCCATGCAGAACCAGCCGCGGATCGCCGCCGAGCAGCCGCGTCGTATAGGTGCGCAATGCCAGATCGCGATTGATGCCTTTTGCGGCATAGGCGGCAACCATGGTCTCCGCGTCGGCATCGTTCCAGAGATTCTTCATTGCCTTGTCCTCCCTTGGATAGGTTTAAGGCCCGGGCCTATGGGGCAGATTGTCACGTGTGGATGGGACGGTTACGCCGTGCGGCGATTGCCGTCTTCGGAATTCCATCGGTCGAGCAGCCGCCGCGCCATGGACGTTGTCACCACCAGATGCGAGGCGAAACCGCCCTTGATCGCCGCGACCAGGGGCTCGAACTTGCTGTCTTCCTGAACCACCATCATGCGTTTGGCGATGGCCCGGATGGAGCCGAGATCAGCGGAAATACAGCGCCGGTTATGGGCGCAATCGAGCCACTGGCCTTCGGCATCGATGATCTGGCCGGCGATGACACCGGCAGCGCCGGTCTCTCCCAGCGCATGCATTTCGGCAGCGGTAAGGGCTCCGCACTTAACGAGATGACTATCGTCCTCGATGCCGCCGACGGAGTATAGCGCAAGCTGACAGTCTGAAATAGTCGCAAGCTGCTCGCGAATGACAGGCTCGTTTCGAAGCGCATCGGCAAGCTGTTCGGAACTCAGCACAAGCGGCGCGTAGACGTTGATGCCCTCGGCATTCAGGCGGCGAGCGATTTCCGTGGTGCACTGGTCGGGGCGATACGAATAGGGGGCGCCTAGATTGCCGCAGAGCTGAACGACGGTCACCCCTTGCAGGTCGGCATAGGGCATGACGTCGGCGAGATGATAGACGGTGCGGCCCCAGGCAACGCCAACGCGGTCGCCTTTATTGATCAGTTCGAGAAAGACGGCTGCTGCAACGACCGGCATTTCCGCTGTCGGGTCCATGGCGTGGCGGTCTTCCGGCACGATCCAGACGGCGGCAAGCCCGAGCGCATCTTCCAGTTCACGTGCCAGCACGTCGTCGGCAAACAGCTGTGTGGATGTCGAAATGTTGACGATTCCCGTCTCACGGGCACGGCGGAGATAGGTGGCGACCGAGGCACGGGAAATGTTCAGGTGCTGGGCCACTTCATCCTGCCGCAGACCATGGGTGTAATAAAGCCAGGCGGCCTTGTGCAGAATCTGATCTGTGGACCGGACAGGCATCTTTTCTCCTTCGATGGATCGACATTAGACAATAGTCACGAGGTTTGACAAAAGTCAAATATTGCGTTGGAGGGAAGGATCGGCGGCAGCGCATATTTCGGAACCGTCGGCTCCGAGTTTGCTTATCTCTCATGGCCGCAAGCAAAGACCACGTGATGTAAGGGGATGGGGTTAGCTGCGCTGTTCCGCCTAGAGACCGCCAACATCCCGAGCTCCGTCAGAGGGCGTCGATAACGTTAATCACTTCCCTCATTTGGTTTTAGGGCAAATGTTCGGGAGAATCGATTAAGGATTGTCCACTTTCGATTGAAGGGGCTCCCCATGACACTTGAGCAACTGCGGATTTTCGCTGAAGTCGCACAACGCGAACACATTACCAATGCGGCCAAGGCGCTCAACATGACGCAGTCGGCCGTTAGCGCTGCGGTCAATGCTTTGGAAACCAGACACGCGGTCACCCTCTTCGATCGTGTCGGCAGATCCATCGTGCTCAATCAGGCAGGGCGGGTTTTTCTCAATCAGGCGCAGTTGGTTCTGTCGCAGGCGAAGGCTGCTGAAGCGGCGCTCAATGATCTCGCCGGTCTGATGCGCGGCGAGCTCTCGGTCATGGCCAGCCTGACAGTTGGCGGATACTGGCTACCGAAGCGGTTGGCGCACTATCATGCCGCATATCCCGGTGTCACCCTGCAGGTTCGCTTGGGCAACACGGAGGCAGTGGCTGACGCTGTCGATGCCGGGCTTGTCGAACTTGGCCTCGTCGAAGGTCCTGTCGATCGCCCGATGCTGTCATCTCATATCATTGCCACCGACGAGATGATCGTGGTGGTATCGCCCGGACATCCCTGGGCGAAGCTTGCTCCCATATCCGTGGCAGAGCTTGCCGCAAGCCCGTGGATCGTCCGCGAACCGGGGTCGGGAACCCGGCACTCCTTCGAAAGCATGCTGGTCAGTCAGGGGGCTGTTTTCAGTTGTCTTGATATTGCAATCGTTCTTCCGGGGAACGAGGCCGTGCTCGGTGCGGTTGAAGCTGGCCTTGGCGCGACTTTTGTCTCACGAAGCGCTGCCTCCTCCCAGTTGCGGGGAGGCCTGCTGGTCGAGGTGGCATTTCCGGCGATACCCAGACCCTTTTATCTTCTCCGCCATAAGTCGCGTTATCGCAGCAAGGCGGCAGAGGTTTTTGAAAGCCTGATCGCATCGGGTTGATGCCGTTAATCAGGGCTGCGCTTATGGCGCATCGGCATGTCAATGCGAGCCTAAATAATCGATTCTATCGAATGATATGTCAATTATTATGCGTTGGAATCGAACATTCGACCTTGCTACTTTCCCATTATCACACGGGAGAAAAACCATGGTCGAGCTCGTGGCCTGCGCGCCAAACCCTCACCTTATGGGTGTTCACATTAAGGATCGCCGAGACATTATCCGCCAGTTCACCCCGAACTGGTTTGCCGCGACGATGGGAACAGGAATTCTCGCAATTGCCCTGGCGCAGTTTCCGAGCCCCCCTTTGCTTTTCCAGACCGGCCAGATGCTATGGCTGTTGAACATACTGTTGTTTGTTCTCTTCACCGGTCTCTATGCTGCCCGGTGGGTTCTCTACTACCGGGAGGCAAGCCGTATCTTTGGCCATTCGGTCGTGTCCATGTCTCTCGGCTGCGTGCCGATGGGGCTCGCAACCCTCATCAACGGCTTTCTCATTTTCGGCGTTCCCCATATGGGCGTGGCAGCGGTCGTCATTGCGAAAAACCTGTGGCTTGCCGATGTTGCGCTTGCGCTTCTCTGCGGTCTGGCGGTTCCCTTCATGATGTTCACCCGTCAGACACATTCCCTCGATCAGATGACTGCCATGTGGCTTCTGCCAATCGTTGCAAGCGAGGTTGCCGCCGTGAGCGGCGCGATGCTGCTGCCGCATCTTCCAGATGCCGGTGCGCAACTGGCCGTACTGCTCACCAGTCTCGTTCTTTGGGCCTGTTCGGTGCCGCTTGCGATGAGTGTGCTTGCCGTGTTGTTCCTACGCATGGCCGTTCACAAACTTCCGCCTGTCAGCATGGCGGCATCGAGCTTTCTTGCCCTTGGCCCAATCGGCACGGGCGCCCTTGGGCTGCTGCTTGTCAGCCAGAATGCCCCGGCGGTCCTTGATGTCAATGGCCTTGGTGCAGTCGCCCAGGGTGTGGCTGGCGCCAGTCTTCTCGCGGCCATCCTTCTTTGGGGATACGGCATCTGGTGGCTTGCCACCGCGGTGCTGATTACCTTGCGCGTTGCGCGCAACGGCCTGCCTTTCAATATGGGATGGTGGGGTTTCACCTTTCCTCTTGGGGTCTATGCCGTTGCAACCCTTCGCCTATCCGCGATTCTTCCGATCCCGGCTATCGCCCACGCCGGCGCTGCACTTGTGGCAATGCTTGCCTGCGTCTGGTTGATCGTTTCTGTGCGGACACTGCGCGGCGCCTGGGACCGCTCCCTCTTTGTCGCGCCCTGCCTTCATGAAGATTGACTGAACCCCGACGGGAAATCATACGGCAAGACGGAGATCAATTGACCTTACGGCACCCGTAACACTGGTCCTCTATTCATCGGCGACCTGCAGCCATTGCATCGAATTCCATCGGAGCAGTCTCAAGGCGCTTGAGGGAAAATACGTCACGCGCGGTGTGCTTAAAATCGCGACGCGGCCCTTCATCCGCAATTCACTGGATGCGGTGATCTTCATGATCGCCAATGCCAGGGGCGCGGACCGATTCGACGAGACCGTTTCGGCATTCATGAACAGGATGGAGGAGATCGCGACGGCAGGCGAGGGCACGGAAGCTGAGGTTCGCAAGATTGCTGGCGAGATTGGAATCGACCAACTCGTTTGACCGGGCCGTCGCCAACCAGCCCTATCTCGATCAATTGACGAAAGCGACAAGAGAAGCGCGCGACGTGTTCTCTGTGGAAGGCACGCCATCGTTCTTTGTTAACGGGATGCAGGTCGTGTTGAAGGATTGCTTTGCTGAGGTTGATCAGGCTGTCGATGCGGCCGCACACCGTTGAATGATCGCAAGGGCTTAAAAAATCTACGCGCAGGATCTAGTGCTGGCGCAGGTAGTGCGGCACCACAAAATTCATGAGGCACCCTCACCGGAATGAGGATGTACCGGACGCCTAAAGGAGGAGGCTGACGGGTTGCGCCGCAACGCAAAGCCATGCCGGACCGCTTTAGATACGGGGCGTGTCTCCCAACAGCCGACTGGAGAAAATGGGTGATTTCGGCAAATCTCGATCGTGTCCTTTGTCTTGAGATTGTCCGGAGGGTTTCGAACGATGATCACCAAAATTGCGTATCTGGCGCTGGGTTTCCTGGTAACCGCCACACTGCTCACCGCCACAAGCGCGCTCTCCCCAGGGGATGTGCATCTGAGCAAGATGGGCCGTTTGAACGGCGCCGCGGCGCCCAACGGTTTCGTGATGGAACGCTTCGCTGGATAACGCGTATCGCGTGTCGTCTGTCTTGCCGGACATGTTCAACGACGGGATCTCAATCAACACTGGCAGTTTTGGTTAGACCATCGCCTCGAATGGCTGCTGTTTGGCCACGCAACGCTCCCTTGACGCTTACAAAAAGGATTGCCCCTCGCTTGATCCCCCGGATACGCAATCACCTGCCGTTCGTGGCTGAATGGCCTGAAACTTCTGCACCGGCGTCTCTCTTCAGTCCGAAAAATCTCAGGGAAGCAAGCATTCCTATCGTGCCGATCGCCAGGAATGACCATTGGAAATCAGCGAGCGACAGGGCGGCTGCGCCCCGCATATGCTGAGACATACTGAGAACAGCAGCGGCAACGGCAACACCCAAAACCATGGCGAACTGCTGCAACATGCTGGACAGTGTCGATGCCGAACTGCGTTGCGCCGGTGTAATGTCGGCGAACCCCAGCGTGTTCAATGCTGTAAACTGCATGGAGCGGGATAGCCCAGCGACGAACAGGAGCGCGTAGATCGCCAAATCCGATGTCGCTGGCGATAGAATGGCGCAGGCGGCGATGGAAGCTGAGGCAATTGCGCCATTGACGACAAGGATCGTTCGGAAACCAAACCGGCGCAGAAGCGGTGTCGTGACGGACTTCATTGCAAGATTTCCGGCGAAATAAACCAGGATATACGTCCCGGTCGCGATTGCATCGAGGCCGAAGCCGACCTGGAAAAACAGCGGGATCAGGAAGGGCATGGCGTTGATCGCAAGCCTTGAAGCGGTGCCGGCAGACAGAGTCGAAAAGGCAAAGGTCGGGATGGCAAACGGCGAAAGCTCCAGCAGCGGATTGTCGGTTCTGCGAAAATGACGGATGGCCCATGCGGAAAGCCCGATGCCTACCGCAAGCAAGGCAACGACCTGATATGCCGACACCGTTCCATGAACGAAACTTTCCAATCCAGCCAGAAGCAGGGTGAGGCCAAGTGCGGACAGCACGAAGCCGAGGAGATCCAGCTTGCCTGTATCCGCCTCCTTTTGCTGCGGCACGAAATGCCAGACAAGAGCAAGACCGATAAGACCGATCGGGATGTTGATGAAGAAGTTCCAATGCCAGCTTGCATAGGTGGTGATGACGCTGCCAAGCACCGGCCCGATGACAGGCGCAATCAGCGCCGGCCATGTGATCAACGCGACAGCATTGACGAGGTCGCGTTTTGGCGCATTGCGTAGCACGATCATCCGTCCGATCGGGTTCATCAGCGCGCTGCCGAACCCTTGGACCGCGCGGGCGGCAATGAATTCTGCAAGCGTGCTCGACAGGCCGCAAAACAGGGAAGCAAGCACGAAGATCGCAATTGCCGCCATGAAGACATTGCGGGCGCCAAAGCGGTTCCCCAGCCAGCCGGAAAGCGGAATGAAGGCTGCCATTGTCAGCATATAGACCGTCAATCCGATGCTCATGGCCACCGGTTGGACGCCGAAGGACTGCGCCATCTGCGGCAGCGATGTGACGACGATCGTCGCATCCAGCATCTGCATAAAAAAGGATACCGCGACGACAAAAGCCACAAGCCGCGAACGGCTGGACGAGGCCTGTATCTCCCGGCTCTCAGCCGCGTTGACAATTGTCACTGGTTAGCCTCGTGCACGTTGGCGGACAAGCGTCCGGGAAAATAGATACGCCGAACAACTGGGAGTGCGCTGACAATGCCCAACACGAATACCCCGGCGGCAAGTCCGATCAGAACCTGCAGGTCAAACCAGTGGGCAGCAAAACCAATCACAAAAGCTCCAACGGCCGGTCCGGCCCGGAAAACCAGCGTATAGAGGGCGAGCACACGGCCGCGCATCGCCGGCTCGCTCATCGTCTGCGCCATGGTCTGCATGCCGATGTTGCAGACGACATGAAACAGTCCTGCAAACCCGATTAGCGCCAGTGCGAAACCGAACGTGGCTGTCGTTGAAAAGAGGATGAGCGAGATGGCGATGCCGAAGGCCGCGGCAAATGTGACCCGCACCAGCGTCAGCGGCGCGTGTTTCTTCAGCATCCAGCCGGCACCGAACAGCGCCCCGGCGCCTTGCGCCGCCATCAGCAGGCCGAGCGTATCGGGACCGCCCGCAAATGTCCCGCCCGCCAGTGCCGGAAACAGTTCGGTGAATGGCCGTGCCAACACGGAAAACGACAGGTTCAGCGCAAACAGTATGGCAATTTGCGGCGCGCGCAGAATGTACTTGAAGCCCGAGACGATATCGCCGGTGAAGTGCCCGGAGCGGGCCGCAAGGCCTGGCCGGTCAATCCACGGGCGAACATGGACAAGGACCGCCATGATGGCGATGAAGGAGACGGCGTTGACGAGAAACACGTCGCTCACACCATAATGCACCATGATGTAGCCGCCGATCATCGGGCCGATGCTGCGGGCAATGTTGGCCGCAATCGAGTTGGCGGCAATCGCCTGGGATACGCGCCCGGGAGGCGCAAGTGCGCCTGTCACCATCATCCGCGCTGGCTGATTGAACCCCTGCAGCGTCGAATCGATCACTGCCCAGACCAGCAGGAGCCAAGGCGAAACGAGACCCAGCACGACCAGCAGCCAGATCAGGCAGGAATTTGCCATGGCAAGGACCTGCGTCAGCCAGATGAGCTTGTAGGGATTGCTGCGATCGGTGACGGTGCCCGCAAGCGGCGCAACCCAGAAGGCGGCGATGAGATCGGACAGGGCCACGGCTCCCACCCAGGCGGGCGAATGCGTCAGCTCCCAGACCAGCCACCCGACCGCAGCCTTCTGCATCCAGTCCCCGGAAAAGCTGACGCATTGCGCAATGGAAAACAGGATGAAGTTGCGGCTTTTTGGTGCAGGCATCAGCCGCTGATCGGATGGAATTGCTGTCATTTCGGTCTTGAAGCGTTGTGAACAATCAAATGACCGCCGGGCAGCGGTGCAGAGCAGGCCCGGCGGTCTTAAAGCAACATAGACGGATTACTGGTTGGAATCGACTTCCTTATAGGCTGCATCGAGATAGCTTGTGTCGACCCAGGTATCATAGTTCACCGAACCCTTGAGCAGCTTTGCTTCCGCCATGAAAGCCTCTTCGTCCTGCAATGCCTTGATGGCTTCCGGCGTGATGCGAGGGTCCTGATAGAATTTGCCATCGGCATAGGTCTTGCGGACCGATTTTTCCGATGTCTTGGTTTCATCAACGAAAATCTTGATCGTGTCCTCCGGATGGGCGTCTGCCCAGCGCGCCAGCTGGATATCGACCTTCAACAGGCGTTTGACGAGCTCAGGATATTTCTTGGCGAATTCGCCGTTAACCGAGATGATAAAGGGTGCCGACCATTCCGGATATTTGTTGCTGTCGAGGATGACACGGGCTTCGCCCTTTTCGACCAGCTTGGACGTCGAGTTGTCGGATTCGACGACGGCGTCGACATCGCCCCGGATCAGGGACGGACCGGATGCTGCAAAATCGAGGTTGAGCGGTTCGACGTCATCCGTGGTCAGCCCTACGGTCTTCAACGCTTTCGAGAACACCGAATGACGAACCGTGCCGGCCAGAAAGGCAACCTTCTTGCCCTTGAGGTCGGCAATCGTCTTGATCGGCGAATCCGATTTGACGATGATCGTGGTCGACGAGTTCTTGGTGAAGCTCGACAGGCCGACCGCCTTGACGTCAGCGCCAAGGGCTGCGGCGCGCAGAGCCGGGTTGTTGCCGGTATAGGTGACTTCGATGGCGCCGGTCGCAAGCGCTGTCAGGGCCTCAGAGCCACCATTGGTGAAGGCAACGAGTTCGACCTTGATACCGTCGTTGGTGAATTCTTTCTCGAATGCGCCGTTGTGGCGGCCGAGAATGAACTTCAGATGCCCCGGCGCGGTGGTGCCGATCCGGATCACGTCTGGCTTGTCTTCGGCAAAAGCTGCGCCTGAGAGCAGGGACGTGCCAAGGAAGGCAAGGGCTACGCCCTTCAAGATATTCCGGCGCAGTCGGGAAAATATGTGGGTCATGGTCGTCCTTTGACGGTTGTTTGTCGGATAAGGGATTAGTGCGGAGAGGATTCCGATGGGCTCTTCCAGCCGGTCGCCCAGCGCTCGAACCAGACGAGCAAGTAGTTCACGATCAGGCCGATGAAGGTCATCGTCAGGATGCCGGCATACATGTCGGCCGTTTCCATCATCAACTGCGAGTTCTGGATGAGGTAGCCGAGGCCGGATTTGGCCGCGAGCATTTCGGCGCCTATCACCGCGAAGATCGAGGATTTCACCGCAAGACGCGCGCCGGCCACGATATGCGGAATGCTGGCCGGCAGGATGACCTTTCGGAAAAGGTCAAGATCGGAGGTGCCCATCGAGCGGGCAGCCTTCAGCAGCAGCGGATCGACCGACTTCACGCCGCTGATGGTGTTGATCAACAGAAAGAAGATCGATGAGTAGAAGGTGATGGCAATCTTCGACGCTTCGCCAATGCCGAGCAGGAGAATGAAGACCGGCAGCAGCGCAAATTGCGAGGTATTGCGCAGGGTCTGGACAAGCAGGTCCGAAACCTTCTCGAACGTCGTATAGCGCCCCATCAGGAACCCCAGCGGGATCGCCACCACAAGTGCCAGCGCAAAGCCGATGAAGGCGCGTTGAAGGCTGATGCCGATATTGGCAGACAACGTGCCGTCCAGCAGCATGGCGTACCAGGCGGTCAGGACTTCGCTCAGCGGCGGAAAGAAGATCGCGTTCAACCAGCCAAGGCGAGGGGCGATCTCCCAGAACACGAAGAAGGCGATCAGCAGCGGCAGTCCGTAACCGAACGTGCCGAGATTGAGCCTGCGGCCGTTGCGGCGCGCCGGTGCTGCTTTGTCGCGAGATCGTGGTGTCACTGCAGGCACGAAGCCGGATTTATCGGTTACAAAAGCCATTTTGGCCTCCCATTATTTCTAAGCAGCGTGCGGTCTTCAGGCGGCATAGACGGGCGAAAGAGCCCAGTCTTTCTGCGCCTTGTTCACTTCGTCCCGCAGGGCTTCCCAGACGCGGCCGCGATGGCCGTTGAATTCGGTGCTGGAACGGATATCGCCGTCGCGCGGGCGCGGCAGATCGATGTTGATGATCTCCTTCACGCGGCCTGGGCGGGCGGTCATCACGACGATCCGGTCGGCGAGATAGATGGCCTCGTCGATGGAATGGGTGACGAAAACGACGGTGGTGTTGATCTTTTCCCAGATGCGCAGCAACTCGCTCTGCAGGATTTCGCGGGTCTGGGCATCGAGTGCTGCAAACGGCTCGTCCATCAGCAGAACCTGCGGATCTGCGGCCAGTGCCCGGGCAATCGCAACGCGCTGCTGCATGCCGCCGGAAAGCTGGTTGGGGAACCGGTCCTCGAAGCCGGACAGGCCGAAGAGCGACAGGAAATAGCGCGCCTTGTCGGTGCGCTCACGCTTGCCGACGCCGCGCACTTCCAGCGCATATTCGATGTTGGCAAGTGCCGTGCGCCAGGGAAACAGGGCATATTGCTGGAAGACGTAGCCGGTCTTCGGATCGGGCTTGGTAATCACCTTGCCGTCGATCTCGACCTTGCCGCTGGTGGCTTGAGTCAAACCGCCGATGATATCGAGCAGGACGGACTTGCCGCTGCCGCTCGGGCCGACCAGGGTGATGAACTCGCCCTTGCGGATCGTCAGATCGACGCCGTCGAGCACCGTTACGCTATCGGTGGATTGGCCGTCGATGGTGACGAACTGGCCCGGCTTCAGCTGGAACGTCTTGTGGACATCGGTAACGGTGATGCGGTCCATATGTTTGGTCTCCTTCGGGCTCAGACTTGAGCGACGCGGATGCGGTGGGTCGGGTCGAATTGTGTGCCGCCGGGTTTGCCGCGCTTCCAGCCGAGCGCCCGGGAATAGCTGCCGAACAGGTCGCGTTCTTCGACCTCCGCCTCGGTGATGGCGACTGGCCCATCGGCATATTCCGCCACGTAGAGCGCGTCCGTCGGGCAATAGATTTCGCAGAGAAAGCATGTCTGGCAGTCGTCCTGCCGCGCAATGACCGGTGCGCCGCCAGTCTTGTCGAAGACATTGGCGGGACAGACTTTGACGCAGATATCGCATTCGATGCAGCGGCTCTCGGAGATCACCTCGATCATGATGCGCGCTCCTTGCCGTGTTGGACGGGCTCTGCAGCCTCAACCCGGATATGATCGATACCGCTGACAAGGATCGGACGCGTGAAAGCCGGATCGTTGGACTGGAAATCGGCGCGCCGATGCATGCCCCGGCTTTCCTGGCGCGCAAGTGATGCGTTCAGCGACCAGCGGCCGGTTGCGGCAATCGCTGCGGCTTCGCGCGCGCGGTAGCGATCGACGCCGGCGCCGGCCAGATGATGGCGGACGTCGCTCCACAGCGTATCGAGTTTCTGCCGGCTTGCCTCCAGACGGTCTCCGTCACGGAAATAGTTCTTTTCGAGCGGCAGGACTTCAGCCTGCACGGCAGCAATGACATTCTTTGCCGTGAGGCCGGGTTTTGTCGTGCCAGCCGGGCGCAAACCCGCTTCGCCGAGGGGGCTGGAGGTCGAGCGAAACGCCGATCGTTGCTCGTGGCGCTTGGCAAATTGCGATGCGCCCTGGCCGGACCACCAGCCACTGGCAATGGCCCAGGACGAATTGACGGCCCCACCGCCGGACATCGCGCCGGTCATGTTCTCGCGGCTTGCGGCATCGCCCGCCACATAGAGGCCGGGTACGTCCGTACCGCAATCGGAGGTCGCAAGGCGAATTCCACCGGTTCCGCGCACCGTACCTTCTGCCTTGAAGGTAACGCGAAAAAGAGCCTTGAACGGATCGATCCCCATGCGGGAATAGGGCACGAAGCAGTTGGGCTGCCCCTGCCGCAGCCAGTCCTGCAATACGGGTTCCGCCTGATCGAGCCGTGCATAGACCGGCGCCTCGATCATCGCCCGGGCGATCTCCTTTTCGCGTTCGCCAATGCCGTTGCGCAGCGGCTCTCCGTCGCTGTTGATGATCTCGGTGCCATCCTCGCGATAGAAGGTTGCCCAGCGGAAGGGCAGGCCCTTGTTGAGGGACGAACCGTGCGGCGCCAGCGTGTATTTGCCGGTGAATTCCATGCCGGAAAGTGTCGCGCCGGCCTCGGCTGCCATCAGATAGCCGTCGCCGGTCAGGCCTGTGGCGCCGAGAATGCGTTCATGAAAGGCACAGCCGCCGGTGGCGAGCACCACGGCTTTCGCATCGACACGCCAGTCGCGATTGCGTTGGCGATCGACGCCGGCAGCCCCGGTCACGGTCTCACCGTTGGAAAGCAGCTCAAGGGCGGGATGCTGGTCGAGAACGGTAACGCCGGCGAGAAGAACACGGCGGCGCATGAAGGCCATGTAGTCCGGCCCGCGCAGATTGGCGATGTAGAGCTTGCCGTCATCCTCGCTCGGAAAAGGATAGCCCCATTCGACAAGCTTCAGGAGGTTTTCGTAGGCGCGGTCGACACAGCGCAGCATCCAGCGCGGATCGGCAAGGCCCGCGGTGCGCTGCCAGCGCCGTTCGACGATCTGGGCGCGATCCTCCCCTGGGGCCACGCACCATGTTCCGGTATTGGAAGGCGCCGTAGCTCCGCTGGTCCCGAGATACCCTTTGTCGGCAAGGACGACCTTGGTGCCGTTCTCTGCTGCGGCGAGTGCCGCCCATGCGCCCGACGGTCCGCCGCCGATGATCAGAACATCAGCTTGCAGACGAAGAGGATCGGATCCGCTTGGATCTGTTTGATTTGACGACATTCCGCATCTCGCATGCACTTGGGAAAAAAGGCGGCGAACGATGTCGCCGCTCTGCAGGAAACGGATGCCTCAGGCCGCGGACGACCAGGACGGTTCGTTGCCGGGTTCCCACTTGATGTTGCAACCAATCGACGGGATTTGCTTGCTTGCTGGACGGGCGCCGGAGATCACGGCGTCCACCGCCGCACGCAGGTCGGCGCCCGTTACAACCTTTCCATTGCCCGGCCGCGCATCGTCAAACTGCCCATGGTAGGCGAGTTTGCGATCGGCATCGAACAGGAAAAAGTCAGGTGTGCATGCCGCGCCATAAGCCTTGGCCACATCCTGCGACGCGTCCTTCAGATAGGGGAAGGTATAACCGTGCGTTTCAGCCTCTTCACCGAGGCGGGCAAGGGCTTCCTCTGGGTGAGCGGCCGGATCGTTGCTGTTGATGGCGATGATCTGCAGTCCCTTGGCCGCGTATTCCCTTCCAAACGTCGCGAATTCCTCGCGAATCAGCACCACGAAGGGACAGCGATTGGAGATAAAAGCCACAAGCAGTGCCGGTTTGTCGGCAAAATCGTATAGCTGATGAACGCGACCATGGGCGTCCGTCAAGGCAAAGTCTGCGGCCTTGACGCCGATCTCGATGGGATTGGATTGAGTTTTCGGCACGGTTTTCTCCTGGGCGTACGAACGCGACAAATTCTTCGTCGATTAAGCCTACTAAAAATATAGGATTTGTATTGGATGATTTGTCTCGCAGGTTCCCTCATCGCGAACGAGTTTTCTGCGCGGCCGTCACAATGTGACTGGATTTTCTTCCGGGCTGTGAATGATGTTGAAGCTGTCGTGCCGAAAAGTCTTTTACTCAACGTGAGTCAGCATGCGAGGACAGGGCGTCGCAAATGGCTACATGCCTGTTGCGGCTGTTGTGGGCCGCCGCAATCTTCGTCCCAAGCCTGGACCGGGATGGAGTTGAACCTTGAGGGCCGCACCCGAAAGCTGCTGTCACCAAGGTGCTGCTATATCGTCACCTGTTCGCCGATCTCCACCACCCTGTTGGTGGGAAGGTAGAAATAGTCAGAAGGGTCGATGGCGGTCTCAGCCATAGCGATAAACAGCCGGTCCTGCCAGCCTGGCAGCCCGGAATTGGGGTCGCTCACGAGCTTTCTCCGTCCGAGATAGAACGATGTGGACATGATCTCGAACTTGAAACCTGCTTTTCGGCAAAGCCCCAATGCCTTGGAGACGTTTTGAGTTTCCATGAAGCCGAACTTGAGTTCGACTTTGCTAAAGCGCTCGGAAAGCTTGGTAATGACGAAACGTTGCTCGTCTGGAATGACGGGGACGCCTGCGGTTTTGATTGTCAAAATGACGTTTTGCGCGTGAAGGACATGATTGTGCTTGATATTGTGCAGAAGCACGCTCGGCACCTTGTCCGGTACGCCGGTCAGGAAAACCGCCGTGCCGGGAACTTCGACCGGAGCGTGTTCTGACTTGCGTTCGATGGAGGCGATGAACTTGTCCAGCGGGATATGATTGCGTTTGGTCTTTTCGCGCAGCAGAAGCGTGCCTTTCCGCCACGTCCACATCATCACCATGATCGTGGCTGCAATCATGACCGGAACGTAGCCGCCGTCGTGGATCTTGAGCAGGTTTGCCCCCAGGAACACGCATTCCAAAAGAAGCAGCGGCAGCAGGATGGCCACCGATGTGAGTGCCGACCACCCCCAGAAAACGCGAACAAACTGGAAGGCCAGCAATGTCGTGACAACCATGGCTCCTGTGACCGAAATGCCGTAGGCGGTCGCAAGCGATTCCGAATCGCCGAAGACGAAGATCAGCAGCAGGACCCCGAACAACAGCAGTGTGTTGACGGCTGGAACATAGATCTGTCCCGTATTCGTTTCCGATGTAAAACGGATTTCCAGGCGGGGCAGGAAGCCCAAATGAATGGCTTGCCTGGCGAGAGAAAAGGCCCCCGTGATCACAGCCTGACTGGCGATGATCGTCGCGGCTGTCGCCAGGATGACGACCGGCAGCAGCGCCCATTCGGGAAACATCAGATAGAACGGGTTGCTTGCAGCCGATGGGTTGGAGAGAACCAGGGCTCCCTGGCCGAGATAGTTCAGTGCAAGGGCTGGAAAAACGATGATGAACCACGCCCACTGGATCGGGCGGCGGCCAAAATGGCCGAGATCGGCATAAAGCGCCTCCGCACCGGTAACCGTCAAAAACACAGCGCCCAGCACGATGAGACCAACAAAACCTGCTTCCCAGATGAACCAAAGGGCATAGACCGGATTGAGGGCCTTCAGAATCGTAACGTCATCAGCGATATGGGCGAGCCCGCCTGCTGCCATCGCCAGAAACCACAGGAGTGTGATTGGCCCGAAAAAATTGGAGACCGCTGCTGTTCCGCGTGACTGGATTGCGAACAAAACCACCATGATCGTCGCGGAGATCGGCAGCACGTACTCGGCGAGCGCCGGGGTGACGAGTTTCAGCCCCTCGACGGCCGACAGGACCGAAAGGGCAGGTGTAATCATTGCGTCGCCGATGAACAGGGCTGCACCGATGATCCCCGCGAAAAACAATGCAGTTGTATAACGGCTGGTCTTCTTCATCAGCAGCGCCAGAAGCGACAGCGTGCCGCCTTCGCCGTCATTGTCAGCTCTCAACAGGAACAGGACATATTTAAACGTCACAATGATTGTCAGTGTCCAGATCATCAGCGAGATCAGCCCGATGACTTCGTCATGGGTGACGCCATCATGGGCGAACGGGCGCAGGGCCTCGCGGAACGCATAAAGCGGACTTGTGCCGATGTCGCCATAAACAACGCCCACCGATCCAAGGATTAGGACAAGGAATTTCCGCGTTTCCGGCGTTTGGGAATGCGCGTTGTCGGCGGACGAGATCATTTTATCTCCAGCTCACTCGGAGCTATTTGTGCAGTGCGATGATAGCACATATGGAGCGTTCTCTCGCAATCCGCAATCGTCCGTCGTTGGTCCGCCGCACGACGGATCCGCGCGTTTGTGCCGAAGTTATCCAAATACATATTTTAACTCTCCATATCCGGTACCTGTTATTTCGGGCTGATGCGGCTGGAGCGCCTGTGAGACCTTGGTTCTCGCGCCGAAAATGATGAATTTTCCACCGGTCGAACGATTGTCGCCCTCCCGAAACTGAACGGAAATTCTCTCAGAAGGGATGGCTGGAAAGGGGTGATTAACCTTTATTTTCTATTGAAAAGGGGTGTGCCCATTGCCCGTGAATTTTGAGTGAGCAGGTTCCTATGCGTCTTTCCCGAACCAATTTTTCGAACGCCTTCGACAATACGGGAGAGCAGAGCCCTGACAATCAGTTGGGAAAGACCGAGCTCCAGCGCCGTATCTACGGCGCCCCCCCGGAGGCGAAGGCTGAAGAGGGCCTTTACGAAGCCGATACAGATGCTATGGCCGAAATCGAAGGCAGGGGCGATGCCCCCGTCTGGCAAAGTGCGTTCGTGCTCGGCCCGAACGTACGGTTCACCCGGACACCGGAAAGCGTCTATTCGAAGCGGCAAGCCTCGGATGTGACCACGGAAGCGCAAACCCCGGATGTCCCCACCGATGCGGTTCTGGTGAGTTATGAGCCTGTGGATGTTGTTTGCCCGCCGGTGATTGAACAGTTTCATCCGGCGGTTCAGCTGGAAGAGCCAGCCTCCGGCATTCAACTGCTTTCGCTCCGTCTGAAACACGAACTCGAAACACAAGCCGCGGCATCGGTTGTCGAGGAAGAGCCGCACCAGGCGGACATTGATCTCGCCTGTTTTCCCGCCGAGGACCGTGTTGTCTCCGCGAATGGTTCCGAACCGGTGTTTTTGCGGTCCAACGCCTTTCTGCATGTGTCCGACGCGGTATTCTGGGACACCATGGATATGGAAGCCGACATGGATGCCCTGGTGCCGGCGCTGCGGTGGCAGCCACCGGCCTATCAGGCCGCGCCCAATTCCGTGACCGCGCTTTACCGCGAAATCGGTATTAAGCCGGCCGGCCGCCAATTTCCGGCGCCTCTGTTGGCGATGCCGGCGATTTCCGGGGCTGCTCCCGCCCCTGCGCTTGCCCAGGCGCCATCGCAGACGAGGGAACAGGTGAGCCAGGAGCCCGAAGCGGTCGTTGCAACCATCGCAGCCCCTCTCGAGCCTGCGCGTGTTGCAAAGCCGGCCGTGACCGCAGTCCGGCCCATCCGGGCGGTGCGTCCGGATACCTTTGTCGCCACCCCGGATTTGGCCACAGACGGCGGCAGCGGTGAGTATGTTTTCCCGCCTGTGACGCTGCTGCAGGAGCCGACCGTTCAGGAAACGGCTGTCATCACCCAGGAAGCGCTTGAACAGAGTGCCGGCTTGCTGGAGAGCGTGCTCGAGGATTTCGGGGTGCGCGGCGAGATCATCGATGTCCGCCCAGGACCGGTCGTCACACTTTATGAGTTCGAGCCGGCGCCCGGCGTAAAGTCGTCGCGCGTCATTGGCCTGTCCGACGATATCGCCCGTTCGATGTCGGCCCTGTCGGCCCGTGTTGCTGTTGTGCCTGGCCGCAACGTCATTGGCATCGAATTGCCAAACCCGGTGCGTGAAACCGTCTATTTCCGCGAGTTGATCGAATCGGAAAACTACGGGGAAACCCGGTTCAAGCTGGCGCTTTGCCTGGGCAAAACCATTGGCGGCGAGCCGGTTATCGCCGAGCTCGCCAAGATGCCGCATCTTCTGGTCGCCGGTACGACAGGCTCGGGCAAATCCGTCGCCATCAACACGATGATCCTGTCGCTGCTCTACCGGCTGAAACCGGAGGAATGCCGCCTGATCATGGTGGATCCGAAGATGCTTGAACTCTCCGTCTATGACGGTATTCCCCATCTCCTGACCCCCGTCGTGACCGATCCGAAAAAAGCGGTCATGGCGCTGAAATGGGCCGTGCGCGAAATGGAAGACCGTTACCGCAAGATGTCGCGGCTCGGTGTGCGCAATATCGACGGTTACAATGCGCGTGCGGCGATGGCGCGGGCAAAGGGCGAAACAATTCTGTGCAGCGTGCAGACCGGGTTTGACCGGTCGACCGGCGAAGCCATTTTCGAACAGGAAGAAATGGACCTCGCGCCGATGCCCTACATCGTCGTCATCGTCGATGAGATGGCCGACCTGATGATGGTTGCGGGCAAAGAGATCGAAGGTGCAATCCAGCGGCTGGCCCAGATGGCCCGCGCTGCGGGCATCCATCTGATCATGGCGACCCAGCGTCCGTCCGTCGATGTCATCACAGGCACGATCAAGGCCAATTTTCCGACCCGGATTTCCTTCCAGGTCACCTCGAAGATCGACAGCCGGACAATCCTCGGCGAACAGGGCGCAGAACATCTGCTGGGGCAGGGAGACATGCTGCATATGGTCGGTGGCGGGCGTATTGCCCGTGTCCACGGGCCGTTCGTCTCGGACGAGGAGGTCGAAAAGGTTGTCGCCCACCTGAAGACGCAAGGCCGGCCGGAATATTTGGGCACCGTCACAGAAGATGCCGAAGAGATCGAAGATACAGCCGAAGAAGACGTTGCAGTTTTCGACAAGGGCGCGATGGCGGAAGAAGACAGCAACGACCTCTACGACAAGGCGGTCAAGGTCGTCCTGCGGGACAAGAAATGCTCGACTTCCTACATCCAGCGCCGCCTGCAGATCGGCTATAACCGAGCCGCTTCACTGGTCGAGCGCATGGAGCGGGAAGGCCTCGTCGGTCCGGCCAACCACGTTGGTAAGCGCTCGATTCTCTCGGCAGGACGCGAGCCGGTCGAGATGCCGGTTGCGGACGAAGAATAGGCGTGGTGCGCAGGCTGTCGGTTGGGGTGCGATCATATAGGCGGTGGCGAGCGGCTGTATGCGAAGGGCAGGATCGCAGCGTGTGAATGACTTCACCTGTTGAACAACAGCCATTACAGCGGCGAGCATTTGGCCGCGCCGGTTGCCGACGTTGTCTGCGTTCCACACGACGCACCGGCGAGAAGTGCCCTTCTCTGCCGGTCGGCTACGGTTCTTCAGATATAGACGCCGTCGTCTCCGATGAAACGCCAACGGGGACAGAGCGTTCGCTGCCCATTGCCAGATGCAGGATCATTGCCGTCGCCATCGTGAAGATGACAAGTGTGATCTTTGCGCCTCTATCAGATGTTACCATGGTTGCACCTCGTTTTCCGCAGATGTGTCAAATCGGAACAACGTGATATTCGTATGGTGCTGGCTTCAATGTTCCCCCGGTAACGGCGAACATGGTTAATGATTTGTTGATGGTGCGGTCACGCGAGGTGTTATCGAGCCAGATCCCGGGCTGGCATGCTGACTTTCTCGACATAGTAGCGGGGAATGCTCGTGTGATGGCGATTGCGATAGAAGTCGATACAGAATTCGACGAAGGCTTTGAAGCGCTTGGAAACGTGCCTGCGGCGTGAGTAAATCAGATTGATTGCGGTCTTCGGTGAACTCCATTCGCCCAGAACGGGTATGAGCAGGCCCGCCTGACGTTCCGTTTCAACGAAGAATTCCGGCAGATACGCGATCCCTTCGCCAGCGACCGCGAAATATTTGATTGTCCAGTAGTCATTGGTGGTGCAGGTCGCAGCTGGCAACAGGTCGATCTCCCCAGCATCATCCCGCGTCAGATACCAGGATTGCAGCCGCGTCGGCTGCCGAAAGACCAGGCCGCGATGGCCAGCCAAATCGCCAGGCGTAACCGGGGCGCCGTACCGTGCGATGTAGTCGGCGCTGGTAAAGAGGCCGTAGGACGAGACAGAGAGCCGACGGCTGATATAGTCGACATCTGAAGGCTCCCCCCAGTGAAATATTCCATCGAGCGCCTGCTCGGTGACATCGGAGAAGGGTTGCCTGGAACTCAGGAACACCACATCGAGATTGACCTGCGGATATTGCTGGCGAAACGCGTAGAGCAGCTCGGAGGTGATCGTCGTGCCGAATTCGCCGGTCGAGCCGACCCTCAGCGTGCCCGCAACCTCCTGCCGCATCTCGGCCATCGCGGTTGTCGCATCCTCGCAATTGGATTGAATGAGACGGGCATAGCGCAAGAACTCTGCGCCGGCATCGGTCACGTGGAGCTGATGGCCTTGGCGCACGAAGAGTTCGATGCCGAATTCGTCTTCCAGCTGGCGTATCTTGTGGCTCAGCGTCGACTTGGGCAGCCGATGCAGCCTGGAAGCGGCTGAAATCGAACGGGAATCGGCAACTTTGACGAAGCAGTCGAGAAGAGAAAGATCCATTTTCGTCCAAAATCTTGGATGATATGTCCGATAAATACGCCATTTCGGCCCATTGTACAAACGAAATCAAACTGGGAATAATTGCTGACGCTAAGGGAGACATATCAGTGAGGGACATCAGGGAATTCATTCGCGCGGCATCGGGTACAGGCGGCAAGGCGACACTGGCCATTCGCGGCGGCAGACTTGTCAACGTCGTGTCGGAGGAGATCTACCAGGCCGACGTTGCGATCTACGGCGAGCGCATCATTGCCGTCGGCGACGTCTCAGACTACATCGGGCCGGAAACCAAAGTCATCGATGCCAAGGGAAAATATCTGACGCCAGGCATGATCGACGGGCATCTGCATGTTGAATGCTCGAAGATGTCGCTAACCAGCTTCGCAAAGGCGGTCGTGCCGCTGGGCACGACGTCGATTGTCACCGGCCTCGACCAGATCATCGTTGTTGGTGGACCGGACGCCGCCCGCGAATTCCTCGACGAAGCCAAGCAGACGCCACTCAAGGTTTTCTGGGGCGCTCCGTGCAAGACCCCCTACACGATGCCGCGTTCTACTGTCGGTCATTACTTCAGCCCGGCCGACCACCAGGCTACCCATCACTGGCCGGAATGCGTCGGCATCTGGGAAACGGTGCGCGAATTCATTCAGGAAGAAGACAGCGATGTGCTGGCGGCCCTTGAGCTTGCCGAAAAGAGCCGGTTGCCGATCCTCGGCTGCTGCCCGATGACCCGCGGAGCGCGGCTGAACGGTTACCAGCAATCCGGTGTGCGCGCCGACCACGAAAGCTATTCGCCGGAGGAAATGCTGGAGAAGCTGCGGGCGGGTATGCATGTTGTCGTACGCGAATCCTCGATCTCGCATTTCCTTGAGGACAATCTGCGCATCGTCACGGAGATGGGCGCCAAGGCCCTGCGCCGCATCAGCTTCTGCACTGACGACGTCGTAGCCAGCGATATTCTCAAGCGCGGCCATCTCGACAACATGGTGCGCATGGCGATCGCCATGGGCATTTCACCGATGGCGGCGATTCAGATGGCAACCATCAACGGTGCCGACGCGCTGAGAATCGATGACAAGGTCGGCTCGATCTCGCCGGACCGCTCCGCCGATATCCTGCTCGTCAGCGATCTACGTGAATTCAAGATCGAAGCTGTGGTCGCCAAGGGCGAGGAAGTGGCACGCGACGGCCGGATGGCGATCGACCTGGTGCCTCCGCCGCGCAGTGCCGCATTGCTGACGTCGATGAAGGTGGCGCCGCTCGAAGTCCAAGATCTGCGGGTGCGCTACGACGGCGCCGGCAATAGCGCCGAAGCGATGGCGATTGCCGTCACGCCGGAAAAGATCTTCGTGCGCACACGCCGCGATGTCACCTTGGCGGTGAAGGATGGCTGCGTGCTCGCTGATACGGCCAAAGACATCCAATATGTTACCGTGGTCGAGCGCTACGGCAAGACCCGCAATCGCCCCGTTGCTTTCACATCGGGCTTCGGGCTGCGTGAAGGTGCGATCGCCAGCTCGACCGCGCCTGATGACAACAACATTCTCTGCATCGGCGCCAACCCTGAAGATATGGTGGTCGCTATCAACCACCTGATCGCCAACCACGGCGGCCAGGTGGTGGTCAAGAATGGCGAGGTCGTCTCTTTCCTGCATCTGCCGATCGGTGGCATCGTCTCGGATATCGAACCGTCCGAGATGGCGCGGCTGGAGGAGGAGCTGGACGATGCCGCGCGCAGCCTCGGCTGCTCGCTGCCTTGGCCGTTCATGTACATGTTCGTGTTGCAAATCACCGCGATCCCTGAATATGCCATCACCGATCTCGGCGTTGTCGACTGCGTTAACCTCAAGGTGATCTCGCCGCTTGCTGGGAACAGTGGCGAGACGGAACGGGTTGCCGCCGCAGAATGAACAGGTAAAAGGGGGCCGGCACTGTCGGCCCCTTCGTCGTTTCAAAAAAAGGGGAACAAAAGAATGAACTACCAACCGAAATCGGTGGGGCCGGCTTCGAGCAAGGCCTCGTGGCTTGCCAGCCTGCTTGATCGCTATTTCCAGATATCGAAATTCGGATCGAACATCCGTACCGAGATCCTCGCCGGATTGACCACCTTTCTCGCCGCGTCCTATGTGATCGTCGTCAATCCATCGATCCTTGCGCATGCGGGTATCCCGTTCTCGGCCGGGGTCACCGCGACGGTGCTCGTCAGCTTCATCGGCAGTTGCGCCATGGGGCTTTACGCAAAAAGCCCCATCCTCGTTGCACCAGGTATGGGCATCAATGCGCTGTTTGCCTATACGATGGTCGTCGGCGCCAACGTGCCGATCGAGATCGCGCTTGGCTGCGTTGTCTGGGCCGGCGTACTCTTCACCATCATGGCCTTCTTCAATCTGCGGCAGACGATCATCGAGGCGATCCCGGTCGATCTTCGCTACGGCATTGCCTGCGGCATAGGCCTGTTCATCGCGCTGATCGGCTTTGAGAACGCCAAGTTCATCGTCGCCAATCCCGATACGATCGTTGGTCTGACGACATTCAATCCGGTTACGCTGACCTTCATAGCGGGTTTCATCCTGACGGTCGGCCTGGTCGTCCGGCGGGTGCCCGGCGCGATGATGGCCGGCATGATCCTCACCACCCTTCTCGCTGCTCCGATCGGGCGCTGGTGGGTTGACGGCAGCGCTTTTTCACCGGAAACGCCTGGTGTTCACACACTGGTCAACTGGAGCGGTTTTTCGGCAGCGCCGGACTTCAGCTTCGTCGGCCAGATCGATCTGGTCGGTGCGCTCAGCCTTGCCTATATTCCCTTCATCTTCGTCTTCCTGTTTACCAACTTCATCGAGGCGCTGTCGACCTTCCTGGGTCTGGCCGAGGCGGCCGATCTGAAGGACGAGCAGGGGATGCCACGCAATATCAAGGAATCGATGCATGTCGACGCTGTCGCGGCCCTGATTTCGGCACCGCTCGGCACCAGCCCCGCCACCGTCTATCTGGAATCAGGCGCAGGCATCGCTCAAGGCGGCCGCACCGGGCTTGTCGCGTTGATCGCCGGTTTGCTCTTCGTGCCTTTCCTATTTCTTTCGCCCTTGCTCTCGCTGGTTCCCGCCGTAGCGACAGCTCCCGTTTTGATCCTCACAGGGCTGTTCATGTCGGAGCCGATGAGCAAGATCCGCTGGACCGATCTCGACGAAGCGCTTCCGGCCTTCCTCGCCATCGTGCTGATCCCGCTGACGTTCTCGATCACGCTCGGGTTATCGCTGGCGATAATCGCCTATGTGCTGATCAAGCTGGTCTGCGTCCGTCCCGGCGATGTAAAACCGGTGATGTGGTTCGTTGCTTTGCTTGCCGCAGCGCTCGTCGCACAGACCCAATAAGCCTATCGGCGCCCCACGGGGGCGCCGATACCCTCTCCATTCGAAGGAAACAGTCATGCTTCAATCCTGGTCGAGGACCGCACCCGAGCTTGTCGATGTCGCCATGGGCCGCACGCCTGCCGATCTGGTGATCCGCAACGGACGATGGGTCAACGTCTATTCCGGCGAGATCATTCCGCACACCGACATCGCCGTCAAAGCCGGCCGCTTTGCCTATGTCGGTGCCGATGCCAGCCACACCATCGGTGAAGGCACCAAGGTTGTCGATGCGGCCGGGCGTTATCTGGTGCCAGGGCTCTGCGATGCGCATATGCATGTCGAAAGCGGTCTCGTCACCGTCACTGAATTTGCCCGTGCCGTCATTCCGCACGGCACGACGACGATGTTCATCGATCCGCACGAGATCGCCAACGTGCTCGGCCTTGCCGGCGTGCGGCTGATGAACGACGAAGCGCAGAGCCTGCCGGTCAATGTCTATGTGCAGGTCCCGAGCTGCGTGCCGAGCGCGCCGGGCCTTGAGACGGCCGGTGCTGAGCTGTCGGCCAAGGACGTGGCTGAAGCGCTCAGCTGGCCGAACATCATCGGTCTCGGCGAGATGATGAATTTTCCGGGCGTGGCCGGCAACGACCCGAAGATGGTCGCCGAGATCGCAGCAACCCAGGATGCGCGATTGACCGTCGGCGGGCATTACGCCTCGCCGCATCTGGGCCGCGAATTCCACGCCTATGTGGCCGGGGGACCGGCTGATGATCATGAGGGCACGACGGTCGAGGACGCCATCGCCCGGGTGCGACAGGGGATGCGGGCCATGCTCCGGCTTGGCTCGGCCTGGTTTGATGTCGCAGCCCCGATCAAGGCCGTCACCGAAAGTGGCCTCGATCCTCGCAACTTCCTGCTTTGCACCGATGACAGCCATTCCGGGACGCTCGTTCACGACGGCCATATGAACCGGGTTGTCCGCCACGCGATCGCGCAAGGCCTGAAGCCCGTGACCGCGATCCAGATGGCGACGCTCAACACCGCCCAGCATTTCGGCCTCGAGCGTGAACTCGGTTCGATCGCGCCTGGCCGCCGGGCCGATCTGATCATCACGTCAGACCTTGCATCGCTGCCGATCGAGATGGTTTTCGCGCGCGGCGAGCTGCTTGCGCAAGCGGGGGCACTTGTGGCCGACATTCCACCTTTTGTCTATCCGGCAAGCGCGCGTGACACCGTTCATCTCGGCAAGACCCTGACGGCACGGGATTTCGACATCCGGCATTCCGCTGATGCTTCCAAGGTACGGGTCAATGTCATTGGTGTCGTCGAAAACCAGGCGCCGACGCGCGCTTTGGAGGCGGATCTCGCAATCACTTCGGGCCTCATCGACATGGATCGCACCAATGACGTCTGCCAGATCGCCCTGGTGGAGCGCCATCGCGCCACTGGCGATGTTGTCAACGCCTTCGTTTCGGGCTTCGGCTACGACAGCGACTGCGCGGTTGCGAGCACCGTGGCCCATGATAGCCACCATATGATCGTGGTTGGCACCAACAAGGACGACATGGCGCAGGCCTCAAACCGCTTGCACGAGGTCGGCGGCGGCATCGTCGTCGTCAAGGGCGGCAAGGAACTGGCGCTGGTCGAATTGCCGGTCGCCGGTCTGATGTCAGATCAGCGCGCCGAGATCGTCGCGGACAAGGCTGCTGCCATCGTTGAGGCGATGCGCATCTGCGGCTGCAAACTGAACAACGCCTATATGCAGCATTCGCTGCTGGCGCTGGTCGTCATTCCCGAATTGCGCATCTCCGACAAGGGACTGATCGACGTCCGCACCTTCCAGAAGGTCGACGTCATCGTCACCCAGTAAGGCAGGCTAACCGAATATCGGCCGCCGGCAGAGAGCGGCCGATATTCGAATAATATCCTTGAAGACAGTCCTCCACTGCGCTCAAGTATTTATGAAATTGGGCGTGCGGGTGCCGTTGCAGTTAATGAAGACCGGTGGGATGTGAGCGTTGACGGCGTGGGCCGATCGAAGCGTCGGTCATTGGCGACAACCCGTCGCTTGTGATTGGGTAAAATCCGTGTCAACGACTGAGAACAGACCAAAAGACGGGCTCAGGATATGGCTTTCAACGCGGCACCAGGCAAATACCTCGGTTGCAAAACACCCGCGGACGAGTTCCGTCTGAACTCCTCGCCCAGATCAGGCACACCACTCCCCGCTCAATCCAAATCCTTGCAAACGTGACAGCTCCAGATCTTGCGCACTGTCACCGGACGCACGGATGGTCAAGCGCGCTCGGGGTGTTGACAGTAACATCGGGTACTGTTGCGGCCATGTGATTGGTGCCGCAGATCCAATCCGAGTGGCGTTCGCAAAAGAGGGTCGCGGAAGCACAATTGCTCACACTGAGGATAGAAAAGGCTCATGAGCCCGTCTGACAAGAAACTGCGTATCGCCCAGATCATGTCCGAGTTGCCGTCGCTGATAAAGCTTTCTGTTCCGCTGGTTCTCGGGCTGTCGGCAAGCTCCCTGATCGGTATTACCGATACAATCATGCTATCGCCGCTTGGGACCGAGGTTCTGGCCATCGTCGCGCTGGTGATGGCGGTCCACATGCTGCTCACAGCGATGCTCTACGGGGTGATTTCGGTTGTCGGCGTGTCAATGGCCAGTGGCTTTGGGGCGAGGGATGCCCGCATGGTCAGTTCGGCTGTCCGGCATGGCATGTTGATGGCGCTGATATGTGGTGCTCTGGCGGCAATGATCATGCTGGCGTTGATGCCGATCGTGCGGTGGGTGGGCCTGCCGGAGGCTCAGGCGTGGCTCTACTGGGTGCCGATGGCGCTATTCATGCTGCCCTTTTCGGTTTTTCTGGTGCTGAAATCCCTGCTTGATGCCACGGACAGGCCTTGGCTGGCCGTCGGGTTCGCTTTCCTGGGTGTGGTCATTAACGTGCCGCTGAACTATCTGCTGATCTACGGGCTTGGCCCGATACCGGCCCTTGGCATTCTCGGCTCGGGCATTGCCAGTGTTCTGGCGGAGACGCTTGCTCTTGCGGCCGCCTTTTTCTACTGGCGCCGTGCATGCGCAATGCGCCGCTTCCGGCTCCGTTCGGTGGTGACGGGCAAAGGCGTCTGGCAGCAGTTCTTGCAGGGGCTCCCGCTTGGGATCAGCTATCTCGCCGAGGCGGGGGCTGTAGCGATGGCGACGTTTATCCTTGGCTGGTTTGGTGCCGGAGCACTCGCCGCCAACCAGATCGTCAACTCGATTGGCGCAACGCTTTATATGCTACCGCTCGGAATGGCGACTGCCGTTGCCATCCGTATCGCGCAGGCCGATGGTTCGGGGCAGCTGGAGCGGCTGCGGCCTATCGGAATGGCAACATTCGGCTTTGTGGCGCTGTGGATGCTGGCGACCATGGTTTCACTGATCTTTGCGGGCCGCCCGATTGCCGAATTGTTGAGCAAGGACCCGCCTGTCGTCGCACTGGCGTCCAGCATGTTTGTCGTGGTCGCGCTGATGCAGGTGGTAGACGGGTTGCAGTCCACCGGGCTTGGGGCACTGCGCGGCCTGAACGACACCAAATGGCCGTCGGCGGTGTCGATCGTTTCCTATTGGATGCTGGCGTTGCCCCTGGGCTATTTCCTGGCCCTCCATACCTCCGTAGGCCCCTTGGGTGTGTGGATTGGCTTTGCCGCCGGCCTTTCCATGAGCGCCGTGGTGCTACCTGCGCGATTTTTCAGGCTGGTTCGGATGAGCGAGGGAAGTTCATAGGCGTGCGGTTTAGCGTCGCAACACGTGCCTTAAAACCCACACGGCACCTCATAAAAATTCTCTATTGACAATGCACAACTCGATTTGGCAAATGTCACCACCGGTATGAAGGTGCTGGTTGCCGCTGGGGTTGGATCTGGAGGATCTGCCTGAAACTTGCCATGTGCAGCCTTCCGGTCGGTGATGCCGGGTACTGCAAATGCCAGTCTGCGGCTTCGCCAAAAGTGGAGGAGTGTGCCTTGCAGTTTCGCGTTGATCGCCAATTGGGTTTCTTGGCCACCGTCAATATTGCCGTTCTGGTGGGTGGCGGTCTTCTCGTTGGAGCAAGCTTCCTCGATATCTACAATCTCCAGTCCATGGCTTCGCAGGTTCCCGAACTCGGACTGCTGGCGCTCGGCGTCATGCTGGCGATGATCTCGGGCAATGGCGGCATTGATCTGTCGGGTATCGCACTTGCCAATCTGTCGGGCGTCTTTGCCTATATCGTCGTTCGTGACCACGTTTCCGTGGATGATGCGCCGCTGTTATTCAGTTGGGCTTTCGCTGGCGTGGCGCTCCTTGTCGGGCTTGCCGGGGGTATGCTCAACGGCCTTCTGGTGGCACGCGCCGGGCTGACGCCGATCATCGCAACGCTCGGCACGCAGCTGTTCTTTACCGGCCTTGCTGTTGCCCTGACCAACGGCTCGGCACTCGGCCTCGGTTACATCGAGCCGCTCGATAATTTTGGTAACACACCGATGCTCGGGGTGCCCCAGTGTTTTGCGCTTTTCCTTGTTGTCGCCCTCATTCTCGGGGTTGTGCTGCGCTTCAGCCCGTTCGGCCTACGTCTGATGTTGTTGGGCAGCAACGCCAAGGCGGCGCGTTTTGCCGGCATTCCGGAAAAGCGTATTTTGTTCCTGACCTACACGGCCTGCGGCCTGTTTGCGTCCGTTGCCGGTATCGTCATCGCCGCACGCACTTCCAGTGTGAAATGGGATTACGGCAGTTCCTATGTTCTCATCGCCATCCTGATTGCGGTCATGGCCGGTGTTCGCCCGGAAGGCGGCTACGGCCGGGTCATCTGCGTCGTTCTGTCGGCCACGGCGCTGCAGATGTTGTCGAGCCTTTTCAATTTCATGGACATATCCAACTTCTTCCGCGACCTCGCCTGGGGGGTCCTTCTTCTCGCCTTTCTCGCCCAATCGGGGTTCGACCCGAAGGCCTGGTTCAGAGCCTTGCGCGGCTGATCCCCACACTTTGGCGCCTGCGCGATGCCTTCACGCGCCGGCTACTGCCATCCTTGAAGGTTCTTAGGGAGGAATAATGACTATCATCCGCAAACTCGCCGCCTGCGCCGTCGCTCTGGGGGCCCTGGGAACGGCGACCGCTGTCATCGCCGAGGATAAGCCGACCATTGTTACCGTGGTGAAGGTTACCGGCGAAAACTGGTTCACACGCATGGAAGAAGGCGTCGTTGCCTATGGCAAGGACAATGCTAGCGTTACCACAAGCCAGGTCGGCCCAGCCAAGGCGGACGCCGCCCAGCAGGCCCGCCTGATCGAGGATCTGGTTGCCAAGAAGGTGAGTGCTATTGCCGTCGTCCCGATGGACGCTTCAGCGCTTGAAGGCGTGCTGAAGCGCGCAGGGCAGCGCGGCATCAAGGTAATAACACATGAAGCCGATAGCATGAAGAACACGATGGTCGATATCGAAGCCTTCGACAACAAGGTGTTCGGTGCGCGCTTCAACGAAAAGATTGCCGAATGCATGGGCAAGTCCGGCAAGTGGACGTCCTTCGTTGGCTCGCTCGGCAGCCTGACCCACGTCCAGTGGGCGGACGGTGGCTCTGAGAATGCCCAGAAATATCCGGAAATGGAACTGGTTTCCGAGAAGAACGAATCCTTCAACGATGCCAACAAGGCCTATGAGAAGGCTCGTGAAATCCTGCGCAAATACCCCGATATCAAGGGCTTCCAGGGTGGATCGGCTGTTGACGTGATCGGCATTGGCCGCGCTGTCGAGGAAGCTGGCCTGCAGGACAAGACCTGCGTGTTCGGCATTGGCCTGCCGAAAGACACCGGTTCCTATCTCGAATCGGGTGCTGTCGATGGCATCAGTTTCTGGGATCCGAAGGATGCCGGCTTTGTGATGAACAAGGTCGCCGACATGGTTCTGAAGGGCGAAGAGATCAAGGACGGCATAGATCTCGGCGTTCCCGGCTATGAAAAGGTCACCGTCAAGAAGGGTGCTGGCGAAGGCGTGATCCTGGTTGGCCAGGCCTGGGTCGATGTCAACAAGTCGAACTACTCCCGGTACCCATTCTGATTGGGCGCTGATCGGGTGACGCCGGGCTTCATGACAAAGCCCGGCGTCATCCATCCCGTGTTCAAGGAATGTCTCATCATCAGGATCGTGCCATGCAGCTCAAATCCACGGACGCCTCCCATCCCGATGCCGGGCCATCGAAAGCCGCGATTCCCTTTCTGGAAATCCGCGACGTCCAGAAAAGCTTTGGCGGTGTCCGGGCCTTGAAAGGCGTCAGCTTTGCCATCGAACCCGGCCAGATCTATCACTTGATGGGCGAGAATGGCTGCGGCAAGAGCACGCTTATTAAAATTCTCTCCGGCGCACAGCCGGCGGACGACGGCGAACTGCTGATCGATGGAAAGCCGGTGGGCAAGCTGACGCCGGTGGCGGCGTTGGCTGCCGGCATCGAGACCGTCTATCAGGACCTGTCGCTGCTGCCCAATCTCTCCGTTGCCGAAAACGTCGGGCTTACGCAACAGCTCGTCGCCTCTGCGGGAAAGCTCGCGCGCCGTCTCGATCTTGGCAAGATGCGCCAGACAGCCGAACGGGCGCTGACAGCCGTCAACCTGCCGACGGACCGGCTGTTCCTTTCAACGCGCACTGACGAGTTGCCGATCGCAACGCGCCAACTGGTTGCCATCGCTCGCGCTATCGCATCGGACGCCCGTCTCGTCATCATGGACGAACCCACGACCGCGCTGACCAAACGCGAGGTAGACAACCTCATCGGCGTGGTCGATCGCCTGCGCGCCAAGGGTGTTGCGGTGCTGTTCGTCACGCACAAGCTGGATGAATGCAAGTCGATCGGCGGTCGCGCTGTGATCATGCGCGATGGCCTCAAGGTTGCCGAGTGCGACGTTGCCGATCACAGCAAGACGGAACTGGCCTTCTGGATGACCGGCAAGGTCCTGGACGAGGCGCGCTATCGCGACGAACCGGCATTCGGGACAAATCTACTCAGCGTCGAGACCCTGTCGCGGCGCGGAGCTTTCACAGATATTTCGTTCTCGCTGCGGCGTGGTGAAATTATCGGGATCACCGGCCTTCTCGACTCAGGACGCAACGAACTGGCGCTGGCGATGGCCGGCGTCATTCCTGCCGACACGGGCCGCATCCGGCTTGATGCTGCCGATGTAACGCCGAAAGTGCCAGCGCAGGCTATCGCGGCGGGCATTGGCTATGTGCCGGAAGACCGTCTTTCGGAAGGATTGTTTCTGGAAAAATCGATCCAGGACAACATCGTCATGCCAGTCCTCGACCGGCTTCGCAACGCGTTCGGCATCGTTGACGGGCGCCGCAGCCGCGAACTGGCGGAGCGTACCATCGCGGATCTGCAAGTGGCGACGCCGGATGTTGCCAATCGGGTTCAGTCCTTGTCCGGCGGCAATCAGCAACGTGTCCTGATCGGCCGGTGGCTGACGATCAATCCGCAGCTGTTGATCCTGCACGGACCGACCGTCGGTGTCGATGTCGGTTCCAAGGATACGATCTTCCGGATCATCCAGCGCCTCGCGGACGAAGGCATGGGCGTCGTGATTATCAGCGACGACCTGCCGGAGCTTCTGCAGAACTGCGACCGGATCATGGTGATGTGCAAGGGCAGCGTGGTGGAGACTTTCGAGGCCGAAGGGCTTGCCGAAGAGACACTTTACCGCGCGCTGGTTCAAGAGACGACTGCAAGGACAGGGCAATGACCGACTTGACTTCAACTGCAACCGCGCCAGCCGGTAAACCGTCTGCTGCCGGTATCTGGCACTGGCTGCTGCGCCATCCGCCCGTCTTCACCCTGATCATGATCGTGCTTGTCTGCCTGGTCGTCGGCATGATCAATCCGGACTTCTGGCAAGTTGCAAACCTTTTCGACATCCTGCGCGCGTCCACGGTGCGCGGCCTGTTTGCGCTGGGCGTGCTGGTCGTGCTGGCATCGGGCGGCATCGACGTTTCCTTCACGGCGATTGCAGCCTTCGTGATGTATTCGATCACCATGCTGGTGACCAACTGGATGCCGGACATGTCGATGCCGGTCATCCTGCTGCTGGCAGCGGCCGGCGGGGCCGGTTTCGGCGCCCTCAATGGGCTGCTTGTCCATTCTTTGCGGGCGCCGTCTCTGATCGTGACCATCGGCACGCAATACGTGATCCGCAGTTTCCTGCTGACCTTTGTCGGCACGGCATTGTTCATGAACATCCCGGTTTCGATGGAATCCTTCGGCAAGATGGCTCTCTTCACCCATCACAGCGCCAGTGGAACGATTTCCGTGCTGCCGGCCTCTGTTTTGGTCCTGCTCGTTGCCGCCGTGGCCACGTGGTGGATTTTGCAGCGGACGCTGATCGGCCGGGGCGTCTATGCCGTTGGCGGCAGCCCGGGCATCGCCGAACGCCTCGGCTACAATCTGCGCGTCGTTCACGTCTTTGTCTTTGCCTATGCCGGCCTTCTGGCGGGCATTGCAGGGATCATGCACGTTTCAAGCAACCGCCTGGCAAACCCTTTCGACCTCGCCGGAACTGAACTTGAAATCATCGCGGCCGTTGTTCTCGGCGGAGCGCGGATCACCGGCGGTTCCGGAAGCGTCATTGGCACGATGCTCGGGGTCGTGCTGATCACGCTGGTCAGCAATGTGCTGATTTTGGTCGGCATTCCGAGCACGTGGCAGCTTGCGATCGTCGGAGTCTTCATCGTTATGGCCGGAACCGTGTTCTCGCTGCGTCCCAGGCGCTGACTGGCCGAGATGGCGTATGCGCGTGGTTCCCGAGGGCTGCGGGCATGAACCGAGATCCCTCGGGATAGATTTTCATCAGGGAGGTTGAGTGCATGGTGCACGACGTATCCGTTATCGGACTTTATATTCTCGATATTCTCGGCCGGCCGGTCGATCGCATTCCTGCAGGCGGCAATGTCGAATTCATCGACGAGATTCGTTTGACAGTCGCCGGTACCGCCGGTGGCACGGTGGTGGACCTGGCAAAGCTCGGGCTCAACTGCCTCGCCGTCGGCGCTGTTGGCGACGATGAGAAAGCGGACTTCGTGCTCGCGACACTCGATCGTTTCGGCGTTGATCGAACTGAAATGCAGCGCATTCCCGGCGTGCCGACATCCGCGAGCATCCTCAACATTCGCCGCAATGGCGAAAGACCGGCCTTGCATGTGCGCGGTGCATCCGGCCATTTCGAAATCCCGGACGATGCGCGCGAGCGCGTGCTGGCACCGCCGATCGTTCACCTCGGTGGTACCGGCCTGCTCGACCGCCTCGATGGCGAGCCGAGCCGCATCCTGCTGGAGGAAGCCAAGCGCTACGGCCGGACCGTGACCTTCGACCTGTTGGGCGCGAGCGAGAAGACGTTACCACTTATCCGTCCGCTTTTCCCATACATCGACTACTTCATGCCGTCGGTGGAAGAGGCATTCTTGATCTCCGGGCAGAAAACCGTTGAGGACGCTGGCCGCTTCTTCGCCGATCTCGGCGTCAAGCACTGCGTCTTTACCATGGGCGGAGATGGTGTCTGCTTCATGGATGCAGGCCAGACCTGCCTGAAGCTTCCAGCCTTCGAGATCGACGTCGTCGACACCACCGGCTGCGGTGATGCTTTCAATGCCGGCTTCATCGCTGGCTTGCATCACAAGATGGATACGGAAACCGCGATGCGGTTTGCACAGGCATCCGCTGCGCTCGTCGCAACCGGCCTTGGTTCGGATGCCGGCATCGTCTCGTTCGAAGGTACCTGGGATTTCATGAAGACAGCCCGCGTCAAGAGCAACTGAGGCGGCGCCCCCAGTATTTGAGGCAGGCCCACGCCGTTTCTGAATGGAACGGCGTGGGCCTTAAGACTATTCCAGCAGCATTTCCGCGGTGGTGATGTCCGTGACAAGGTGGGTGGCGAAGCCGCCTTTCAAGGTTGCGCGGATCGCTGGAACCTTGAAGGCGCCGCCGGCAACGCAAAGTCGGCGAGGGACCTGGGCCAGTTCGTTCAGCTCTATCCCCACCATGCGATCGTCGAGTTCACCGGTTACCGGATTGCCATCGGCATCGATGAAGCGGCAGATCAGGACGGCAACCGCGCCATTCGCCTGGTAGAGATCAATGTCTTCCTGATTGGCAACGTTTACAGAGCGCATCAGTGTCTGTGGACCGATGTCGCCGACACCGAACAGGATCAGGTTGGCCGAGTGGATAAGCTCGAACTGCTTGACGAGCACCGGCTCGGCCAGGAGTTGTTGCTTCAAGGCCGGTGTCGAGAGCAGGGCAGGTGCCAGAAGGTTGACGCAGCGCGCATGGATACGGTTGGACATCAACGAGGTGCAGAACTCGGGTGAAAAGTCCGGGTTGCCGATGGAGCTTCCCGATACCTGAACGACGGTCAGTCCGGCCAGCGGTTCCGGCAGGGAAATGTAGTCCGCCACGGCGAGTACGGTTTGCCCCCAGGCGACACCGATCGTATCTCCCTCCCGGACCATGTCGGCCAGAAGGCGTGCACCTGCTTCCCCGAGCCGTTTGACGAGCGGTGTTGCGTCCGCCGCGGGGATGACCAGCGCGCCCTCGAGGCCGAATTTCTCCTTCAGTCGCCGGGCAATGCCGGTGCGGCTGCCGACCTCGGTGTTGACACGAATGGAGACGAGGCCACGCTCGCGGGCTTCCTGCAGGAAGTTGACGATCGTCGCCCTCGAGACGCCGAGCATCTTGGCGATATCGCTCTGCGTCAGCTGGTCGACATAATAGAGCCACGCCGCCCAGACGACGGCATCATCGAACTCGGCGGGGAGAACCACGCTCTCGCCGATCGACCGGTTTGCACGCGCAGCATCCATCTTCCATCGCTCCGCTGGATTGTCCTCTGTCTCTCCTCGCCCCGGCCGTGGTGTTTGTCAAACAAATTTATCGCGGATGTTGACAAAAGACACTTAGCGATGCCATTTGTATCCAGAGGGGGGCCGGGAGAGCCAAAATGCAAATGACAACTTCAGGGCGTACATGGGCGGCTGGGGTCCTGCACGATCCTCATCCTCGATATTCGCACCTCTGCGGTGGTTTTTTTGGCCGTCCTGACTAGGGACACGTGACCGCCCAACGTGATCAAAATTCATCCGCATGACACCGTCGCGTCGTCACTGCGGAAAATTCTCATTCATTCAGACCCTGCGCGACAGATGGGCCGCGCGGTGAGCACAGGAGCCTTGCATGAAGTCCAGATGGTCAGACACAGAATTCACCCGCGTCGTCGACGCCTATGTTGCGGCCGGCGTCAATCGCGATCTCGCCATCCGTACCTATACGACCCGTCTTCTTGGGTGTGATCCAGAACTGGTCCTGCACGGTGGTGGCAACACCTCGGTCAAGACGACGTTCATCGAGATGGATGGAACCGCGGTACCGGTCCTGTGCGTCAAGGGTAGCGGTTGGGATATGGGAACGATCGAGCCGGCGGGCCTGCCGGCGGTTCGGCTCCAGCCCCTACAGGCGATGGTGAAATTTCCCACGCTGAGCGACGATGACATGGTGATGCTGCAGCGCCGGCTGTTAATGGACCCGGCAGCACCGAACCCTTCGGTCGAAGCGATCCTGCATGCAAACCTGCCCTTCCGGCACATCGACCACACCCATGCCAACGCGATCGTGTCCCTGACCAACCAGCCGCACGGCGAAGACCTCGTGCGTGAACTGTTCCCCGATGCAATCATCGTTCCCTATGTGATGCCCGGCTTTGATCTGGCCAAGGCCTGCGACGAGGCGTTCCGCGCCAATCCGGCCGGCGATGGCATGATCCTGTTGAAACACGGCATCTTCAGCTGGTCGGACGATCCGCGCGAATCCTACGAGAAGATGATCGCCGCCATCGACAAGGCTGAGCGCCGCATCGCGCAAGGCAATCCGCGCCCGTTCACCGTCGTCAAACCGCCGGAGACCCTTGCTGCCGCCGCGGAAATCGCACCGGTTCTTCGCGGCGCCATCGCCATCGATACCGGCGTGGAAGGCCTCCCGCGCCGTTTCGTGCTGGAGCATCGGGCTACCCCTGACGTGCTCGACTTCTGCAATGCCACCAACGTCTCGGACTTGGTCCGCCGTGGCAATGCGACGCCTGAGCACGTCATTCACATCAAGCGGTTCGGCGTCGCGCTGTCCGCCCCCGTTGCCGGGCACATGGCCGCGTGGACCGCAGCCGTCCATGAGGCAATCGAAGCTTACAAGGACGAATACAAAGCCTATTTCGAGCGCAACAATGCACGCGCCGGGGGCCACAAGCGCATGCTCGACCCGATGCCGCGGGTTTTCTATGTCGCAGGCGTTGGTCTGTTTGCCGCAGGCCCGACGAAGAAGGCCTCGCGGGTTGGTGCCGATGTCGCCGAGGCGACAATCAATGTCATCCGCAATGCCGAAGGCATCGAAAGCTTCGAGGCGCTGTCCGAAGAGCATCTGTTTGACATCGAGTACTGGTCGCTGGAGCAGGTCAAGCTTGCCAAGCAGGCGGAAAAGCCCCTGACACGCCAGGTGGCCGTGATCACCGGCGGCGCAGGCGGCCTCGGTCTGTCGATCGCCGAGGCCCTGCATGCCGAAGGGGCCGAGATCGCTCTGCTCGATCTGGCTGAGGATGCCTTGAAAAGAGAAGCCAAGCGGTTCGGTGGGATTGGCCTTGTCTGCGACGTGACCAAGCCTGAAGAGGTGGATGCAGCACTTGCCAAGGTCGCCGCCCATTTCGGTGGCATCGATATCGTCATCTCCAATGCCGGGGCTGCCTTCCAGGGCGCCATGGTCGATGTCACCGACGATCTGTTCCAGAAAGCATTCGCGCTGAATTTCTGGGGGCACCACTACATGGCGCGTGGCGCGGTCCGGATCATGAAGGCGCAGGGAACCGGTGGCGCTCTTGTCTTCAACGTCTCGAAGCAGGCGGTAAACCCGGGTCCGGATTTTGGCCCCTATGGTACGTCGAAGGCAGCATTGATGGCCTTGATGCGGCAGTATGCCGTCGAGCATGGTGCCGATGGCATCACCTCCAACGCCGTCAATGCGGACCGCATCCGCACCGGCCTGATGACGGACCAGATGGTCGAAGAGCGCAGCCGCGCGCGCGGCATGACGCCGGAAACCTACATGCGGGGCAATCTGGTCAAGCGCGAAGTTACCGGCAGTGACGTCGCGGCGGCTTTCGTCCATCTCGCCAAGGCGCGCACCAGTACGGGCGCGGTCATCACCGTCGATGGTGGCAACGTCGCCGCGATGATGCGGTAACCGTTTGGCGGAGAAAAGCCCCGATGCGTTGATACGCCGTCCGGCATCCGATCTTCGGGTGCCGGACGGCGTATCTGTTTTAAAGGGGGTGACAGCGCCATTGCCGCCACCCTCGCCAGCGCGGCTCAGTTATCTTCCGGAGGTCGTTACACATCTCCCTTGGGTTTTTCGTGATGACCACCGAAGGCAAATCGCATGGCGGACAGAAGCTTGTCGCCGAATTCGGATTCGCCTTGTGAGCTGAATCGCTGAAACAATGCGGACGACAGAACGGGGACAGGGACACCCGTGTCGATGGCGGCTTTCAGGGTCCAGCGGCCCTCGCCCGAATCCGAAACCCGGCCGCTATAGGCGGATAGTCCGGGGTCCCGCTTGAGCGCGTCCGCCGTCAGGTCAAGCAACCAGGAACTGATGACGCTGCCATGCCGCCAGACTTCCGACACTGCCGCCATGTCGATATCGAATTTGTAGTATTGCGGCGTTTGAAGCGGACTTGTCTCCGCATCGGCCTCCCGCTTTTCATTGCCGGAATTGGCGGCCTTGAGAATGTTCATGCCCTCGGCATAGGCTGCCATCATGCCGTATTCGATGCCGTTATGAACCATTTTGACGAAGTGGCCCGCGCCGCTCGGACCGCAATGGAGATAGCCGAGATGGGCTGTGCGAAGGCCTTCGCTGCTCGCCGTTGCACCGTCGTCCCTGCCGGGCGCAAGTGTCGCAAAGACAGGGTCGAGATGCTGGACGGCCGCTTCCGGTCCGCCGATCATCAGGCAATAACCGCGTTCAAGGCCCCAGACGCCGCCGCTGGTGCCGACATCGATATAGCTTATACCCTTCGAGTGGAGCTGCGCGGCCTTGTCGACGGCGTCATGATAGTGAGAGTTGCCGCCATCGATGATGATGTCGCCTACGGTCATCAGAGCGGACAGCCTATCGACATTTGTGCCGGTAATTGCTGCCGGAAGCATCAGCCATGCGCAGGCCGGTTTCTTCAACCTGGCCACGAAATCCTCAGGAGAGGTCGAGCCCGTGGCACCCTCGGTGACGAGAGCTGCGACGCTGGCCGGATTGATATCGTAGACGACGCATTCATGACCGTCGCGCAACAGGCGCCGGACCATATTCGCACCCATCCTGCCCAATCCCATCATTCCGATCTGCATAGGTGTATCCTTTTGATAAAGTTGACGCCGAAAACATAGAGAAAACAAGGGTGTACTTTGGGAGGTAATGGTGATGCCCATTGCCGATCACACTTACTGCTTGCTCAGGCGACGATGAGAAGAGGCAACGAGAGCACCAACAGTGTCAGAGCGACGCCCGTTATCAAGCGTACTGTCCTCATTAGCCGGTTCCGCCGGCCTTCCCAATCATACGTCATCAAATCCCCCTGAATTCGAGAACCGGACGCCCGCTCTTCCGGTTCTCACAGGCCAGGCCTGGTGTGTCGCTCCTCGTTAGCGACCACCGGCAGATAGAGCCGGGGGGAAGCGCGTCAACGGTCACACGAAGAAAAACTCATGACACGTGGCCGGCATCCGCTTCTTTCCGGCGCCGGACATGCCAGCGCTCACGGTCACATGCATTCGCTGTGCCGGTTTGAGAGGCGGCCGGTTTGCGCAAGTTCATCTGCGCGTTCGTTGCCAACAAGACCTGCATGTCCTTTGCACCAGGCCACCGTCAAAAGCGGGTTCTGGCGCAATTGAAGGTCGACCGCCTTCCAAAGCGCTTTGTTGGCGATGGGCCGGCTTCTGGCGTCCGCCTGAGGAACGATTTTCTTCCAGCCGTTGTTCACCCAGATATGCCGCCAGTGATTGCAGCCTTTAACGGCGTAGACGGAATCGGACCAGATGACTGCGGGTGCGCCCAGTGCCGTGCCGTTAATCCATAGCGCCGCCTTGAGCACGGCAACGAGCTCCGTCGAGTTGTTTGTGGTCTGCAAGACTTTTCCGAAGTCGGAAGCGATTTCCGACCCGTGACGGTAAGCCACGAATGCCCAGCCGCCTTGTGCTGAAAGCGGATCACAACAACCGTCGGCGAAGAGTTGGAGTTCGGTATGATGAGTTTCCATTGTTCCTGTTGTGAACGTTGACGAGACATGATGCCTACGCCTCCTTGTTCAAGGCCTTGGTAAAATCGCAGATGTCGCGGCACATCAAGGCGATCTCCTCGAAGAAGGCGCCGTTATAGTCGTTGCGGTAGGTGATGAAATATTCGAGCTTGGGCAGTTCGAACTCCGACTTCATGATGTGCAGGCGGCCGTCTTCGACATAGCGGCTGAAAAATGTCTTCGGCAGTATGGTGATGCCCAGGCCGTATGCCGCCAATTCGGCAAGGGCCGACATGTTGTTGCAGGAAATCGTCTTGCCGAACGGCAGTCTCGGATTGTCGATGACGTCGTTGAGGATGGGCCGAAGCATCGAGCCAACCGATTGGATGAGCAGCGGATATTTCAACATTTCCTGTTTTTCAAGGACGCCGGTGCCGTTATAGATCTTCGGGCTGCACATCCAGACGAGTTCGATCTCGCCGAGCCGCATATTGACGAATTGCGGGTGCTGGGTGACGCGCGGGCATATGACGAAATCGATCTTGCGCTCGGTCAGACGGTTGAGAAGACCGGATGTCAGGTCGATCTCCGGCTCCAGCGTGATGCCCGGATGCTTTTCGAGGATGGTTGCCAGCAATTGCGGCAGCCAGGACAGGGCGACGAGATCGGTCACCCCGAGCCGGAACCGGAAGGGCGGCGCATTCGACGTGCGCGCGGTCAGTGTCAGCCGGTCGTTCAGCCGCAGCATCTGCTCGGCTATATCCTTGATATCTTGGCCTTTGCTCGTCAGCACCGACTGACGGCTCGAGCGATCGAACAGCGGTGCCGAAAACCGGGCCTCAAGTTCGCCGATGCGCTTGGAAATTGTCGACTGGGTAACGTTCAGATAGGACCCGGCAGCCTCGAAGCTACCCAGCGTCGCGACCCAATAAAGGGCTTCCATTTGTTTCAGTGTGAACATGATTGATGAATAAAAGCGATTTAATTTAAGTAGAAAATATCGCTTTTTTGCTTGGGTATGCAAGCGTAATCTGACGGACAAGTTGAGCAGCCGAGGAGAAGGTTGCCGAGGAGGACAAATGTCAGTCGAAGAAAATGCGGCCCCCAAACCGGTTGCCCAGGATTTGCTATCCGAATTCCGTGGCGTCGCTACATCGATCATCAGCGATAATATGGCGCGTCTGCCGGGCGCCACCGGCATTCTACCTTATCACAAGGGTGGTCAGCTTATCGGGACCGCGTTGACGGTCAAGACCCGCAACGGCGACAATCTTGCCATTCATGCCGCCCTCAAAGTTGCCCGGCGCGGCGATGTGATCGTCGTCGATGGCGGTGGGGATATCAGCCAGGCGCTGATCGGCGAAATCATCCTGACCCATGCGGAATCGATCGGTGTGGCCGGCTTCGTCATCGACGGTGCGATCCGCGATGTCGCGGCGATCCGCGCATCCGAGCTGCCATGCTATGCCCGCGGCGTGACCCACAAGGGGCCTTACAAGAACGGGCCGGGCTCGATCAATGTTCCGGTCAGCATCGGCGGGCTGGTCGTCCATCCTGGTGATCTCGTCGTCGGCGACGAGGACGGCATCGTCGCCCTGTCGCCGCAAACGGCTGAAAACATCCTGCCAGCAATACGCGCCCAGGAGGAGCGGGAGCGTTTGAAGATCGCCAAGTTCAAGGAAGCGCGGCTTCAGCTGGTCAAGGCCTGAACACGCAAAATTCTACCGACAATGAGGAGAACGTCGTTGAATTTCTGGAAACCCATGCTGGTGGCCGTTTCTGCCACCCTGATCGCCCCGCTGACTTCCGCAAAGGCTGAGGATGCCACCGCGGTGACCATCGTGCTGCCCGCCGGACCTGACCGGCTCGATCCGTGCGAAACGCCCCGATCGGTGATCGGTCGCATCATTAAGCAGAATGTCGTCGAGACGCTCGTGGAGCTCGACTATACCAATCGGACCACCTTGCCACGCCTGGCGGAAAGCTGGGAACAGACGGCGCCGACGGAGTGGGTCTTCAAGCTGCGGCAGGGGGTCACCTTCCATGACGGCACGCCATTCGATGCCAAGGCAGTCATTCATTCGCTTGAACGCACAAACGATCCGGCGCTGACCTGCATCACTCGGACCAAATATCTAGATGGTACCGATGTGAAGGCCACGGAAATCGACGCCCATACGGTGAAGTTTACCACAAAGACGGCGGTACCGATCCTGCCGACGTTGCTTGCCCAGCTGGCGATCTCTTCGGTGAACACACCGAAGGGCGAATATACCGCCACGCCGATTGGCACCGGCCCCTACAAGTTCGATCACTGGACGCAGGGCGAGAATGTGGTTCTTATCCGCAGTGACGCCTATTGGGGTAACAAGCCGCTGATCGACAAGGCGACCTATGTCTGGCGCAGCGAATCGTCCGTCGCAGCCGCGATGGTCGAGACTGGCGAGGCGGACCTGGCGTTTTCGATCGCGCCCCAGGATGCGATCAACCCGGAAACCGACAAGGTCTATCCGAACTCCGACAGCGCCCTGTTCCGGCTTTCGGTGGATATACCGCCGCTGAACGATGTTCGCGTCCGCAAGGCAATCAACCTGGCGATCGATCGCCAGGCATTTCTTGGCAGTATCATCAGCGACAAGGCCGAGCTTGCGATGCAGCAGGTTGGCCCCAGCGTTCTCGGCTTTAACGCCAATCTGAAACCATGGCCCTACGATCCCGAGCAGGCCAAGGCGCTGCTCGCTCAGGCCAAGGCCGATGGTGTCGATGTCGACCGCGAAATCCGCATGATCGGCCGGCCGGCGATGTTTGCCAACAGCAACGAGTTCGTCGAGGCGGCGGCCGAGATGCTGCGCAGTGTCGGCTTCACCATCAAGCTCGACAATCTCGAGATGTCTCAATGGTTGAAGATGGCCAACAAGCCCTTTGCCGAGGATCGCCAGCCCAACGTCTTTTTGACGATGCACGACAACAACAGCGGCGATGCGGCCTTCACGGCGTTCTTCAAGTACCATTCCAATGGCCGCCAGAGCGAACTGCATGACGCCGATCTCGACGCCCTGATCGTCGATGCGGGCACTCAGGCCGGAGCCAAGCGCGCAGAAGAATACAACGAGGTCTTTCGCCGCATCTACGAAGACATCGTCGCCGACGTACCGCTTTTCCACATGGTCAACTATATGCGGGTCGGCAAACGCCTGGACTTCACGCCGACGATTGCCAATGCGGTCGAATTGCAGCTCGCAAAGCTCAAGTTGAACTGATCAGATCCGGGCGGGCGGGTGCGTTTGCATCCGCCGCCTGTCCCGAGACGCGCTTGCCTTGCCGCGGTATGACCGCGCCAGTTCAAGGGCTCAATCCACATCCGGCGGAGGAGGCTGATATGGGTTCTTTCATTTTCAAGCGGTCGTTGCAGAGCGTCTTTTCGCTTGTCGTTCTCATCATCCTGGTCTTCTTTCTGGCCAGAATGACCGGCTCGCCCGCAGATCTCTATTTGCCACAGGACGCCTCGCTCGAGGTCCGCAACCAGTTCAACGAGCAGCTCGGTTTTAACGATCCGCTCTATGTCCAGTTTGGCCGGTTTTTCTGGGGCCTGCTGCATTTCGATATGGGGCAGTCGCTGCAGTTTTCCCGTCCTGCCGTCGAGGTCGTTCTGCAGGCGTTTCCGACCACGCTGACGCTGGCTGCGATCACCATGCCGCTGGTACTGCTGCTTTCTATCGTTACCGGTTCGCTGGCTGCCTTCCGGCCCGGCGGTGTGTTCGACCGCCTCGCCAGCTTCATCTCGCTGATCGGTGCCAGCACGCCCAATTTCTGGGTGGCGATCGTCGGTGTGCTCGTCTTTGCCGTGACGCTGCGGGTTCTGCCGACGTCCGGAACCGGTACGCCGCTGCATTGGGTTCTGCCCGTCGCCGTCCTCATGCTGCGCCCCACCGGCGTCTTGGTTCAGGTCGTGCGTACTTCGATGATGACCGCCCTGTCGTCTGCCTATATCAAGACGGCCCGCGCCAAGGGCGTGGGGTCGCGAGCGATCGTGTTCGTCCATGCGCTCAGAAATGGATTGCTGCCGGTAATCACCGTTGCCAGCGACCAGGCCGCCGGCATCGTCAATGGCGCTGTTATCGTCGAAACTGTGTTCGGTTTCCCCGGTATCGGCAAGCTGATGATCGACTCGGTCATGCTGCGCGACTTCGCCGTCATTCAGGCGGCCGTTCTCGTCACGGCGCTTGCCGTGTTCATCATCAACATCATCGTGGATATCACCTATGCCCTTGTCGATCCGCGTATCCGGTACAGCTGAGATGAACGCTCCCGTCTCGCTCACGCTGCAAACGTCCGCAACTTCCTCCGGCTTCAGAGACGCCATCGGCCTGTTATGGCGCGACAAGTTGGCGACGCTTTCGGCAATCTTGCTTCTGATCGTGCTCGTCTGCGTGCTGCTCGGTCCCTGGCTGCTGGCCGACAAGGCGCGCGCCGTCAATCTGATGGCGCGCAATGCGCCACCGTTCTCGATCGACAAGGGATGGATGTTCTTTCTCGGGGCTGATGCGCTCGGCCGGAGCCTTCTGGCACGTATCATCGTTGCCAGCCAGAATACAATGGTGATTGCGACAAGCGCGGTCTGTCTGTCGCTGGTGCTCGGCGGCCTGTTCGGGCTGATCGCCGGTTACAAGGGCGGCTGGGTCAGTGCGCTGCTGCTGCGGCTGGCCGATGCAATCATGAGCTTTCCGTCGATGCTGCTCGCCGTAATCGTGTTGTTCGTCTTTGATCCCGGCATCACCAACGTCATCTTCGTTCTGGCAATTTCCCGCATCCCGATTTTCCTGCGCACCGTTCGCGCGGAGGTGCTGGAAATCAAGGAACGGATGTTCGTGACCGCAGCCCGGGCGATGGGGGCGAGGACCGACCGTATTCTTCTACGGCATATCGCGCCGATGGTGCTGCCGACGGTCATCAATCTCGCGGCGCTTGAAATCGCCTTCGTGATGCTGGTGGAATCGGGCCTGAGCTTCTTAGGCATTGGCATCCAGCCGCCGGAGGTCACCTGGGGCCTGATGGTTGCCGATGGCCGCAACTATCTGGGGTCCGCCTGGTGGCTGGCCTTCTGGCCGGGCGTTGCCATCATGCTGGTGACTATGGCCCTCAACCTCCTTTCCAACTGGCTCCGTGTAGTGACCGATCCGGTCGAACGCTGGCGCCTCCAGACAACGGTGAGCAGACATGACTGATCAGCCACTTCTTGACATCCGCAACCTGAGCATCGATTTCCCGAGCCGCCGTGGCGTGGTTCACGCCGTCAACGATGTCAGCTGGTCGGTCAACCCCGGCGAAACGCTGGCAATCCTCGGGGAAAGCGGATCCGGAAAAAGCGTCAGCGCCTCGGCGGTGCTCGATCTGGTGGATGCGCCGCCGGCTGTGATTTCGAGCGGGCAAATCCTCTATCGCGGCCAGGATCTTTTGAAGATGCCGCGTGCCGAGCGGCGCCAGATCAACGGCAAGAACATCTCTATGATCTTTCAGGATCCGCTGGCGGCGCTCAACCCGGTCTATCCCGTTGGATGGCAGATTGCCGAAACCTTGCGGGTCCATGGCGTCGATCGCAACACCGCCTATGCGCGTGTCATTGATCTGCTGCGCAAGGTGGGAATCGACGATCCGGAACGGCGAGCCCGGCAGTATCCGCATCAGTTTTCGGGCGGGCAGCGGCAACGCATCATGATCGCCTCGGCGATCGCGCTGGAGCCGGATCTTTTGATTGCCGACGAGCCGACCAGCGCGCTCGACGTCACCGTCCAGGCGCAGGTGCTTCGCCTTCTGAAGGCCTTGCAGGCGGAAAGCGGCATGGGCATGGTGCTGATCACACATGATCTGGGCGTCGTCGAACAGGTGGCTGACCGTGTCGTGGTGATGCAGAACGGCCATGTCGTCGAAAGCGGTACGGCATCGGAGATCATGAACGCGCCGCAGCATCCCTATACGCGCAAGCTTCTGGACGCGATGCCCGGCCGTCATGGTTTCGATCCACAGGCAGGAGTAACGGACAGAACCGCCCGTCCGCTTCTGGAAGTGGACTGCGTCTCACGCATCTACGGCGTTCTTCCGGGCAAGGCGCTTGATGCGGCTCCCAACGCGGTGCGGGCCGTCGATGACGCAAGTTTTGTCCTGCATAGCGGCGAAACGCTCGGCATTGTCGGTGAATCAGGATCCGGGAAATCGACGCTGGCCCGCATGCTCCTGGGACTCGACCGTCCGACAATCGGCACCATCCGGTTTGATGGCAAGGATCTCAATGCGATGTCGGGGGCAGAGACCTTCAAGGTGCGCCGGCGGATGCAGTTTGTCTTTCAAGACCCGACCGCGTCCCTTAATCCCCGCATGACTATCGGCCAGATCGTCTCCGAGCCTTGGGCGATCCATTCCGATGTCCTGCCGAAACGTGAATGGCGCGGTCGTGCCATCGAGCTTCTGGAACGCGTTGGCATGAAGGCGGATCATATCGACCGGCATCCCCATCAGTTTTCCGGCGGGCAGCGGCAGCGCATCGCGATTGCCCGCGCACTGGCCCTGCAGCCGGAGGTGATCGTCTGCGACGAGGCCGTCTCAGCGCTTGACGTGTCCATTCAGGCGCAGGTCATCGATCTTTTGAAAACACTCCGGCGCGATTTTGGTCTGTCCTACATTTTCATCGCCCATGACCTGGCGCTGGTCAGGGATTTTGCCACTTCGGTGATCGTCATGTATCGCGGCCAGATCGTCGAGCAAGGACCGACCGTCAGCGTCTACACCAACCCACAGCATGACTATACCAAGCGGCTGTTGTCGGCGAGCGTGGTTCATCTTCCCGATGCGGCGTGAAACAGAATGACGGCGGACCGGCAGCATCAGCCGCTTGAAACGGCGTCGCTGGCGTCGTTGTTTCTCGTCTGCCTGAAGATCGGCCTGTTGAGTTTTGGCGGCGGCCTGTCGGGCTGGCTGTATCAGGAGTTCGTCGAGCGGCACAAATGGATCGATGCCGATGATTTTGCCAGCAGCCTGGCGATTTCGCAGATGTTGCCGGGCGCCAATGTCATCAATCTCGTCGTCTGCATGGGCGAGCAGCTGCGCGGACCGGCGGGGGCTATCGCCGGAGCCTTCGGCTTCCTCGTCGGTCCCTTCTTCGCCGTCATAGGCCTTAGCGCCCTCATCGACCGGATCACCGATGCCGGTCCGTTGCAGGCGACGCTGGCGGGCGTGGCGGCGGCGGCCACCGGTCTTCTCATCGTCATCTGCTGGCACGGCCTGCGCCGGGCGTCCCGGCATCTGTCCGGATTGGCCGTGGTTGCCGTTGTGGCGGTGACCGTGGGTCTGTTGAAATGGCCGCTTCTGGCGGTTGTGGCGTGCGTTGCCCCAGTGAGCATCGCCTTGCGCTGGAAGCGGAAGGACAGGTCCAATGCGGGATGATCCGTTGCTCGGCCTGATCATCGTCTTCGTGCCGTTCTCGCTGATTTCCATCGGCGGGGGTGCCAGTATCATCTCCAGCATGGAAACCCAGGTGGTAACGGCACGCGGGTGGCTCAATGCACCGGAGTTTCTGGAATTGTTCGCCATTTCGCGGGCGGCACCAGGACCCGGCGTCATGCTCGCGACCCTTATTGGCTGGAAAGTCGCCGGCTGGGCAGGCGCCATTATCGCCTCGCTCGCTCTGTTCGTACCGTCGTCGCTGCTCTGTTATGGCGTCTTTCGGTGGTCGAACGCCCATCGCCAGAAGCGCTGGCACCGCGCCGTGCGCGAAGGACTGGCGCCCGTGGGGACCGGGTTGATCATCGCCGGGGTTATCTCGATCTTCCAGCTTGCGGGCGGGGCTCTGTCTTCCGTCCTGATCGCGTTCGCGGCGGCGGCGGTGCTGATTTTCCTTCCGCGCATACCGACGCTGGTTATCATCGTATTTGGCGGCGCGGTGGCATTGGCAATTTGCAAGTTGTGAGGAGCGAGGGCCTGCGACCGTGCAGCCTTTCTCAAGGTTTCTGCGTTCGTTGATTGCTCAAAGGGCGATGCAGGTTGCACCAAATGGAGCCAGTTTCCTCGGCAGGGACCTCACATTGAGTTGTGTTGCATCGAGGGACTGTTCCTCCGGCGTGAGATTGACGATCCAGACCGTTCGGCCGGTTTCAGTCTTTACCGTGAACGCCAGCACCTTGGCCGGATCGGACGAGGTGACAGCCTGCCATCTCTGCCCGGCAACATCGGCTAATCCGTTGACGACGGCATACAGTGGCCGATTGCCGCCTTCCTCGACCGGTTCATGCGTTCCGGCATAAAGCCCGAACGGGCCGGTCAGCGCCGACAATGTCAGGGTTTCGAGACCGGCATCCAAAACGGACGTGACATAGCCTGCGGCAAAAGCTGCGGCGAATTGGCCGTTATGGCGGGGATCCCGGTTGGCCATCGGAATCCGGCCACGATCTGGATTGTCCATCGTGCGGCTGCCATAGGGGTTCTGGCGCATGGGGATGGTGGACGGGCCAATGCGATAGGACTTGTTGCCGTAGATGGCACGGACGGATCTGGTGATAAAGGGAAGGGCTTCGAGTGTTTGCATGACGCTGACATCGTCGGCAGCGTGGACGATCGGGTTGGTGCAGTGACTGATGAAGGCGAGGTTTTCGCCCGGAACCTGCTTGCGGTTGAGTTCGGTGAAATAGGATAGCATGCCGCCGCCAAGACGGAGGCCCGGAAACGCTTTCGCGGCCGCCGCATAAACGTCTGCAAGAGGCGGGCAATCGGGCCACCGGCTGCCGGGCGGGGTCGATTGCCGGTCGACCGAGGGACAAACCATGATGGCATTAGGCGCGAAACCGCCAGCGCGCATCCAAGCAGCGATTTCCTGCAGTTCCTCATCCAGCCCGCGTTGGCAGGGAACGGCGATTTCGAGCGTCGTGGTGCCAACGTGGATGGCGGCGATTTCGGCGAAATCATTAAAGACGGGCTGGCCATGACCGGCTGTCGGGTCGAAATGGAAGAGCAGGTCCTGAGCCTTCAGCGCATCCGGTTGCTGGAGGGCGGCGAGGCTGGCCTTGGCTTCCTCGGGCGTGATCAACAGGCCCACGGCGGGCATGGTGCCCGTGGCTGTGCCGGGGGTGAGACGGATGGTGCCGGTCTCTATGGTCGAAACGGGGGGATTGGCGGACGTGTTGCGGCTGTCGATGATCGTCAGGGTGATTTGCTGGGTGACTGGTTCGTTTGCCGGTATCCGGTAGGGCCAGGGCAAGGCGAGGGGACGGACATAGGTCTTGTAGGAAGCATCCGACCAGTTGCGCTGGTCTTCCATTTCGAACGTGTCGCCTTCCATGCGGCATTCGACGCTGACGCCGGCAAGGGCGGTATGGGTGATGGCACGCATGTCCTTGAAGGGCTGCCAGGGCTCGATAAGGCCGGGCAGTTCAGTGTCTTCGACAGTGCCATTGACATGCTCGACGGTCACCGGGGCTCCGGCAACGCCGACAATCGGATGGAGAATGCAGAAGCCGCAGCGATTGGTCTCGAATCCGGTCCCCGATTGAGCCAAGCCCTTGAACGTCAGCCTACCCTCGGCGGTGCCCTCGATTTCGGTGGATATATCGAGAAGGGTGCCGTCCGGGCCATGGCAGTGGGCGGTATAGGCAACGACGAATCCCGCTTCCGTTTCAGTGATGGCAATGTCCGACACTGCGGGATCATAGGTGCCCCAGTCGCGATCACGGACGAGGTAGGAGATTGCGCGCAGTACCTCGACGCCATCATAACGGATCGCCCGCAGATTGCCGCCCGCCAGTTGCGCCGTCAGTTTTCCAGCGCTCAGAATCCGCGGGGCGGGCTCAGACCGCCTTGTACCATAGAGCCTGAAGGCGAGGTCGGCATCCATCATTTGAGCAGAGTTCCTATATCGATGGTTGCCTTGGTGTCAGCGCTTTCATAGGCGGCCTCAACCAGCGCGAAGGTTTTTAGATTATCCGTGCCGGAGGTCGAGCTTTCAGAGCCGGCCTTCAGGCTGTCGATCCAATGCTGCTGGATGGCGAACACGCTTTCCTGGATATTGTGCCATGGACGCGATGCCCAGGAGAGAAGCGTGGGCGCGACGTCGGTATTGACCGTGCCTTCGGTATTGGTGACCTGCAATTCGTAACCCTGCGACAGGCGGATCGAGCCTTCGGTGCCGTCGATTTCGATCAGCGTTTCCGGGAAGGGTTCAATCGATTGCTTTGTCGCATAGCTGACATCAACGATGGAGGTGGCGCCGTTGTCGTGGTCGAGCAGGATGGTGGCGACATCCTCGCCGTTGATCCTCGGGTTGACACGCCTGGTGCGGGCCGTCAGCGATGTTACATCTCCCAGAATATAGCGGGCGATATCCAGCGTGTGGATGCCGAGATCCTCGATGATGAAACGCTTGCCTTCGGACAGATAGGGCTGGCCGGAGAAGACGTCGTAACCGGAGCGGAAGGAAAAACGGCCCCAGAAGGGTGTGCCGATCGCGCCCGTGTCCAACACCTTGCGCACTGCCTGGATCGGCGTCTGCCAGCGGAAGTTTTCATGGATCATCAGCGGAATGCCGGCCGCCTTGCAAGCCGCGACCATGGCCTTGGCATCGGCAAGCGTCGGGGCAAACGGTTTCTGGCAGATTGCCGGGACCTTGTGGGCTGCCGCCATTTCGACCAGCGCACGGTGGCTGCTGACGGTGGTGGCGATATCGACGAAATCGAAGCCGCCATCGGCAAACATCTGACCTGCATCGGTATAACGCCGCTCAACGCCAAACTGGTCGCCGACGATCTTCAGGCGCTCGGGATCGCGGTCGCAGATGGCGACGATGCCGGCACCCTTGACGTCATTCCAACCCTGCATCTGGTTGACGGCGAAGAAGCCGCAACCGATGAGCGCTCCTTTAAAGTCTGACATGTTAATTTCCTTCAAAAAGTATCCCTCCCCACCCGTTGGGAGGGGGCTTACGATCAGCCTTTCTTCGCCAGCTGCATCAATGTCACCTGCTGCTGCAACCGTCTTTGTGCCTGGTCTACCACCACGGCGACGATGATGACGATGCCCTTGATGACCATCTGCCAGAACGAGGACACGCCCATCATGACCAGGCCGTCGGAGAGGATGCCGATGACGAAGGCGCCGATGATCGTGCCGCCGATCGTGCCGCGGCCACCGGACATCGAGGTGCCGCCGAGAACGGCCGCGGCGATCGCGTTCAGTTCGAACGAGTTGCCTGTTGCCGGGTGCGAGGCCATCAGTTCTGACGAGATGACGATGCCAACGATGGCGGCGCAGAAGCCGGAGAACATGTAGACGAACATCTTGACGCGGTCGACGCGGATGCCGGACATGCGGGCGGCGCGCTCATTGCCGCCGACGGCAAAGATCTGGCGGCCGATCGGCACATATTTGGCGACATAGGCAGCGGCAAGCGCCACGACGATGAGTATCCAGATCGACACCGGCAGGCCGATGATGCGACCAGAGCCGAGGAAACCGAAGCCGGTGGTGGCAAGCTCGGGTTTGCCGATCAGATTCGGAAAGGTCTGGCCATCGGACGAGAGCAGCGCGAAACCTCTGGCGACATAAAGCGTACCGAGCGTGGCGATGAACGGCGCGACATTGAGCTTTGTAATCAACAGGCCATTGACGGCGCCGATGAGGATGCCGACGACAAGGGTGATCAGGCAGACCTCAACGACGTTGAAATACATCGTGTAGCCGATCTGCAGGTCGATACCGTTAAGGATCAGTCCGCCGGCCACCATGCCGCAGAGACCGACGATCGAGCCGACCGACAGGTCGATGCCGCCGGTAATGATTACGAAGGTCATGCCCATGGCGAGAAAGGCGTTGAGCGCCACATGCTTCGACATCAGGATGATATTGGCCGTCGACAGGAAGTTTGGGGCGAAAATCGAGAAGAAGGCGATCACGGCAAACAGCGCAATGAAGGTCCGCAGCTTCATCAACGTTAGGAGGATGGAGCCGCTATCGGCCGCCGGAACTTTTTCGGTAGAGGTTGCAGTCGTCATCACGCAATTTCCCTTGTCGATTTGTGTCCCTCGGACGCAGCCTTGACGATGAGTTCTTCGGTTGCATCAGCCCGGTCGAGGATCGTCGTTACCCTGCCATTGCTCATGACGGCGATCCGGTCGGACAGCGCCATGACCTCTTCGAGGTCGGAGGTGGAAAACAGGATGGCGAGGCCTTCGCCAGCGAGCTTGCGCATGGTGCGGAAGACATCGGCCTTGGCGCCGACATCGATGCCGCGGCTCGGCTCATCCATCAGAAGCACCTTCGGATTGGTCATCAGCGCCTTGCCGATGACGACTTTCTGCTGGTTGCCACCGGACATGGAGGTGACGTCGAAATCCGGGTTTGGCGCCTTGATCGAAAGGTTGCGGACCTGCTCCTTGACGGCGGCCTGTTCGCGCTCGCCGGAAATGTGAAAGCCGAATTTCACGAATTTTTCCAGGCTTGCCAAAGTCAGGTTCGCGGTGATTGACAGGACCTGCACGAGCCCTTCGCGCTGGCGATCTTCCGGGATGAGAGCAAGGCCCTTGCGAATACGGTTGGAGGTGTCCTTCGCGGCAATCTCTTCGCCGGCCACGAAGATCTTGCCGGTCGAATGCGCATGCTGGCCGATGACGCATTCGAAGAACTCGCTGCGGCCGGCACCCATGAGGCCATAGATGCCGAGCACCTCGCCGGCGCGGACCGAAATCGACAGGTGATCGACGGCAAAACCGCCGGTCTTGCGCGGCAGGCAGATATCTTCGGCGCGAAAGGCTTCAGCACCCAGCTTGTGATCGAGCGACTTGGCAAAGTCCTTGGCATCCGAGCCGATCATCGAGCGGACGATCCACTTGGTGTCGATGTCGCGGACCATGGCCTGGCCGGTGATCTGACCGTCACGCAAAACAGTAATGTAATCGCCGATGCGCATCAGCTCTTCCAGCCGGTGCGAGATATAGACGATGGCGACGCCCTGCGCCTTCAACTCGCCTATCACCTTGAAGAGGATATCCACTTCGGCGGCAGAAAGCGCCGATGTTGGCTCGTCGAGAATGAGAATGCGGGTATCGAGCGAGATCGCCTTGGCGATTTCAACCAGCTGCTGCTGGCCGATCGGCAGGTCCTCGACCATGGTCTCGGCGCTGATTCCGGCATCGAGCTTGTCGAGGAACTGGTTGGCTTTGTGAACTTGAGCCTTGTGGTCGATGCCGCCCAGGCCCCGGGTGATCTCGCGGGTGGCGAAGATGTTTTCGGCGACCGAAAGATTGCCGAACAGGTTGAGTTCCTGGAACACCATGCCGATGCCATGCTTCTGGGCGTCGGCGGGGGAATTGAACTCGACTTCCTTGCCTTCGAGGAGGATGCGGCCGAGCGAGGGTTTTTCGACGCCTGCGATCATGCGCATCAGCGTCGACTTGCCGGCACCGTTTTCGCCGACGAGAACATTGACCGCGCCGCGCTTAAGCTCAAGGCTGGCATGCTTGACGGCGACAATGCCAGAATAGACTTTCGTAACATCGTCGAGTTTCAGGATCGTGTCGTGCGTTTCAGCCGCCATGTCAGCCGCCGATCGAGATGGTGGCGGGCGTCAATAATGCCGGCTGGCCGCTGGATGGCAACGGGTAGGCGCCGAGCGCCTCGACCTTTTTGCCTTCAAGACCCTCGCGTGGCAGCTTTTCGAGCGTCAGGCCGTTGACATGTACATTGAAGGCCTTGCCGAATTCGGCCCATTGAATCTGGTTCTTGAATTCGTTGAAATTGACAAAGTCGAGGCTGTCACGGATGGCAGTGCCTTTGATGACCGGACCGATCTGGATGCGCACATCCGACTTGCCGTCACCGTCGACATCGGTGTCGAGATAGCCGGCGCGCGATGCCGTTTCGGCCTTGATGATCGTGCCTGAAACCTTGGCGGCGAAGGTCCACGGCGCGCTACCCTCTTTTTCCTTGTGACCATATTTTGCGCCGGCAGCATCGAGATCGGATTTGGCGAGCGCAGAGACGTCCTGGAAGGGGCCGGCGCGCGGCTCAAGGAACGGGATGACCTTGCTATCCCAGATCTCGGCAACCTGACGGGCGGGATTGAAGCCGGCGCTTGCAGCTTCTGCAGCCTCTTCCGCCGTCGGTGTTTTGATGATCTTGCAGCCGGCAAGCGCCAGCAGGGTGGCTAGCGCGAGGGATAGCGGGATAGCGGTAGCGGGCCGGAAATGCGGCATGAATGTCACTCCGTCAGATGGCAAACAACGCACAGGGCGGATATCTCCGCCCTGTGCGCATCCTTGGGGAGGATTAGTCCTTGAGTGCGAAGGTCTCGAGCTTTGTGGCATTGTCGGCGTTGATCAGCACGCAATCCATCAGCTGCTTTTCTTCCGCCGGACCCTTGCCGGTCTTGATGTAAGCGTCGGCCTGTTCGACTGCCATCTGTGCCTGCGCATAGGCCGGCTGCAGGACAGTCGCCTTGATACCGCCCGAGGTGATCGAGTCGCGCACGTCGTTGGAGCCGTCGAAGCCGACGACGATGACGTCCTTGCGGCCGGCAGCCTGAAGGGCAGCGATCGCGCCCATGGCCATCGTATCATTGCCGGAGATGACGCCCTTGATGTCGGGGTTGGCCTGCAGGATGGTTTCCATCTTGGAATACCCTTCCGTCTGGCTCCAGTTGGCCGACTGCTGGGCGACCATCTTCAGGTCCGGATATTCGTCGATGATGTCGTGGTAGCCCTTGGAGCGGATGCCGGCATTGAGATCGGCCTCGCGGCCGAGCAGCTCGACATAATTGCCCTTTTCGCCCATCAGCTTGACGAACTCTTCGGCGCCGAGCTGGGCACCCTGGTAATTGTTGGAAACGATCTGCGATACGGCAACGCCAGTGGCGTTGATTTCGCGGTCGATCAGGAAGGAGGGGACGCCTGCGTCCTTGGCTTTCTGGACGGCGGCGATCGAGGCTTCCGAGCCTGCATTGTCGAGAATGATTGCCTTGGCGCCGCGGCCGATGGCCGTGTCGATCAGCTGGCTCTGTTTGTTGGCATCGTCATCGTGAACGAGAATGAGCGTCTCGTAGCCAAGTTCCTTGGCCTTTGCTTCCGCGCCGACGGCTTCCGCCTTGAAGAACGGGTTGTCGTGCGAAGGCGTGATGATGGCGATGAGATCGGCGGCGAATGCCGGCATGGCAACGCCCAGCGAAAGGGCGCCGGCAAAGGCGGCAAGCGTCAGTCTGCGTGTCAGTTTCATGTGGTTCCTCCCGGTTGATGTAAGGTTACGGCCCCGTTCCCGGCGGAGCCGTCGATGTGAGGAGCGTCTGCTCCTTGTCGATCAGGTGATGCGCCGGATGCTTTCGGCGATCTCCTCGGGTTCAAAGACTTTTTTCCAGTCGTCGCGCATCAGCGCGGGGATGCCGAATTCGATGGCCTTGTTGCAGGCATCGGAAAATACGCCCTGGACTTCGCCGAAGATGACGGCGCCGAGCACGTTGAGGTGGCCGAGCAGGAAGTCGCGGGCTGCCTCTTCCGGCACACCGCGCTTCACGCATTCGTCCATGGCCTGCTTCATGACGACCAACAGTGAGGCGGCAACGGTTTCGGACAGGCCCGGCTCCAGCATCGCCATTTGATCGACGGTGACGCGGTGCGAGCGCATGACGGGCGCCCAGATGACCTTGGCGATTTCTTCGCCGAGGCCGTAGGCTTCTTCCGGTCCTTGCATCAGGGCGGAGACGATGTGCTGCTTGGCGAACAGGCCACCGAAATGATCCTTTTTCGCGGCCATGTCAGTTTCATCGTTGAAGATCGGCGGATGGCAGGGATGGGTAACGAAATAGGTGAGATCGGTGCGTTCCGGAAGGTGGCCGGCGAACGGGGCGGCGGCATCCAGCGCCACGACCATCGTGCCGGCTTTCAGCTTATCGGCAATCCCGGCGGCAACTTTGCCAATCGCCGTATCCGGCACGGCGAGGATAACGACATCAACGCCGGCAATCGCTGCATCGACATCGACGCAGGACAGGCCGAGATCATTCTGTAGCCGCGCCTTGCCGGCGTCGCTTACTTCCACATGGCGCACATCAAACCGTGAGCCCTTGAGGTTCTTGGCAAGCCGATAGCCCATTTTGCCACCAGCACCGAAGAGTGCGATCGAAGTCATGTTTCCTCACCTGCGCGTTTGTTTTGCGATGGTTTAGGGTAACTGGTATGATGAGTCAATCAGTATGTCACATGGTGATGTGAATATTTGTGAGCGCTTCGGGCACGATTTTGCTCGTGAATGGCTGAAAGGCACTCTCACCGGCTGAGCCTTGTGCCCGCTATATTCCCGCGCCCGCGGGCCTGGGTTGAAATCCAACAAAGCGGCTGGAGGGAACTCAAGTAACACCGGGGGCGAGGTCAGACGTTTACAGGGCGGCCAACTGGGAAATACCTCACCGTCTTGCCAGGCAAAGGTCCGGCGAGAAGGTTCAAGATTGCGGGGGCGGTGCACCACGACCGTTCAAGGGCAAGGCCTATGCGGTTGGTGCGACAATCTGCTGGAACTTCGAGGTGGCGAACTAACCCGTTTCAGCGCGCATCAGATCCTTTCACGAATTCGGCGCCGAAAACCGCGCAGAAGGCGATTCCGTCTTTCTGACGATCGCCCTGCCGCTGAACAGTCCGAAGAAGAGTTCTTCGGACTGAAGCCGGCCATATGGACTATACCTGAAGTCCATCCCTGATCTGTGCGAAATAGCCATCCGATCCAACCTGTCCGCCCTTGAGCGCGATCTGCAGTCCATTGGTCGGGGCATAGATGCCGTGTGCAGTGCAGAGCGGCGATCCGGGCGTCTGTGGCAACGGCAACAGCGTGGTCAGCGCCTGGACATGCAGTTCCCGCAGCGCATGGCTGGACGTGTCGCCCCCAGCAATAACGGCGCGGGTCAATTGTTGCTCTTCCACCAGACGCCGCAGGATCGTGCCGAGCAGCCGGCCAAGCCGGTGGCGGCTGCCGGGGATGCGGTCGATATCGCCGCCGCGATCGGCCGACGGGCCGAGCGCCGTGTTGAGGATGACACTCTCGCCGCGCTTGAGGCTATCGAGACCACGGGCGATGGCCCGTTCAAGTGCAGCATTGCCGTTCTCACCGAGCAGCTCCAGCGGATCGAGATTGATGCCGGCAAAACCATTTTGCGTGGCATGGCGGATTTGCCGTTCGGTAGTGGGCGAGACACTGCCGGAAACGACGGCGATGCGGTCAGCCTTGCCGGGCAGGGGGAAGGTTGTCTTTCCCTTCGTTAGGCCTGCTACACTCCAGGCGGTCAGCAGCGCATACTCGACGCCGGAGGACCCGGCAACGAACCAGCCGCCGTGGCGTCTGAGGCGCCAGAGCTGGCGGCCGGCATGAGACTGGCTTTCCAGGCTGTCGACATCGAACAGCACCATGCCTCCCGCATCCCGGCAAACATCATCGACCGTGTCATCCGCATCCGACGCGGCGAGCATGGAGAGATCGGCCAGTCTGGTTTTCAGCGCCGTCTGGGCGCTTAGGTGCAGGCGCAGATCAGCTTCGGCCATGGGCGTGACCGGGTGGCGGCTCATGACGGGGTGACGGTCAATGCGATAGACCTCGCCCTGGTAGGCGGCGAAGAGATGGCCGAAGGCCGTATAGCGTTTCAGCTGGGGCGCGCCGACCAGAACCGGAACGTAAGCCTGGTCGAACACCGCCTTGCCGATTTCGACGGCCTTGCCGATACTGCCGATCGTCGGGCTGGAATCGAAGGTCGAGCAGACCTTGTAGTGGCAGATATCGGCTCCCAGGCCTTTGAGCCAGCGCAAGGCCGGCGTCAGATGTTTATCCATCCAGTCCGGCGTTTCGCTGCGGCTGGTGCCGGCAAGGCCGATGGCGCGGCAATGGCCGAAGCGCTGCAGAAGTGCCTCATCCGGCATGTCGATGAAGAGCACGGTTTCGACGCCATTGGAGGCCAGCGCCTCCATCACATCGGTAGAGCCCGTCAGGTCGTCGCCATAATAGGAAAGGAGAGGATTTGTCTGTGCGGTCATGATTTCTACTCGCTGGCGCTACCGAACTTCTGGATGGAGGCGGCAAGCTCCGGGTGATCTCTGGCGTAGGTTTCCAGTGGGATATCGGCAACGGCGGCAGCCCAAGCCTGCTGCACCGCGCGCACGCCGGCTGCCGGGCCGCCGGGATGGCTGACAATGCCACCGCCGCAGAGATAGAGCAGATCGGTGGTGCGGCCGGTGCGGCGATAGGTTTCCGGCGCCTGTCCACCCCATTGGCCAGAGCCGGCAACGGGTAGCGCGCAGTCGGATTGGTCGAACAGCGGCGTGGTGACGGCCTTGAAGCTCTCGACGAAACTGTCGTCCGGCTCCCAGTATTTGACTCCGATGCCATTGATCTGGAACTGGTCGACGCCCAGAAGGCGCCAGAACTGCTGCCAGACCTTGAAATCGAAGCCGACGCCGGGATGGCGGGTGAGCGCGTCCCAGCCGTTGCGATGGGCATGCAGCACAAGGCCCGAGCGCTTGCGCAGGAACGCCATGCCGCCCATGCCGATGGAGTTGATATTGACGACGGCGCAGTTGCCGCCCGCTTCCAGAACGAGGTCATGGTTGCGCATCATCGCATCGGGGTCGGTCGCCGAGATGCCAAAGGCATACATCACCTTCTTGCCGGTCTTCTGCTCGTGGTCGAGAATCTTTGGCATGATGGCGGCAACGCGCTCGCTGAGGGGCGAATAGGCCGGGCTCATCAGTTTCTCGTCGTCCTTTATGAAATCAACGCCTGAGCCGATCAGCTCGCCGACCAGTTCGGCCGTTTCGTGCGGACGCAGGCCCAGCGCCGGCTTGACGATAGTGCCGATGATCGGCCGGTCATAGACCCCTGTGAGTCTGCGGCTGCCGGGCAGGCCGAATTGCGGGCCGGGATAGGCAGCTTGGTACTCCTGAGGCAGTTTCAGATTGACGACCCGCAGGCCGGTCATGCCCCGGATGGAGAAAATACCCCCGACGGCGATGGTCATCAGGGCGGACAGATCGGTTCCAATGGCATCAAGCGGGAAGGCGATATCGACATCGGCGCGGCGGATGGGTCCATGGCCGGGCGAAGCTTCGGGCCAGCTCGGGCGTTCGGCATCGTCGAGCGGGCGGATGGCAAGGACGCGGGCGGCGACGCGGGCCTTCAGCTCCGGCGTTTCGCCGGGAACGGGTACGAACGTGCCGGTCGACTGGTCGCTGGCGATCTTGTCCGCCATCGCCTCGATGCTGCCGGTCGTTTCAATTCTGTAGGTGACAACGATCATGTGCAAAAGCCTCCCGGTATGGCCAATCCCGCCCAGTTTGGCTGGCACGTTTTCCGCAACTGGTATAATGAGTATATCAATTAAGCAAGAGGGAGCTTGCATCCGCGACGATCAATGTGGACTGTGACCGGCTCAAGCGGATGTGTGCATTTCCTTCGGACCGGGAGCAGTGCATAACGATGGCGAATGTAAACCAGCGAGATATTATGGGCCAGCAGACCGAACAGATCGTCCGCCGCAAACTGTCCGACGAAGTTTTCGCGCGGTTGAAGGCGATGATCACTTCCGGCGAATTGCAGACCGGCGATGAGATGCCGTCCGAGCGCGAACTGATGGAACGCTTTGGCGTCGGCCGTCCGGCGATTCGCGAGGCGATGCAGGCGCTGGCGGGCATGGGGCTGGTGGCGATTTCGCATGGCGAGCGCGCCAAGGTGCTGGAACTGACCGCGCAATCGATCTTCCGCCAGATGGACATGACCGCAAAGATGATGCTGGCCAAGTCGTCGGATTCACTGGAGCATCTGAAAAGCGCCCGTATCTTTTTCGAGCGCGGCATGGCACGTGAGGCGGCCCAGAAGGGCGATGCCAACGACATTGCGGACTTGCGCGAAATCCTTGAGACGCAGCGGGCGTCGCTCGGCGACGCCGAAGCCTTCATCGCCGCCGATATGGAATTCCACACGCGGATTGCCCGGATTTCGCGCAACCCGATCTACGTCGCCGTCAGCGAGGCGATGCTTGCTTGGCTGAAGGAATACCATACCGAAATGCTGATCTGGACCGGCAAGGAAAAGTTCACGCTGGCCGAACACGAAGAAATCATTACCTGCCTGGAAGCCGGCAATCCGGATGCTGCAGAACAGGCCGTGCTGAAGCATCTGGAACGGTCGCGGGCGCTCTATGCGGCGCGGTGATTGCCAAGCTCGAAGGTGCGCCCGTTGCCACCGATCAGCATTTTGTGCCTAGCAGAGCGTTAGTACAGGTTTGCCGGAAACGGTTTCAGCCCAATGGCGACTTGCTCCTCGGTACTCATCAATGCGCCTGAGAGAACCGCGATTTCAAACAACAGCAGAATGCCTTCCTGCGGGTGCCGTGAAGTAGGCATCGAATCGTGCGGCGATGAGGCGGACAAAGGGGCGGCCAGTGTCCGTGACTTCGAAGTGGTCACTGCGCCATTCGCAGAGTGAACCGGTTTCCGTTTCGGCGATCTGCATTGCCTGGGACATCATATTATCGGCGGCAGTTCCGAAGCGGTTGAAGGCCTCAGCGCGTGAAAAACGGAAATCGCACATCAATTTCTCGATCATCCAGCGGCGGACGCGGTCGTCGTGCGTCAGGGCGACACCGCGCACGGTGGCAAAACCCTCGCCGATAATGCGGCGCGTGTAATCACCGGTCGCTGGCGCATTTTGCAGATAGCCTTGGTCGAACTGGCTGATGGCCGATGGGCCAAGTCCGATGATCGTATCGCACCGGTCGGCGGAATAGCCCTGGAAATTGCGCCTCAGCCGGCCCTGTTGTGACGCCAGCGTCAGGGCATCGCTTGGCAGGGCGAAATGGTCGATCCCGATTGCCTGATATCCGGCCTCAAGCGCCAGCGTTCGCACGACTTGCGCCTGCGCGTAGCGCTCCGGTCCGTCCGGCAGCCATTCATCCTTGATCTGGGTCTGGTGCTTCTTCATCCATGGCACATGGGCATAACCGAACAGCGCCATGCGATCGGGCGCCAGTTGCAGCGCCCGGCGCAATGTCGAAGTGGCGCTTTCTACGGTTTGGTGGGGCAGGCCGTAGAGCAGGTCGAGATTGACGGAATCGATGCTGCGGGCACGCGCGCCGTCAACGACATAGGCCGTCTGCTCAAAGCTCTGCAATCGGTTGATGGCCTTTTGCACGCGTGGATCGAAATCCTGGATACCGAGGCTCGCCCGGGTCATGCCGAATGACGCAAGTGCGTCGAGCCTTTGCTCATCCATGTCGTTTGGATCGATCTCGATGCTGATGTCTGCATCCGGCAGGACCTGAAAAGCGTTGCGCAGACACTGGCTGAGCGTGATCAGGTCGTTCGGACGCAGCATCGTCGGTGACCCGCCGCCCAGATGGATGGCGCCGACCGGCACGCGTCCATCGAGAAGCCTACCGACCCCGGCGATTTCCGCATGGAGAACCTGGAGATAGGCGCTGACAGGCTCGTAGCGCAGTGTCTGCTTGGTATGGCAGGCGCAAAACCAGCATAACCGGTCGCAGAACGGGATGTGCAGGTAGAGTGATACGGGCTTGTCGGCAGAAAGCGCCGATATCCACTGCCGGGCGTTTTCTGGCCCGAGGCCGGAATGGAAATGCGGCGCGGTTGGGTAGCTGGTGTAACGCGGCACCTTTGCGTCGAGCATCGTTGCGGTTGGCTGCATGGGTGTTGTCCGATCTGGGCGTGGTTCGGGCCATGAACCAAAAGGACTGGCCTTCGCGGCCAACCTGTTCAAATTCTTCGCCCGTCGCTTTGATCTGGATCAAGGCGTGTCTCTTCGCTTCCCCCGAGAAGGAGGCAGGGGACCGCCACGCGCGGTCCGTCATCTGATTGATGCGGGGACGACGAGATGAAATACGGATCGGCGATCATCGGCACCGGCATAGCGGCGTTTTTTGCGCTGCTTGCTGCCGGCCTTGCCAAGGACGAGCTGTTCGCAAGCCACATGGGAATTCTGGTGATCGTGCTGATCGGGACGGTCGTTGTCCTGATGCGCCGGACGTCGTTTGCGCCGCAGCCGGCGGTCGGTATGTCAGCTTATATGGATGGTCCGATCCGCTACGGCGTGATCGCCACTGTGTTCTGGTGTGTCGTCGGCCTTTTGGTCGGCGTCGTCATCGCACTGCAGCTTGCCTATCCCGATCTCAATGTCGAGCCGTTCCTGTCCTTCGGTCGCGTGCGGCCGCTGCATACGTCGGCCGTGGTCTTTGCCTTTGGCGGCAATGCGCTGATCGCGACCTCTTTCTATGTCGTCCAGCGCACCAGCCGCGCCCGCCTATTTGGCGGCGATCTCGCCTGGTTCGTCTTCTGGGGCTACCAGTTGTTCATCGTGATGGCGGCGACCGGTTATCTTTTGGGCATCACCCAGGGCCGCGAATATGCGGAGCCGGAATGGTATGTCGATATCTGGCTGACGATCGTCTGGGTCTGCTATCTCATCGTTTTCCTCGGCACGATCCTGCGTCGCAAGGAACCGCATATCTACGTCGCCAACTGGTTCTACCTGTCGTTCATCGTCACGGTGGCAATGCTGCACATCGTCAACAACCTGGCGGTTCCGGTGTCGATCACTGGTTCTAAGAGCTACTCGGCCTTCGCCGGCGTGCAGGACGCGCTGACCCAGTGGTGGTACGGCCACAATGCGGTCGGCTTCTTCCTGACGGCAGGTTTCCTTGGCATGATGTATTACTTCGTGCCGAAACAGGCGAACCGGCCGGTCTATTCCTACCGCCTGTCGATCATCCACTTCTGGGCGCTGATCTTCCTCTATATCTGGGCCGGCCCGCACCATCTGCACTATACCGCGCTGCCCGACTGGGCGCAGACGCTCGGCATGGTATTTTCCATCATGCTGTGGATGCCGTCCTGGGGCGGCATGATCAACGGCCTGATGACGCTGTCGGGCGCCTGGGACAAGATCCGCACCGACCCGATCATCCGCATGATGGTTGCCGCCATCGCCTTCTACGGCATGTCGACCTTCGAGGGCCCGATGATGTCGATCAAGGCAGTCAACTCGCTCAGCCACTATACCGACTGGACCATCGGTCACGTCCATTCCGGTGCGCTCGGCTGGGTCGGCATGATCACCTTTGGCGCCATCTATTTCCTCGTGCCGAAACTGTGGAACCGCGAGCGGCTCTATTCGAACCGCATGGTCAGCTGGCACTTCTGGTGCGCCACGCTTGGCATCGTCATCTATGCCGCGGTCATGTGGGTATCGGGCATCCAGCAGGGGCTGATGTGGCGCGAATACGACCAGCAGGGCTTCCTCGTCTACTCCTTCGCCGAAACCGTGCAAGCGATGCACCCCTACTATGTCGTGCGCGCACTTGGAGGCGCCGTCTATCTGCTCGGTGCCCTGATCATGGCATGGAACGTCACCATGACGATCCTTGGATATCAGCGCGAAGAACAGGAAATCGGCGGCGTCATGCTCGCGCCGCAAGCGGCTGAATAAGGAAAGAAGACCATGGGTATCCTGGACAAACACGCGATCCTCGAGCGCAATGCGACGCTTCTGCTCATCGGTTCGTTTCTGGTCGTCACCATCGGTGGCATCGTCGAGATCGCACCGCTGTTCTATCTCGAAAACACCATCGAGAAGGTGGAAGGCATGCGGCCCTATACGCCGCTGGAGCTCGCTGGCCGTAACATCTATCTCCGCGAGGGATGTTACGCCTGCCACAGCCAGATGATCCGGCCCTTCCGCGACGAGGTCGAGCGCTACGGCCATTACAGCTTGGCGGCGGAATCGATGTACGACCATCCATTCCAGTGGGGGTCGAAGCGCACCGGCCCGGACCTTGCCCGCGTCGGCAATCGCTACTCCAACGAATGGCATGTCCAGCACCTGACAGAGCCACGCGACGTCGTGCCGGAATCGATGATGCCGAGCTACGCCTTCCTGAAAAGCAAGCCGCTTCCGCTCAAGGATTTCGCCAGCCATCTCAAGGCCAATGCCGAAGTCGGCGTGCCCTACAGCCTGGAGATGATCGACAATGCCGATGCCGATCTGCGCGCCCAGGCCGATCCGACGGTAGACACGGCGGGTATCGAGAGCCGCTACCCGAAGGCCCGCATCGGTGATTTCGACGGCAATCCGCAGGCGGTCACCGAGATGGATGCACTCGTCGCCTACCTGCAGATGCTTGGCACGCTGGTGGATTTCAAGACTTACGACGAAGCCGGCAGCGACCGCTGAGAAGGAGACCCTGATGGAATATCAACAATTGCGGACCTTCGCCGATAGCTGGGGGCTGCTTGCGATGGCGCTGTTCTTCCTCGGCATACTGCTCTTCGCGTTCCGCCCCGGGAGCCGGAAATCCGCTGACGAAGCTGCTCAAATTCCGCTCAAGGATGACTGATATGCATGATCCTCATAAAGATCCTCATCTGGACGAATTGTCTGGGGTATCGACGACCGGGCATGAATGGGACGGCATCAAGGAACTCAATAATCCGCTGCCGCGCTGGTGGGTATTGACGTTCTACGCCTGCATCGTCTGGGCGCTTGGCTATACCGTCTTCTATCCGGCCTGGCCTTTGCTGACCTCGGCAACCACGGGCGTGCTCGGGTATTCGAGCCGGGCGGATGTGCGCAGCGAACTCGCGGCCGCCGAAGTGGGCCGCTCGGGCTATGTGGCTGCGATCAAGGCCGCCGATATGCAGCAGATCCTGGCCGACGAGACGCTGCGCACAGTCGCCACCGCCGCAGGGAGCGCTGCCTTCAAGGTCAACTGCATCCAGTGTCACGGATCGGGTGCGCAGGGGTCCAAGGGGTTCCCAAACCTCAACGACGATGATTGGCTCTGGGGCGGAACGCCGCAGCAGATCCTGACGACGATCACCCATGGTGTTCGCGCGCCGGAAGATGCCGATACACATGTCAGCGAGATGCCTGCCTTCGGCGATATTCTGAAACCCGACGAGATCGCATCCGTCGCCACCTTTGTCGCCGATCTGTCGAAAGGCGTTGGCTTTCCGGCGCAAACGACGGCCGGTGCGCAGATCTTCGCGCAGAACTGCGCCAGCTGCCACGGCGAGCGCGCCGAGGGCAACCAGGAGATGGGCGCCCCCAACCTCGCCGATACCTTGTCGCTCTTGGCGGATGGCGAGGAGGCGGTCGCCGCGCAAATCCGTGCGCCAAGGCATGGGGTCATGCCCGCATGGGGCGGACGTCTTGGCGATGTCACCGTCAAGGAACTGGCGGCCTATGTCTATTCGCTCGGCGGCGGGAAATAGACTTCGCGATATGGTCGCTTGACCTCGATCAAGGAGATTGGCGCCGCTTGGTGCCACTCTCCGGTTCAAAGACGAGTGGCCGGCCCTGCCGGCGTCATGCCCCGGGCGGCTGGAATGCTGGAAAAAATGGATATCGAGAGACTGGACGCCGAGGCGGTCAATTCGCAGAAGCAGCGGCAGGTGCTTTACGCGCCGCGCAAGAAAATCTTCCCGAAGCGGGCGTCGGGAGGATTTCGCCAGTTCAAGTGGCTGGTGATGGCGATTACGCTGGGCATCTACTATCTGGTGCCATGGCTGCGCTGGGATCGCGGCGGCTATGCGCCTGACCAGGCCGTGTTGATCGATATTGCCAACCGGCGCTTCTATTTCTTCTTCATCGAAATCTGGCCGCAGGAATTTTTCTATGTCGCCGGCCTGCTGGTCATGGCCGGGCTCGGCCTGTTCCTTTTGACCTCGACCGTTGGACGCGCCTGGTGCGGCTATACATGCCCGCAAACGGTCTGGGTCGATCTGTTTTTGGTCGTCGAGCGGGCGATCGAAGGTGATCGCAACGCGCGTATCAAGCTCGACAAGGAACCCTATTCGCTGCGCAAGCTGGCGCTGCGGACTGCAAAGCATGCTATCTGGCTGCTGATCGCATTGGCCACTGGTGGCGCGTGGATTTTTTATTTCGCCGATGCTCCGACCTTGCTCAAGGACGTTTTCACCGGCCAGGCAGCCTTCGTCGCCTACAGCACCATCGCCTTCCTGACGGCGACGACCTACGTCTTCGGCGGACTGATGCGCGAGCAGGTCTGCACGTATATGTGCCCCTGGCCGCGTATTCAGGCCGCAATGCTCGACGAGGCGTCGCTGACGGTGACTTACAACGACTGGCGCGGCGAGCCGCGCTCGCGTCATGCCAAGAAGTCGGCAGCGCAGGGTGCGGTCGTCGGCGATTGCGTCGACTGCAACGCCTGTGTCGCCGTCTGTCCGATGGGCATCGATATCCGCGACGGCCAGCAGCTGGAGTGCATCACCTGCGCGCTGTGCATCGACGCCTGTAATGGGGTGATGGATAAGCTCGGCCGGGAACGTGGCCTGATCTCCTATACGACACTCAACGACTACAATGCCAATATGGCGCTGGCGACTTCCGGCGGCACGCAACCGATCGACCCCACGCGGGTTCGCACCGTCGACGGCAAGCTTGCCACGACGCTGCGCCATATCAGCCTCGCCTCGTTCCTGCGGCCAAGAACGCTTCTCTACGCGGCACTCTGGTCGCTGGTCGGCGTCGGACTCGTCTATGCGCTGGTTACGCGCGAGCGATTGGACGTCAATGTGCTGCATGATCGCAACCCGCAATTCGTCATGCTGTCGGACGGTTCGGTGCGCAACGGCTACACGCTGAAGATCCTCAACATGATCGCCAAGCCGCGCGTGATGGCCTTGCGGATCGAGGGACTGCCCCAAGGCTCTGTCGCGATCGCCGGCATCGAGGCTCAGAGTGACGGAACCTTCCTCGTCCCGGTCGAGCCGGATCGCCTGCGCAGCCTGAAGGTCTTCATCACTCAGCCCCGCCATGCCGCCGATGGTCCATCTCAGACGTTCCGGTTCGTCATCGAGGATACGCAAGGTCCCGAGGTGAAGACCTACACGGCAACATTTCAGACACCGGGAGGTTCGACATGAAACTGCAGGTCCGCGAATTTACCGGCCGTCACATGCTGATGATCATGCTCGCCTTCTTCGGGGTGATCATCGCCGTCAATGTCGTCATGGCGCGGTTTGCCGTGACCAGCTGGACGGGATTGGTGGTTGAAAACTCCTATGTCGCCAGCCAGCAGTTCAACGAGAAGATGGTGGCGGTGCGCACGCAGAACGATCTCGGCTGGGTGCCGAAGCTTGAGATCGCTGCTGGAAAAATCACCCTCACGCTGATCGACCGCATCGGCAATCCGGTCAGGATGACCGGTGGCAAGGCGACCTTCCAGCATCCGACATTCGAGGCGGCGGACTGGTCCGCATCGCTGCAGCCATCCGACAAGGGTCAGCTCAGCGCGTCCTCGGCCGTTTCTCCCGGGGTCTGGGTTGTCAATATCGAGATCGATTGCGGCCTTGCCGTGCCCTACCGTCATAGCGAGCGCATCCTTGTCAAGGACGGAGAACGGCTATGAGCTGCTGCGCCGTCGGCAATGCATCCATGCTCGAGCTGGAGGCGGAGCGGCAAGCGACGCCGCCGGCAGACGAAATCCGTCTGCTCAGCCACCCGCTTGGCGACGGCTTGAGGCAGACCAACCTGTCCGTGCCGGATGTGCATTGCGGCGCCTGCATCGGCAAGATCGAGCGGGCGCTGGGCAAGCTCGACGGCGTCGAGAATGCGCGGGTCAATCTCTCCACCCGGCGGGTATCGATCCGCTGGCGCGATGGCGCCGTTCCTGATTTTTGCGGCGCGCTGTACCGGCTCGGCTATCCCGCCCATCTGTTTTCCGAGGAGGACGGGGAGGGCGACCGCACGCGGTCCGAGCTGATCCGTGCGGTCGCGGTCTGCGGTTTTGCCGCTGCCAACATCATGCTCCTGTCCGTCTCGGTCTGGTCGGGGGCCGAAGGCGCAACGCGCGACATGTTCCATTGGATTTCGGCCCTGATCGCGCTCCCGGCGCTGTTGTTGGGCGGCGGTATCTTCTTCCGCTCGGCAGCCTCGGCGCTCCGGCATGGCCGCACCAATATGGACGTGCCCATCGCTGTCGGCATCTCGCTTGCCTTTGGCATGAGCCTCTATGAGACCATCAACCACGGCCAGCATGCCTATTTCGATGCGGTGGTTTCGCTGCTGTTTTTCCTGTTGATCGGCCGCGTGCTCGATCACGTCATGCGCGAGAAAGCGCGTTCGGCCGTCAGCAGTCTGGTGCGTATGACGCCGGCCGGAGCGGTGGTGCTCGGACCAGATGGAGCCCGCGAATATATGCCGCTCGCGCGGATCGAGCCCGGAATGAAGGTGTTCATCGCAGCTGGCGATCGCGTTCCGATGGATGCCATCGTCCGGCAGGGCCTCTCCGAACTCGACTGCTCGCTGGTGACGGGCGAAAGCGATCCGCGACCGGTGAAGGGGGGCGACATGATCAGCGCCGGTACGCTCAATCTGACGGGGCCACTGACGATCGAAGTCACCGCTGTAGCCGAAGCGTCTTTTCTTGCGGAAGTCATCCGGTTGATGGAAGCGGCAGAAGCCGGCCGCGGTCTCTACCGGCGTATCGCTGATCGCGCGGCAACGTATTATGCGCCGGCGGTGCATCTGACCGCATTTCTGACCGGCATTGGATGGCTGCTGGTCTCCGGCGATTGGCACAAGGCCATCACCATCGCGATTGCCGTATTGATCATCACCTGCCCGTGTGCATTGGGGCTGGCGGTTCCAATCGTTCAAGTAGTTGCCGCGCGCCGTCTGTTCGAGCGCGGCATCATGGTCAAGGATGGGTCTGCCATGGAGCGGCTGGCCGAGGCCGATGTCGCCGTGTTCGACAAGACCGGAACCCTGACGCTTGGCAATTTAAGCCTTGCCGGCAGTAAGGTGCGGGACGAGGCTGCCCTCGCCCTCGCCGTATCCCTTGCCGGATATTCAAGCCATCCGGCCTCCCGCGCCATCTGGACGGCGCATCCCGGCCATCATTACCCGGATGTTGTGGTTGACCGGGTCGCCGAACATCCCGGGCTCGGGATCGAGGCGACGGTTGCGGCCAAGACCTATCGCCTCGGACGCAGTCCGTGGGCAGGACCTGTCGCGGCGGGCACGGGCAGCCCCCCGACGGTTCTGTCCGAAGAGGGCAGGGTCATCGCCCGCTTCACCTTCAGCGACAGGCTCCGGCCAGATGCGGCTATGACGATCGAACGCTTGCTTCAGGACGGCATGTCCGTCGAACTCCTCTCGGGGGATACCCGAGCGGCCGTGCAATCCGTTGCCAATACCCTGAAGATCGAACGCTATGGCGCCCAACTTTTACCCGGCGACAAGCTCGGGCGCCTGCAGACGCTTGTGCGAGAGGGGCGGCGGCCGCTGATGGTCGGCGATGGGCTCAACGACGCGCCCGCCTTGGCCGCAGCGCATGTCTCGATGGCGCCGGCGACGGCAGCGGACGTTGGCCGAAACGCCGCCGATTTCGTCTTTCTGCGCGAATCCCTCAGTGCCGTAGTCGTGGCCCGCGACGTGTCGCGCAGGGCAGGCCGGCTGATCCGGCAAAATCTGGCTCTGGCGATCGGCTATAATGCTCTGGCCATCCCAATTGCCGTTCTTGGATATGTAACGCCGCTCGTTGCGGCCATCGCTATGTCGGCATCTTCCCTGCTGGTGATCGGTAATGCCCTACGGTTGAATGGAGGCGCTGCCGATTTCGCCGAAACCTCATCATTGTCCGTCACCGCCCCGGAGGACCAGTCCTGATGAGATCACTGATCTATCTTATGCCGGTTGCCATCCTGCTCGGATCGGCCGGGCTCGGTGCCTTCATCTGGTCCCTGAGAAGCGGGCAGTACGAGGATATGGACGGCGCGGCGCAGCGGATACTGCTCGATGACGATCACCCTACGGATGCGGACGGCAACGGCTCGGCTTGATCGAGGTCAAGGCATTAAGCGGCGTATGGATGTCTTATGGAGCAGAAACCGGTGGCACAATTGCTGCAATATGGGCGGCCGCCTGACCGGGGAGGACCATTTATGGACGCGAAGCTGCCCGGTTGGGACAGAGGGACGACTGGGGCCAATCCGGCGCTTGATCGGCTGGAGTATGCGCTCAGGGATCAGGCGGTCCTGTGCGACGCATTGGAAAGTGTTGCTGACCGGCTGCCCGACAAGGTCGCGCAAGGCGAATGCCTGCACCTGCGCCGGGCGATCCCGCCGATCCTGACGACCGTCCACCGGCTGGAAGAAGATATCATCTTTCCATTGATGACAGAGCGCTGGCGAATGCCGCCCGGCTTGCCGGAAATCCTCGACCAGATCCGCTACGAGCAGATCGAGGAGGAGTGTTATGCCGAAGAACTCTGCGAAGCTTTGCGCGCCTATGGTCGGGGGCTTGGCAAACCATCGCCGGATACGCTCGGCTACATGCTGCGCGGCTATTTCGACTGCGCCAGGCGGCGCATTCGGTTTGATTGCACCGTTTTGATCCCGATGCTGTCCGCCGTGCCAATTGCCGTCCTGACTGTTTAACCGCAGCGCGCCTTCAGGCGGTTGAGACTGGGGACCGTGACATGGCGGTTGGCGACCACGGAAATCACCTGGTCGGCTCGCAGCTTGGTGATCTGGCGCGATACCGTCTCGATCGTCAGGCCGAGAAATTCGGCGATGTCGATGCGCGACAGAGGCAGATCGAACTCGGTACTGTCGCGTGTTTCAGGGCCGGTGGATGGGTCTATGTGCCCGGCAATGAGGTAAAGCAGGCTCGCAACCTTTTCCGAAGCCGTCTTCTGCCCAAGTGTCACCATCCAGTCCCGGGCCTCGTCGAGTTCGCGCAGGATCTGGCCAAAGAGGCGATGTTCCAGCTGCGGATACTCTGCAACCAGCCGCTCGAAAGCGGCGCGGGGGACCTCGCAGAGCTCGACGTCGGACGCGGCCTCCGCAGTCACCGCGTTTTGGCGCCCAAACAACCGCCCGAGGAAATCCGGCGCGAACTGCAAACCCACCACCTGCTGGCGGCCATTTTCGAGCACCTTGGTCAGCTTGACGACGCCGCGCATAGAGCTGGCTCGGTTTGT
>UBTA01000027.1:105760-107063 GCA_900468065.1 Hyphomicrobiales bacterium | reverse complement strand
AAACCATCCGGGCACCGGCTCCACCTCGCCGGCAACGCAAACCGGTGTATCCGTGGTGGGACGGGAAGAAGTATGGCACGGGTTTTGAGGGCGGGGATTTGCGGGGATGATTTTTTTGACGAGTGAGGATTTTCCGGCGTGGCCAGGCTACCCAATTCCTCCGTCATGCCGGTGCTCGGGCTCGACCCGAGGGATGTCACAGGTATCCAGCCACCGTGCGTCGGCGCGGCCGGAGAACTCGTCACGAAGAAGGGAGTCTTGCGCGCCGCAGACGCGGCGCACTGGATTCCCGCCACAAGGGCGAGGAAGACGGAGGGGAGGTGGCCGCCTGGCGTATTCCTGCCGGTTATCCTTGGAAATATGATAAGACGCGAGCAGCGTCGGCCGCTGATAGTACAATATCGGCGGACAGTCCCTTGTCTTTCGACAGACAGTTCTGACAAACACGCGGCAATTGCCTGTGCGCCTGCAGGAGCGCATCGCGCCGAGTTGGAGTTTTGAAATTGAGTGTTGCCTTCGCCAAGGATGACAGTGCCGAAACGGCTGCGGAAACCCATTTGCCCGATCGGCCCATTTCCCCGCATCCGAACCGTGTGACGGAGGCTGGATTGAAGGCGCTGGAATTGGAGCTCAGCCAAGCCCGCGCGGCCTACGAGGCCACGAGTACGATCGAGGACGTCAATGAACGGCGGCGGCAGGCGGCAAGCCCGTTGCGCGATACGCGCTATTTTGCAGCACGGGTTCATACGGCCGAAGTTATCCCCGCCCCAGCATCGATCGACAAAGTTTCCTTCGGCAGCACGGTGACCTTCAGCCGCAACGACGGACGTGTGCAGACTTACCGAATCGTCGGCGAGGACGAAGCCGATCCCAAGGCCGGATCGATTTCCTACGTCTCGCCGGTGGCAAGGCTTCTGACGGGCAAGGCTGTCGGCGATGTCGTGGGCACCGGCGATCAGGAACTTGAGATCGTAGCCATCGCGTAGAACGCCGTTTCCGAGCAGACCATCGCTATTTAAGCCGCGACGGCTTTTGGAGAAACCCGGTGCCGATGGCCTTCATAGGCTGGCCGCTCCTCACCACCCCCGCCAGCCGGCCGATGCCACCAGCTCGTTGCGGATGAAGGCGATATCGTCGGAAGCCGCTGGCGTGCCGGCACCGGGCAGACGGCCACGGCGCAGTGATTTGAGGGCGGGTATGCGGCGGTCGGTCTTTTCGGGAAGATCCGGGCTGCATAGGTTTTCCGCTTCGAAATCCGCCGGATCGATCGAAACGACACGGATGCCGCGCTCGGCGAATTCGC
>UBTA01000027.1:0-105709 GCA_900468065.1 Hyphomicrobiales bacterium | reverse complement strand
CCTTGCCGGCGAACTGGCGGGCCGCCTCCTGGCACATCAGGAACGTGCCGAAGACATTGACGGCAAAGGTGCGGTTGGCGTCCGCCTCCGCTTGCTGCGGCTCGGCCCGGACAATGCAGGCATTGTTGACGACGATATCGGGCCTGCCGAAAATCTCTTTCGTGGCCCGGAAGATGCGCTTCACATCCTGCGACTTCGAGACGTCGCCCTCGACGGCGACTGCCTGGCCGCCGCACCGGACGATATCGGCGGCAACGCGGGAAGCACCGTCGCTGTCGGCGGTATCGTTAATGACGACGGCTGCACCTTCGGCGGCAAGGCGAGCGGCGATCCGGGCCGCCGGTCCATTGGCAGCACCGGTGACAACGGCGGTTTTTCCGGTCAATCTGGTCATGGCAATTTCCTTGATTCTTCGGACGTGTTGATCCGATGAACCAAGCATGCGGCAGATACAGGCTTTAGCGTTACAACGATACTCCGAGATTTCTATGCGATCCTGCAAATCTGGATAGAGGGACATTCCCCGGGCCTGAATTCCGGAGTAGCGTCGGATCAGTCGAGCATCAGGGTATCGTTTCGGTCCATGCACAATCAATCAGAACGCATCGGTGAAATTGCCGCAATCATTGCGCGGCATACGTCGGGAACGGGCATGTTCCCGACCGCGATCGAGAATCTGGTTTTCGGACGCCAGACCGCGCCGACCAACCCTGTTCATCTGGCACACCGACCGGCCTTCGCGCTCATTGCCCAAGGCCAGAAAAGTGTGACGCTGGGGCAGGATGTCTATCATTACGGGGTGGGCGATTGTGTCGTGGTATCGTTTGATCTGCCGGTTATCTCCCGGGTCAGCGTCGCCAGCCCGCAGGCGCCGCATCTGGGGCTGGGCATGATGATCAATCCGGACCGGCTGCGCGAGGTGCTGCAGCGGATCGCCGTTCCCCAGGTCGCGGCAACGGCCGATGGCATGCGCGGTCTTGCCGTTCACAAGGCTTCGCCGGCGCTGGTGGATGCGACACTCAGATATCTGCGGCTCCTTGATACTCCAAGCGACATTGCAGGGGTGGCGCCTCTCGTGGAACAGGAAATTCTCTATCGCCTTCTGACGGGGCCTTACGGGCCGCGACTGATCCAGATTGCCACGGTGGACAGTCCGGGAAACCGCGTCGCCAAGGCGATTGCCTGGCTGCGTGAACACTATGCCCGGCCCTTGCGCATCGAAGACCTTGCCGACCATTGCGGCATGAGCGTTTCGTCGCTGCATCATCATTTCAAGGCGGTCGCGGCGATGACACCGATGCAGTATCAGAAGCAGCTGCGGCTCAACGAGGCACGCCGCCTGATGCTGGTGGAAAACATGGATGCCGGGACAGCCGGACATAACGTCGGCTACCAGAGCCCGTCGCAGTTCGGATTGGAATACACCCGCCTCTACGGCCAGTCGCCGCTGCGCGATGTGGCGACGCTGCGCACGCAGGTCGCGGCCGAATGACACAACAGTTTGGCGCGCGCTGGCAGAATGGCTCTGGCGCCCTATCTTCCATGATACCCCCGCCCGCACGGCCGGGATCTTTCACCGCTATCCTTACAGAACAATGGAGCTAACCATGCGTTACAATCAGCTTGGCAATACCGGCCTGTTCGTGTCTGAAATCTGCCTGGGAACGATGACCTTCGGCGCTGCGGGAGGCGGCAGGTGGGGCGGTATCGCCGGTGTCGATCAGGATGCGGCCGACCGGATCGTCGAGCGGTCGCTGGCCGCCGGCGTCAACTTCATCGATACAGCCGATGTCTATTCGGCCGGCGATTCCGAACGGTTGCTCGGGCAATCGCTGATCAATCTCGGCGTCGCCCGCAAGGACGTGGTGATTGCCACCAAGGTCTATGGCGAGATGGGCGACGGCCCGAACGATCGCGGCGCTTCGCGCGGCCATATCATGGACTCGGTCGAGGAGAGCCTCGACCGGCTGCAGATGGACCATATCGATCTCTACCAGATCCACGGCACCGATACGGTGACGCCGATCGACGAGACGTTGCGGGCGCTGGACGACCTGGTCTCCGGCGGGCTGGTTCGTTATGTCGGCATGTCCAACTGGCAGGCCTGGCGGATTGCCAAGGCGCTGGGTGTTTCCGAGCGCAAGGGGTTTGCCCGGTTCGAGACGCTGCAGGCCTATTATTCGATTGCCGGGCGCGATCTGGAGCGGGATATCGTGCCGCTGCTGAATGAGGAAAAGATGGGGATGATGGTCTGGTCGCCGCTTGCCGGCGGGCTGCTATCGGGCAAGTATGGACCGGGCGCACCGGGCAATGGCGAAGGCCGCCGGGCGAGCTTCGATTTTCCGCCGGTTGACAAGGACCGGGCCTGGGCCTGCGTTGCGGCCATGCGCGAGGTTGCGGAAAAACACGGTGCCAGTGTCGCCGAAGTGGCGCTCGCCTTCATCCTGGCGAAGCCTTTCGTCACCAGCGTCATCATCGGTGCCAAGCGGGTGGAGCAGCTGGATGAGAACCTCAAGGCGGTGAAGTTGAGGCTCGATGCCGACGATCTGGCCAAGCTCGACGATATCAGTGCGCTGCCGCCGGAATATCCGGGCTGGATGCTGGAACGGCAGGGGGCAGCGCGCCGGCCGCAGCCGTTCGAACCGAAGGCATGATGCCACAGCGGCACCGTTTGCGGTGTCGCTACCATCATCATCAGACTTGCATCTGAGCTGCATTCCGTCGAGAAAGAGGTAAGTGCTTTGCACACCTCCTAGTGAAAGAAATGCAGTGAACGATAATCCGGCCGCCGCCGTCGATGCTATCGCCCAGATCAGCGCCGTGCCGACCATTCTGGACGTGGTCTGCAGGACAACCGGCATGCGCTTTGCGGCGGTGGCACGCGTCACCACTGACCGGTGGATTGCGTGCGGGGTGCAGGACAATCTGGCTTTCGGGCTGGAGCCGGGCGGTGAACTGAAGATCGAAACGACGATCTGCAACGAGATCCGCGATCACCGCGAGCCTGTCATCATCGACAATGTGGCAGAGGACCCGGCTTATTCCAGCCACCATACCCCGGCGATCTATGGCTTGCAGAGCTATATCTCCGTGCCGATCACGCTCGGTGACGGATCCTTCTTCGGCACGCTCTGCGCCATCGACACGGTGCCGCGCAAACTGAATACGCCTGAAATCGCCGGCATGTTCCAGCTGTTTGCCAACCTGATCGCTTTCCATCTGGATGCGCATGAGCGGATAGACCAGGAGCGGCAGGGCAGCGAGTTGCGCGAACAGTTCATCGCCGTGCTCGGCCACGATCTGCGCAATCCGCTGGCATCGCTCGATGCCGGTACCCGGATGCTGCTGCGCTCGGTCGAAGACGAGAAGGGCAAGGCGGTGCTCGGGCTGATGCAGAATAGCATTTCGCGGATGTCGGGGCTGATTGATAACGTGCTCGATTTCGCCCGCGGCCGGCTGGGCGGCGGCATTTCCATCGAACAGGCGGACCGGGTGCCGTTGCGTCCGGTGATGGAACAGGTAATCGCCGAGTTGAGGATGGCCAATCCGGGCCGGCGGATAGAGGCAGACCTGACGGAGGCGCTGGTGCGCTGCGACGAGGGCCGGATCGGGCAATTGCTGTCGAACCTTTTGGCCAATGCGCTCACCCATGGCGATCCCGAAGCGCCGATCCGGGTGCGCTCGGTGATATCGGGCGGCCGTTTCGAGCTTGCGGTGATCAATGCCGGCGAGCCGATCCCGGAAGCGGTGGTCAAGGACCTGTTCAAGCCGTTCGTGCGCGCCTCGGCCAAGGCAAACCTGCAAGGGCTCGGCCTCGGGCTCTATATCGCCTCGGAAATCGCCAAGGCGCACAGGGGCAAGCTGCTGGTGACATCGACGCCGGACGAGACCTGTTTCACCTTCGATATGCCACAGCAATAATCCCGATCCGGTTCACGCGATCCCGTGCCCTGATCAGCGGCCGTAGTCGTTTTCCCCCTCGATGCCCGGCCAAAGGCAGAGCGCGAGGAAGAGGACGGGGCTGAGCACGGGAATGAACAGGCAGATGGCAAGGTGGCCGGGATAGCCGATATCGTGCAGCCGCTTGATGGTCATCAGCGCGATCGACGCGGTGGAGACAAGGGCGGTGACGACCAGGATCAGGGTCCAGAGTGCCAGCGGAATGTCGTTGCCCTGATGGGCCAGCACGCGGGAAAGCACGAAGCCGCTGGCGGTGGCCCAGAATAGCCAGCCGAGCAGATAGGGCAGGCGGGCGACGCGGCCGGAGGGGCTGAAGAACAGCCAGGACATGCTCTGCTGCCCCTCCGTACGCATGATCGATCAGTCCCGCAAAAGTTCGTTGATGCCGGTCTTCGAGCGGGTCTTTTCATCGACCCGCTTGACGATGACAGCGCAGTAGAGGTTCGGGGCAACCACGCCGTTCGGCATGACCGCGCCGGAGCCCATCGAACCGGCAACGACGACGGAGTAGGGCGGCACTTCGCCATAGGTGACTTCGCCGGTGGCGCGGTCGACGATCTTGGTCGATTTGCCGATGAACACGCCCATGCCGAGAACCGAGCCCTCGCGCACGATGCAGCCCTCGACCACTTCCGAGCGGGCGCCGATGAAACAATTGTCCTCGATGATCGTCGGGCCGGCCTGCATTGGCTCCAGCACGCCGCCGATGCCGACGCCGCCGGAAAGGTGCACATGCTTGCCGATCTGGGCGCAGGAACCGACCGTTGCCCAGGTATCGACCATCGTGCCTTCACCGACATAGGCGCCGAGATTGACGAAGGACGGCATCAGGATGGCGTTGGGGGCGATATAGGCGGAGCGGCGAACGATCGCGTTCGGCACGGCGCGGAAGCCGGCTTGCCGGAACTGGTTTTCGCCCCAGCCTTCGAATTTCGAGGGAACCTTGTCCCACCACGTGGACTGGCCCGAGCCGCCCTTGACGACCTCCATGTCATTCAGCCGGAACGACAGGAGAACGGCTTTCTTCAGCCATTGATTGACGGTCCACTTGCCGTCGGCGCCGCGTTCGGCGACGCGCACCTTGCCGCCGTCGAGCAGATCAAGGGCTGTATCGACCGCATCGCGGATCTCGCCCTTGGTGTTGATGGTGACGCTGTCGCGATTGTCGAAAGCGGTGTCGATGGTCTGCGACAGGGAGGCGAGATCATGGGTCGTCATCGGAATTCCTTAAACTTCGGCGTCTATCGTAATCTGCTCTAGTGCATGATCCCGAAAAATTGAAGTGGTTTTCGGTTGCGGTCTGGGCTGGATGAAGGTGTATGTCCCGGAATGGGCACGGGTAATTTGATCCGTAGCGACCGGGATGTTGGAAGGAGCATCCGGCAGCGATGATTTGCTGTCGGTTTGCGGCAGGAAAGTTTGACATGGCAAGAATGAAGAAGCGGAATCTGCGGCGCAAGGATGGGGTCTGGGACCCTTTGGTCGATAGCCAGCAGACCCGCCAGCGCGCGGCAGGCGTTCCGCAGACGCCGCAATCGATGTCCCCGTCCTACAGGCTCGCCTATACGGACGATGATTTCATGGCCCGCGAAGAGCTGCGCCCCGTACGGCTGCAGCTGGAACTGCTGAAGCCCGAAATGATCATGGCCGAGCGCGGCATCAATTCGACGGTGGTGATGTTCGGCGGTGCCCGCATTCCCGAGCCCGGCGGCGACGCCTGGGCGGCGAAGAACGAGACCCAGCGCCAGAACTTGACGGCCGCCTCGGTCTATTATGAGGAAGCGCGCAAATTCGCCCGCCTCTGCTCGCTGCATTCGGCCGAGTCCGGCTACAAGGAATATGTCGTGACCACCGGCGGCGGGCCGGGGGTGATGGAAGCCGGCAATCGTGGTGCCGACGACATCGGCGCGCCATCGATCGGCTTGAACATCGTGCTGCCGCATGAGCAGGCACCCAATCGCTATGTGACGCCGGAACTCTCGTTCAATTTCCATTACTTCGCCATCCGCAAGATGCATTTCCTGGTGCGCGCCAAGGCCGTTGTGGTGTTTCCGGGCGGCTTCGGCACGTTTGACGAACTGTTCGAGACGATCACGCTGATGCAGACCGGCCGCATGGCGCTGGTGCCGCTGATCCTGTTTGGCGAGAAATTCTGGCGTAGCGTCATCAATTTCGAGGCGCTGGCCGATTTCGGCACCATCGCGCCCAACGATCTCGATCTCATCCAGTTCGTCGAAACCGCCGACGAGGCCTGGGAGATCATCGCGAAATTCTACGAAACGGTCGATCCGGCAACGGTGCCGATGGCATCCGGCGAACGGTAGATATCACGATCCCATCTTCTCCAGCCCGCGTCTGAACCAAACGGCGCGGGCTGCGTTCTTCCGTCATTCATTGACACGGGAGACGATCATGCCTTCAAAGACCCTTTCCGAAATAGCCAAGAAAATGGCCGATATTGATGTCGCCATGCTATCGACCCATACCGATGGCGGCGCCATCGCCGGTCGGCCGATGAGCAACAATGGCGAGGTCGAATACGACGGCGATTCCTATTATTTCACCTGGGAAAAATCGCGCATGGTCGATGACATCAAGCGCAACCCGAAGGTCGGTCTTTCCTTCCACGGCAAGAAGGCCTTCATGGTGGCGGTCGAAGGCGAGGCCGATGTCATCAAGGACAAGGCGGCCTTCAAGGAACACTGGACGAAGGATCTCGACGACTGGTTCAAGGACGGCGTCGATACCAAGGGTCTGGTCTTGATCAAGGTCAGTGCGACAAGAGCGCATTACTGGGACGGCGAGGATGAGGGCGAGGTCAAGCTGACAAGCGCCAAACGGCGTCATTAAACACTCGCCGGCCAGAGCCAAGCTCGTCAGTCCAGCGACGGCGGTCAGCGCGTGAAAGCCTCAGCAAAAATTCCGCAACCGGCTTTGTGTCGCAGTGACAGCGGGTCGCGGCTATGGCAATGAGCCGGGATGAAAACCCTGCGGCTTGTCTTGAGAGATAGAGTGTCGGCCGGCGCGATTGCCGTGCTGTTCGCTGCTATGCTTTTGATGCAGGGGCTTCTCTCCGGTGTTGCCCACGGAACGATGGCAAGCGCTGCCGTCGATCCGTTCAATATCCTCTGCATCGCCCACGAGGACGGGCCGCAAAAAACATTGCCAGACGGCGGGCCGGCCAAGGCGGCGCACGACCTGTGCGCGACACTCTGTCAGCTTGCGGCGGGCTATACGCCGGCCTTACCGGGCCGTTCGATCGACATTGCATCTCCCGTCCTTAGCCACGCAGCTGAAATCTATTTCGCTGCAAAATCTGTGCCTCGGGTCATGCTTCGCAGCTTCTTCGCTGAAGCCAGAGGCCCTCCCTCCATCTCCGCATGACGCCATAAATCAGGCTGTTCGCAAAGCGCCGGCCGCTATTTTTGCTCATCTGGAGATACCCCATGTCCGATTTCACCATCGGCCGCGCGGACACCGCTGTTGCGGTGCGTTCGCCGTCCGACCTTTACCGCGCTGTCTGGCGCTGGCATTTCTATGCAGGCCTTCTGGTCCTGCCTTTTCTGATCACACTGGCCGTCACCGGCGCGCTTTACCTGTTCCGCGACGAGATCGATGGTCTTGTCTACGCCGACCTGAAACATGTCGAGGTTCAGGAGAATACCGTCACGGCCACACCTTCGGCGATGGTTGCAGCGGCACTTGCCGCCTATCCCGGCAAGGCGCTCAAATATACCGACCCGCCAACGCCCACGGATTCCGTTGAGATCACCGTCAATACGCCGTCTGCCGGGCGGGTGGCGGTCTACGTCAACCCCTATGACGGCAAGGTACTCGGCGCGCTACCCGATCGCGGCACCATCATGTGGACCATCCGCACCCTGCACAGCCTGAAATATTTCGGCTCGTTTGCCCGGTCACTGATCGAGATCGCCGCGGGTTGGTCGGTGCTGCTGGTGGCCACCGGCATCTATCTCTGGTGGCCGCGCACCCAGACGGGCGGGGTCTTGAGCGTTCGCGGCACGCCGAAACGGCGGGTGTTCTGGCGCGATACCCATGCCGTCAGCGGCATCTTCGTCGGCTTCTTCATCGTCTTCCTCGCGGTCACCGGCATGCCCTGGTCCGGCGTCTGGGGCGAGAAAGTCAACGAATGGGCAAACGGTAGCAATTTCGGCTATCCGGCCGGGGTGCGCACGGCCGTGCCGATGTCCAATGAGCATCTCGATCATATTGCCAAGACCACGTGGTCGCTGGAACAGGCGCAGGTGCCGCAGTCGATAGGCGAGGGCACCGCGGCGATCGGCCTTGATCAGGCCGTGGCCATCTTTAATGGGCTTGGACTGCATCATGGTTATGCGGTGAATATCCCGATGAAGCCGCAGGGGGTCTACACCGGTTCCGTCTATCCGGATGACGTCTCGCAGCAGCGGGTGGTGCATCTCGATCAATATAGCGGCAAACCGCTGATCGACATGAGTTATGCGGATTATGGCCCGCTCGGCAAGGCGCTGGAATGGGGCATCAACGTTCACATGGGGCAGGAATTTGGTCTCATCAACCAGCTCGTGTTGCTCACGGCCTGCATCGCCATCGTGCTTCTGGCGGTGTCGGCTGGTGTCATGTGGTGGAAACGCCGGCCGAAGGGCTCGCTCGGCGTGCCGCCCCTGCCGGCGGATAAAAAGGTGTTTCGCGGCCTGATCGCACTTCTGGCGATCGGCAGCATCCTCTTCCCGCTGGTCGGCATTTCGCTGGTGGTGATGCTTGCGCTGGACTGGAGCTATCCGCATTTCCGGCGGGCGATCCGGTTTGCGTGAAGGGACGCTGAATGCTGTCGAACGGCAATCTTTGCAGTTGGGTACCCAATTTCCTCCGTCATGCTCGCCCTTGTGGCGGGCATCCAGCCAGCCCAAGTCATTGGGCTGAAAGAGTCTTTTGACCCGACAGACGTCGGGTCGCTGGATCCCCGCCACAAGGGCGAGGATGACGGAGAGTGGTGTGTCGCCTTCGTCAGTAATCGGCTTCAGGGTTTCTCAGCAATCTGAACGCCCCGGCCATTTCTGACCGGGGCGATAACAATCAAATCTTCTTGGTCTTGGTGAAGTCCGAGGCGTCGATGACGCCGTCGCCATTGGTGTCGCGGCGCTTGAACATCGCGTCGGCGCGCGCAGTCACCTCGGTCAGGCTGAGCGAACCGTTCTTGTCGGTGTCGGTGCGTTTGAAGCCCTTATGGCGCATGCCGGGCAGCATGGCCGGGCGCGTCTCCCGGAGCTTTTCCATCGCCGCAGTCTTGTCGGCCCCGGTCTTTTGCTTGGCAGCCCGCCATTCTTGGCCATGGGCCTTGCGCACGGCCTTGATTTCCTCGCGGGTCACCTGGCCATTGCCGTCGGTATCGAAAGCCTTGAAGGATTCGGTGGTTTTCGCGTTGACCTCGTCCAGCGAGACCTTGCTGTCGCCATTGGTATCGAACCGCTTGATCATCCATTCGGCCCGCTGCTCCGGCGTTGGCTTCTGCCGGGCGGCGAATGTGGGGGCAACAAAGCCGGTGAACGCGAGGCTGGCGGCGACGGCTCCGAGAATGAAGGTGTTCTTTCGCATGTCAAAGTCCTTTCCTTGAACCAAGTCTCTGAGGAAAGGATAGCCAGCCCGGCCGAGATGACCAGTTAAAGTTTTGTAATGTAAGCCTTTGACAGGAAAGGGGTTTTTCCGTGTCGAAACTGTGTTCCGATGGCCGAGTCAGCCTTCGGCTAAAATCCGGTTGAGGAAGCCTGTCAGGTCTTCGGTGACGTAGTCGACCTGCGCATCGCCGTCCTCCGTCTTTTCCCAGGCTTCGGCAAACTCATATTCGAAATTGCGCGGCACCAGGAGAACCGTCTTCATGCCGAGCGTCTTCGGCACCACCAGATTGCGCGGCAGGTCCTCGAACATGGCGGCGTGTTTGGTATCGACCCGGTGCAGGCTCATGAACTTGTGGTAGGTGTCGCCCGCTGGCTTCGGCACATATTCGGCGGCAACGATATCGAAAATATCGTCGAAATGATCGAGGATGCCGAGCGCGCGCGCCGTCATCTCGGCATGCTTGACGCTGCCATTGGTGAAGATGAACTTGCGGCCCGGCAGCGCCTTGATAGCCTCGCCAAGCGCCGGATCGGCCGGAACGACGGAATAGTCGATCGCATGCGCCTTCTGCAGGAAATCGTTGGGATCGATGCCGTGATGGATCATCAGCCCCTGCAGGGTGGTGCCGTGATCACGGTAATATTCTTTCTGCAGCGCCTTGGCCGAAACCGGGTCCAGTGTCAGCAAAGCTGCGACATAGGCCGTCATGTTACGGTCGATCTGCGAGAACAGATTGACGTGGTGCGGATAGAGCGTGTTGTCGAGATCGAACACCCAGTCGGTGACATGGGCGAAATCGGCTGGGGTCGGCAGGCGGTCGAGCTGGGTCATGGGCGGGTTATGCCATGGCGAATGTGGCAAGGAAATGGGCTTTCTAAGCTCCGCGCGCATTTCCTCTTTGAATTGCCAAAACGGTATGGCACGGTCCCGCCCGGGCGGTTTTGGCCCGGGAGCTGCAATGACGATGTCGGACGAACTCTTCTATATTCTGTTTCTGCTGGGTTTCTACGCCGCATCGGTCATCACCTATTTCGCCTTCGGGTTCGCCGTCACTTGGGTCAATGAGCGTAATCCGGAGCGGAAAATTCAAAAGGGCCGCGGCTCCGGCAAGCGGCGCAACGCCGAAATCCGCCAGAGTCTGGCCTCGATGTTCAGCGCCTGCCTGCCGCTGACGATCGGTCTCTATGTTCAGGCAAAAGGCTGGGCGCCGGCACCTTGGGCGTTCAGCTGGTGGACGGCGCTGCCGCTGTTTCTGCTGATCATGTTTCTCTATGATACCTGGTTTTATTTCATGCACCGGCTGCTGCACACCAAGTGGCTCTATCCGCTGCATGCTCTGCATCACAAGAGCATCGCACCGACCGTCTGGAGCACCTATTCCGAGGACGTTCTCGACAATTTCCTGCTGCAGGGATTTACCGCCGTCATCGTCTTCGTCGTGCCCTTTCCGCCGGCGATCCTGATCGGACAACGGGTGTTCGAGCATTTCAACGGCATGTTCGGCCATTGCGGATTCGAGTATTTCGCCTCCTCGACGGCGCGCTATCCCTCGCCGATGTTGTGCACCACATTCCATGACCAGCACCATTCCGGCTTCCGCTACAATTACGGTAACTATTTTTCCTTCTGGGACCGTGTGCTCGGCACTGTTTCGCCGGATTACGACCAGCGCGTCAAGAAGACCGAGGAGGAAGTACCGCGGCTGACATTCCGCCAGAGCGCGGTGCCGCCGGAGGCGCAGGAAAAATCGGTCTGAGCCCCCTTGCCGCGCTTAATTATGGATTCCGCGATTACGGCGTGCTAGCGGGCAGGGATGGAAGCCTGGATCGTCATCACAATCGCCGCCGCGTTTTTGCAGAACCTGCGTTCGGCGCTGCAAAAGCATCTGCAGGGGTCGCTCGGAACAACCGGTGCCAGCTTCGTGCGGTTCGGCTTCGGCTTTCCGCTGGCGATCGCCTATGTTCTCGGTCTGCATTATCTTGCGGACTATGCCTTTCCGCAGCTGAACGGCAGCTTCGCCTTCTGGGCAGTGCTCGGCGGACTGGCGCAGATCTTTGCGACCATTCTGCTGGTCTATCTCTTCTCGCTGCGCAACTTTGCCGTTGGCACCGCCTATTCCAAGACCGAGCCGGTACAGGCCGCGATCTTCGGCCTCATCCTTCTGGGCGAACGGCTGACGCCGGGTGCGATTGCCGCGATCATCGTCGGTGTTGTCGGCGTGATGATGATTTCCGTGGCGCGGATGCCGCTGTCCTGGCGCAATCTGCTGGTGGCGCTGACCGGGCGGACGGCACTGATCGGCATTGCCTCCGGCGCGGTGTTCGGCATATCCGCCGTTGCCTATCGCTCGGCGTCGCTGTCGCTTGATGGACCAAACGCGGTGATGCAGGCTGCGGTGACGCTGGCCTGCGTCACGACGTTCCAGACGGTGTTCATGCTGGTCTGGATGATGATCAAGGATAAAAGCGAGATCGGGCGTGTCGCGCGGTCCTGGCGCTCCTCCGCGCTTGTCGGGCTGGCGGGTGTCACCGGATCGGCCTGCTGGTTCACGGCGATGACCCTGCAGCAGGTGGCCTATGTGCGGGCGCTCGGGCAGATCGAGCTTGTCTTCACCTTCATGGCCTCGATCTTCCTGTTTCGCGAGCGCATCAACCGCATGGAAACCGCGGGATGCCTGCTGATCGTGGCGGGTATCCTGCTGCTTCTGATGTGGACGTGAGCCGTCCCTTGGCTCTGGCGCAGGCCGCTGCTGTTGTGGCATGACAGGGGCGAATTGTTTTTGGAGGAAAGACGATGAACCAGACGGACAAGGCAAAGGCGTTCGCCAACCTGCATCGCAAGGGCGATCCGGTGGTGCTCTACAATATCTGGGATGCGGGTACGGCGAAGGCCGTGGCTGCGTCCGGTGCCAAGGCATTGGCAACCGGGAGCTGGTCGGTGGCCGACGCCAATGGCTATGGCGACGGCCAGGAAATCCCGATGCTGCAGCTTATCGATATCGCCCGCAGCATTGTTGCAGCGACCGAGTTGCCCGTGTCGATCGACTTCGAGGGCGGCTATGCCGAAGACCCTGAAACGACTGCGCAGAACGTCGGCTTAGTGATCGATACCGGCGCCGTCGGTATCAATTTCGAGGATCAGGTGGTCGGCGGCAGCGGGCTGCACACGCTCGAGGCGCAGGCCGCGCGGGTGAAGGCGATCCGGGCCAAGGCGGATGAAAAGGCTATTCCCTTCTTCATCAATGCCCGTACCGACCTGTTCCTCAAGCTCTCGGATCCGGTGCGGCATGCACCGCTGGTCGATGAGGCAATCGAACGGGCAGCAGCATACGCCGAGGCTGGCGCCAGTGGTTTCTTCGTACCGGGATTATCGAACCCGGACCTGATTGGGCGGGTCTGTGAGGCGGTGGCACTGCCGGTCAACATCATGATGCGGCCGGGCATGGATGTGAAGGCGCTGGCCGGGCTTGGCGTGGCGCGCATCAGCTACGGCCCGGGGCCATACCGGGCGATGATCGAGTGGTTGAAGGGTGAGGCGGCGAGGGTCTATCAGGGCGGGTGAGGGGCTTGGGCTTCCATCGCTTGCGGGGGTTAGCGTTTCTGGAGCGGGAACCTCACACTCCGTCTTCCTCGCCCTTNNCTTGTGGCGGGGATCCAGTAGCGGCGCGTCTGCGCCGCTGAAAGGCGCCTTTCACGCGACGGACGTCGCGTGGCTGGATTCCTGTGACAGGCACAGGAATGACGGAAGTAGGGAGAGCCGTGGCGGGCCAATACGACGGTGCCTGCCGAACCTATAACCAAAGGTCAAGCCTGGCCAGAGCCGAGCTATTTACGTCCCCCTGCCGAGCGCGCTAGTTTCACGGAACGATCAGCGTTCCCGCACCATGCTCCGTGAAGATTTCCAGCAGCACCGAATGCGCCGTCTTGCCGTTGAGGATGACGACGCCTTCGACGCCGCGGGCAAGCGCTTCGATGCAGGTCTCGACCTTGGGGATCATGCCGCCGGAAATCGTGCCGTCCTTGATCAGCGCGTGGGCTTCCGCGACCGAGAGTTCCTTGATCAGTTCGCCCTTCTTGTCCAGCACGCCGGGAACGTCGGTGAGGAACAGCAGGCGGGTGGCGTTCAGCGCACCGGCAATGGCGCCGGCGAAGGTGTCGGCGTTGATATTGTAGGTGGCGCCGTCGCGGCCGGGGGCAACCGGGGCGATGACCGGGATCATTTCGGACTTGGCGAGAAGATCGAGCAGGGTGCGATCGACCTCCGTCACCTCGCCAACGAAGCCGAGGTCGAGCACGCGTTCGATGTTGCTGTCGGGATCGATGACGGTCTTGCGGGCCTTCTGGGCGAAGACCATGTTGCCGTCCTTGCCGCAAAGGCCGATCGCCCATTCGCCGGTCTGGTTGATCAGCGCGACGATCTCCTTGTTGATCGAGCCGGCCAGAACCATCTCGACGATCTCGACGGTCTTCTGATCGGTAACGCGCAGGCCGCCTTCGAATTTCGATTCGATGCCCATCTTGGTCAGCATCGCGCCGATCTGCGGGCCGCCGCCATGCACGACGATCGGATTGACGCCCGACTGCTTCAGGAGCGCGATATCCGCGGCAAAAGCCTTGCCGAGCTCGGCATTGCCCATGGCGTGGCCGCCATATTTGACGACGATCGTCTTGTTCTCGTAGCGCTGCATATAGGGCAGCGCCTTGGCGAGAAGGTTTGCCTGGATTTCGCTTTCGGATGCGGACATGGAAATACCTCGAAATTAGCCGGGTGCTGTTTAGCGCAAGTTTCCGGCGGAGGGAATGATCCCCAGTAAAGATAAAGCCGGTGTGACATCCGTCGCCACAGCCGTTTTTATCTGCCGCAACTCCCCTTTTTATCCCCAGGCTTGTGCCCTATGTTCGGCCCAACGGACGAGGACCGGAGTATCAATGACCACAGACGACATCTCCACGCTGATCGGCCGGGTCTCGCTCAGGGACCGCGCGGCGTTCACCGCTCTCTACCGCCAGACCAGCCCGAAACTTTTTGCCATTTGCGTCCGTATCTTGAGAGACCGGACGGAAGCGGAAGAAGCCTTGCAGGAAATCTACATCAAGATATGGCAGCGGGCCGACCGTTTTGCCAGCGGCGACACCAATCCGATGTCCTGGCTTTCGGCGATTGCGCGCAATCATGCGATCGATCATCTGCGGGCGCGAAAGCCGGTGGCAAACACGATTGACGAGGCTTATGATCTGGCGGATTCTGCGCCGGACCCGGAAAAGACCGCCATCAATACGGCGGAGGGCCGCCGGATCGACAATTGCATGAACGAACTCGAGGCAGACCGCGCCGATGCCGTGCGCAAGGCCTATGTCGAGGGGCTGAGCTACCAGGAACTGGCCGAACTTTTCGGCACGCCGCTGAACACGATGCGAACATGGCTGCGCCGCAGCCTGTTGAAACTCAGAGAGTGCATGGAGCGATGACCACACAGAACCCCGAAAGCGGAGATTCCCGCCGCGACCAGGTGATTGCGGGCGAGTATGTGCTGGGTGTTCTGTCCGCCGACGATCGCCGCAAGGTCGAGGCGCGCATGGTTCTGGATGGCGCCTTCGCGGCCATGGTCAATCACTGGCAGAGCAACCTCACCTCTTTCGACGATGCATACGAGCCGATTGCGCCGCCACCAAAGGTGCTTGTTGCCGTCGAGCGCCGGCTGTTTGCCGAGCAGGCGAGACCGGTTGCTGCCGCAGGCGGGTTCTGGAATTCGCTGGCCTTGTGGCGCGTCCTGACGTTGGCCTCGGTAGCGGGACTTGTGACGGTTGCGACGTTCTCCTCCGGTATCCTGACGCCTGCCAGCCAGACGAAGCCGCTGGTGGCCGAACTGACCGGCGACGCCAGCACGACGATCAATCTCCTGGCACAATACGATGCCGGCAACGGCGCGTTGAAAATCACGCCGGTCGCGGCAAAGCAGGCGGAAGCCAAATCACTGGAACTCTGGCTGATCGAGGGCGACAATCCCGCCAAGTCGCTGGGTATCCTGCCGCAGACGGGCGAAGGCGAGATCATCATCCCGCCGGAACTGCGTTCCAAGTTCGGCGCAGGCGTCACGCTCGCGGTCAGCGTCGAGCCCTTCGGCGGCTCTCCGACCGGCACGGCAACCGGCCCGGTGGTTGCCGTTGGCAAGACGCGGCTGCCATAACCTTCACCGTCCATTGTAAGTTTGATCTTACCGAATGCCGATTAAGCCCTGAATGAGGTTGTCTGGCTAGGGCACCCCACTCTCCGTAATCCTCGCCCTTGTGGCGGAGATCCAGCGACCCGACGTCGGTCGGGTCAAAAGACTGTTTCAGCTCAAGGACTTGAGCTGGCTGGATTCCCGTGACGAGCACAGGAATGACGGAGGATTTGGTGATCGCGTCATTTTCCAAGTGACCTGCAAATTGGTCAGAAAATGACTCTGTAAGCAGGCCAATTGCTGCGCTTGAAAGCGCGCAGCAATTTTTGTCCGTATGAACTGCGATTTCCATAAAATAATATAAAATCAAATATTTATAGAAATTCGAATTTTCCTGAAACTCTTTCTTCAAGCCACCCGTTCCTTGTTTTGTCCTCTGCGCAGAGAACACGAATTCCAGGAAAAATTGGGAGAGGCCCGCCTTTGCGGGTCAAAGAGATCAACAGGAAGGAATAGAAATGTTCAAGTCCATGCTGCGCACGGTCACCGTCGCTTCGATACTCGCCGCCGGCACTTTTGCTGCCCATGCTGAAAATCCGATGGTCGGTGGCGCGGCGATGTATGCCAACAAGAACATCGTTGAGAATGCCGTCAACTCCAAGGATCACACGACGCTGGTCGCCGCCGTCAAGGCTGCCGGGCTCGTCGAAACCCTTGAGGGCAAGGGTCCGTTCACGGTTTTCGCACCGACCAATGAAGCGTTTGCAGCCCTGCCTGCCGGCACGGTCGATACGCTTTTGAAGCCTGAAAACAAGGCAATGCTGACCAAGGTTCTGACCTGCCATGTCGTCGCTGCCGATGCGATGTCCAAGGCAATTGCCAAGATGGTCAAGGACGATGGCGGTACCCATGAGGTCAAGACGGTCGGCGGCTGCATTCTGAAGGCCAAGGACAAGGGCGGCAAGATCACCCTGACCGATGAGACCGGCGGCGTCGCCACCGTCACCATCGCCGACGTCAAGCAGTCGAACGGCGTTATCCATGTGATCGACAAGGTGCTGCTGCCGAAGTCCTGATCTGATCCAAACCCATGTGGTTTGGGGGCCGGATGCATCCTAAGCGCATTTCGGCTCCGGGCCGGGGACCAAGTCCTCTCCGGCCTCAAGGCCACCGGTTTTTCACTCGCCGGTGGCCTTTTTAGTTGGTATACAAGCTGTTGCTCACGCGGGATTGATCGGCATTTGTTTTGCAGTTGGGTGACCGCCGCACTAGCTTTCAGGCGTTGCCGAGGCCATTCGGCAGACGGGAGAGTATCATGACAAGCCGACGCTTTTTTCTTATCTCCGGAGTAGCCATTGCCGCGGCTGCGGCGTTTCGCGGTCTCAGGCCTGAAGCCATTGCTGCCGAAACGTTTGAGGTGACGAAAACCGATGCGGAATGGAAGGCCAGCCTCACGGCCGAGCAGTACCAGATACTGCGCCACGAAGACACGGAGCGGCCATTCACCAGCGCCCTCAATACCGAGAAGCGAAAGGGCACATTCCATTGCGCCGGCTGCGATCTGCCGGTCTATTCATCGGAAACCAAATATGACAGCGGCACGGGCTGGCCAAGCTTCTGGGAATCGTTGCCCAACGCGGTGGGCAAGCGCGAGGACACGTCGCTGTTCATGACCCGCACCGAATGTCACTGCAGCCGGTGCGGCGGCCATCTCGGGCATATCTTCGACGACGGTCCGCAGCCGACCGGCATGCGCCATTGCATCAACGGGATGGCAATGACGTTCACGCCTGCATCGGCTGCCTGATCATTGTTAGAAAGTGCCCGCCGTCGGCGATGCCGGCTGGGTATCGGACAGCGCTGCCTGGAGCTTGGCTTCCTGGTCGGGCGAAAGCGAGGTTTTCAGCACCTTGCCACGCAGGCCGGAAAACTCGGCCAGAACCTTTTCCGGCTGGACCTTGCGGACCAGCACGAACAGCGCCGAGGAGCTGTTGGGAATGGTTTCACTGAGCGACTTGATGAAATCATCATCGATGCCGTAATCGGCAAGCGATCCCGACAGCGCTCCGGTGCCAGCGCCGATCGCGCCACCGATTGCAAAACCTGCAAGCGGATTGAGGAACAGGAGGCCGACCAGGCCGCCCCACAGCGAGCCGCTGAGAAGCCCCGATGTCGCACCGATAGCCGTCAGGTTCATGCTCTGCTTCAGGTGAACCTTGCCGGTCTCGTCGCGCACGACGACAACGGCATCCTCGAGGTCGATGAGGTATTCCTTCTTCAGCGTGTTCAGCTTCAGAAGCACCTTGTCGGCTTCTTCGGTGCTGTCAAAACCCACCACAATCAGATCGGACATGTTGTTTTCTCCTTGAACGCTCAACGCATTGGAGGTCGCCAAAAGGCCGCCCCGCGCGTGGAGATAGAGCACATGTCATGTCGGGGTAGTGTGACAGCTATAATTAAAGCATGCCGCGCAGAATTGCGCGGCTACAGGCAAGTGTGACGGACCGCGATTGCGTCAGGTCGAGATGGCGACGCGGATGGCGGCGCGCAGCTCTTCCATGCCGAGGCCCTTTTCGGACGACGTTGCCAGGACTTCCGGAAAGGCTGCAGGCCGCTTCTTGATCTTTTCCAGCGTTTCGGCAATCAGCCGGGGAACTGCCGGGTCCTTGATCTTGTCGGTCTTGGTGAGGATGACCTGATAGGACACCGCTGCCTTGTCGAGCAGGTCGAGCACATCGTCGTCGTTCTTCTTGATGCCATGACGGCTGTCGATCAGCACGTAGACGCGCTTCAGCGTCGAGCGGCCGCGCAGATAATCGAAGACCAGCTTGGTCCAGGCGTCGACATGTTCCTTCGGCGCCTGCGCATAGCCGTAGCCGGGCATATCGACGAGCGCCATCGGTGGCAGGTCGCCGGGCTGGCCGGAATAGCCGTCCGGAACGAAATAGTTGAGCTCCTGGGTGCGGCCCGGCGTGTTCGACGTACGGGCCAGGCCCTTCTGGCCCACCAGCCCGTTGATCAGCGACGACTTGCCGACATTGGAGCGGCCGGCAAAGGCGATCTCCAACGGACCTTCCGGCGGCAGGAACTTCATCGACGGCACGCCACGGATGAATACCCATGGCCGCTCGAAAAGGGGCTTGTCGTCCTGCTGCGTGGCGTCTGTCATGGCGTCTGTCCTTGGCTTTTGTTCAGGACTTCAAGGTTTTGTGCCGCCATGTCAAGAAAACTCGCGATTTTCGCGAATTTGCTTAAGTGGCAACGCGCCGCTGACGCCACATCTCGACGCTGAGATAGGAAAGCAGGGCAACCAGCACTACCGTTCCGCCGAGGATCGTATTGAGGCTCGGGATTTCGCCGTGGATGAGGGCGACCCAGAGCGGCGCAAGGATCGTCTCGGCGGTGCCGAGAAGGGCTGCGAGTGCAGAGGGAATGAGCCGGGCGCCGGTGACGAAGAATGCGAGGCCGAGGCCAAAGTTGAGAGCGCCGAACGTCACGAGAATGCCGAGCTCCGGCAGCGTGACGCTGAAGCCCGATGTCATGATGCCTGCGACCGTGCCTGCAATGATGGTGCCGAAGCAGGCGGCGGGCGTCATGCGCACATGGGCGTACCGGCGGGTGATGACGGTGGCCAGCGCAAAGACGAAGGCGATCAGGACGGCCAGTGCATCGCCAACCGGCGAGACTGTTCCGCCGATCGAATCCGACACCATGATGGCGACGCCGCCGATCACGGCGGCGATGGCAAGCCAGGTGAGGAGCGAAACGCGCTCGCGAAAGACGATCCAGCTGATCAGCGCCGCAATCAGCGGCACGCCGGCCTGGATGAGGACGATATTGGCGACGGTGGTATAGGCGAGCGCCAGGATGAACGAGGTCGAGGCGATGGCAAAACATAAACCGACCGCAATGCCCGGCAGGCCCATGTTGCGAAACAGCCAGACGGTGCCGCGCGGCCCGTCGCGCAGGAGCATGAAGCCGGTGAGGAAGACGGCGGCGAACAACGAGCGCCAGAAGACGATCGTCCAGCCATCCTCGATCGACAGGAAACGGGCGAGCGTGCCGCCGAAACTCCAGACGATGGCAGAGCCAAGCACCAAAGCCGCGCCCTGTGTGGCATTGTGTTGGCCAGTGGTTACGGATTGCTGCAGGGTTGAAGGCTGCGACATGACGAGAATCCGGTTGCGGTGGCGTAGTGTAGAAGCGAACGGAACGTCATACGACCATATCCGCGACAGGGGACTGTCGCAAACCTTCTCGGGCACCGTCTGTGGCGCCGCGATCAATCCTCGGCGCGGGCTGCTTCCGGCTCCGGTTTGATAATGGCAAGCACCACGCCGCCGATAGCGATGATGACTGCGCCTGCCAGAACGCCTGCGGTGGGGATTTCATTGAAAAACAGGAAGCCGATGATGGCGGCAAAGACCAGCCACGCATAATCGACCGGGCCGACGATCGCCAGCGACGCGAGCCGGTATCCGCGCACGACGCAATATTGTGCCGCCACCGCGATGGGGCCGAGCAGCAGAAACGGAGCCATGGCGGACAGGGAAGCGGCTTTCCAGGTCATTAGGGCCGGTACAGCCAGGAAGAGGATGCCGAAAAAGTTGACATAGAGCAGGACCGTCAGCGGCCGGTCGGCATGGGACAGGACACGGATCATCAGTCCCTCGATGGCAAGCAGGGCCGCACCAAGAACGGCAATGCCTGCGGGCACGAGATAGGCGGGCTCGAACTGGGTGAACGCGCCGCGCGAGATCATGATGAAGCCGGCACCGGCGAAACTGAGGGTAATGCCGATCATATGCTGCTTCGTCACGGTTTCTTTCAGGACAAGCACGGCGAGCGGAATGATGAAAACCACATAGAGAAGGCCGAGTGCTGTCGCATCGACAATCGGCATCGCGGCGGAGGAATAGATCAGCGCGAAACCACCGGAGACACCGAACGCGGCACGCATCGCATGCGAAAACGGCCGGGCGCTACGATAGGCGCGCAACCGCTCGCCGTTGCAGGCAACGACGCACAGCAGCGTCACAAAACCGCTGATGTACCGCAGGAACTGGATTTGCAGCACCGACATGCTGTCCCCACCGAATTTCCCCGAGGCAAAGATCAAGGAAAATAACGCCGTGCCGAGCACGACCCAGATCATGGCTTCGGCATTCGAGTTCAACAGACTTTTCCGCAAGGCCATAACTTTCAATGGTTTCAATCGAAACTCTTGCCAAATCGGCGCGCTGCATTGCAAATTCGATTTTTGAACTCTGAATGAGTATTTTCGATGCAGAACAAGCGAGGCGTCTCGCTGAATGCCGTGCGGGTTTTTGTCCTGACCGCGCGTCATCTCAGTATCGTGCAGGCCGCCGGAGAAATCGGCGTCACCCCGAGCGCCGTCAGCCATCAGTTGAAGAAGCTGGAAGGCGAGCTGGGTGTGGCGCTGTTCAAGCGGAGCCACAACTTCCTCGAGTTGACGGATGCAGGACGCCGCTTCCACGACGATGCCGCCGCCGCGATCGCTGCAATCGACCGATCGGCGGAAGCGCTCAGCCGCGACCAGAACGAAATTGTCGTCCGCGTGTCGATCTCGCTCGCCGTTCGCTGGCTGATTCCGGCGCTGGAACGGTTCAAGGCGCTCAATCCAGCCGCCCGTGTCCGTGTCGAGACGAAAACCGGTTCCAGCATCTCTCTCGGGTCCGGGGATTTGGCGATCTCCTACCATCGCGCCGGCACGAACCCTGCCGAGGGGGAGTGGCTTGCCGCCGATATGAGCCGCCCGGTCGCATCGCCGGCGCTTCTGGCTGCGGTCGGGTATGAAGAGACTGGTGACCTCAGCAAGGTTCCAGCCCTTCAATGTTCCGTGGACAATTGGGACTGGGCGCTGTGGACCCGCACGCTTGGCCTCGAGCGCAGCGCCATACAGATCCAGCATGTGTTCGACACCGACGACGCCGCCCTGCATGCGGCGACCGCCGGATTGGGCATGGTACTTGCGCCGGCATTCCTGACGGAGCGTGAAATCCGGTCCGGCGGGCTGGTGGTTCTGCCGGGTTTCGGGCCTGTCGATCTCGGCCACTACCGGGTCGTCTTCCAGCGCTATGAAAACCGCATGACCCGGAAATTCCGCAAATGGCTCGGCGAGGAAATGCAGCGGATGATCTAACTGCCGGGCATGCTCTTGGCCAAGAAAAAACCCCGGATCAGCCGATCCGGGGTTCTGTGATTTTCGCCCTGATCCGGCCTATTTGGCCGGTTTCGGTTTCCTTGTGAACAATCCCTTGAGATTGTCGATCAGTTCGACCTTGGCGCCGTGGCGTTTCATGATGAACGCCTGCTGGGTGATCGACAGTGTGTTGTTCCAGGCCCAGTAGATGACCAGACCGGCCGGGAAGCTTGCCAGCATGAAGGTGAAGACCAGCGGCATCCAGGTGAACAGCATCGCCTGGGTCGGATCCGGCGGCGTCGGGTTCATGCGCATCTGCAGGAACATGGTGATGCCCATGATCAACGGCCAGACGCCGATCATCAATGCGTGCGGCACGGCGTAGGGAAGCAGGCCGAACAGGTTGAACAGCGAAGTCGGATCTGGTGCCGACAGGTCCTGGATCCAGCCGAAGAACGGTGCATGGCGCATTTCGATGGTGACGTAGATCACCTTGTAGAGCGCGAAGAACACCGGAATCTGCAACAGGATGGGCCAGCAACCGGCGATCGGGTTGATCTTTTCTTCCTTGTAGAGGGCCATCATGCCCTGCTGCAACGCCATACGGTCGTCGCCGTGCTTCTTCTTCAGTTCCTCCATCTTCGGTTGAACCTTCTTCATGTTCGCCATGGAAGCGTATTGCTTGCTGGCGAGCGGGAAGAACAGCAGCTTGACGACGATCGTGGTCAGAAGGATCGCAACGCCGAAATTGCCGAAATAACGGAAGAAGAAGTCCATCAGTTTGAACATCGGCTTGGTGATGAAGTAGAACCAACCCCAGTCGATCAGGAGGTCGAACTGCGGGATCGAGTAGGACTTCTCGTAACCGTCAACCAGCGGAACCTGCTTGGCACCGGCGAAGACCAGGGTCTCCAGGTCAGTGGACTGGCCTGGCGCGATCGTCACGGCATCCTGCTTGTAGTCAGCCTGGAAGCGCGGGCGGCCATCGGTGAAGTGTTCGTACTTGGATTCGTAGGCCAGGTTCTGCGGCGGCACGATAGTGGCAGCCCAGTACTTGTCGGTAATGCCGAGCCAGCCGGTCGTTGCCTTTTCATGCTTGGCCGGAACGTCGTTTTCCACCTTGCTGTAGGCAACTTCGTTCAGGCCATGCTCGCCGATCACGCCGATGAAGCCTTCGTGCAGAACGTAAACGCTCGGGGTGGTCGGCTTGTTGAAGCGGGTGACGCGGCCATAGGTGGAGAGCGATACCGGCGCGCCGCTGCCGTTGGTGATCGAGTCTACGACCTGGAACATGAAATGTTCGTCGATCGAGATGGTGCGGGTGAAAACCAGACCCTTTTCGTTGGTGAAGGTCAGAACAACAGGGGTCGCCGTCGTCAGCTTGTCGCCGCTTTTGACCGTCCAGACCGTTGTCGGGCCTGGAACGGTGCCGGATACCTCGTTGCCGATAAAGCCGAGTTCGGTAAAGTAGCCGTCCGGCGTGTCGGAGGGGCTGAACAGCGTGATCAGCGGGCTCTTGTCGTCGACGGTCTCGTGGTATTCCTTGAGCTTCAGGTCGTCGAAGCGTGCGCCGGTCAGATTGATCGAGCCGCTGACCGCAGCCGTGTCGATGGAAACACGGGCCGATTTGGCGATCGCCTGGTCGCGGGTTTCAACAGCGCCGGGGACAGCACCCTGGGCCGGCTGGGCCTGGCCGGGAACGGCCGGCGTAACGGCCGGCTGGTTCTGCTGGGTGATTTTCTGATGGGCTTCCGCCGCAATCCGTTCTTTCTCTATCTTCGGATTCACATAGAGAAATTGCCAGGCAATCAGGATGAGCACTGACAGCCCGATCGCCACGAAGTAGTTGCGGTTTTTTTCCATCATTCTTTCCTGGAGCCGGCCGGTGGCCGTGAATATTTTTGCTTGCTTTCGATCCGCTCACAGAGGGTCTTGCCGATCCGCTCGAAGGGCGCGTTCAAAAGGTCGCGTCTGGCGACAATCACATAGTCAAGTCCGGGCTTCATTGCAAATCCGGCGGAAAGTCGCACGGCTTCCTTGAGGCGCCGGCGCATCCGGTTGCGTTCAACGGCGTTGCCATGCTTCTTGGTGACGGTGAAGCCGACGCGCGGCGCGGTGTCAGGCTCGTTGCGATCAAGAACTTCCAGAAGAAACAACGGACCCTTCCGCTGCTCTCCCTTGCGCACAGCAAGAAACTGCGGCCGGCTTTTCAGCCGCCCGGCAGTTGATTTAGGCTTGGGTGATGTCATTCGCCCGCGCTCCTTCCGGGAACTGGAGCATCCATCGTCCAGACGGACGTTTGCAAGATGCTCCGGCGCCATGAAGCCGCGCATGCAGGTTTCGCGAAGATTAGTGCGCGAAGACGCGGCACGCGCCAGACGGCCTTAAGCCGACAGACGCTTACGGCCACGTGCCCGGCGGGCAACGATAACCTTGCGGCCACCCTTGGTGGCGATACGTGCACGGAAGCCGTGACGGCGCTTGCGAACAAGCTTGGACGGTTGATAGGTACGCTTCGTCATTTATTTTAATACCGCGGTGTGCGGCCCTTCTTGGGTTTGCTTCTTAGCAAGGGAGCGTTACGTTCCGGACACGGCGTTGCACAGGGCAAGGGGACTTGTCCGGACGTGGGCGGCTTATAAGAGCAAAGGGCCGCGAAAGTCAATTGCCGGGGCTGAAAAGCTGGGGCTGGGGCAACTTTTCCGGTTTTGAAACGTCAAACGCGCCGCGATGTACGGATTGTAAATTTCAACTTATGATTGAATTTCAGCATATAATAATGTATTTAATTAAACAAAGCCCTAAGAGCGAGCTAGTAGAATTGTTCGGTCTTATATGAGCCTTCGTTAACCATCCCGCCCTAGTGTCGATCTGGATGCAAGTGCCTGCAAGCTGCGCCTTTTACCGCCTGTTGCCGGTCCCAGGGAGACACGTATATGAAAATTCGAGGCAAGATCTATCTCATCGTCGGGTTGATGAGCCTGATCGCACTGGCTGTGACCGGCATGGCCCTGACAGTAATCACGCAATACAATACAAGGCTGGTCCAGTTCGACAACGCCTCGGATCGCGCCTTCAACGGCGAGCATCTCAACCGGCTCGTCACGGCCGTCGTCATGGAAGCGCGTGGTATCTACGCAGCGCCGACGGTGGAAAAATCAAAGCCGTTCGCTGAAGGCTTGGTGAAGAACCTCGACAAGATCGATGCATTGCTGGCTGAGTGGAAGCCGCTTGTTCCCGCCGAGGAGGTTCCGGCTTTCGACGCGGTGGTCAAACGTGCCGCTGAATTCCGCACATTCCGGTCGGAAACTGCACGCCTCAGCCAGGAAGTCTCACCGCAGGCCGCCAACGAACAGGGCAACAACGACCTCAACCGCGCCAATCGCAAGGCCTTCCAGGCCGAGATCGATGCGATCGTCGATACCGACCGTGCAGCTCTGGATGCGATCCAGGATGAAGTCAACGCAATCGAAAGCCGGATGATCCTCATGGTGCTGCTGACGGCCGGCTTCGGTCTGGTCATCGGCGCAGGAACGGCCTTCTACATCGGCACCAAGCAGCTCAGCCAGCCGATCCTGCAGTTGACCGGCACGATGAAGCAGCTCGCCGATGGCGATTTGAATGCCAACGTGCCGTTTGCCGGACGCAAGGACGAAATCGGCGAGATGGCCGGTGCCGTCGAAGTGTTCAAGCGCAACGGTCTGGCCGTGCGCGAACTGAATGCACAGGAAAGCGCGCTGCGTGAAAAGAGCGCGGATCTCCAGTCGAGCATCGCCGTGGTCGTATCGGCCGCCGCCGCCGGTGATTTTACCCAGCGGATCAACAAGGATTACGGCAATGCCGACCTCAATCGCTTCGCTGCCAGCCTCAACGAACTGGTTGATGGTGTAAACAGCGGCGTCAACGAGACCCGCCGCGTTATTGCCAGCCTCTCGGCCGGCGATCTGACGCAGAACATGCACGGCAATTTCCAGGGCGCCTTTGCCGAACTGCAACAGAACGTCAACGACACGCTGTCGACCCTGCAGAACACCCTGCGTGAAGTGCGCACCACGACCGACTCGATCAACGGCAATTCGTCCGAACTCCGCTCGGCCGCTGACGACCTGTCGAAGCGTACAGAACAGCAGGCCGCCGCACTGGAAGAAACGTCTGCTGCACTTGAGCAGATCACCGCTGCCGTGCGCAACTCGACCGACCGTGCCCAGGAAGCGACCGTCATGGTCACCGAGGCCAAGCAGAGTGCAGCCCAGTCCGGCGAAGTCGTGCGCAAGGCAGTCGATGCCATGGGCCGGATCGAACAGGCCTCCAGCGAGATCGGCCAGATCACCAACGTGATCGACGAGATCGCCTTCCAGACCAATCTCCTGGCGCTGAATGCCGGCGTCGAGGCCGCACGTGCCGGTGACGCAGGCAAGGGCTTTGCGGTCGTTGCCCAGGAAGTCCGCGAGCTTGCCCAGCGTGCCGCAAGCGCCGCCAAGGACATCAAGGGCCTGATCGCCAAATCCGGCTCGGAAGTGGCTACCGGCGTCAAGCTGGTTCAAGAAACCGGTGAGGTTCTGGGCAGGATCGAAACGCGGGTCTTGAGCATCAACGACCACATCCATTCGATCGCCACGGCCGCCCGCGAGCAATCGACCGGCCTTGGCGAAGTCAGCACCGCCGTCAATCAGATGGACCAGGTGACACAGCAGAACGCCGCGATGGTCGAAGAAGCCAATGCTGCGACCCACAAGCTCTCAGCCGAAGCCGACAGCCTGGCGCGGTTGATCTCGCACTTCAAGCTGGATGACAGCGCGCCGTTGCGTGTGGTCGCCGCCCCGGTTCGCGAAAATACCCGCCCGGTCGCTTCGCCTGCCCGCAAGATGATGGGCACTGTCGCCCGCGCCTTTGGCGGTGGTTCGGCCAGTGCTGCGGTGTCGAAGGACAACTGGGAAGAATTCTGATCCTTCAAAGCGGATCGGACTTGAACAGAAATCCCGCGGCGATCCAGTATCGCTGTGGGGTTTTTGCGTTTCGATCACGGCGACGTTTTTGATCGCGATCATTCGTTATTGGTTCGAGCAGTGCTTTCCTTCTAATGCTGGAGCAATGGAACATAACGAGCGCGAGAGGCAGCAGCCGACAGTGGAAGGCCACCGGGAAACCACAGCAGGGGACGGGGAACCGGCAGGGCAACCGCTGGTGCTGCGCATGGCGCCGCTTCTGGTGCTTGCAGCAGGCCTTGCCGTTGCCTATGGGCTGGGGTGGCACCGCTATGTGACGCTGGGCTGGCTGGCGGATCAGCGCGAGATGCTGCTGGATATGGTGGAACGCCATCCGTTGCGGGCCGCGTCACTGTTTTTCGTCGTCTATGCGGCCGTCGTGGCGCTGTCGGTTCCGGCGGCTTCGGTGCTGACCATTTTTGCCGGCTTCCTGTTCGGCTGGCTGACCGGCGGGGTCATCGTCATCGTTGCCGCCACCATCGGTTCCTGTCTGCTGTTTGCCGGGGCACGCACGGTGTTCGGCGATATTCTCCGGCGGCGGGCCGGGCCGTTTCTCAACCGGTTTTCGGCCGGCTTCAGCCGCAACGCCTTCAGTTATCTGCTGGTGCTGCGGCTTGCGCCGATGTTCCCTTTTTTCATCGTCAATATCGCGCCCGCCTTCTTCGCCGTCAGCCTGCGGACCTTTGCGTTGGCCACCGTGGTCGGCATCATTCCGGGCACATTCGTTTATACATGGCTTGGCTGCGGCTTCGAGGAGGCCATCGGCGATGCGGCGGAACACGGCAGGTCGTTGCAACTGTCGGATTTCCTGACACCAAAGCTGACCTTTGCCTTCATGGCGCTCGCCGTCATTGCCGCCTTGCCCCTTCTCGTGCAATTTGCTCGCGAAAAACGGCAGGCGGCGGGTGATCGTGGACAAGACTGACGGCGTGGCAACGGTTCTTTCTCCCGATATCTGCATCATTGGCGCCGGTTCTGCCGGGCTTTCGGTTGCGGCAGGTGCTGCTGCCTTCGGCGTGCCGGTGGTGTTGATCGAGCGAGGTGTGATGGGCGGCGAGTGCCTGAACACCGGCTGTGTGCCCTCCAAGGCGCTGATTGCTGCAGCAAAGCATGCGCATGCGGTGCGCAAGGCGGCCGAATTCGGGGTGATCGCCGGGGAGCCGGTGATCGATTTCGACAAGGTGCAGGCGCATGTCCGCTCGGTGATCGATGCGATTGCGCCGAACGATTCGGCCGAGCGGTTCAACACGATGGGGGTGACGGTCATCAGGGCCGATGCCCGGTTCACCGATCATGACACGGTAACCGCCGGCGGGTTCACCATCCGCGCCCGCCGTTTCGTCATCGCCACGGGATCTTCAACGGTCATTCCGCCGATCACCGGCCTTGCCGATATCGATTACCTCACCAACGAAACCCTGTTCGATCTCAAGAGCCTGCCACAGCATCTCGTCATCATCGGCGCCGGGCCCGTCGGATTGGAGATGGCACAGGCGCACCGGCGGCTGGGGGCGACGGTAACGGTCGTTGATGCCGGCAGGGCACTGGCCAAGGAGGATCCCGAGCTGGCGAGCATCGTCCTCGACCGGCTGCGTGGCGAAGGTATCGATATTTTCGAACATAGCCGGGTGCTGTCTGCCGAGAAGACGGCAACGGGTCAGCGTTTGCGCTGCGAAACGCAGACTGGACCGGTCACCATCGATGGCAGCGCCCTGCTGGTTGCGACCGGTAAAAAAGGCAATACGTCCGGGCTGGGTCTCGATGCAGCTGGAATTGCCGTGACGGCAACCGGTATCGCTGTTGATCGCAGCCTGCGCACGCAAAACCGCCGGGTCTACGCGATCGGTGATGTGGCAGGCGGGCTGCAATTCACCCATGCGGCCAATTATCACGCCTCGCTGGTGCTGCGCGAAATCCTGTTCCGGCTGCCGGCGCGCAAAAACCGCGATATCGTTCCGCGTGCCACCTTCACCGATCCGGAAATCGCCTCTGTCGGCCTTGGCGAAGAAGAGGCGCGTGCCCGCTATGGCAAGATCGAGGTTCTGCGCTGGCCCTACGCGGAGAACGATCGTGCGCAAGCGGAACGCAACACTGCAGGCCTGATCAAGCTCATCACCGGCCGGCGCGGGAGGGTCCTGGGGGCCAGCATCGCGGGAGCCGGGGCGGCCGAGATGATCACCCTGTGGTCGGTCATCATTTCCAACGGTCAGGGCCTGTCGCATATGCGCAACGCCATCGTACCCTATCCGACCATGACGGAGATTGGAAAACGCGCCGTCATCGCCTATTATACGCCCCTGACACGCACGCCGTTCGTCCGGGCCATCATCCGTTTGCTCAGACGTTTCGGCTGAGACGATGGAAATTCGACGGCATGACGGCAGAACTGACAGAAACCACGGCCCTTCAAAGGCAGCCGGTCCGCGCTGGTTTTTTTCGCGGCCTGTCCGGCAAGCTTCTGTTTTTGACCGTCATCTTCGTCATGCTGGCCGAAGTGCTGATCTTCGTGCCGTCTGTTGCCAACATGCGCATCCGCTGGATGGAAGACAGGCTGAATACGGCGGCAGCGGCCGGCGTGGTGGTCGACGGCCTGCAGGACGTGCAGCTGTCACGGCCGCTGCAGGAAGAAACCCTGATGGCAACAGGCACCAAGGCTATCGTTCTCCGGCGCAAGGACGAATCGCGGCTGATCGCGGCGGTGGACATGCCGCCGGAAATCGACGCGCAGTATGACGTCGCCGCGATGACGCCGATCTCCGCCATCCGCGACGCCTTCGACACGCTACTGTTCGGTGGCGACAAGATCATTCGCATCTATGGTCCTATCGGCGAAAGCGATGCGATCATCGAAGTGGTGATGGAGGATGCGAGCCTGCGCAAGGCGATGCTGGTCTATTCGCGCAATGTCTTCTTCCTGTCGCTGGCCATATCGCTGTTTACGGCCGCGCTGATCTTTCTTGCCATCAACCGGCTGATGATCGCACCGATCCGCAGTATGACCACCAACATGCAGGAATTCGCAGCCGAGCCGTCCAATCCCGCCCGCGTTCTGGAACCGGTACCAGGCCGCGACGAACTCTCGATCGCCGGCCAGCACCTGTCAGCCATGCAACAGCAGCTGCAGAAGACGCTGAAGCAGCAGAAGAACCTTGCCGATCTCGGTCTCGCCGTCTCCAAGATCAATCACGACATGCGCAATATCCTGGCGTCCGCGCAGCTGATCTCGGACCGTCTTGCCGATGTCGATGATCCGATCGTCAAGCGCTTCGCCCCGACGCTGCTGCGCACCATCGACCGCGCCGTCGGTTATACGACCGAGGTCCTGTCCTATGGCCGCACCACCGAGCCGGACCCACATCGGCGATTCGTCGAGTTGCGGCCTTTGGTGAGCGATGTCGGCGAAATGCTGGCGATCGACCCGAATACCGGGATCGAATTCCAGATCCAGATCCCCGATGGCCTTCAGGTCGATGCGGATAGCGAGCAGCTGTTCCGCGTCGTCCACAATATCTGCCGCAACGCCGTGCAGGCGCTGATGAACGATCATGCCGACAGCGGGGCTGCGCGCCTGATCAGCGTTTCGGCGCTGCGCACCGGCAGTGTTGTCAGCATCTCCGTCGATGACACCGGGCCCGGCATGCCGCCCAAGGCGCGCGAACACCTGTTTACCGCCTTCAGGGGCTCCGCCCGCTCGGGCGGCACCGGCCTTGGGCTGGCCATCGCCCGCGAACTGGTGCTTGCCCATGGCGGCACCATCGCGCTGGTGGAAAAAGCGACGCCGGGAACCCTGTTTAGAATCGAACTGCCAGACCGTCCTGTGCCTCTCGATGCTTTCCGCTCGAAGGCCAGGCACTGACCGCACATTTTTAAAATCCCCCTCCAGCGCGGACGAAACGGCGCTGTGGAAAGGTTTTGCTGCTGAAATCCATCCACAGTTTCAAGGGTATAAGGGAGCAGTTTCATCAAAAAAGAAAATTTCTGCCGAAATTCGCTTGCATTCGCCGGTTGGACGTTTTAGAGGATCGCCACGCAAGCGGTTAACGCCGCAGCAGGAAGCACCCGTAGCTCAGCTGGATAGAGCATCAGACTACGAATCTGAGGGTCGGACGTTCGAATCGTTCCGGGTGCACCATTTCTTTCAATGACTTAGCGGTATGACAAGATGGTTTTCGCCAATGGGCGAAACGCCGCCGCAGCTTGTCGCCACGCCAGCGCGCCTCATAAATCCGGACTATTTCTTCTTTCGCAGGGCCTCGATCAAGGTGCGGGTCTTTCCCGTGGCGTAGACGATGTCTTCGCGGTCGAGATGTATGGTGATCTCGACGTCTTTCCAGCCGGCACCGTTTTCACGGGCGAAGATCACGGCCGCTTCCAGCGATGGAAAAACCGAAGCAGCGCTCCCGGCAATCAAGAACTGCACCGTGCACTCCGCGTCCGAATAGTTGGTGAGCGCTTTGATGGGATCGAAAGCCATGGTCTTCTCCGGCAGTTGGATCATTTGTTCGACCGGCGGCAAAACGCCCCGGCCTCGTCGCTATAGCCGGAAAAAACTGTTTCGTCTCGCATGCGGTTATTCGCGTGCAATGCAGCGATCGCGCGTAGAACCCGGTATCGCCGCGCCGGGAGAACCGGCGCGGCACTGGTTTTTACCATTTCTGGTGAACGTGAACCTTGATCAGGCGCTCGTAGACATCGGCAAGGGCTGCCAGCGTTTCGGCTGGGATCGCGGGGAGTTCGCTTGTCGCGGCATTGGCCTTGGCCTGCGCCTCGTTGCGGGCGCCTGGGATGACGACGGAGACGGCCGGGCTCTGAAGGATCCAGGCCAGCGCAAACTGCGCCATGGACGCGCCCTGGGGTACGAGAGGGCGCACCTGTTCGACGGCCTCAAGCGCCACATCCAGCGGCACACCGGCAAAAGTTTCGCCGACATCGAAGAATTCGCCGTTGCGGTTGAACTTGCGGTGGTCGTCATCGGCAAACTTGGTATCGGCGGTGATCTTGCCGGACAGGAGACCGGACGCCAAAGGCACGCGCACAATGATGCCGACATTCTTCTTCTTCTGTGCCTGCTCGAAGAACAGGTCGTGCGGGCGCTGGCGGAAGATGTTGTAGATGATCTGGATCGTCGCAACGCCGGGATATTCGATCGCTTTCAGCGCTTCCTCGACATTGGAGACCGAGACGCCATAGTTGCGGATCTTGCCCTTGACGGTGAGATCGTCCAGCGCGCCGAACATGTCCGGCCGGTAGAACACTTCGGTCGGCGGGCAATGAAGCTGCACGAGGTCGAGCGTCTCGACGCCGAGATTGGCGAGGCTCCGGTCGATGAAGGCTTCTATATTGGCCGCGGTGTAGCCATCGGCCACATGCGGGTTTAGCCGGCGGCCGGCCTTGGTGGCAACGAAGGGCTTTTCGCCGCCACGTTCCTTGAGGACTGCCGCAATGATCTTTTCCGAACGGCCATCGCCATAGACATCGGCCGTATCGACAAAGGTCACGCCGGCATCGAGGGCGGCATTCAACGCGCGCTTGCCGTCTTCTTCCGAGACGTCGCCCCAGGCGCCGCCGATCTGCCAGGCGCCGAAGCCGATTTCGGAAATGGTCGCGCCGGTGCGCCCCAAAATTCTGTTTTTCATGGTGTCATCCTCGCAAGACGGAGCACGCTGCCCCGCCAATCCCGCTCCATCCGGGCGGGAAAACTCTGTTTACCCGCTGTTTCTATTCCGAATATGACAGGCTGGCCAGCATCCGATCGTTCAAGAGGATGGGGCAGGGTGAAAAATAATTCTTGTTTTCAACGTGTTATCGAAAGCACATTGAAGCGGTACCCGTCAATCGTCCAGGCGGAGGACCGCCCGGCCGCGGCTAAGGTCGAGGATCATCGCAGCAGCGGCCTGTACCGCATCCTTGGGGATCTGCAAGCTGAGGCTGGCGCCGGTGCCGGTAAACGTTTCCGAACGGATCGTCACGCCCAGCCCGCCGAGCCGGGCCTTGATCAGGGCCAGATCGGAAAAGTCGCAATCAACAGTGGCCCCGATCGTCTCGATGACCTCCACCTTTTCGGCGGCGCGCAGGCAGATCGCCGCTGTACCGCCATAAGCCCGGATCAGGCCGCCACTGCCGAGCAGCGTGCCGCCGAACCAGCGGATGACGACGACGGCGATATGATCGAGCGCCTGGCCGTCGATGGCCTGCAGGATCGGCTTGCCCGCCGTGCCGCTCGGCTCGCCATCATCGTTGAAGCGGTATGTCTGGCCGATGCGGAAGGCCCAGCAATTGTGGCTGGCCGTCAGGTCGGACTGTTCGGCAATGAAGTCTTTCGCTGCCTGCTCGCTGGACACGGGGCCGCAGACCGCGAGAAACCGGCTCTTCTTGATGTCCTGCGTGTGGGTTTCTATGCGTTGAAGCGTGAACATGGGTTGGTCCGTTTGCGCGGTGATAGCGCATCGGATGGTGTGGTGCCAAGGGATCCGTTGTAAGGGAGAGACCCCACCTTCCGTCATCCTCGCCCTTGTGGCGGGGATCCAGCGGCGCCGCGTCTGCGGCGCCAAAGACTCTTATTTCCCTGATAAAATGGTTTTCTCACCGCGCAGACGCGCGGTGACTGGATCCCCGCCACAAGNNAGGGCGAGGATGACGGAGTGAGATGGGCTCTCTACAACTCCAACGCCCCGCACCGGATGCCTTAACCGATCGACATCAGGCTCGCATTGCCGCCTGCCGCCGCTGTGTTGACACTGGTTGAGATTTCTTCGAGCAGCCAGTTGAGGCAATATGCGTCGGGGGTTTTCGAAAGCTCGGCCGTTGATGCTGCCTGGACCAGAACCAGCGGGCCGGGAAGGGCGGCGATCTGTTTGTTGACGGCGCGGACACGCTCTGCGTCTCCTTCGATCAGTGCGCCGCCAAAGGGTACGTCCATCCGCCAGTCGGCGGTGAAGGAGACGCGGGCGGTGACCGTGGCCGGCAGCGATGCCAGCGCTTCCTTGAGGCCGGATGCCGTATCGACCACGGCGGTGTTGCCGGTTGCAAAGACTGCGGCAAGCTGACGGTAAAGGCCATCGGCAGTCTGCGGCACAAGCAGGATTTTTCCGCGCGCATGCAGGGCGTAGAGGTTGCGTTCGCCGACCGGGCCGGCAAGCTCGGTGGTGAGGCCGAGCGCCGACTGGCTGCCGGTTTCACGCGCGTCCTGCGCCTGGGTTCTCAAGCCCTTGCTGTCCAGCCACTTGGCAAAATCGAGCAGGACCGGATCGGTATGGACCGAGCTGTGCTGCGGCGGCACCGGTGGCGTGGTGACGAGGCGGCCGAGATAGAGCGGGCCGCCGGCCTTCGGGCCGGTGCCGGACAGGCCACGTCCGCCAAACGGCTGGACGCCGACGACGGCACCGATGATGTTGCGGTTGACGTAGAGATTGCCGGCTTTCACGCGGCTGGTGACATGGGCGATGGTTTCGTCGAGACGCGTATGCAGGCCGAAGGTGAGGCCATAGCCGGTGGCGTTGATGTCGTCGATCAACCGGTCGAGATCGTCGCGCTCGTAGCGCAGCACATGCAGGACCGGGCCGAAGACTTCGCGCTTGAGGTCGGAGAGCTGTTTCAGCTCGATGATCGTCGGCGGCACGAACGTGCCTTCAGCCGTTGCCGGCGGCAGCGCGATCTGCTCCACCTTGGCGCCGATGCCGCGCATGGTCTCGATATGCTTTTCGATGATGCCCTTGGCTTCCGAAGTGATCACCGGGCCGACATCGACGGCAAGGCGGTCGGTACGGCCGATATCGAGCTCGTGCAGTGCGCCCTTCAGCATGCTCAACACGCGATCGGCGACATCGTCCTGCAGGCAGAGCACGCGCAGCGCCGAGCAGCGCTGGCCGGCGCTATCGAAGGCAGAGGCGATGACATCGCCGACCACCTGTTCGGCGAGCGCAGAAGAATCGACGATCATCGCATTCTGGCCGCCGGTTTCGGCAATCAGCGGGATCGGCTTGCCGGACGCGGACAGGCGATCGGCAAGTTGCGCCTGGATCAGCCGGGCGACTTCTGTCGAACCGGTGAACATCACGCCGGCAATGTTCGGCGCGCCAACGAGGGCGGCACCAACACGGCCATCTCCGGGGAGCAGTTGCAGGGCTTCGGCCGGAATGCCGGCCTCATGCAGGATGCGCACGCCTTCCGCGGCAATTAGCGGGGTTTCCTCGGCTGGCTTGGCCAGCACCGGATTGCCGGCGACAAGGGCTGCTGCAATCTGGCCGGAGAAGATGGCGAGCGGGAAGTTCCACGGGCTGATGCAGACGATCGGACCGAGCGCCTGATGGGCCGGGCCAAGCGTACGGGTCGCCTGTTCGGCGTAATAGCGCAGGAAATCGATGGCTTCGCGGACTTCGGCAATGGCGTTGGGCAGCGATTTGCCGGCTTCGCGCACGATCAGCCCGAGTAGCGTCGGCATGCGGGCCTGCATCAGGTCGGCGGCACGCACCAGGCATTGGGCGCGCTCGGTGGGCGACACAGCGCTCCATTTGGCGCCTTCGGCACGGGCGATCTCGACAGCCCGGCGGGCATCGTCCTCGGCAGTCTCGATGACTGAGCCGACGATATCGCGGTGATCGCCGGGATTGAGTACCGGACGGCTCTCGCCTCGCAGCGCTTCGGCGCAGAGATGCGGCGCCGCCGTCCAGTCGATCGCGGCGCTGGCCTTCAAGGCCTCCGACAGCATCGACAGCGAGGCTTCATTGGAGAGATCGAGACCGGCGGAATTGCTGCGGCCGGCATAGAGATCGGCCGGCGCCTTGATCTGCTCGTGCTGGGCGCCCATCACCGGCATGGCGCGGACGGTATCGACGGGGTCGGCAATCAGGTCGTCGATGGAGACGGCCGGATCGGCAATGCGATTGACGAACGAGGAGTTCGCGCCGTTTTCGAGCAGGCGGCGAACGAGATAGGCGAGCAGCGTCTCATGCGTGCCAACCGGCGCATAGATGCGGCAGGGGCGGTCGAGATTGGCCCTGCCGACCACCTCGTCATAGAGCGGTTCACCCATGCCATGCAGGCACTGGAACTCGTATTTACCGACTTTGAAATCGGGACCGGCCATTTCATAGATCGTGGCCAATGACTGGGCGTTGTGTGTGGCGAACTGCGGGAAGATCACGTCGGTCGCATCCAGCAATTTGCGGGCGCAGGCGATGTAGGAAATGTCGGTGTAGATCTTGCGGGTATAGACCGGAAAGCCATCGAGGCCGTCGATCTGGGCACGCTTGATCTCGGCATCCCAATAGGCGCCCTTGACCAGGCGCACCATCATCCGGTGTCCTGAGCGGCGGGCGAGGTCGATGATGAAATCGAGAACGAACGGGCAGCGCTTGCCATAGGCCTGGACGACGAAGCCCATGCCGTTCCAGCCGGAAAGTGCCGGGTCGAGGCGCAGCGCTTCAAGCAGGTCCAGCGACAGTTCCAGGCGATCAGCTTCCTCGGCGTCGATGTTGAGGCCGATATCATAGCTCTTGGCGATCAGCGCCAGCGCCTTCACCTTCGGCAACAGCTCGGCCATGACGCGGGCGCTCTGGGCGCGGACATAGCGCGGGTGCAGGGCCGACAGCTTGATCGAGATGCCCGGGCCTTCATAGATGCCGCGGCCGTTCGAAGCCCTGCCGATGGCGTGGATGGCGTTTTCGTAGTCGGCATAATAACGCTTGGCGTCAGCTGCCGTGGTCGCAGCCTCACCTAGCATGTCGTAGGAGTAACCAAACCCCTTGGCTTCCAGCGCACGCGAGCGCTTCAGCGCCTCGTCGATGGTTTCGCCGGTGACGAACTGCTCGCCCATCATCCGCATCGCCATATCGACGCCCCGGCGGATCACCGGCTCGCCGGCCCGCGCGATCAGGCGGGTCAGCGCGGCCGACAGGCTGCGGTCGTTGACGGTGGAGGTCAGCTTGCCGGTGACGACGAGACCCCAGGTGGCGGCATTGACGAACAGGGAGCGGCCGCCGCCGATATGCGAGCGCCAGTCGCCATCGGCGATCTTGTCGCGGATCAGTGCGTCACGGGTGGCTGTATCTGGAATACGCAGCAAGGCTTCGGCCAGGCACATCAGCGCCACACCCTCCTGGCTCGACAGCGAATATTCATGCACCAGACCTTCGACGCCGGAGCCTTTGTGCTTGGCGCGCAGCGCGGTAATCAGCTTGCGGGCGGTCGTCTTGGCGCGGGTGCGGATATCGTCGGAGAGGGTTGCAGCTGCGACCAGCGGCGGCAGGCATTCGGTTTCCGGGCGGCGGTAAGCGGCGGTGATTGCCTGACGCAGCGCTGTCTGCTCGGCGATCGGCGGGGCGAAATGAGAAAAGGGAGCGGTCGGGGTTTCGGAGGTGTTTTGTGGCTGCGGCTGGCTCATCGAAATCGTCCCTTTTCGAAGCTGTCAGGCACACGTGGCGTGGCCCGGAATTCATGGGCGCAAAATAGGGTAGAGGTCTCCGGATAGCTATCCGGGAAAATACGCCCAATGCCGGATATTTCACCGAAATAAATCGTAAAAACCGTACACCATGCGGCGATACCAAAATCGAACCGGACGATCCGTCGTCAGAGAAGCACCTTCTGGGACAGTTTATGCCGGGCCATCAGACATTCGTCGTCACCCGGCATGCAGGTGCGGCAGACGATCGGGCGCACCGCATAGATCTTGCAGCCGACATGGATGCCAAGCTTGCCATCGAGCGCCGAACAGCGATTGTCCTCGCACCGCATGCCGCCGAGATCGGCCGAGATATATTCAGGGGGGATAAGGTCCAGTTCCGCGTCCGTCTCCAGCGAAAAACGCGGCCAGTCTTGCGAATAGCTGCAGCAGGCACCACAGCTCTGGCAGTCGAAATCATCAGTGGGAACGGCAAGGGTCATGCGGGTATGGTAGCATGGAATCGGGGAGGGGTGGAAGGCTGTGGCTTCCTCTTCTCCCCGGCGGGGAGAAGGTGCCCGGAGGGCGGATGAGGGGGAGCCACAAACTCTGAATGCGCCGGACCACCCCCGCATCGCCTCGCATGCGCTCGGCACTTCTCCCCGCAGGGGAGAAGAGGAAAACTAAGCCACCGCTGCTTCCCGAACCGCGATCTCGTAATCCTCCATATGCACCAGAATACCCGTGTCTGTCATCACGGCGATGCCGTAGGCTGCGGGTTCATCGACGGAGAGCGAGGCGTCGGGGGCGTCGAAGGGCATCGGCTGCTGGTGGACGGGGCTTTTGAAAACCGAAAACGCAATGCCGCGGCTGGAACCGGAGATCGTCCGGTGCACATGGCCGGCGAAGATATGCAGGACATTGCCCCGGCGTTTGATGACGTCGTAGAAATCCACCTCGTTGATCAGCCGGATCAGGTCCATGCCGGTAAAGCCCGTCGCATGCGGCGGGTGGTGCATGAACAGCAGCACCGGCAGATCGCCGGCAGTCTCCAACTGCCGCTCGAGCCATGAGAGCCGCCTGGTGCAGAGAAAACCGGCATGGCTGCGCGGATAGTCATAAGGCGGGGCAAACAGCGTATCGAGAATAATGGCGCGGCAGTCGGGAAAGTCGATGACGCGCTGGACGAAGCCATCCTCGTCCGGCACGACGTCCGGAAAGACATCGAGAAACGTGTCGCGGTTGTCATGGTTGCCGATGGTGATGGCAAGTGGCGGGATCAGCCGGTCCAGAAGGCTTTTCAGTCGCTCGTAGGACGGGCGGTCAGCGCGGTGTGCCAGGTCACCCATGATGATCACCCGGTCCGCATCCGCATGGTAACGGTTGACATGGTCGATACCGGCGGAAAGCCGTTGGAAAGGATCAATGCCGATGATCGACTGGCCCTCAGGGACCATATGCAGGTCCGTAAACACAATAAGCTTCGTCATTCCGGCAATCCGATTAAAAAAGAATTTGCTAATTAATCCCATCACCGTGTCCGCGCAGATCGCGGCCGTCAAGCAACATAATTGGGAGGATTCGATCAGGGCATGGTTTTGGCCGACCTATGTTAATCGACTGTAAAGCCATTCACACGAACAATCCGCTAGCGCGATAACGGCAGCGGATTGTTAAACTTCAGGGCTGTTTTCGGGGCGAATGCGCGGTCCTCGCTCGCCGTTTCCGCGACGATCTTTTCTCACTTCCGGCGGCTGGTCTTTGGAAGGACAAGACTTGCCTGCTCGCTCGGGTCGATGCCGGCCGTGGTCGTGATGTCGATCTGCGGGGCGATCTTGCCTTGTGCAAAGGCGTCGCCCTTTTCTGCCGCCTTGGCAAACATTGCTCTGGCAGCGGCGGTGTCTGCGGCCATGCCTTCGCCGTTTTCCATCATCAGGCCGAGATTGACCATTGCATCGACATTGCCGCGATCGGCGGCCAGTTTGTAGAACTGCGCCGCCCTGCGGTTGTCCTCCGGAATCTGTGTGCCTTCGTCCAGCATGACGGCGAGGTTGAAGGCGCCGAGATTATCCTTGGCAACCGACGCCCGTTCGAACCATTGCGCGGCGAGTTCGCCATTGGCCGATGTGCCGATGCCGTCGCGGTAGGCAACGCCGAGATTGTAGGCGGCGAGGATGTTTCCGGCTGAGGCGGCCTTCTGGTAAAGCGCGAATTCCGCTACATGATCGCCGCGTTCGCCGAGCATCACCGCATAGTTCACCATCGCGACCGCATGGTTGCCTTCGGCCGCCTTTTCCAGCATCGCCATGGCCTGGTTGCGCTGGCCGGCGGCATGGAGCACGCGGGCGAGCTCAAAGGTCTGGCGCGGGCCGCTGCCCTGGTTGTAGGCCTCGCGGCAAGCCGAAAGGGCAATGCCGATACGGATATCTTCGGTCGCCACGGGACGAAAGGCCAGATTGCGTTGCAGGTCATGTTCGCTACCGGCTTCCGCGTCGCATTGGTCAGCCGGCAGCAGTGCTGAGGCGGCGTGGGCGGAGGGAATGGCGATCGCTGCGATCGAAAGCAGGCTGACGGCGGTGAGCAGGATCGCGTTGACGGCCGAAATGCGCTTGCTGGGTCCGTTTTTCATGGCGTTCTCCTTGGTGTTTGTGTCACCTTATGGAGCGGGCCGGGTCGCCGCTGTTCCCCGGGAAACAGCGCCTGGAACCGCCGGGCACGAGGATGGGGATCACGCCCGGCAAGAGCGAAATCCGAAAGAGACGCGGGACGCCCCACTCGAAGAAGCGGATTTTCACCGGAAAACCGGACGTTTGGACAAGGAGCAAGGACAATGACGCCAGACATTCAACTGTTGCGGCAAGGTCTGATCGGACGACGGACATTCATCGCCGGCTGCGCGCTGGTGGCAGGTGGTCTTGCTGCGATACCGACCCAGGCAAGTACCGTGATCGGCAAGGCATCAGACGTGCGCGGTAAGGTCAATCTAAAGCGGGCGGAAAAACAGGAAGGCTTGGCGGCCGGCGGGCAGATCATGGACAATGATTTTATCGCCACCGGCAGCGACAGTTTCGCCGACCTGGCGCTTGTCGGCGATACCCGCATCCTGCTCGGCAGCAAGACGGAACTTCTGCTCGATAGCTTCATTGCCGGCCAGGGCGGCACGATGGAACTCGGCATGGGGCAGATGGTGTTCGACCGGCCGGAAGGTCTGCCGAAGATCGATCTGGCGCTGCGCACCACGTTCGGGATGATCGGCGTGCGAGGCACGAAGTTCTTTGCAGGTCCCAATCGCGGCGTCTTTGCCGTTTTCGTCGAGCATGGCCAGGTGGCGGTGGATGCCGGTGGCGAACAGCGGTTGGTTGGTGCCGGTGAAGGCATCGAGATCGCCAAGCCCGGCGAGGCGCCGAACAAGACCGTGAAGTGGAAGGAAGCCCGGATCGTCGAGGCCTATGCCAGCGTCGGCCTGAAGCGCTAACAGTTCTCACTTTTGACTGGTGAACAGTTCCATTTCGCCAAAACCGCGGATTTCGTGCATGCCGACCGAGCGCAGTGTGCGGCCGCTCTGGACCGCGGCTTCCGGGCCGATGCAGATGGCGGTGCCGAGGAACTTGTTGGCCTCCTGCAGCCGGGCCGCGAGGTTGATGCAGTCGCCATGCGCCGTGTAATCCAGCTTGCCGCCGGCGCCGACCTCACCCAATACGGCGATCCCCGTTTCGATGCCGATCCGGGTGCGGCCGAACTGATGTTCGGCAAACCCTTGCCGCTTACGCATTTCCTCCGTCAGAGCCCGGATTGCCTCGGCGCAGTCGATCGCCTTGTTGACGTGATCGTCCAGATCCTCCGGCGCATTGAAGAAGGCATGCACGGCATCGCCGACCACCTTGTCGACCATGCCGCCATAGCGGGCCACAAGGTCGTTGACCTCTGCATAGTAGATGTCGAGCAGGGTGACGAGATCGCGCGGCGGCAGCTTCTGGGATAGTGTGGAAAAGCCCTCGATATCGGTGAACAACGCGGTGACCGGGCGTTCCTCTCCCGCCACGCGGTCGTCATCCGGATTGTCGATATAGCGAGCGACGACGGATTGCGGCAGATATTGCGAGAACTTGCTGCGTGCGGTGGATTCCGCCCGCCGGACGCGGGCGAATTGCAGTGTGCTGGTGACAATGAGCACGAAGATCAGAACCAGGCTGATGCCGACGGCATCGACCAGCAGGGCAGAACCGGCATAGATGGCAGCAGATGCGCCGATCGTGGCGGTGATGGCCAAGAGGCCGAGCGCAACGGAGGTGACCGGCCGCAGACGCGTGGAGACGAAGGCCACCAATAGTCCGCCGATGAGAGCCAGTGCCGCTTCGAACAGAGGAAGCTTTGCTTGCCTTTCCGGGATGAAACCGGTCAGCACCGAATTGGCGATGTCGGCATGGATCTGCACCGATGGTTCGAGCGGCATGGAGGCGGTGGAGCGCAACCCGCCGAGATTGGGCAGGCTGCTGCCGATCAACACCGTCTTGTCCTTGAAGCGCGCGTCCGCAACGCCGCCGCTCAGCACATCGCCGGCGGAGACTGTTCGCGCTTCGATGGCCGTAATCGGGCTTGCGGCAAAACGCAGGCTGCCATCCTCATCCAGTTCGATCAACCGGCTCTCGAGCTTCAACCACGCGGGTTGCCCGCCGAGGATCGGCGTGTGTCCGCCATCAGCCAGGCGCGCGGCTTCAAGCCCCAGCGCCGGATAGGCGTCGTTGCCGATGATCGAGAAGGCCTGGACACGGCGGATGCGGGCATCCTCGTCGCCGACCAGAAATGCGGCAGCTGCCGAATGCGACGCCGTCTGCAGGAAGCTGCAGGACGCTTCTGCGCCGTTGATGAACCAGAGATCGGGGATGGCGACCGGTTTGCGGACGGCAACCGGCGGCACGGGGCCTGGATGTTCAGGCCCGCCATCGGCGATCAGGAAGCCGAGAACGACCGGCACGCTGGAAATCGCCTGTGCCAGCGCGACATTGGATGGTTCGGCCGGATCACAGGCCGTGCTGAAGATGAAATCGACGGCGACAGCCTTGGCGCCTGCCTTGGATAGTCTGGACAAGAGATCGGCTGTCTCCGTCCGGCCCCAGCTTTTGTCCGGCGCCTGCTGCATCGCTTTGCGATCGACATCAATGACGACGATCTCTGCGGATTGCGGTGCAGGGACCCATTGGGTGAGGGAATCGAAAAACTGTTCCCGCTGCGTTTCAAGCGCCGGTCCACCGTAGAAGAGCAGCAGCGATGCGCCGAGAAGGCTCGCCGCCGCGCCCGCAAAAAGCGGCCTGATCCTGGACAGGCGGAAACTTTTCAAGGGTTATTCCTCTTCCGGTTCCGCGATCTTCTGCAGGCGGCCGATATGGCAGGTGATGACGCCGTCGAGCCGCTTGATCGCCGCACTTTCCTCCAGCGCCAGAATGGCCCTGTTCACCTTGGGCCGGCTGGCGCCAAGTATGCCGGCAATGTCGGATTGGTTGAGAGTGATGCGCAGATTGGCGCTTTCCGGCAGGTCGCTGCCATGGATCTGCTTCAATGTGGCCAGGAAGAAGCGCGCCACGCGGGCGTGCAGATCGTAGAGCGCGATGGTTTCCAGCCGGTCCGTCGTATCGCGCAGTTGCAGGCAGAGATAGCGGATGATCGAAGCGGCGGCATTCGGTGTATGGGTGATGAAATCGAGGAAGGCTTTCTTGCTGATGACATAGCCTTCGGTCGCCGTGATTGCTGTGGCGTCGGCGGAGCGGGGCTGGTTATCGAGAATAGCCATTTCGCCGAAAAGCGCGCCGGCCTCGATATGGCGCAGCAGCAATTCGCGGCCCTGTGGCGTGATCAGCGACAGCTTGATGCGTCCGGACAGGACGGCAATCATGTAATTGCCTTCATCGCCACGCTGGAAAATCACCGTCCCGGGGGTCCATTTGCGGTAGGTCGCAAGTGCAGAGATCGCAGAAAGCGTCTCCTTGTCGAATTCCTCGAAAATCGGAAAGGAACGCCAGAAGGCCGGACTCTTGTTGACTTCACTCATTACTGCATCCCCATCCGCGTAGTCATTGCGACCCCGTTGAAATTCTTCTCGCAGTCTTCCGGGTGTTGCAACAAAAAACACTGCAAAACCGGGAATGCCGCGCATCTGCAGTTCATGTTCAGTCAGAATGGATGATGCCTGCTACCGTACGCGTCTGTCTCATCGCGCCCGGTTGACGATCTGCGGTGATCGTCTACTTATTGTGAACGATCTGTCTCCTGCCGATGGGCTGGATGAATTTGGAATTGCTGATAAATCTGTCGCCAACAACGAACCCAACCGGAGTTACTTCCAATGCAGCAGAATGCAGTCCTCCTCGTCGCCCGTATCCTCCTTTCGATCCTCTTCATCATTGCCGGCTATGGCAAGCTGACCGGGCTCGGCGGCACCGCCGGCTATTTCGGCAGCATGGGCCTACCGCTCCCTATGGTCACGGCCATCATCGTCACCGCTGTCGAATTGCTCGGCGGCCTCGCCATCCTCCTTGGCCTCTTCACCCGCCCGGCCGCCTACATCCTGGCGCTCTTCTGCGTTGCCACGGCGTTTATCGGCCATGGTGATTTCTCGGTTGCCGGCAACGATATCCACTTCATGAAGAACCTTGCCATGGCAGGCGGCTTCCTGTTCGTCGCCACCTTCGGTGCCGGTGCCCTCTCGGTTGATGCCAAGCGCGCCTGATTGCTGATTGTTTGATAAGGAAAAGCCCGCCGATTGGGAAAATCGGCGGGCTTTTTCGCGTCTATCGTCGAAGGCCGTCAAGGATAGATGACGCCCTTGCGCAGGATGACATTGCCATAGAGCCGCGGCTCGCTGGTTTGGATGACGGTATGCGCAGCGCGAACCCTCGGATAGAATTCCGGCCCGAGAAGCGGCGTGACCGCGCGATCCGGTTCGTATTTTGCGCAGCAGGCGATGATGTCCTTGTGCACCGGGTCGAGAGCATCTCGATCCTGCTTCACAGTGGCGCGAAAGATCGCTTCAGGCACGAAATCGTCGATCGGCAGGACGCTCAAAATCGCATCGAGAACCGGGATCAGATGATGCCCGTCAAGCCGGATCAATCGGCGGCCGTGTTCCTGCCCGGGATAATTGCCGTCCACCAGAGCAATTTCGTCGCCATGGCCCATGGCGCGCAAGGTGCTTAAAAGCTCGGGGCTTAAAAGCGGGTTCAGGCCTTTCAGCATCAGGCAGTTTCCTTGAAAAGAACGTTGGTGTCGATGAGATAACGGGAAAATAGCGGGAGGCTGGCGCCACCGATGGCGCGCGCCTGGGCGCCCACGGCACCCTCGATAATCTCGGGCAGGATGACGCCTTCGAGATCGAGTTCGCCGGCCGCCGTGCGGATCGCCGCGACAATGCGTTCGCGCACCCAGCCGGGAAAGCCGCCATCGATCACGGCCGCGCCGAAATCGATGATTGAGGCGGAAGAGACGATGGCCTGGGCAAGGGCTGTGGCTGTCAGCTGGATCCAGGTTTCCAGCGGCTCGCCGAAATCGATCCATTCATCTGCAGAGTACCAGAGCGGCTTTGGGTCGATGCCCTTCTCGCGCAGCAGATTTTCAAGCACGAAGATCGAGGCGATCTTCAGCAATTGCTGCGGCTTGCCGTTTTTATCGGAAACCTGCAGCGGGCCGACGGCGCCCGCGGTTCCAGTGCGGCCGGAATACAGCGCCGAATTCAGGACAATGCCGCCGCCGATGAACGAGCCGATATAGAAATAGATGAAGTCCGGATAGGAAGAGCCGACCCCGAAGATGAGCTCGGCGCCGCAGGCGCTGGTGGCGTCGTTCTGCATCAGCACGGGGTGGTGGGTCCGCGCCGCCACCTCGCCGCGCAGGTCAAAGCCGCGCCAACTGTTCATTGCCTCACGCGGAGCGCCGGTCTCTTCGGCCCAGCTCCACAGCTGAAAGGGGGTAGCGATGCCGACACCGGCAATGCGCGCACGCTGCTCCCCGGTCAGCATCTTTTCGAGTTTCGGTATGCCCTCGACGATGAACGACAGGATGTCATCGGGCATCGGATAGGCATGGGTCTGGTGCAGTTGCAGGCGGATATTGCCGACGAAATCCATCAGCACCAGATCGCAGCTGCGCCGGCCGATCTTGACGCCGTAGGAATAGACCGCATCCGGGTTGAGCCGCATCGGGATGGACGGCTGGCCGACGCGGCCGCGTATGGGCTCGCCGCGGATCAGCAGATTGTCCTTCTCAAGCGCCCGCATGATGACAGTAACGGTTTGCGCCGACAGGCCGGAACGCCGGGCGATATCGGCTTTCGACAGGCTGCCGTGACGGCGCACCAGCGACATCACCAGCCGCTCGTTATAGGCGCGCACACGGGTGAGATTGGCGCCACCGCCGGGATCGAAGACGTCCGGAACGGTCGATGCACCGCCGGAACCGGCTTGTGAGATCATTGCCCGTTACCTCCCTAAAGCGCGATCTCCTATCCGGACTGGGTTGTCCCGGACTGGCCTCCTGACCGCGCCTTCATTCTGTTTCTTGTGTGTGCACCGCAACAACAAAAAGCGAGTGCACATTTTCTGCGCAGAGAATGGCACAGATTTTTAATAATTCAATTTGATTTATTTATTGACAGCATTTCATTTTGATGTTTGTTTTGTATCCGGAAGCGCCACCCGCGGCCTGGAGATGCTGCGGTGGGCGAAGCCTGACGGGCCGGTTCGCCGGTGCCTTTTTTCAATCCTTGGGAGGATTTCATGAAGAAGACTATTGTTTCCGCCGCTCTCGGCGCGCTCGCGCTCGGCGTCGTATTTTCAGCCCCTGCCCAGGCCGCCGGTGTTTCGGCCTGCCTGATCACCAAGACCGATACCAACCCCTTCTTCGTCAAGATGAAGGAAGGCGCCGAAGCCAAAGCCAAGGAACTAGGCGTTGACCTGAAGTCCTACGCCGGCAAGGTCGATGGCGACCATGACAGTCAGGTTGCTGCGATCGAATCCTGCATCGCCGATGGCGCCAAGGGCATCCTGATTGCCGCGTCCGACACCAAGGCGATCGTCGATCAGGTCAAGAAGGCGCAGGACGCCGGTCTTCTGGTCATCGCGCTCGACACCCCGCTCGATCCCGCTACCGCTGCCGACGCAACCTTTGCGACGGACAACCTGCAGGCCGGCAAACTGATCGGCGCCTGGGCTGCTGCAACGCTCGGCGACAAGGCCAAGGATGCCAAGATCGGCTTCCTCGATCTCGTTCCCTCGCAGCCGACCGTCGACGTTTTGCGCGACCAGGGCTTCATGATCGGCTTCGGCATCGACCCGAAGGACCCGAACAAGATCGGTGATGAAGACGATCCACGCATCGTCGGCCATGACGTGACCAACGGCAATGAAGAAGGCGGCCGCACGGCCATGGAAAACCTTCTCCAGAAGGATCCGGACATCAACGTCATCCACACGATCAACGAACCGGCTGCCGTTGGTGCCTATGAAGCGCTGAAGGCTGTCGGCAAGGAAAAGGACGTTCTGATCGTCTCCGTTGACGGCGGTTGCCCAGGTGTGAAGTCGGTGGCTGAAGGCGTCATCGGCGCGACATCGCAGCAATATCCGCTGCTGATGGCATCGCTCGGCATCGAAGCGATTGCCCAGTATGCCAAGGACGGCACCAAGCCGAAGCCGACCGCAGGCAAGGACTTCTTCGACACCGGCGTTGCTCTCGTCACCGACAAGCCTGCCAAGGGCGTAGAGTCGATCGACGTCAAGGCCGGCACGGACAAGTGCTGGGGTTGATGCCATAGGGCTTTCGGCACAGAATGAATACGAAAGGGCGGTTTCAGGGCCGCCCTTTTCAACAACCGGTTGGTAGGCCGGGCTCTTGGGAGGGAGGCGTTGTCATGACAAGCGTCCAGGAATTCGAAAAAACACTGGATCAAAGCGATAAATCGGTCGCTTCATTCGAAGATCGTTCGCCACTGCGGCGTATCCAACATTTTCTGCATTCGACACCGGCCGCCATTCCGGCCATCGTCCTGATCTTTTCGATCATCGTCTTTGGTGTCCTGAAGGGTGAACGGTTCTTTACTGCGGGAACGCTGACATTGATCCTGCAGCAGATCGCCGTCGTCGGTATTTTAGGCGCGGCACAGACGCTGATCATCCTGACGGCCGGCATCGACCTGTCGATCGGCGTCATCATGGTGCTTTCAGCTGTCGTCATGGGCAATTGCGCCGTGACCTACGGCCTGCCGGCACCACTGGCCATCCTGGCGGGTTTCGCGACCGGCACCGTCTGCGGCATGACCAACGGTTTTCTGGTCTCCCGAATGAAATTACCGCCCTTCATCGTCACGCTGGGTACCTGGAACATCATCGCGGCGATCAACTATATCTATTCGGCCAACGAGACCATTCGCCGTGCCGATATAGAAACCGCGGCACCACTGCTGGGTCTGTTCGGCGCCAGCTTCAAGCTCGGCTCGGCCGTCTTCACGCTGGGCGTGATCATGATGGTGATCACCGTGATCGCGCTCTGGTACGCACTCAACCACACGGCCTGGGGACGCCACGTTTATGCTGTTGGAGACGATCCAGAGGCGGCGGAACTGTCGGGTATCCGGGTCAAGGGCGTGCTTCTCGGCGTCTACGGCCTTGCCGGGGCCATCGCAGCTCTTGCTGCCTGGGTCTCGATTGGCCGCAACGGCTCGATCTCACCGTCCTGGGCGGTCACGGATTACAATCTACAGGCCATTACGGCGGCGGTGATCGGTGGCATCTCGCTGTTCGGCGGGCGTGGCTCCATCCTTGGAACGCTGTTTGGCGCGTTGATCGTCGGCGTCGTGTCGATGGGCCTCAACATGCTGGGCGCCGACCCGCAGTGGAAAGTCCTGTTGACCGGTGTCCTCATCATTACGGCTGTCGGCGTCGACCAGTGGATCAGAAAGGTAGCAGGCTGATGGAACCTCTTCTCACCGCACGCGGTATAGTCAAACGCTATGGCCGCGTAACTGCGCTGGACCAGTCCGATTTCGACCTCTATCCCGGCGAAATCCTCGCCGTGATCGGCGACAACGGTGCCGGCAAATCCTCGCTAATCAAGGCGATCTCGGGAGCGGTCCATCCGGACGAGGGCGAAATCCGGCTGGACGGCAAGGTCGTCAACTTCCGTTCTCCGCTGGAGGCGCGCGAGGCTGGCATCGAAACCGTCTACCAGAACCTGGCGCTTTCACCGGCGCTATCGATCGCCGACAACATGTTCCTCGGCCGCGAGATCCGCAAATCCGGGCCGATGGGGTCGATCTTCCGCATGCTCGACCGGCCGAAGATGGCCAAGATTGCCCGCGACAAGCTTTCCGAGCTTGGGCTGATGACGATCCAGAACATCAACCAGGCGGTGGAAACGCTGTCCGGCGGCCAGCGCCAGGGCGTGGCCGTTGCCCGTGCGGCGGCCTTCGGCTCCAAGATGATCATTCTTGACGAACCGACGGCAGCGCTCGGCGTCAAGGAATCGCGCAAGGTTCTCGAACTCATCCTCGACGTGCGCTCCCGCGGCCTGCCGATCGTGCTGATCTCGCACAACATGCCGCATGTCTTCGAGGTGGCCGACCGTATCCATATCCACCGCCTCGGCAAACGCCTCTGCGTCATCAATCCGAAGGATTATACGATGTCGGATGCCGTCGCCTTCATGACCGGCGCCAAGGTGCCACCGGAGGCCGCTGCCGCATGACCATGACGCTTGCCGCCATCGCGGATAGCATTGTCGAAAAGGCGGGCACGTCGCCCCGCTTCATCGTCGCCATTGCCGGCCCTCCCGGGGCCGGCAAGTCCACGCTTGCCGATGGGCTGCAGGAAGAGCTGACGCGCCGGGGCGAAAAGTCCGCCGTGCTGCCGATGGATGGTTTTCATATGGACAATGGAATCCTGGAGGGGCGCGGCCTTTTGAAACGCAAGGGCGCGCCGGAGACATTCGACGTCCGAGCCTTCATCGATATCGTTTCGGCGGTGCGCAGGGCGGACGAAGAGGTTCTCGTCCCGGTGTTCGACCGGTCCCGCGAAATTGCTATCGCGTCGGCCCGGCCGGTATCGCCGGAAACACGGATCATCCTGGCGGAAGGCAATTACCTGTTGCTTAACGAGGCGCCCTGGTCGCGGCTCGACGGCATGTTCGACCTCTCGATCTTCGTCGGTCCGTCTTATGAGGTGCTGGAAGAACGGCTTCGGCAGCGCTGGACCCACTATGGGCTGGATGCCGCCGGCATCGAATGGAAGCTCTACGGCAATGATTTGCCGAACGGCAAACGGATCATCGACAATTCGCGGCCGGCCGATATCGCCATCGAGATTTTCGAAACGGCCTGAACGACAGATCCTCCATTGTTTTACCGCACGGAATGATGCTATCGGAGCCTTGAAACGCTGGTGGCACGGAGCTTTTTTCCTCCGTCATTCCTGTGCTTGTCACAGGAATCCAGCCGCCCAAGTGCTTGGGCGATAAGAGTCTTTTGACCCGACAGACGTCGGGTCGCTGGATCCCCGCCACAAGGGCGAGGATGACGGAGAATGAGGCATTCGACCGCGAGAGACAATGACGCCACGTCTCTGTTTCAGCTTCATCTGTATGCTTCAGTTCTCCATTTCTAAAATTTATGAGTGCTTGGAGAATTCACATGAGCCCACAGCCCGTCACCGAACTGACGATCCGCCGTCCTGACGACTGGCATCTGCATCTGCGCGATGGCGGTATGCTCAAGGGTGTCATCGGCGATACCAGCCGCCATTTTGCCCGCGCCATCATCATGCCCAACCTCGTGCCGCCCGTGGTCACCACCGCCGATGCGATAGCCTATCGCCAACGCATCATGGCGGTGCTGCCGAAGGGCGATCGGTTCGAGCCGCTGATGACGCTCTATCTCACTGAAGGCACGAACCCGGATGATGTCGAGGCCGGTCATGACAGCGGCCTGATCAAGGCGGTCAAGCTCTATCCTGCCGGTGCGACGACCAATTCGCATGGCGGTGTGCGCAATTTCGAAAATGCCATGCCGGTGCTGGAGCGCATGGCCAAGATCGGCCTGCCGCTCTGCGTTCACGGTGAAGTCACGACGCCTGAAGTCGACATCTTCGATCGCGAAGCCGTCTTCATCGAAACCGTGCTGGAGCCGCTGCGGGCCCGTCTGCCGGAACTGAAGGTGACGATGGAGCATGTCACCACCAAGGATGGTATCGATTACATCAAGGCGTCGAAGAGCAATCTTGCCGGCTCGATCACCACCCATCACCTGATCATCAACCGCAACGCCATTCTGGTCGGCGGCATTCGTCCGCATTATTACTGCCTGCCGGTCGCCAAGCGCGAGCTGCATCGCCTCGCATTGCGGGCCGCAGCCACCTCCGGAGACGGCCGCTTCTTCCTCGGCACCGATTCAGCGCCGCATGTCGATCCGCTGAAGGAATGCGCCTGCGGTTGCGCCGGTATCTACACCTCGATCAACACCATGAGCTGCCTTGCCCATGTGTTCGAGCAGGAAAATGCACTGGACAGGCTGGAGGCTTTCACCTCGCTGAATGGTCCGGCCTGGTATGGCCTGCCGGTCAACGACGAGACGATCACGCTGCGCAAGCAGGCCGAGGCTCTGACATTCCCGGAAAAGATCGAGACCGAGGCCGGCACGGTCACGGTGTTTGATCCGATGTTCCCGCTGCATTGGGCCGTTTCCTGAAGGTAGGCATAAAGCCCGCCCCCAGGAAACCGGCATGGTCCTATCAGGACTTGAGCTTCGAATTGCAGATGCTGTAGAAGCCGCCGCCTTTCTGGATCCAGGCGAGGCCATTGAGGGAATTGTCGGCCTTGTCGGCCTTGTACTGATCGAGGCAGGTATGCATGCGGGCCTTCCCGGCAGTCTCGGTCGAGTATTTTGAATCGACCTTGGTCGGGAAGACAACGCCCTTCGGCGCCTTTGCCGTGGTCTTGGCCGGTTCCGGCATGTTCTCGGTATTGGCGGCCGTCGGTTCCTGGTCGGTGTTCATTGCGGTTGGTGTTTTCGCAGCCTTTTTCGTGGAAGCCGGTGTTGGAGTCGTCGCTGCGGCATCGGTTCCGCATTGTGCTTTGCGGAAATCATTCCACTTCATTCCATTGAGTGTTCCGGCCGTCTGGGCCGTTTTGTATTTCGCGCTGCAATCCGTCATGCTCATGGCATTTGCTGCGGATGACAGGACGAAGGGGGCGAGGGAAAGAGCGGCAAGTGTGGCAAGGCTGATAATCTTCATCGGATAACCTCATGATACGAGGGCATCAGGCGTTCAGCGACGCGTTGAACGTCCGCCTCAACTGCAGATATGTCTCCCGGTTTGTGTCCGGATCATGGTCGTTTTTCCTAATGTAGCCTTAGCTTACCAAGAATTAATCTGCCCGTTGCACCCGCCGGACTGTGCGCTGACGGACGATGGCGGAGTGGTCTGAAATGGGCGAATGGCGGGCTTGATCAAGGCAAAAACTTCGCCTAACAATGGGCTTGGCCGGATGCGGCCAGCCGCCCCGCAGTGCTCCGGCACGAATGGTGAATGCATCCATCAAAACCTTCTCATCCTTGCCTTTGGCGTTGATGGCGAACGGGTCAGCAAAGCGGGCACTGATCGTCCTGTTTGCCGCCATACGGAGGATGAACCATGCGCGATTTTCGCGATGCAAAGCTGATGGCAAAGGTGCTGAAGCAGGCCTTTGCGGACCGCAATACCAGCCTTTCCCATAGCGAAGCCCTTGAGATTGTCGCGGCCCAGTTCGGCTACGATCAATGGAATATCCTGTCGGCAAAGATCGAGACGGCAGACAAAGCTCCACAAAAGCAGGACGGCCATGTCGGCATCCAGCCGCCGATCCCGATTTTTCGCATCTTCGACGTCGCCAAGGCGATGGAGTTCTATTGCGGCTTTCTCGGCTTCACGCTCGATTGGGAGCATCGCTTCGGCGATAATTTTCCGCTCTATTGCCAGGTCACCCGGGAGGACATGATCTTGCATCTGAGCGAGCATGCCGGTGACGCAAGCCCCGGCGCGCGCGTCTTTGTCCGTGTCGGGGATGCGGCGGCACTGCAAGTCGAACTGGCGGGCAAGAACTACCGCTACATGAAGCCGGGCGTGAACAAGGTGCCCTGGGGGCTGGAGGTCGAAGTGATCGATCCCTTCAACAATCGCATCACCTTCTGCCAGCAAGAGGGCGAGAACCAGAACGGCTGACTTTGGCGGCGCGGCGATCCTTGGTATTGGCCGCGCCCTCCACCTCTGGCATTGCGCTGCCTGACCTGCTATGCGGCGGGTGATAAAAATCCCGAGCTGCAGGAGCCCCCCCCCGATGATCCAGACATCCTTTCCCGACAAGGCCGTGATGGCTGAACTCGTCGCCAAGATGCTCTGGGAAATCAAGGCGGTTCATTTCAGCGCCGACAAGCCCTACAAGCTGGCGTCCGGCATGGCGAGCCCGGTCTATATTGACTGCCGCAAGCTGATTTCGTACCCGCGCATCCGCTCTGCGGTGATGGATTTTGCCGCAGCCACCGTGCTGCGCGAAGCCGGTTTCGAGCAATTCGACGTTATCGCCGGCGGCGAAACGGCGGGCATTCCGTTTGCCGCGATGCTGGCCGAGCGCCTGGCGCTACCGATGATCTATGTCCGCAAGGCCCCGAAGGGCCACGGCCGCAATGCCCAGATCGAGGGACATATGCCGGAAGGGGCCCGCGTCCTCGTCATCGAGGACCTGACGACGGCCGGCGGCTCGATGTTCAAGTTCATCGACGCCATCCGCGCCGCCGGCGGCGTCGTCGATCATGGCATGGCCCTGTTTTACTACGATATCTTCCCGAAGGCCCGCGCCGAGATGCAGGACAAGGGCGTGACGCTGCACAATATCGCCACCTGGCGCGACGTGTTGGGTGTCGCCAAGCAGCAGAAATTGTTCGACGAAAAGACGCTCTCCGAGGTCGAAGCCTTCCTCAACGCGCCGCTCGAATGGTCCGGCCGCAACGGCGGCATCAGCGAGCTTCCGACAGCTTAAAAAACGGCGCTGGAATTTTGGCGCGGTTTGGCTTAAATCGATTGAAATAACATTCATGATGGGGAGGACGTCGCCGTGATCGTTTGCTGTGGGGAAGCCTTGATCGATATGCTGCCACGCCAGACGACGGCGGGCGAAACGGCGTTTGCTCCCTATTCCGGCGGAGCGATCTTCAACACGGCCATCGCGCTCGGGCGCCTCGGCATCCCCACCGGCTTCTTCACCGGTCTCTCCGACGACATGTTCGGCGATATGCTGCGCGAGACGCTGAAATCCAGCAATGTCGATTTCGGCCCCTGCGCCACCCTGTCGCTGCACACCACGGTCGCCTTCGTCAAATTGGTCAACGGCTCGGCAACCTATGCCTTCTTCGATGAGAATACGGCCGGCCGGATGATCACCAAGGACCACCTCCCGGCACTCGGGGATTTCTGCGAGGCGCTGCATTTTGGTGCGATCAGCCTCATCCCCGAACCGTGCGGCTCGACTTACGAAGCGCTGATGACCCGCGAGCATCAGAAGCGGGTGATCTCCTTCGATCCGAATATCCGCCCCGGCTTCATCAACGATGCCGAGGCCCACAAGGCACGCATGCTGCGGATGGTTAAAATGTCCGACATCGTCAAATTCTCCGACGAGGATCTCGACTGGTTCGGCGAAGAGGGTACGCATGACGAACTGGTTGCCAAGTGGCTTAAGCGCGGCCCGAAACTCGTTGTCATCACCAAGGGCGCCGATGGGGCCGACGGTTATACGACGCGCGGCAAGGTTTCGGTGCCGGGCGAAAAGGTCGAGGTTGTTGATACCGTCGGCGCCGGCGATACGTTTGATGCGGGCATCCTTGCCTCGCTGAAGATGAACAATCTCCTGACCAAGGAACAGGTCGCGACGCTCAGCGAAAGTGCTGTCCGCGACGCGCTTTCGCTCGGCGCAAAAGCCGCCGCCGTGACCGTCTCGCGCGCTGGCGCAAACCCGCCATGGAGCTACGAGATCGGGCTTTAATCCACCTCTCACTTGAGGGGTGACGATCGCGACTTCAATGTCATCGGGAGACTTGCAGATCACCCCACCCCGGCACTGCGTGCCGACCCTCCCCCTCAAGGGGAGGGTAAAGGAACGTTTTCGGCTATCCGTTGCGATAACTCGACATTGAGCTAAGCGGCGACTGTCCCGGTAATCTACATCGGCCGCAACCGGCGCCCGGCAAAGGCGCTGCGGGGCACTCCGGCGAGATTTGACAGAAACTGGCGGGCGCATTCGCTCCAGCTGAACGTCAACGCTTTTTGCCGCGCCTCCTCGCGCGACAGTGTCAGCGCGGCAAGCGCCGCTTGTCTGAGATCGATGGACAATACGCCGCCGCCATCGCCCAGAATATCTTTCGGTGCCGTGACCGGGAAAGCGGCAACCGGGCAGCCGCTGGCGAGTGCTTCCAGAATGACATTGCCGAATGTATCAACCCGGCTCGGGAAGACGAAGACATCCGCCGACGCATAGAGCGTCGCCAATTCCGTGCCCAGCCGCTTGCCGAGAAAATGCACATCCCGATAGCGCTGCCGCAACGCAGCAAGGTCCGGGCCGTCGCCGACGACAAGCTTGCTGCCCGGCAGATCGAGGTCGAGGAAGGCAGGCAGGTTCTTCTCCACGGCAACGCGTCCGACATTCAGGAAGATCGGGCGTGGAAACGGAAGTTCTTGACGGCGCGCCGGATCAAACAGTGTGGTGTCGATCCCCCGCGTCCAGCGCTTGATATTGTGAAATCCATGGGCGGCCATTTCGGTCCCCAGCGAAGCAGTCGCGACCATCATCCCATTGCCGGAATTATGAAACTGGCGCAGCCACCAGTAGCTCCAGCTTTCCGGGATGGGCAGGCGGGCGCTGACAAATTCGGGAAACCGCGTGTGGTAGCTCGTTGTGAACGGTAGTCCTCTGCGCAGACAGATTCCGCGCGCCACCAGACCAAGTGGTCCTTCCGTGGCGATATGGATGTAATCGGGCGCCACCGCGTCGATTTCGCCCGCCACCTGCCGCCGCATCGGCAGCGCCAGCCGGATATCGGAATAGAAAGGCAGCGGAAAGGTCGCAAACCGCTCGGGCGTCAGGAAGTGAATGGCGATGCCCTGTTCCTTCAGGGACCGGGCGAGCTCATCGAGGGTACGCACGACGCCGTTGACCTGCGGATGCCAGGCATCGGTGACAACGAGAACGGTTTTTTCCATAAGTCGCCTCGACGGGGCTTTGCCACCTGCCGGGAAGAACCGGCTGACCTCGAATCAGGTGACGGCTGCATTTGGCCCGTTTGATCATGCTCCGATGACAGGCGGATGATCGGCTATCTACAGACGGCCTCGTCCAGGGGGCGGTGAACTGATCCGGGCGCCGTTGCGCCCGGCCAGCGCCGATCCTACGTCGCGCTCAAGGCAGGAAGGACGAGGTCCCCGACCTTGTAGATATGAAATTCGCTTTTCGACACGGCGTCCAGATATTTGAATTTTTCCACGAAGACGGGATCGGAGAAGAACTCGTCGACATTGTCGGCGTTCTGGATTGCCTCGATGTTTACGACAGTCTTGCCGTCCGTGCTTTTCGACAGGTTGCTCCAGAGAAAGCCTGCCTTGCGTTCGGCAACGTAGTGAACGACATCCTGGATGATCTGAAATGCCTCATCCTGTTTGCCCGGGTGGGCATGGATGACGTTCACGACAAACACGGTCGGCTGGGGAGAGAGTTGAAATTCGGCCTTTGGGAAGTGAGTCACGTTGTCTCCATCTGCAAAACGATCGGCGGAATATGCCGCCGGGATGAGACTTAGTTCGTGACGATGAGTGAAAAAACGGGTTATGGCTCCATTGATAGCGGACATGGATGTCCGCTATCAATGGAGTGCCTGTCATGGAAAACATCGGTTCCCTGAACGTATTCGTGATCGTGGCGGAAACCCGCAGCTTCGTTGGGGCAGGTGAGGTTCTCGGTATCTCCTCGTCGGCCGTCGGCAAGGCAATGGCCCGTCTGGAGAAGAGGCTTGGTGTCCGGCTGTTTCACCGCAGTACGCGCAGCATCGCGATCACAGCGGAAGGAACGATGTTCCTCGAACGCTGCCGCCGGATTTTTTCCGAGATAGAAGCGGCCGAGCAGGAACTGTCGCAAACTCTTGCCGCGCCGCGCGGTCGTCTCCGCGTCAGCCTACCGCTCGCCGGAATGCTGTTCATGCCGGCGATCACCAAGTTCATGCGTCTGTTCCCGGAAGTCTCCATCGATCTCGATTTCACGGACCGGCTGGTCGATGTGATCGAAGAGGGTTTTGACGCCGTGGTTCGAACCGGAGATCTCAGCGATAGCCGCCTGATGACGCGGACGCTCGGAAAGTTCTCGCATCGTGTCGTCGGAACGGCCGAGTACTTCGCCCGCTTCGGAATTCCGGAAAAGCCGCAGGACCTATCAGGCCATATCTGCCTTCACCACAAATATCCGTCCTCCGGCAAGCTGGAACGCTGGCCATTAAGACATGATCCGGGACGGAGAAAATTGGAGCTGCCGGTATCCTCTATGGCCAGTACGCTCGAGCCGCTTGTCAGCATGGCAGAGCAAGGGCTTGGCATTGCCTGTTTGCCGCACTTCACGATCCACAGTCAGATCGCGCACGGAAAGCTTGTTCCGGTTCTGGCCGAGCATATCGAGGATGTCGGCGAGTTCAATATTCTGTGGCCATCCAGCCGTCATTTGTCGCCGAAGGTGCAGGCGTTCGTGCGGTTCATGAGCGAAAACCTATTTCGGGCATGACGTGGCTTGTGGCAGACGCAACACGCTGCTGCCAAGGTGGGGCACGGCTGGGCTCATTATCTGCCCATCAACGCCATCTGCTCGAAGCCGCGACCGGCCGAGGCGGCAACGATTGCCAGCACCGAGCCTTCGAAGGTGCGCACATGGACGGTAAGCGAGCGATAGTCGGTGTCGCGGCCGATCTTGTCGGCAATCCGCTGGCCGTAATAAACGGCGGATCCCTCGTCGAAATGATCGACGCCGTCTTCATCGACGACCTGTTCGTTGCTGAAGTGTAAATCGAAAAAATAGTGCTGCATGCCGCTGCCCCGGATCTCCGCGCCGCCGGAGGTGTTCCCGGCCTGAGGACGCGAGACAAGATATGCGCCACGGTGCCGGAACACAGGCTGAATTGGACGTTCAGCCTGTGTTCATCGTGCGGGCGCCGGTATTGTCAACTTCCTGGCAGCGTGGTGGAGGGGAGGATTTGCTGATATTCGAGAATATCGCCCGGTTGGCATTCAAGGACGTGGCAGATCTTTTCCAAGGTTTCAAACCGAATGCCCTTCACTTTGCCGGATTTCAGCAGGGAGATATTCTGCTCGGTAATGCCGATACGCTCGGACAGCTCCTTGGAGCGCATTTTTCGCTTGGCAAGCATCACATCGAGATTCACGGTGATCGGCATTTCTAAACAAAGCTCCGGTTTTCCGCGTCGATATCGGCAGCGAGCCGAATGATATGGCCCATCACCAGAAGCAGAACGGACACCAACAGGAGAAACACTTCGCTGGTCCCAAAAACAACCAACAGGACCTTTTGGCCGGGCGGATTACCAAGGGTGACGATCAGAACTGCAAGGGTGCGCGACAGCACAATGCTGGCAGCACCGATCAAGGCGGCAACGCCGGCCTTTCGCAACAACCCGCCGCTTCTCGCGGAAAAGACGTCTCCGCGTTCGAACCCGTCGAACAGGTGCCAGACCGCGGACAGACCGGAAAATGCGATCCAGAGATTAACGGTGCCGAGCAGGATAAGGGCCGTCACCGCAGTGCGCGACACCGTCATCGGGATTTCCTCAAACATGTTCGCTTTGACGAGGTCGGCAAAAGCTGGCTGATCGAAGGACAGTAGCCACAGCACATAAATCACGGCAAACGAAATGCCCGCCGCGAGGACGAGAACAAGACGCTTCATCAGCCTGCTCAGGCTTTGGATGGTCTTCGAAGAATGCTGACTCATGTTCAGAACTTTCATGTTTACCGCATAAAAATTATTGTATAACGATAATTATATCTCGTCAATCTGCATAGGATGCAATCAGTCATGACCTGCCTGTTACGGAATACATCCTGCGTCGTCGCTGTGGCGGCACTGCTTGCCGCCTGCACCACATTCTCGCCGGCCGCTCTTGTGAAGTTCTCCCGCTTCAATCCCCTCGAGTTCGATCCAGGTGCAATGCGCCTGGCTCTAATCTTGCCGGAGCCGCTTGTTTTGAAAAGGGGCGACGTTTCACTGGCCATGGGCTGGCAGGCCACCGAGGCCGCCCAGCATTATCTCGGCAGCTTCCATCTCGATCTTTTGTCCGGAAACGCGGCAGCCATTGCGTTGAATGGAGAGGTTAAAGCGGGCCAAAAAGTCGTGATACTGACAATGAGTGTCGCTGATGCTCAACGAATGCGGGAACTGCAGGGGCAAATTGGCAATGCGAAAAGAGCCGGCGTGAAGGGCAAGGGGTACATCTCCATGAGTTTTGACGGCGGCTGCTGGAATGGCGCGGCGTCACCAAATGAACAAGGCCTATCAGTTGCCGCATGGCTTCAGGCGAGTTCAGTAGACACATATTTTCCGGTGCTTGGCGCCGTCGATCTGAAAGACATCCTGAAAGAGCAGGGCATCGATGCACTGCCCATCTGCCCGGCCGCGAGCCCAAATGGCGCCCTGCGTCCGGCTGCAGGGCGTCTCCCCTCATGACGGCCTATGCGCGTCATTCGCGTGTCGAAACCAACACCAGAAACCGGTGCGAAAGTTTTTAGTTCCGCGATGCGCAACAAGGCTCCGATGGATTTATTTCGCTGCTTTCAATAACGCCGCCACCAGTCCGGCGGTCGACGAGTCATGGTCCGCAGCGCTTTCCTTGCCTTCGACGACCGGCAGCAGGCCGGTTGCCAGCTCCTTGCCGAGTTCGACGCCCCACTGATCGAAGGAATTGATGTTGAACAGCGCGCCTTCGACGAAAACGCGGTGTTCGTAGAGCGCAATCAGGCGTCCGAAGGTGAAGGGTGTCATCTCGTCATAGACGAAGGTCAGCGACGGCCGGTTGCCGGTGAAGACGCGGTGCGGCGCGATGCGCTCAATGAAGTCCTTGTCCAAGCCTTTCGAAGCCATCTGCGCCTTGGCTTCCGAAAGCGTGCGGCCCTTCATCAGGGCTTCCGACTGGGCGAGGCAATTGGCCATCAAGAGCTGATGCTGGTGGCGCAGATTGGGCTCGTGGCCGTTGGCGGCGATCATGAACTCGGCCGGGATGATGCTCGTGCCCTGATGGATCAGCTGGTAGAAGGCGTGCTGGCCGTTGGTGCCGGGCTCGCCCCAGACGACCGGGCCGGAATTGCCCTCGACCGGAGTGCCATCCAGCGTCACGCCCTTGCCGTTCGATTCCATGTCGAGCTGCTGCAGATAGGCCGGGAAGCGCGACAGGCGCTGGTCGTAGGGCAGGATGGCGCGCGTAGTGTAGCCGAGCACATTGCGATGGTAGAAGCCGAGCAGGCCGAGCAGCATCGGGATGTTTTCGCGCAACGGAGCTGTGCGGAAATGATTGTCCATCGCGTGGGCGCCGGCGAGGAATTCGCCAAAATTCTTCTTGCCGATGGCAATCATCAGCGGCAGGCCGATTGCCGACCAGATCGAGTAGCGCCCACCGACCCAGTCCCAAAAACCGAAGATGCGGTCCGCGTCGATGCCAAAGGCCGCAACCTTGTCGAGCGCGGTCGAGACGGCGCAGAAATGATGGCTGACGGCCTTTTCACCGAGCTTTTCGGCAATGAAGGCGCGCGCGGTGGCGGCATTGGTCATCGTCTCGATGGTTGTGAAAGTCTTCGAGGCAACGATGAACAGGGATGTTTCTGCGTCGAGCAGTTTTAGCGTATCGGCGATGTGCGCGCCGTCGATATTGGAGACAAAATGCAGGCGCGGGCCGTCATGATCGGGCGCCAGAGCCAGTGTCGCCATGACCGGGCCAAGGTCGGAGCCGCCGATGCCGATATTGATGACGTCGGTGATCTTCTTGCCCGTGGCGCCCTTCAGCGTGCCAGAGCGGATACCGTCGGAAAAGACACCCATGGCTGAAAGCACTGCGTTGACATCCGGCATTACATCCTTGCCGTCGACCAGAACCGGCGTGTTGGAACGGTTGCGCAGTGCCGTATGCAGAACGGCGCGGCCTTCGGTGATATTGATGATATCGCCAGCAAACATCGCATCGCGCTTTTCAGCGACCCTGGCAGCCTTGGCGATTGCCTCCAGCCCGTCCAGCACCTTCTCGTTGACGGCGCATTTCGAATAGTCGAACAGCATGTCGTCAAGCGTCACGCTATAGTTGGCGAAACGCTTGGGATCGCTGGCGAAAGCAGCCCGGATATCTGTTGCGTTGGTGTCGGAAACGGTGGATTTCAGCTGTTCGACAAGCGCGCTCATGGCAGGTTCCTTGCGTTGCGGAAGGGTTGCGATAGCTAGTCGCTTTGCCCTTGGCAAATCAAGCCTGTCCTCATGCGAAGGCTAAAAAAGGCATTCCACCTTTTTCGCCCTGCAACCGAATATCGTCTTAGGGTTGCAAATCGGCGTGTTTGCAATAATCTTTGAAGCATTCGAGGGCGAAAGCAGCAACGCCAAACCAGCTGGCGCATCCGGGCGGATGGGCTTCCCGGACTGTAGCAGGACACAGCCCCGTCCTCGAATGTGGAGGTGATCTATGTGGTTTCGACCATTTAGCGTCACGTTTGGCATAAGAAAAACCCGCACGAGCTGGTTAATCACCGTGCGGGTCCAATTCTTTAACTAAGCAAACGATGGCTGGAGTTCACGCTCCAGTCATCACCCCCCTAAAATAGAGGTTTTGCGGCGTTCTGACAAGTGATTGCGAAATCTACCCGCGCAGGTCCTTGCGCAGGATCTTGCCGACGTTCGATTTGGGCAATTCCGTGCGGAACTCTACAAACCTTGGACGCTTGTAGTTGGTTAGGTTTGCCGCGCAATGCGCCTTCACGTCCGCTTCCGTCAGGCTCGGGTCTTTCTTGACGACGAACAACTTGACCGCTTCGCCGGAATGTTCATCCGGCACGCCGATGGCTGCGCATTCGAGAATGCCGGCAAGCGTCATCGCCACTTCCTCGATCTCGTTGGGGAAGACGTTGAAGCCGGAAACCAGGATCATGTCCTTCTTGCGGTCGACGATCTTGACCAGACCTTCCGGGTTCATGAAGCCGATATCGCCCGAGCGGAAAAAACCATCATCGGAAATGGCCTTGGCGGTTTCGTCCGGCCGTTGCCAATAGCCGGCCATGACCTGTGGTCCACGGATGCAGATTTCGCCGATATCGCCAAGCGGCAGCGTATTGCCGTCCTCATCGCGGATCTCGACATCGGTCGAAGGCAGCGGCAGGCCGATCGTGCCGGTGAACTCCTTGCCATCGAGCCGGTTTGCGGTGGCAACCGGGGAGGTCTCCGACAGGCCGTAACCTTCCTTGATCGGCGAGCCCGTCATTTTTTCCCAGCGTTCCGCGACCGGGCGCTGCACCGCCATGCCGCCGCCGAAGGTCAGCGCCAGATCGGAGAAGTCCAGCTTCTGAAACTCGGCATTGTTCATCAGGGCGTTGAAAAGCGTGTTGAGGCCAGGGAAGATATTGACCTTATACTTGGCGATTTCCTTGACGAAGGCGGGAATGTCGCGCGGGTTTGGGATCAGGATATTCTCGCCGCCGGTGCTCAGGCCCATCAGCGAATTCACCGTCAAGGCGAAGATGTGATAGAGCGGCAGGGCGCAGAGAAACACGAGGCGATCAGGCCGCTTCTTGTCCAGGAACGCAGTTTCCAGCCATAGCCCCATCTGGGACATGTTCGACAAAAGATTGGAATGGGTGAGTGTCGCGCCCTTGGAGACGCCGGTCGTACCGCCGGTATATTGCAGGAAGGCGACATCGCTGGGCTTTACGTCGACGGCCTTAAGTGTCTGGCCAGCACCCTTTGCAAGAACCGCTTTGAAGGACAGATGCCCTGGCAGCGACCAGGCGGGCACCAGCTTCTTTACCTTGCGCACGACGATGTTGACGATCAGGCCCTTGAGGCCGAGAAGATCGCCCATCGTGGCGACGACAGTGTGTTTCAGATCCGTGCGTGCCGCCACCTGCTCGACAGTGTGGGCGAAATTTTCCAGAACAAAGATGGCCTTGGCGCCGGAATCCTTCAACTGGTGTTGCAGTTCGCGCGGCGTGTAGAGTGGATTGACGTTGACGACAGTATAGCCGGCCCGAAGGATGCCGAAGACGATCACCGGGTTCTGCAGGATGTTGGGCATCATCACGGCGACGCGATCGCCCTTGGCAAGGCCGGTCGATTGCAGCCAGGCGCCGATCTTTTTGCTCTGCGTATCGAGGTCGCTGAACGTCAGCGTCTTGCCCATGCAAGTAAAGGCGGCGCGATCAGCATATTTTTTGCAGGATTGCGCGAAGAGGTCGCCGATCGAATCGTAGGGCAGGGGAGCAATGTCGGCCGGCATGCCGGTGGGATAGGATTGCAGCCAGGGTTTCCCAACTTGGGGTCCGGGCGTCTGTATCATTGTGTCCCGCATCGTCGCTCTCTCCCTCATGCGTCTGTCGCTGCGCTGCAAGTCAGACGCGCATCATCTCCTTTTCCACGCATAACCCTGTCCGAAAATGTCTCCGGGCGGTCCGTTACGCATGGGCGAAAAATCCCTCCAGATTCTCCGCCTGATCAAGATGGGGCTTTTGCATCGTCCCATCAAGCGCATTCCGGATTATATAACTTTGACGTAAACGTCAATATAGCCGCCGCCATCTGTGCGTGCAGGGCAAGATTTAGCGGCAAGCCAAAACAGCAATCTCTTTGCGCGGAGGCGCAAATGGGTATATTGCAGTGCACCAATGCTGCGGCTTTCCTCCCAATTTTGTCGCGGCTTTTCATTTCAGAACCAAAATTCTTTGGGCCTAAAGGTTCCAGACAGGTCGTGCCATGTCAGACGATGCGCTTTCCTCCATTCCGGCCGCCCGCTGGGGCGGCATGTCTAGTGCGGAACTGGCCTTGGCCGTCGGTGGTTTCGGCATCGGCACAGGCGAATTTGCCATCATGGGGCTGCTGCCGCAGGTGGCTGGCGATTTTTCGGTTTCGGTGCCTTTTGCCGGCCATGTGATCAGCGCCTATGCGATCGGCGTCGTCGTCGGCGCACCACTTTTAGCCGTGCTTGCGGCGCGGTTTTCACGGCACAATGTCCTTCTAGCCTTGATGAGCCTGTTTGCACTCGGAAATCTTGCCAGTGCTGTCGCCGATAGTTTTGGTCTGCTGGTCGCTGCCCGGTTTCTGGCCGGTTTGCCCCACGGCGCCTATTTCGGCGTTGCCGCCCTGGTTGCCGCCGGCATGGCGGCACCGCATCAACGGGCCCGTGCCATCGGCCGTGTGATGATGGGATTGACCGTTGCCACTCTGCTCGGAACGCCGCTTGCCGCCTGGTTTGGTCAGGCGCTTGGCTGGCGCGCCGCGTTTGCGATCGTCGGCGTCATCAGTGTGCTGACGGTCGTTCTCACATGGCTCTTCGTGCCGAAGGACAAGGCCAACCCGTCGGCGACGCCGCTGAAGGAACTGGGTGCTTTCGGCAAGAGCCAGGTCTGGCTGACGCTCGGCATCTGCGCGATCGGCTGCGGCGGCATGTTCTCGGTCTTCAGCTATATCACCCCGGCCCTGACCGAAGTCGCAGGCATATCGCTTGGAACCGTTCCGATCATGTTGTCCGTTTTCGGCGCCGGTATGATCCTCGGCAACATCGTCGGTTCGCGCCTGGCTGATTGGAAGCTGATGCCGGCGATCGGTATTGCGCTCGTCTTCAACCTTGTCGCCTATGTGCTGTTCTATTTCACCATGACGACGCCATGGATGGCGGTGGTCAACGTGCTGCTCATCGGTGGCGGTTTTGCAGTCGTGCCGGGGATCCAGATGCGGCTGATGGATGTTGCGGGCGAGGCGCAGACGCTGGCCGCAGCCGCCAGCCATTCCGCCTTCAACCTCGCCAACGCGCTCGGCGCCTGGCTCGGTGGTCTTTCCATTGCGGCCGGTTATGGCTGGACATCGACCGGCCTTGTCGGCGCAATGATGTCGGTGGCCGGTATCGGCATTTTCCTGTCGTCGGTGCTGCTTGACCGCTCAAGAGTTGCAGTATCCGACCGCAAGTAACGATCTCCGCAATTCCGCCGCAATTGACCGGCGTTGCATCATCGCTGAAAAGCTGTTGTCATCCGCTTGTGTTGACCATGCGGTCATACTTACCTATGCCGCATGTTTCCGGGATGTCCGGAAACAAATGGAACCGTGCTGGCACGTGACGGGTTTTGCTGTCATCTTGATGGCCTGTGGAGGACTATTTTTTGCAACTGAGCAATCGTGAGCGGAACGAGCCGCACTCGGAACCACGTCTCTTCGCCCGCCCGGTCTATGATCGATCGGCGCTGGTCGGGCCGATGGCGGCTGCGCGCTGGCTGCTGGTCTTTGTTCTTGCAGCCGGTGTTTATTTCTTCAACGGTTTCCTGGTGCCGGTCCTTGCGGCGCTCGTCATCGGATTTGCCAGTTGGCCGATCTATCGGCGGCTACTGGCTGCTGTCGGAGGCAGCCGGACATTCGGCGCGACGATTGCTATCATCGCGGTGATTTCCTTCATCGTTGCGCCAATCTCGCTTGCCGCGGTTTATGCCGTCGATGAGGTCCACAACTGGGCCGTCTGGGCGATCGAGACTAATGCGGCGGGTGCCGCTGTGCCGATGTGGCTGACGCAGATCCCGGGCATGGGTGTGTGGCTTGGTCAGCAATGGGCAAAATATGTCGGCCATCCCGGCGCGCTTGGCGAACTCGTGCAACTCGTCAGCGGCTCCAATATCGGTAATATCTATCGCGGCGTGCTGGTTGTCGGTGCCTCGGCCTTCCAGTCGCTGCTGACGCTCCTTTTCATGCTCATCACGCTCTTCTTCGTCTACCGCGATGGGGAAAAGCTCGTCGCCCAACTCGATCGTCTTGGCGAACGGATCTTGCCGTTACGCTGGGAACGTGTTTCGCGGATCGTACCCTTGACCATCAGCTCGACGGTGACGGGCATGGGCATCATCGCCATTGGCGAAGGCATTGTGCTTGGTGTCGCCTATTGGCTGGCTGGCGTTCCGTCTCCTGTGACGCTTGGGATCATTACCGGGATCATGGCGCTGGTACCGGGCGGCGCGCCGCTGTGTTTTACGCTGGTGTCCGTCTATCTCGTCGCCAGTGGCTCGATGTTTGCCGGCGGGGCACTGTTCGTCTGGGGTACGGTCGAACTCTTTATCGTCGACAAGACGCTACGCCCCAGGCTGGTTGGCGGCCCGATCAAGCTGCCGTTCCTGCCGACATTCTTCGGGCTTGTCGGCGGCGTCAAGACGATGGGCTTCCTTGGTCTGTTCGTCGGGCCGGTGTTGATGGCGCTGTTGGTGGCCATTTGGCGCGAATGGCTTCACGAAGCCAATGCCCAACCCGCCCCACCAAGCGTGATCATCAAGTAAAATCGAGCGAGACCCTGATTGTGGCGCATCTCCGCGGTCAACAGAGCGTGGGCGGACATCGACGATTTCCTTCTTCTGTGTGAAAGTGAATCCAGAGATCGGAGGGAATTGCCGCGTGATCTGCGCGCCGCGTTGCGCTAAGTGTTCGTAGAGCCTGACGGCATCCCGCCGCCGAACAGGCTGACCCATTCGAACGTTCAGGGAAGCAGATGAACAGCACTTACTACGCCCCTCAGGGCGGCGCGCCGGCGCAAACGCAACTGTTGACGGACCGCGCGGTCTTCACCGAAGCCTATGCCATCATCCCCAAGGGCGTGATGATGGACATCGTCACCAGCTTCCTGCCGTTCTGGGAAGACACCCGGCTGTGGATCCTGTCCCGGCCGCTCTCCGGTTTTGCCGAGACCTTTTCGCAATATATCATGGAAGTCGCGCCCGGCGGCGGCAGCGACCGGCCGGAACTGGACGATGGTGCCGAAGGCGTGCTGTTCGTGGTTGAGGGTGAATTGACGGTGACGCTGGACGGGGAAGCCCACCAGATGCGCCCGGGCGGCTATGCCTTCATCCCGCCTGCAAGCAAATGGTCAGTGCGCAATACCAGCGGCCAGACGGTACGGTTCCACTGGGTGCGCAAGGCCTATGAATTCGTCGAAGGACTTGATGTTCCGACGCCTCTTTTCCTCAACGAAGCGGATATCGCGCCATCGCCAATGGCAGGGACCGAGGGCAAATGGGCAACGACGCGTTTTGTCGATCCCAACGACCTGCGCCACGACATGCACGTGACAATCGTCACCTTCGAGCCGGGGGCGGTGATCCCATTCGCCGAAACCCACGTCATGGAGCACGGGCTCTATGTGCTGGAAGGCAAGGCGGTCTACAGGCTCAATCAGGATTGGGTGGAAGTCGAGGCAGGTGACTATATGTGGCTGCGCGCCTTCTGCCCGCAGGCCTGTTACGCTGGCGGCCCCGGAAAATTCCGCTACCTGCTCTACAAGGACGTCAACCGCCACATGAAGCTGAAGCCGCGCGCCTGAGTGGCGGTATAGCAGCAAAAGTTCCCTGCTGGAAAAGCTCAGGCAAATCCGGCGGGGATCGGTGCGATCGTCCGGTCGCTGCCATAGTCGCGCTGATGCGCCATATGGCCGCGAAGGCGCCGCGGTTCCGGCTTGATCTCACGCGTCGGCAGTTCGAAAACGCCATCGGCATAAGTGCCGGTGTCTGCCGATTCGTTACGCTTGCCCTTGAGCAGATTGAAGATCATAGAAGGTCCTCCCGGGTTTTCGCATCAACGGCTGATCCGCCGAACCGTTCCGCTCATAGCCGGAAAATAGTTAAAAAATTAACCATGTTCGCCGAAAAAAGCTGCGGTCGCGGATGCTCTGCGCGCCATGAGATCATCCTACGGGTGACGTAAGACATCCATGAGTCTGTTGCGTTTTGAAAGGCCGGGATGGGCCGAAGGAGCTAGTTCAATGCGCCGGAAGCCAGTTCGTCGTTCAGAATTCGGAAGGCTTCGTCGAGGGCGTCCACCAGAATATCGGTCAGCTTGTCGCCATTTTCGTCCTGCAGAAAAAGAGCGATGGCCGCGTCGTTGATATCGGCTGAATATTCGATGATGTTCGACATATCATTGTCCTCTGCTGCCCGGCATCATGCCGGAGGTGAGGGCAGGATAGGCTGCGTCGCTTGCGCCGGGCTTGAACATCCCGGTTTGGTGCTACTCCCCCGCATTAACCTTCGATTAAGGATTTGAACAGCCCTTCCGCCAGAAAGGCTTGTCTTATTTCATGGTCACGCCATCTTTCTCTTCTGGAGGTTGAATGGGCCATAAGCTGTTTAAGATTCTCTGTGCCGTCTGTGTATCTGGTGTGACCTTGTCCGGTTGCATAGATGAAGGCGCATATCGCTATCCTGACGCGCGTATGCCCACTATCTATCGCGAGCAAGTGGTCATAGAGCGGCGCGAATATTACGGTAGGCAAGGGGCGAGCTATTATCATCGGGGCAGGCCGCAAGATATCTACGTTCAATCAGGAGACCGCAGGAGCCCTCGATGTTTCGGGACAAATTGTTACGTCGGCGCGACTTACAGGGAAGACCCCTATTACCGGCTGACAAACTGACCGCAGCGCGTTTCTCGCGCCTTAAAAGGTAGATTTAGCGCTTGAAATCCAATGAGATTCGCAAGGTGCTGTTTTCGCGATGCTTTGTCGAGAATTATGGTGCCGCTTAGAGGACTCGAACCTCTGACCCCATCATTACGAATGATGTGCTCTACCACCTGAGCTAAAGCGGCCAGCATGCATTTCGCAGACGCTGCGAAACGATGTGTGAGGGGCTGATACCCGCAAACGGCTCTGATTTCAAGTCATCAGTTTTGTGAACGGGAAAAAAGCTTGGGGCAAGGGGAATGGCGCCTTTTATAGCGCCAGCCTTTGTCTCGCCGCTGCATATTCCAGGGCCAGCCGATCGACGAGGCTGGCAGTGGGGACGATCTCCGTGACGGCGCCGATGCCCTGGCCGCAGCCCCAGATATCCTTCCAGGCCTTGGCGCCGGTGGTGGCCGTCTCGAAATCCATCTTCGACGGATCGGCTTGCGGCAGATGATCCGGGTCCAGGCCGGCGGCGACAATCGAGGGCTTGAGGTAGTTGCCGTGAATGCCGGTGAAGGAATTGGAATAGACGATGTCGGCGGCGCTGCTGTCGACGATCATCTGCTTGTAGGCATCGCTGGCGCGCGCCTCGGTGGTGGCGATGAAGGGCGAGCCGATATAGGCCATGTCGGCACCCATGGCCTGCGCCGCCAGAACCGCGCCGCCGGTGGATATGGCGCCGGACAGCATAAGTGGCCCGTCAAACCAGGTGCGGATCTCCTGGACGAGGGCGAAAGGCGAGAGCGTGCCTGCATGGCCGCCAGCACCGGTCGCAACCGCGATCAGTCCGTCGGCGCCCTTGCGGATGGCCGAGTTGGCGTGGCGGTTGTTGATGACGTCATGCAGGACGATGCCGCCATAGGAGTGGATCGCGGCATTGACCTCGGGCACGGCGCCAAGCGAGGAAATGACGATCGGCACCTTGTATTTGACGCAGAGCATCAGGTCGTGTTCGAGCCGCTTGTTGGACTTGTGGACGATCTGGTTGACCGCGAAGGGTGCGGCCGGTTTGCCAGGGTTGCTGGAATTGTAAGCGGCAAGCTCCTCGGTGATCTCGGCCAGCCATTCATCCAACTGGGCTTCCGGCCGCGCATTCAAGGCGGGAAACGAGCCGACGACACCAGCCTTGCACTGGGCGAGCGTCAGCGCCGGATGCGATATGATGAAGAGCGGCGCTGCGATGACGGGCAGGCGCGTTGTGCCGTTGAGAATGGCTGGCAGGGACAAGGTTCACTCCCGGTTTGTATTTTGACGTTTCCGTAAACGTAAGAACTTTAGCAGCGGCTTTGTGTTTTGCAAGGCCGATTTGTCAGCGCTGACACCCGCGGTTTGGTCAAAACCACCGGGTTTTCCCCGGCGCTGACGGCCCGTTTGGCGCGCAAGGCTTGCAGATCGCAGCGTCAACCGTTACCCAATTGTTAACACATTCAAAAGCGTTCCGGGTTTCGCAAGAAATCTCGGGCCGTCAGGATGGATTGATTGTAAGGCCTATAGCCGGTCGTGCATGGTCTTTGGGCGATAGCGACCGGGCCTTCGGTTCGATGCGTGTGATATGCCTTGCAAGACCGCTGATGCCTGCACCAAGAAGGACAAAGAGTGAGCGGACTGGAAACTGCTATCAGACAGGCGCTGGAACGCTCCGAGAGGGCGAACTCCGAAACGCGTGCGCGCATCTATCAATCGGCGCGCAACGCGCTGGAGGCCGGCCTCAAAAAGCAGGATGTGCACGATCCCGATGTGATCGCCCAGCAGCGCCATCGGCTCGAAGGCGTTATTCACGCCATCGAACTGGAGGAACGCGCCAGCCTGAAGGCTGCTGCATCGGTGCCGCCACCGGTCCGTGTCGAGAACAGCAATGCTCCGGCCCCATCGGCGGAGCTTGATCACGATGTCCACATGCCGTCCGAACGAAATACCGGCCCGGCGAATAACCCTGTCGCCGACGGCGGACTTGCGGGCTTGCGTCCGGAGCGCCGTGAGGGGCCGCGGGTTGCGGAGGCAGCCCCCGCCGAACCGGCTGCGGGCAAACGCGGCAAGGCTGCCAAAGCCGAAGCAGCGGCGGCAAAACCCCGGCGGCGCAAGCGTGGCAGCTTTCTCTCGTTTGTCATGGTCATCACGACCCTGGTCGCCGCTGTCGTGATGGGCGCCTGGTGGGTTGAAACCAGTGGGCTTTTGAAAACGGCGGCGGAGCGCGATACCAGCGTTGCCAATCCGCCCTCGACGGTGCAATCGGAAGATTTCGACGGCGCAGCCGGCTTGAAGACGCTCGGGCCGCAAGCGGGTTTTTCCGGCGATTGGGTTGACGTCTTCACGCCTGCCGATGCGAGCAATGTCAAGGCGGACAGCCGCGCCGCCGCTGACCCCGTCAGCGATGAGCGCGGACAGCGCCTTCGTATCACGTCGGCGACAGCGGACGCCGACGGCAATGTGTCGATCCAGATCCCGGCTTCAATCCTTGAGCAGATTTCCGGCAAGACATCGACCGTCGCCCTCAGCGTCCAGGCCGATACCGGCAAGCAGACGCAGTTTTCGGTCGAATGCGATTTTTCCTCGCTTGGCGATTGCGGCCGCCACCGGTTCACGGTGAACGAGGAAAAGAACGACATGTTGTTCCAGGTGACGTTCGATCGCAGCCTTGCGCCGAGTTCACCGGGGCACATCCTCATCAACAGCGATGTGACCGGCGCCGGCAACAGCCTCAGCGTCTATGCTGTCCGGATTCTTCCCGGACAGTAAGGCTGATTGATAAAACGCCGAACGCCACGGCTATTTCACGAAGCCGTGGCCGAAGCCGAGAATCTTGTCGTCGATCTTGCCGATCGCGCTCTTGTCCTTGCCGTCATAGTTGAGCGAACTCAGAAGGTGACGGATCAGGTTCAGGTGCGCGCGTTTCTTGTCGTTGGCGCGAACAACCGTCCAGGGCGCATAGTCGGTATGCGTTTCCTTCAGCATGCTGTCGCGCGCCTCGGTATAGTCATCCCACTTCGTCAGGGCGGCAATATCCATCGGCGAAAGCTTCCAGACCTTCAACGGGTCGTGACGGCGGTCGTGGAAGCGCTTCAGCTGCATCTCGCGGCCGATATCCAGCCAGAACTTGAAAAAGAAAATATCGTCGCCGGTGATCAGTTTTTCCAGCCGTGGCGTCTGGTTCAGGAACCTCTTGTGCTGTTCCGGGGTGCAGAAGCCCATGACCGGCTCAACGCCGCCGCGATTGTACCAGGAGCGGTCGAACATCACGAATTCGCCGGCCGCCGGGAAATGCGAGATGTACCGTTGATAATACCACTGTCCCTGCTCGGTTTCGGTCGGTTTGGGGAGCGCGACGACGCGGGCGGAGCGGGGATTTATGTAGGACCGGATGGCGTAGATCGAGCCGCCCTTGCCGGCGGCATCGCGTCCCTCGAACAGCGCAACCACGCGTTTGCCGGTTGCCTGCAGCCAGAACTGAACCTTGACCAGTTCGATCTGCAGTTTCTCCAGCAGATCGTCGTATTCGTCGCCGTCGAATTTCTTGTCGTAGGGAAAGTCACCCGAACCGAGCGCATTGTTGTCGATCCAGCCGGGCAGCTTTGGATTATCGATGTCGAAAACCCGCTCCTTGCCGTTGACCACCAACTCGACCGGCTTGTTTTCCTGAATATCCGTCATGACGCATCCTTGCTGAATGGAGTGTACGGCCGGCCGCCGATTTCACGGGAGGAGGCCACAATTGCATTGCGAATTCAAGCATGCCGTGAAAATCATGTCATGAACCTCCGCTATCACCGGTCAATTGCACCGTGCACGTGAGATGATTTTGGAAGATACAAAGATAATCTGGAAGCGACTGAGGGAGACAGCCAGGTCGGAAAAGTGGATCATCGGCCTGTCGGTCGTGGTCACTGGAGGCCTCATTCTGTCCGGTATCCATACGGCGGCCGCCCTCCTGTTCTGGCTGGTCTGGATGGCGGTCCTGTTCAATCGGTCCGCTGATCCGAAGCCGCCAGTCCCAGACATTGTACCCTCGGTGGTGGAAGACACTGATCTCGATATGCTCGCGACGGTCTTCAATGCGCTCGACACCCCGATTTTGGTGGTGGCGCCCGATGAAACTGTATTGTTGCAGAACCAGGCGGCGGAAAAGGCCTTCGGCACGATACCGCCGAACACCGACCTGTCGGCGCGCGTCCGTTCGCCCGGCATTCTCGATATGGTCCGCGAGACGATCGCCACCGGCAAGGTCAACCAGATCGAGCATTCCGAACGCTTCCCGTCGGATGCTGTCTATATCGTCCGGGTCGCGCCGGCGGAGATCGGTCAAAGGGCTGACGAGCGGCTTTACGTCCTGTCTTATCGCGATATTTCCCAGGCGCGGCGGATCGACCGGATGCGCTCCGATTTCGTCGCCAATGCAAGTCATGAGCTGAGGACGCCGCTGGCTTCGCTGCGTGGTTTTATCGAGACCTTGCAAGGGCCCGCCCGCAACGACCAGAAGGCGCACGAAAAATTCCTCGGCATCATGCACGAGCAGGCAACCCGGATGAGCCGGCTGGTCGATGATCTGCTGTCTTTGTCGCGGCTGGAGCTCAAATCCCATATCGCACCGGACGAGGCGATCAACCTCGCACCGCTGCTGGGCCATGTCCGGGATGCGCTGGCGCCGCTTGCCCAGGATGTCGGTGTCGAGATTTCACTGATCGTGCCGGATGATCCGGTGATCGTGCAGGGAGATCGTGACGAGCTGACGGAAGTTTTCGAGAACCTGATCGAAAACGCCTGCAAATACGGTCAGGAGGGCAAAAAGGTCGAGGTCACGCTCTCCGGTGGCGGTGGCATGCCGGCGGAAGTTTCCGTCCGCGACCATGGGCCTGGTATTCCGGCCGAGCACGTTCCCCGTATTACCGAACGATTCTACCGGGTTAACGTGGAGGCAAGCCGATCGAAAAAAGGCACGGGCCTCGGGCTTGCAATCGTCAAGCATATCCTCACCCGGCATCGCGCCAGACTGCTTGTTCAGTCCGAAGTCGGCAAGGGCACGGTCTTTACCGTGAGGTTTTGACATAAACCTGCCGCCTCAAAAGTCATTTTTTAAAAATAGTGAAATATTTCAGTCGCTTGGCCTGTCACAAATGTTTCGTCAAGTTGACATAAAAGGTGTGGGCATCGGGCGCTAACTAGGGCGGCCGATCGACACGGCGAAAGCGAGCGCTGGTGAAAAGCGCACCCACACAAGCCCATTATGGGAGTATTCTGATGAAGTCCTTGAAACTTACTGTTGCAGCTCTGGTTGCATCCGCCGCTTTTGCAGGCGTTGCCATTGCTCGCGACCAGATCCAGGTCGCCGGCTCCTCGACCGTTCTGCCTTACGCAAAGATTGTTGCCGAAACGTTCGGCGAAACGTTCCCTGACTTCAAGACCCCGGTTGTTGAATCCGGTGGCACCGGTGCCGGCCTGAAGGAATTCTGCAAGGGCGTTGGCCCGGACACGATCGATATTGCCAATGCATCGCGCAAGATCAAGGACAGCGAGCTGGAGACCTGCAAGGCAGCCGGCGTTACCGAAGTCCAGGAAGTCAAGATCGGCTACGACGGCATCGTTTTCGCGACCGACTCGGGCAATGCTGACCTGAAGCTGGTTCCGAAGGACCTCTACCTCGCGCTCGCCGCTGAAGTCGTCGTCGACGGCAAGCTCGTTGCCAACCCTTACAAGAAGTGGTCGGAAGTCAACAAGGACCTGCCGGACGTAGAAATCGCCGCTTACATCCCGGGCGAAAAGCACGGGACGCGCGAAGTCTTCGAAGAAAAGGTTCTGGCTGCAGGCTGCAAGGCTTCGGGCGCGACCGACGCGATCAAGGGCCTCGTTGCCGACGAAAAGGAAGCTGCCAAGAAGTGCGTTGCAGTTCGTAAGGACGGTCTGGCGATCGACATCGACGGCGACTACACCGAAACCCTCGCCCGTATCGCTTCCAACAAGAACGGCATCGGCGTCTTCGGCCTGTCCTTCTTTGAAAACAATGCCGACAAGCTGAAGGTTGCGACCGTCAACGGTATCATTCCGACGACTGAAACGATTGCTTCCGGCGAATATCCGGTTTCGCGTCCGCTGTTCTTCTACGTCAAGAAGGCACATCTTGGCGTTATCCCAGGCCTGAAGGAATATGTTGAATTCTTCCTCGACGACCAGATGATCGGCCCGGACAGCCCGCTGGCTTCCTACGGCCTCGTTCCTGCTCCGGATGCAGAGCGCGAAGCTGACCGCAAGGCGTTTACCGACGGCGGCATGCTCTAATACAGTCAAAAATTCGGCACGGCGTTTTGCCGTGCCGAACCTCCCGAGTATGCGGATTTGCCGGCTGTCGATGATTGACAAGCCGGGGGGACATATCGATGAGCACTTCTCTTATTCTTTTGATCATTTTGATCGTTGGTCTTGCGGCATATTTTGCCGGACGCGCACGGGCGATGGCCAGCTCCAAAGGCAAGCTTTCCGTCTTGCATTCACTACCCGGATATCATGGCGTCTATGTCGCCATATGGGCGGTTCTGCCAGCAGCGTTCGTTCTTGCCATCTGGCTTCTCGCCAGTCCGTTTTTCGTTGAAAATTCCGTTCGATCGGCCTTGCCGGAATCGGTGCACAGCCAGGGCAGTGCGACCACCGAGCTGATGCTCGGTCAGGTCATGCAGGTGGCCAACGGCCTGAAGCTTTTGAACACGGAAGAGCTTGCGGCAGTGACGAGTGGCTCCAGCAATTTGCGGGATGCGCTGGCTGCCAAGGGTGTGCCGATGGCGAATGCCGGGGAAACCTACATGGTCGAGGCCGCGCAGAAATACAATTCGCTGAAGGATGGCAGCCGTTGGGTGATGAGCGCCGTGGTGCTGATCATTGCCATTGCCGGGGCTGTTTTCGCCATTCGCGGTATCAGCGCGCCGTTCCGAGCCAGAAACCGGGTCGAGCGCGTCATGCTCGGTGCACTCCTCCTTGCGTCTTCCATTGCCATCCTGACAACGGTCGGGATCGTTGGGTCCATGCTGTCGGAGGCTATCCGCTTCTTTCAGTCGGTTTCCCCGAGCGCGTTTTTCTTCGGCACGGTCTGGGATCCGCGCTTTTCGGCGGCCGGTAGCGGTGGCACGGAAGGGCAGTTCGGCCTTCTGCCGCTTCTCGCCGGCACGCTCTATATCGCTTTCGTCGCCATGCTCTTCGCCGTCCCGGTCGGCCTGTTCGCCGCCATCTACATGGCCGAATATGCAAGGCCTGTCGTGCGCGGCATTGCCAAACCGCTGCTGGAAATTCTCGCCGGCATTCCGACCATCGTCTACGGCTTCTTCGCGCTGGTGACGGTCGGGCCTTTCCTGCGCGATATATCTGCCCAGCTGAATGGTCTGGTGACCGGAAACTACGTCAACTTCATCCAGGCACAGAGCGTTCTGACCGCCGGTCTCGTCATGGGCATCATGCTGATCCCGTTCGTGTCGTCGCTGTCGGATGACATTATCACGCAGGTGCCGCGTTCGCTGCGCGATGGCTCACTCGGTCTGGGTGCGACCCGTTCTGAGACCATCAAGCGCGTCATCCTGCCGGCGGCACTTCCCGGCATCGTCGGTGCTTTGCTGCTGACGGCCTCGCGGGCTGTCGGTGAAACCATGATCGTGGTGCTGGCTGCCGGTGTTGCCGCCCGCATGCAGCTCAACCCGTTCGAGGCGATGACCACTGTCACCGTTAAGATCGTCAATCAGCTGACGGGCGACCTTGAGTTCAACTCGCCACAGACGCTGGTGGCTTTTGCTCTTGGCATCACGCTGTTTGCCATCACGCTCTGCCTCAACATCTATGCACTCTACATCGTGCGCAAGTATCGGGAACAGTACGAATGACCGACATGACATCCTCCGTACAGTCCACTTTCGTGCGCCCCGCGCAGGCAAGACGCGATATCGGCATCAAGAAGCGCTACGCAGCCGAACGCCGCTTCAAGGCCTACGGTCTCGCAGCCATCCTGATCGGCCTGTTCTTCCTGTTCGTTCTGCTGTGGACCGTCGTCTCCAAGGGCTACACGGCCTTCCAGCAGACCGCGATCACGCTGCCGATCGAGTTTTCGGAGCAGATCATCGATCCCAAGAACGAGCGTGGCGCCAATCCCGCCAAGCTGATGACGGCGAACTACCCTTTTCTGGTGCGTGACGCGCTGATCAAGGCGCTCGGCATCGATCCGGCCAACAAGCCGCTGGTCAAGCAGGCGACGGACATGGTCTCGGCCAGCGCCCGCACGCAGCTTCGCGATCTGGTTGTCGCCAATCCGGCGATCATCGGCACAACCGCCAATGTCTCTCTCTTGGCTGAAGGCAATATCGATAGCGCCAACAAGGGCCAGATCGATCTGACCGTTGCTGAAGCCAGCCGCAAGGTGAAGGACCAGCAGCTGGAATGGATGAAAAAGCTGACTGAGACCGGCGCGATGGCCAAGCAGTTCAACACCGGCCTGTTCACCTATGGTGCATCAAGCCGTCCTGAAGCTGCAGGTATTGGTGTCGCCGCTCTCGGTTCGCTCTACATGATGCTGATCGTCCTGGTGCTTGCCCTTCCGATCGGCGTCGCAGCATCGATCTACCTGGAAGAGTTCGCGCCGAAGAACCGGCTGACCGATCTCATCGAGGTCAACATCAACAACCTGGCGGCCGTTCCCTCCATCGTCTACGGTTTGCTCGGCCTGTCGATCTTCATCAACTTCGCCGGCATGCCGCGCTCGGCCGCTCTGGTCGGCGGTCTGGTGCTGACGCTGATGACGCTTCCAACGATTATCATCGCCACCCGTGCAGCCCTGAAGGCGGTTCCGCCATCGATCCGCTCGGCAGCTTTGGGTCTTGGTGCTTCCAAGATGCAGACGATCTTCCACCACGTCCTGCCGCTCGCCATGCCGGGCGTCTTGACAGGCACGATCATCGGTCTGGCGCATGCGCTGGGCGAAACCGCGCCGCTGCTGCTGATCGGCATGGTAGCCTTCGTGGTCGATTACCCGGGCTCGCCGATGGACCCGTCCACTGCTCTGCCGGTCCAGATCTACATGTGGGCCAACGAAGCCGAACGTGCATTTGTCGAACGGACTTCGGGTGCGATCATGATCCTCTTGATCTTCCTCGTCGTCATGAACCTTGGCGCAATCCTGTTGCGGCGTCGCTTTGAGCGGCGCTGGTAGTGAGGTAGAAATATGAACATGATGTCAGAAGCAGCAGTTGAAAAGGCGCTGGACCAGAAAATGAACACTGTTCCCTTCAAGATGATCGGAAAGGACGTTTCGGTTTACTACGGCGAGAAGCGTGCGCTTTTCGACGTGAACCTCAACGTTCGCGAAAACACCGTGACCGCGCTGATCGGCCCTTCGGGCTGCGGCAAGTCGACATTCCTGCGGACACTGAACCGCATGAACGATACGATCGACAGCTGCCGCGTGACCGGCAAGATTACCCTCGACGAGGGCGACATCTACGATCCGAGCATCGACGTCGTGGAACTTCGCGCCCGCGTCGGCATGGTGTTCCAGAAGCCGAACCCGTTCCCCAAGTCGATCTACGAGAACGTCACCTACGGTCCGAAGATCCATGGTCTCGCCCGCACCAAGGCCGAACTCGACCAGATCGTCGAGTCGAGCCTTCAGAAGGCCGGTCTCTGGAACGAAGTGAAGGATCGCCTGCATGAATCCGGCACCGGTCTCTCCGGTGGTCAGCAGCAGCGTCTGTGCATTGCCCGCGCCGTTGCCGTCAGCCCGGAAGTCATCCTGATGGACGAGCCGTGCTCGGCGCTGGATCCGATCGCCACCGCCAAGGTCGAGGAACTGATCCACGAACTGCGGACAAACTACACGATCGTCATCGTCACCCACTCGATGCAGCAGGCGGCCCGCGTTTCGCAGCGCACCGCCATGTTCCACCTCGGCAATCTCGTCGAGGAAAACGACACCGACAAGATGTTCACCAATCCGGACGACCAGCGGACCCAGGACTACATCATGGGCCGCTTCGGCTGAGGACTTAGCTTGCCACCTTGTCATGAGGGCAGGGTGGTGGCCTTCCAACCCGGATTGTGATCGCAAGGAAAAACAATCATGTCTACGCACATTGCTTCCGTCTACGACGAAGATCTGAAGTACCTGACCCGGCGCATCTCCGAGATGGGTGGCCTGGCCGAACAGATGGTGGCCGAATCCGTGCGCGCTCTGGTCAATTCCGACCTGGCGCTTGCCCAGAAGGTCATTTCCGATGATGCCATTCTCGATGAGGCCGAGCGCCAGATCGGCGAAAAGGCGATCGTCACCATCGCCAAGCGCCAGCCGATGGCAGCTGACCTGCGCGAGATCATGGGTTCGATCCGCATTGCCGCCGATCTCGAACGGGTTGGCGATCTCGGCAAGAACAACGCCAAGCGGGTCATCGCCGTATCGACCGCCAGCCTGCCGCGTCAGCTGGCCCGCGGCCTGGAGCATCTGGCCGAGCTTGCGCTCGTTCAGCTCAAGGAAGTGCTCGACGTATACGCTTCGCGTTCCCCGGAAAAGGCCAACAGCATCCGCGAGCGCGACAATGAGATCGACGCGATCTACACGTCGCTGTTCCGCGAACTCCTGACCTACATGATGGAAGATCCGCGCAACATCACGCCCTGCACGCATCTTTTGTTCTGCGCCAAGAACATCGAGCGCATCGGCGACCATGCCACCAACATCGCCGAGACCATCTACTACATGGCGACAGGCGCGCAGCCTGTCGGCGAGCGCCCGAAGGACGATACCGCCAATACGGTCGGCGCGATCGGTAACTGACCGCGCCATAAAGTAAGTAAATTCTTACGCAATAATTGCGCGAGCGGCCGCTGGAGCCGCTCGGCAAGCCTTCGGCCAACCGGCCGGGCGCCAAGGAGCTGACTGAATGTTGCCAAGAATTGCCGTTGTTGAAGATGAAGAGGCGCTCAGCGTCCTCCTCCGATACAATCTTGAGGCCGAAGGGTTCGAGGTCGACACGATCAATCGTGGCGACGAGGCGGAAATGCGCCTGCAGGAACGCCTTCCTGACCTCCTGATCCTCGATTGGATGCTGCCGGGCGTTTCCGGCATCGAACTGTGCCGCCGGCTGCGCCAGCGCCCGGAAACCGAACGGCTGCCGATCATCATGCTGACGGCACGCGGGGAAGAGAGCGAGCGTGTTCGCGGTCTTGCCACCGGCGCCGACGACTACGTTGTCAAGCCGTTCTCGACGCCGGAGCTGATGGCACGGGTCAAGGCGATGCTGCGCCGGGCAAAGCCCGAAGTGCTGTCTACGCTGCTGAAATGCGGCGATATCGAACTCGACCGCGAAACCCACCGCGTCCATCGCAAGACGCGCGAAGTCCGTCTCGGACCGACCGAATTCCGCCTGCTGGAATTCTTCATGGCCTCGCCCGGCCGCGTCTTTTCGCGCTCGCAGCTTTTGGACGGTGTCTGGGGTCACGATATCTATGTCGACGAGCGCACGGTAGACGTCCATGTCGGCCGCCTGCGCAAGGCGCTGAATTTTTCCAACATGCTTGACGTGATCCGCACGGTGCGCGGCGCGGGCTATTCGCTGGAAAGCTAAGTTACGGCGCGGCGCCGTCAGGCGTCGCCGAGCGGTTCGCCAATCTCGATAGCGTGACCATCCGGATCATGGAAGCGGAACACCCTCTGTCCCCAGGCCTGTGTCTCAATGGGGTGAATGAGGTTTACATTGCCGGCGATGCGCTCGAAAAGCGCGTCCAGATCATCATGTTCGAAATAGAGCAGGATATTTTGCCGGCCATAGGGCTCGGAAATGACAGACGGCTGTCCCCAGACCGTCGTCTCCAGGGATTTGCCGTCATGGATGGCAAATCCCGTTTCAAACATGACGAAATTGCCGAAGTCTTGCCTGATCACCAATCCAAGCATCTCGCAATAGAAAATCTTCGAGATGCCGATATCCCGCACGAACGGAATGGGATTGACGAAACGCACGGCCGATCAGGCCTCAGCGTGCCCGGCGACGCTCGCCGGACGGCTGGTAGGCAAGCTTGGCGTGGAATGTGCAGTAAGGCGAGGTGTCCGGGGAATCGTTGCCGCAGAAGTGGAACTCTTCCTTCATCGGATCGCCGATCGGCCACTTGCAGGTGCGGTCGGTAAGCTCGGTCAGGACCAGGCGGCGCGACATCGGAATAACAACGTTGTTGCCGGCAGGTGCTGCTTCCTGATCCTCGATCGCGCCGATTTCCACTTCTTCCTTCATGACGGTTGCACCTGCGGTGCGGGTCACTGTGCGGGTGGCGGCCATGCGCGATGCGGTATAGTTCGGGGCACGCGGTGCAGCGGAAGGTGCGGGGCGTTTTGCACGTGCCGTTGCGGTGCTGCCGCCGGCCTTGGCGCGGCCTGGCAGGCAGAGCCGGTGGACCTTGCCGATGACGGCGTTGCGGCTGACGCCGCCGAGCTGTGCTGCGATCTGGCTCGCGCTCAAACCCTCGGACCACAATTTCTTGAGTTTTTCGACCCGCTCGTCAGTCCAATTCATGGTCTTGTCTCCATTCCCAGCGTTGGTGATGGTCGAATCCTCCACCGCGCCCCGGGTATGCTCCGAGGCTGAAACGCGATAACACTTTTGGTGACTAGGTCCGCCGCATGCGTCTAGTAATTGTTTCTTAACGTAGAGCCCGGGGGACTCCCTGACAAGAGTCCGCCGAATCTCAGCGAATCGATTTCTGAGTTTTCCCCAACTTGCTTGCGATGCGTGGCATTTTTGCAAGGGTATCCGGCTAAAAAATTTGCGCCCGCTGTATAGCCACGAATTGCCGGAAATCATGGGCTTTTGTTGACATCGCAGTGCGAAGTGAAGATAGTGCCCTTGCCGCCGAAAGGCGGCATTTTGATTTTTTACAGGCTGGTCACAGCCTTGTTGACGGCGCCGTTTATACAATGGCCGTGATGGTTTAAGGAGACATGCGCCATGGCCGATGCCACGCCGCTTTATGACACATATGCACGCGCGCCCTTGCGGTTCGAGCGCGGCGAAGGGGTCTGGCTGATCGCCGAGGACGGTACCCGCTATCTGGATTTCGCCGCCGGTGTGGCGGTCAATTCGCTCGGTCATGCGCATCCGCATCTTGTCTCGGCCTTGAAGGAGCAAGCAGACAAGGTTTGGCACCTGTCGAACCTCTATGAAGTTCCCGGCCAGGAAAGCCTCAGCCGTCGCCTGACGGAAGCGACGTTCGCCGACAAAGTGTTCTTCACCAATTCCGGTGCCGAAGCGCTGGAATGTGCGATCAAGACGGCGCGGCGCTATCATTTTTCCAAGGGCCAGCCGGAAAAGTTCCACATCATCACCTTCGAAGGTGCTTTCCACGGCCGCACGCTGGCGACCATCGCCGCCGGCGGGCAGGCGAAGTATCTGGAGGGTTTCGGTCCGAAGGCGCCTGGTTTCTATCAAGTGCCGTTTGGCGACATGGCAGCGCTCAAGGCTGCTATCAGTGAAGAGACCGCGGCGATCCTGATCGAGCCTATCCAGGGCGAGGGCGGCATCCGCACCGTGCCGAAGGAATTCCTGCAGGAACTGCGTTCGCTCTGCGACGAATACGGCCTGCTGCTGATCCTCGACGAAGTCCAGTCCGGCGTCGGCCGGACCGGCAAGCTGTTTGCTCACGAGTGGGCAGGCGTCGCGCCGGATATCATGGCGGTTGCCAAGGGCATCGGCGGCGGTTTCCCGCTCGGCGCCTGCCTTGCCACCGAGGAAGCGGCTTCCGGCATGGTCACCGGCACCCATGGCTCGACCTATGGCGGCAACCCGCTGGCCATGGCCGTCGGCAATGCTGTTCTCGATGTCATCCTTGCAGACGATTTCCTGCAGCATGTTCGCGATGTTTCTCTGGTGTTCCGTCAGGGGCTTGCCTCGCTGGCCGATCGTTTCCCGGATGTTATCGAGGAAATCCGCGGCGAAGGCCTGATGCTCGGCATCAAGGCCAAGGTCCCGTCTGCTGATCTGCTGAAGGCCATCCGCGCTGAAAGACTGCTGGCGGTGCCTGCAGGCGAGAATGTCATCCGCCTGCTGCCGCCGCTGGTGACGACGGCCGAGGAAGCCCGTGAAGGCCTGGCGCGGCTTGAACGCGCGGCCGAACAGCTGACAGCGGAGCGACGACAGGCATCGGCCTGAACGACGCTTCACTGACACGCTGAAAAAACACAGGACTTTGAATAGAATGGCCGGTACCAGACATTTTCTCGATCTTTCTGCCATGACGGCAACCGACTTGAGATCGATCATCGAGGACGCACGCATCCGCAAGACCGCCACAAAGGCCGGCACCGCTGAAAAGCCGCTGGCCGGCAAGATGCTGGCGATGATCTTCGAAAAGCCTTCGACCCGCACCCGCGTCTCCTTCGATGTCGGCATGCGCCAGCTCGGTGGCGAGACGCTGTTCCTGTCCGGCACCGAAATGCAGCTCGGCCGCGCCGAAACCATCGGCGATACGGCCAAGGTCCTGTCCCGCTATGTCGACGCCATCATGATCCGCACCACCGATCACAACCGGCTGCTGGAACTGGCCGAGCACGCCACAGTGCCCGTTATCAACGGCCTGACGGATGCCACGCATCCCTGCCAGATCATGGCCGATATCATGACGTTCGAGGAGCACGCTGGCCCTGTGAAGGGCAAGACGATTGCCTGGACCGGCGACGGCAACAATGTGCTGCACTCCTTCATCGAAGGCTCGGCGCGCTTCGGCTACCGGATGAACATGGCTGTGCCGCTCGGCTCGGAGCCGGACGACAAGATCCTCAACTGGGCCCGCAACAATGGCGGCGAGATCAAGCTCTATCACGATGCCGACCTGGCCGTGGACGGCGCCCATTGCGTGGTGACCGATACCTGGGTGTCGATGAACCAGGAACACCGCGCCCGCGGCCACAATGTCTTCCAGCCCTTCCAGGTTAATGCGCAACTGATGGCGAAGGCCGACAAGGATGCGATTTTCATGCACTGCCTGCCGGCCCACCGCGGCGAGGAGGTGACGGACGACGTCATCGACGGCAAGCAGTCGGTGGTGTTCGACGAGGCAGAGAACCGCCTGCACGCGCAGAAATCGGTTCTTGCCTGGTGCCTCGGGGCGCTTTAGCGGTCTGGCCCGGCATATTGAAAACCGGGTGGCGGCACACGATCTATGCAACACGTCGAATGACCGGCAGGTGGTTTGTCCTCCTTCGCCGGTCATTCGTATTCAGAAGTGTCCATCCGCGCCGCCGTTCTCATGGAGGCGGCAGAGCGAACGGCCGTTTTTTCAGGAACGATCTGGACAAAACCGGCTTGCGCAGGATCAATAGAAAGCATCGGACAGCGCCCCGGCCTTCATGGCGGGCAGACGTCCGAGGGCTAGGAGCAGAGTGATGACGGAAGCAGACTTTGGCCTCGGCCAGTTCGATTTTGCCGGCGACGATCATGTGGTGCCGTTTCAGGTGGAGGGCCTCGACGTCCGCGGCCGCGCTGTCCAGCTCGGCCCGATGCTGGATGCGATCCTTGAACGCCATAACTATCCTTTGCCGGTCGCCCGTCTCGTTGCCGAAACGGTGGTGTTGACGGTGCTGCTCGGCACCTCGCTGAAATTCGAAGGCAAGCTGATCATCCAGACCAAGAGCAATGGCCCGGTCGATCTGGTCGTCGCCGATTTCGCCACGCCGGATCGGGTGAGGGCCTATGCCCGTTATAACGAGGAAGCTCTGAAGATTGCGGAAGAGAACGGCCTCACCCAGCCGCAGCATCTGCTGGGCGAGGGTATCCTTGCCTTCACCATCGATCAGGGCGCCCATATGCAGCGTTACCAGGGCATCGTGCCGTTGGACGGCGCCTCGCTGGAAGAAATTGCCGGCGTCTATTTCCGCCAGTCGGAACAGATCCCGACCAAGGTCCGCCTCGGTGTCGCCGAACTGCTTGATCGAGATGAAAACGGCAAGCCGCGTCATCGCTGGCGGGCCGGCGGCATGGTTGCGCAGTTCCTGCCGGAAACGCTGGAGCGCATGCGTCAGCCCGATCTTCCCGGCGGCGACGGCGCGGACGATAGTTTCGAAGTCGATGACCTGTGGGGTGAAGCCAGTGTCATGGTCCAGACCATCGATGCCGACGAACTGACCGATCCGACAGTTGGCACCGAGCGGCTACTGTACCGGCTGTTCCACGAACGTGGCGTCAAGGTCTATCCGCCCCAGGCAGTCTACGACAAATGCAGCTGTTCGCGCGAAAGGCTGCGCGATGTTCTGGCCGCCCTCAGCCAGGACGATATCGATCATGCTGCGGAGGACGGAGTGGTGTCGGTCAATTGCGAGTTCTGTTCGACGACCTATAGTTTCGAGGCAACGGAAGTGAAGCCGCAGTAAAGGGCTGCGGCCCTCAGTTCAGCGTCCGGTTCTGGCCGGGCGAATCAAGCGAGAAGGCGGGAATGTCGACAGTGAAGGACTCGCCTTCTATGGTTTCCATCGAATAATGCCCGAACATCACGCCTGATGGCGTATCGAGCGGGCAGCCGGAAGAATATTCATAGGTATCTCCGGGATTGAGAACCGGCTGCTCACCGATGACGCCAGGTCCGTTGACCTCGTCCACCTGGCCGTTTTCATCGGTGATGTGCCAGTAGCGCGTCATCAACCTGACGGTCTCGTCGGACAGGTTCGAGATCAGGATCCGGTAACCCCAGACATAGCGGCTGTCATCCGGATCGGATTGCTCCTCCAGATAATAAGGCTCGACGGTCACCTCGATGTCGCGTGTCAGCGCGCGGTACATATGCAAACCCTTTTCAAGTCCATAGGCGATATTCTACAGCAAGATGGTTTCGTCAAGAATAACGGACAGCGTAAACTGTCAGGATAGGGCACAGCATGCTGGACGGTCATTTCAGGAAGCGTCTCGACCCTTGGCTGGATCGTGGGGGCCGGGATTTGGCGGTGCGTGGTATCGGGGCGAACACGGTCACCATCACCGGCTTCCTGATCGGCTTGGCGGCCGCAATCGCGATTGTTCTCGATTCTTATGTCTGGGCTTTCGTTCTGATCGGCGCCAGCCGGATTTGCGATGGGCTTGACGGCGCCGTTGCTCGCGCGACCCAAAAAACCGATTTCGGCGGCTTCCTTGATATCGTGCTCGATTTCGCCTTCTACGGCCTCATCCCGTTCGCGTTCATCCTTGCCGACCCTTATGAGAACGGCGTTGCCGGCGGGTTCCTGCTCCTGTCATTCTATATCAACGGCTCAAGCTTCCTTGCTTTCTCCATAATGGCCGAAAAGCGCGGTCTTTCAACGGGCGTGCGCGGCGCAAAGTCGCTCTATTTCACCACCGGGCTTGCCGAGGCGACCGAGACGATCGCCGTCTTCCTGGCCTTCTGCCTGTTCCCGCAATGGTTTTGCGAGATCGCGGTGATTTTTGCGCTCGTCTGTTTCTATACGGCTCTATCGCGGATCATGCTGGCACGTGCGAGCTTCAAGGCCGAAACCCAGGCATAAAAAAACGCCCGCATCCGGCAGACACGGGCGTTTCACAAAATTCGAAATCAGGCCTGGACCGACTTCAGAGCGCGAGCGAAATCCTCGATCAGGTCTTCGCTATCCTCGATCCCCGCCGAGAAGCGCACGGTGCCCGGCGAAATGCCGAGCTCTTCGCGGGCTTCGTCCGACAGGTTCTTGTGCGTCGTCGTCGCCGGATGGGTGATCAGGCTCTTGCTATCGCCGAGATTGTTGGAAATCAGGACCACGTCCAGCGCGTTCTGCAGCGCGAAGGCCGCTTCCTTGCCACCCTTCATCTCGAAGCAGACCAGCGTCGATCCGCCCTTCATCTGCCGGGCGATGATATCGGCCTGCGGATGGTCCTTGCGGCCGGGATAGATTACCTTGGCGACCTGGTTCTGTTCGGCGAGGAAATCGGCGACACGCGACGCGTTCTCGCTCTGCTGGCGCACGCGCAGGGGCAGGGTTTCGATGCCCTTCAGCAGCGTCCAGGCGTTGAACGGTGACAAAGCCGGGCCGGTATGGCGGAAATAATCGTGCAGGTGCTCGTTGATCCATTCCTTGTCGGACAGGATCACGCCGCCCAGGCAACGGCCCTGGCCGTCAATGTGCTTGGTGGCGGAATAGACGACGATATGTGCGCCCAGTTCCAGCGGCTTCTGCAGCAGCGGCGTCGCAAAGACGTTGTCGACGATGACCTTGGCGCCGATCTGATTGGCGATCTTGGCGACCCCGGCAATATCGACCACTTCCAGTGTCGGATTGGTCGGGCTTTCGAGGAAGAATACCTTGGTGTTCGGCTTGACGGCCTTTTCCCAGTTTTCCAGGAAGCGCCCGTCGATCAACGTAAATTCGATGCCGTATTTCGGCGCCAGCGTTTCCACCACCCAGCGGCAGGAGCCGAACAGCGCGCGGGCCGCAACGATATGGTCGCCTGCCTTCAACTGGCAGAGAATGGCGGCAGAAACCGCGGCCATGCCGGATGCCGTGGCGCGCGCATCTTCGGCGCCTTCCAGCATGCACATGCGCTTTTCGAACATGTCATTGGTCGGGCTGCCATAGCGGGCATAGATGAAGCCGTCCGTCTCGCCCTTGAAGCGCGCTTCCGCTGCTTCCGAGCTGTCATAGACGAAGCCCTGCGTCATAAAGATGGCTTCGGAGGTTTCACCATGGTTTGAACGGGTCGTGCCGCCATGAACGAGCTGTGTCGCGGGGCGCCAATTGTTGCTCATCGATTGTCTCTTTCAAAACAAAAAAACCGGCCGCGTAAAGCAAGCCGGTTTCAAACCCGGCCTTTTTAGCTATTTGTTTTACGTGGCTGCAAGCCGACCGGCCAAATCACCACGGGATAAGTCAGTATTTACTGATTAGCCGCGCTTGCGTCAATTCCCGTGAACAAGAAGATATGTCACAGGGACAATTTGGGTTATGACGTGCCGGTTGCGGCAATAAGGACGATGGAAATGACCAGGGCCACAGGCATCTTAGCCGATCGCGCCATTGCAGCGCTGTTTGATGCGGGACGGTTGAAAAGCGAGGCAAATCTCGATGCCGACCAAATCCAGCCGGCCAGCCTCGACCTGCGCCTCGGCTCAAGGGCGTTCCGTGTTCGCGCCAGCTTCATGCCCGGCCCCGGCCATCTGGTGGCCGACAAGCTCGACCGGTTGAAGCTGCACGTGATCGACCTTACCGAAGGCGCGGTGCTGGAGACCGGCTGCGTCTACATCGTGCCGCTGATGGAAAGCCTCGATCTTTTGCCGGAAATGTCGGCTTCCGCCAATCCGAAAAGCTCGACCGGCCGTCTCGATATCTTCACCCGCGTCATCACCGACCGCGCCCAGGAGTTCGACAAGATCCCGGCCGGCTATTCTGGCCCGCTCTATCTCGAAATCAGCCCGCGCACTTTCCCGGTCATCGTCCGGCGTGGCTCGCGCCTGTCGCAGATCCGCTTCCGCATCGGCCATGCGCTGTTGACCGAGACGGAAGTCATGGCGCTGCACGAAAGCGATGTGCTCGTCGCCAGCGAAACGCCGAACGTCTCCGGCGCCGGCATTGCGTTGTCGATCGATCTCAAGGGCACCGGCGCCGACGGTCTGATCGGCTATCGCGGCAAGCACCACACGGCCGTCGTCGATGTCGACAAGAAGGCTGTACACGGCATCTTCGACTTCTGGGAGCCGCTCTACAGCCGCGGCCGCGACGAGCTGATCCTCGATCCCGACGAGTTCTACATCCTTGTCTCGCGCGAAGCCGTGCATGTGCCGCCGCTCTATGCGGCCGAAATGACACCGTTCGATCCGCTGGTCGGCGAGTTCCGCGTCCATTATGCCGGGTTCTTCGATCCGGGCTTCGGCCATGTCTCGGCCGGCGGCAAGGGCAGCCGCGCCGTGCTCGAAGTTCGCAGCCACGAAGTGCCGTTCATCCTTGAGCATGGCCAGATCGTCGGCCGTCTGGTCTACGAACACATGATGGAGCGCCCCGAAGGCCTTTATGGCCTCGGTCTCGGTTCCAACTACCAGGCCCAGGGTCTGAAACTATCCAAGCATTTCCGTTCGGAGTAAATTCCGCCCGGAAAACCGGCTGCCGCCTTGACAGGCAGCCATGCTTGGTGGAAACCTCGGGCGCAAGGCGGGTATGATGTAGTGGTAGCTTGTCAGCTTCCCAAGCTGATCGTGCGGGTTCGATTCCCGCTACCCGCTCCACTTTATTTCGGATAAGAATGGCGGATACACCTTGCATGAGGAAAACGCCGTTCCGATCATGGCAAAATCCGAAAATTACATCCTGTTGGAAGAAGAACGCGACCGGCTGAAGGACGAGCTGGCGAACGAGTTCCAGTTCTTCAGCGCGACGGATGAGTTCCGGGACGGCATGCTTCCTGAAATTATCGCCATGATGATGCGTTATGATAAGATTGAACGCGTCTTGAAACACTATCAGGACGAAGTCTTCACGCCTGTGTTGGAGCCACCCCTCGACATCGATGCGCCGCCGGTTGAAGGCGATACACTCTATTTTTCGCCGGAAAGCTCTTCCACCAAATAGAGTGGTGCCAGCGGGGCTATATTCCGGTCTTTTGTCTGCGCAGTACCAACAGGCATATGTGGCGTCTTGTTCCAGGAAAACGGACTGGTGCGAAGTTCCAGCAACGCCCGCCAGGCGGCCAGCGACATGACCAGCCAATAGAGCGGCACGAACGCCCAGCGCCAGCCGACGGACCTTTTTTCGCTTGCACTCATCCGGTTGAGCCCAAGGCTGACAAAGACTGCATAGCTGCCGAAGATATTGACGATATCGATCATGAACAGACAGGAGGCCATCCATCCGTCCACCGTTACGCCGCCCTGCATCATCAGCCATGTCAGATAGGCCAGAAAGCCGAGAATAACCGGGTGGCTGAGCGAGGAAAGCAGCATGCCGGCGATGAGGACCTGAAAGACGGCAAAAGCCGGCCAGCCCATTTCCCGGCCGAGATGAGCCGGCTTTCGCATCAGCACCAGCCATGTTTGCAGCCAGCCCTTGAACCAGCGGGTCCGCTGTCCGAGCCAGACAGGCAGCGACGCCGGTGCTTCTTCCAGGGTGGGCAAGGCGATGACGCGGGAACGGTATCCAAACCGGTGCAGTCTCATTCCAAGGTCCGCATCCTCGGTCATGTTGTAAGGGTCCCAGCCGCCGATCTGCTTTAGCTCCGCCGTCCGGAAATGGTTGGATGTCCCGCCAAGCGGCAATGGCAGGCCGGTGAGCGACAGCATCGGCAACAGTCCCCGAAACAGCGCGGCATACTCCACCGCAAACAACGCGCTGAGCCAGGAGTTCTGCGCATTGGTGATGATCAGTGGTGCCTGCAGGCAGATGACATGTTCAGGTGCTGCTGCAAAGGCGGCATAGGCCTCGCGCAGCTGGCCCGGATGCGGCCGGTCCTCGGCGTCATAGACCGTCACAAAAGTACCGCGAACACCAGGGAGCGCATAACTGAGCGCCTTCGGCTTGGTGCGTGGCTGATGAACCGGCACCAGCACGATCTCGTATTCAGGCGCCAGCGGCAGGGTGGCAAGTGCTGCCAGCGTCTGCACATCATCCTCTTCGCAGATCAGTTTGATATCGAGCCGGGATCGCGGCCAGTCGAGCTGGTCGAGGGCACCGACGAGTTGGGCTACGATACTTTCTTCCTTGTAGAGCGCAACGAGCACGGAATAGACCGGCAGCGGTCCGGCCGGCGCATCCGCCTTCGCCGTGCGCTCCACCCGGTTCCGCCGGAATGCACTTCCGAGCGCATAGAGCCGCACCAGGAAATTGGCGAAGAAAAACAGCGTCAGCACCATATGCAGAACAAGCACGCTGATGAGCGGCAAGAGGGCTGCAGCGGTAAGCATGGCGCAGACGATGATGCCGACGTAAAATCCCTGTTTTCCCCAAAATGTGATGCGGGCACTGTGGAGCGGACTTGTTTCGAAAAGCGCACGCGTCGTTGCTGAAACCCGGCGCAGACGGCCGGCCTGCCAGGCAGCCTGACGTACGGCCGATGGCGTCGAGACAGCCAGCGACTGGCGCAGCAGCGGTGCACTCTTCAAGCGGTCGGCGATCTCGGCGAGCCTGGATAACGAAGGAACGATCACCGTGACTGGAGGACGGCTTGCATGATAAACGCGCAGCACTTCCGGGTTTGCGATCTGGCCGTCCAGGGCGGAAAGGTCGTGGACCCGCTCAGCGTCGATCAAGGGAATGAATTCAAGCCCCAGTTTCTCGGCAAGCGCCTCGAAATAGATGGTTTCGTCGATCTCGCCGGAGGCCAGAAGCTCCTCCTCGACGGTTGTGCCGTGGCTGTCGGCGAGCAACATCGCCCGGGCGATCGAAGGCTTGCCGATGCCCATCTGCAGCAGCAGGGAACCTTCCTGTTTGAGCGCCGCCGAAAACCGTCCCGCGGCGGTATCAGGCTTTGATCGCCCCACCGGCAGGTCATTCGCGGTAGCCATGCCGGAATTGTCCGGATATTCTGCCAGACGCATGCAATCCCCGTTGCCGCGCAAGCGGCAATATCCCTTACCTCATCCCGGGAATGATCATAATGATACGCGCCTTCCGTGCATCTCTAAAATTCTATGGGGCATTCGCGTTTTGCGTGTTTCTGGTTGTACCATTTGCAGCTCCGTCCCGTGCGGCAAATGGTGTTCATGATCTACCGCTGTTGTTTGATGCGCGCGAACGCATTGCCAGGCCCGACCTGAGCGGACTGGCGCGCCTGCGGTTCCTCACCACCGTTGATTTCCCGCCGTTCAATTTCGTCGATCAATCCGGCAGGCTCGCCGGCTTTCACGTGGATCTGGTGCGCGAAATCTGCCGCGAACTCGAGATCGAGGCCAAATGCCAGATCCAGGCGGTGACCTTTCCCGAACTCCAGCCGGCCCTGGTCGACGGACAAGGAGAGGCGGTTATCGCCGGCATTGGCATCAGTACGGAATTGCGCCAGCGGTTTGCCTTTTCCCGGGCGTTCATGAAGCTGCCGGCCCGGTTCGCAGCCAATCGCCAGGCCATCGGCCGCGATGTTTCCGTTGCGGCGCTGGCTGCAAAGCCGGTAGGCGCAGTTGCCGGCACCACACACGAGGCGATGCTGAAGGCGTTTTTCCCAAAACTCCAAACGCAGTCTTTCCCAACCCGGGAGGCGATGCTGGCCGCGCTCAAGCAGGGAGCCGTCGCCGCTGTCTTTTCCGACGGTATGCAACTGTCCTTCTGGACCGCGGGAAGCGATGCCGCCAATTGTTGTGCGCTGATCGACGGCGCCTATTTCTCGCAACGGTTTCTCGGCGAGGGATTGGCGATCATGAACCGCAAGGGCGATTCAGCGCTGACCCAGGCGATCGATCACGCCCTGCTGGAACTGTCCCGCAAGGGCCGTCTCAACGAGATTTACCTGCGGTATTTTCCCGACAGCATCTATTGAAGCCTTGCCGCTAGATCTTTCGAAACGGCAGCAGCAACGACCACAACAGCTTGGCGGGAACAGGTCTGTGATAGGGCTGAAGTCCGATCGGCATGGTTTCCGGGGGATGCTTCGAGCGGGCCAGATAGGTTGAAAATAGCCGGTCCCAGATGGAAAGGTTGAAGCCGTAGTTCGTATCTGTCTCCGCTGGCTCGGCCGAGTGATGGACGCTGTGCATGTCCGGCGTGACGATGACACGACGCAGCACGTAGTCGGCGCGTGCGGACAACCTGACATTGGCGTGGTTGAACATCGAGGCACCATTCAGCACGATCTCGAAGATCAGCACGCTGACCGGCGGTGCGCCGATCGCCAGGATGACTGCCGATTTCCACAGGATCGACAACAGGATTTCCATCGGGTGGAAGCGTAGCCCCGTTGTCAGATCCAGCCCGGTATCGGCATGGTGCACCCGGTGGATGCGCCAGAACAGCGGCACCTTGTGAAAGATCACATGCTCAAGCCAGATGGCGAAATCGAGAATGACGAAGGCGAGGACACCGCTGACGAACGGTGGCAGCCCGAGCATCGGCAAAATGCCATATCCGTGCGCGTCTGCGTACAGGGCAACACCGGTGGCGGCCGCCGGAAAGATCATCCGCAGCATCAGCGACGACAGGACCAGGATGGACAGATTGGTGAACCAGCGCCGTGCTTTCAGGGCGCGCATCAGGTCCGGGCGCTCCAGCCGGGGGTGAGCCAGTTCGAGGACGGCAAGCGAGAGGAAGAATGCGGCAAAGAATGTCAGGCGCCAGGCCGGTTCGCCGATGCCGAATATCTGTACCGTCATGTCTTCCCCATCCTCGTCTCGCCGACGGCCATTCTATAGGGACGGCAATCAAGGTGAATGCACTTTGGCGTGAAGCGGAAAAGAGCGGCCTTTATTTGCGAAAGCGAGCCATGGCGCCCCGCTCGATTGCCGCACAGGTCAGCTTGTCGAGGCCCAACCGGTCGCGTAGCAATTGCAGCAGCCGGATTTCCTCCAGGCGGATCGAAAGGTCGGCGGCGGCAATCTCGACTGCCAGCGCATAAGCCGTGTCGTAGAGACGCGCGGGAAGAGCTTCGCGCACGACTTCGAGTGCGATATCCAGCCCCTCCGGGCCGTCGAGAAGGGCCGTACATTCGCGCGCCGCATGTATCAGATGGTCATGGTCGAAACCGTCAAACACCGGCAGGAATCTGGTCAACCTGCCGATGCGTTCCAACTCGGTATCGGTCATGGCAGTATCGACGGCTGACATCATCACCATGACGTAGATGAGGGCTTCATGATGGCTCATTGTTTCGGGCATGACCTATCCGTGTTGCTGTGCCGGTGTTGTGACGTATGAACCGTCGCCGTGGTCTACAAGCCCTGATCGGTCATATCAACACCGGTATCCACATCCCCGGGAAGCGGCGTTTCAGCCGGCGCGGTGGTCGTATCGAAAGTTCGGGGGTCGTCCCCGAAGAAACCGAGGCGGGCCTCGCGGGCAGCCTCCACCTTGCCGGCCAACGGCGATCCCGCGGGAACCTCCGCCCAGCCGCTTTCGGCCAGCCATGCGGCCGGGTCGGCATTGTTGAGGCGGCAGGTCGTGGTCAAGGTTCCCTGCCAGCCGTTTTTCGGCGCATTGCACAAAAGCGCGCGAGACCTGATGAAATTGCGCAGCGCAGTTCGCGCGATCACGCCGCAGGGCCATGTCTTTCCTGCGTCGCCGCAGACACGGTCCACCTTTTGCGGGAGTACCCCGTCCAGTTGCAGAAACCGGCCGCCGAATTGTATCAGGCCTGCCGACAGTGCGACCGGATGGCGCAGCACCGTGGGGAGCGGTTCCGGTCGTGCCACGATCTGTGAAAGCGGTGTGCGGGGCTCTATCCTTTCCAGGGGCTGGGCCTTTACGTCCTGTGGAAGCCCGAATTGTTCAGGAGCAATGTCGCGCACCGATTTTTGTTGCGGCTCCATCGTGCCGGTATCGCTGGCGCCGCCGGCGGCATCGGCCGGAACCTGACTGTCCTCCGTGCCCGCCGCGTCGCCACCGAGGTCGGGCACATCGGCCAGATCAGGCGTTTCCAGCGCAAAATCGGGGGCATCGGCACTCTGCCGTCCCTGGATGACCGAAGCGCCCGTCACCAGCAGGGCGACGGTCAGGGCAATTCCGGCAAGGCCGCCGCCGATGGTAAGCAGATGCCGCGTCATCAGGAAAACTGTCCTATTGGCTTGCCCAGATGATACGGGCTATCCATTCGACCTCGTTGAGTTCGAATGTACGGTTCGGATGCTCGGGATTAAGCGAGAGCAATTCGATGCTGCGCGGTGTCTGGCGCACCAGAACCTTGGCCATCACCTCGCCGCCGGCTGTCTTGACCACCACGCGGTCGCCACGGCGGATCTGCGCGCCGGGTTCGACGATCAGCACGTCGCCATCGCGATAAAGCGGCAACATGCTGTCACCCTGGATTTCCAACGCATAGACGCCGGCCTTGGCAGCCGGTGGCGCGGGAAAATCGACGACATCCCAGCCCTGTCCGGCAGGGAAGCCGCCATCGTCGAAAAAGCCACCAGCGCCCGCCTGGGCAAAACCGAGCAGCGGTATGGAGCCTATCTGCGGTGGAAAGGCGCCTTCCGGCATGGATCCGGAAGCAGGCTCGGGCCGCAGGAATTCCATGAATTGACCGATGGTCGAGCCGGTGGCGTCGAGCACTTTGGCCAGTGATTCTGTCGATGGCCAACGCTCGCGCCCGTCGGCGGAATGCCGCTTGGATTTGTTGAAGGACGTCGGATCAAGTCCCGCCCGCCGGGCAAGACCCGAGGGCGATAGCTGATGCCGCTCGGCGAGTGCATCGATGGCACTCCAGATCCGGTCATGTGACAACATCATTGCGCATCCTGCAGGCGGTGAAGCGTTATGCTTTCTGTGCGTTGGGGCTTTTTGCCGACACTTTATTCTCCGCTGAGATTAGCCAAAATGCGGTCTGTAGTAAAGCGTATGAGGAAAATAATCCTGTTTTGTTCTCTGCCCGGTCCCCGATGTCCGATTGAAAAGCGCCGCCTGCCGCCTATACTCCGTTGAACCCCTTCCGCTGCTCGCGAGGCGCCCGTTTGTTCTCCTTCCTCAAGTCCGAAGTCCTGCTTGGTGTTTCGGTCGTCATGGCCGTTGCTGGCTTCCTGTTCGAACATGCGCTGCTTGATGCCGGACAGGTGGCGGCGCTAATCGGTGCGGTCGTGCTGGTCTTTGCCATCGTTCTCGCCTCGATGCGGGTTGCCCACCACGCCGAAGTCCTGGCCGCCAAGGTCGGAGATCCCTATGGAACGATGATCCTGACGCTGTCGGCGGTGCTTGTCGAAGTGATCATCCTGGCGATCATGATGAGCGGTGAAGAGATATCGCCGACCCTGGTGCGCGACACGATCTATTCTGCCGTCATGCTCGACATCAACGGCATCCTCGGGCTGGCAGCCCTGCTGGGCGGCCTGAAACACGGCGAGCAATCCTATAACGACGATTCCAGCCGCACCTACAGCGTGATGATCCTGACGGCGATGGGCATTTCGATGATCGTGCCGGAATTCGTTCCGCAGGCCAAATGGCACCTCTACTCCGCCTTCACCATCGTCGCGATGGTCACGCTCTATGCGGTGTTCCTGAAGATGCAGGTGGGCGTGCACAGCTATTTTTTCAGCTACAGCTATCCCAAGCGTGAAGGTGGGGAAAAGCACCCATCCCAAGACGAACCGGTGGTGATGTCGATAACCATCCTGATCATTGGAGTCGTCATCATCGGCGCGCTGGCCGAAATCATGTCGGGCCTCTTGAGCGCCGGCCTGAAGGGGAGCGGCGCCCCGCCGGTTCTGGCGGCGATCGTTGTCGCTGCCATTTCAGCTTCGCCGGAAATCATGACGGCGATGCGGGCAGCGCTTGCCAACCGCATGCAGGCCGTCGTCAACATCGCGCTCGGTGCCTCGCTCTCCACCGTCATCCTGACGGTGCCGGTGATGGAGGCGATTGCGCTCCATACCGGCCAGCCCTTCATCATGGCGATGACGCCGGTGCAGACGGTGATGGTGACGATCACCCTGATCGTTGCGGCCATCAACCTCAACGATGGCGAAACCAATGCCATCGAGGGCATGACCCATTTCGTGCTGTTTGCCACCTTTGTCATGCTGTCGGTGATCGGGCTTTGACAGGGCGGCAGTAAGGCGCAAGGCACGGATGGCCTTCATCCGGATTGTGCCTGCACCGGGCACTATTTTCCGTCGTGCCCCCATTTTTCGCCACACGTCTCACTGTCATGCCTCTTCCTTGTGTGCGGGCCTCGCGATATCACAGAGCGCGCGCGATTTGCGCCCGGGAGCCTTGCGTGAATACCTCCGTGCTATCAGGCATTCTGCTGACGATCTTTTCCTATTTCCTGTTCACGCTGCAGGATGCCTCGGTCAAATGGCTGGTGGTGGCGCTGCCGGTCTGGCAGATCCTGTTCGTGCGCAGCGTGACGATCTTTGCGATCTGTGCTGCCATCGGCCGTGGTCCGCTGCTTATGCGCTCGTTGCATTCGCCCATTCTCAAGCCGATGATCCTGCGCAACCTGCTTCTGCTTGCCGCCTGGCTGTCCTACTATACGGCCGCACGCGATCTGGGCCTGGCCGAGTTGACAACGATCTATTACGCAGCGCCGATCCTGATCACCATTCTCGCCGTGCCGATCCTGAAAGAAGATGTGCCGCCGCTTCGCTGGATCGCGGTCATCGTTGGTTTCGTCGGGGTATTGGTGGCCACAGACCCGTTCGGATCGGGCATGAAACTGTCCTTGCCCGTCTGGCTCGCTCTACAGGCAGCGGTGTTCTGGGCGTTTTCGACGGTGCTTTTGCGCAAGACGGCGATGCAAGAGGTGACGCTGGTGCAGATGACGCTGTCAAGTGGCTTCTTCATCCTGTTCACCGGCATTGCCGTCATCATCACCTGGGTTCCGCCAAGCCTTCTGGATATTGCGCTGATGATCGGCACCGGCTTGATTGCCGGGATCGCGCAATATGCGCTGTTTGAAGGCATGCGCCAGGCGCCGGTCTCTGTTCTGGCGCCGTTCGAATATTCGTCGCTGATCTGGGCTTTCGGGCTCGGGTTCCTGATCTGGGGCGATATTCCCGCCACCCAGGTTTTTGCCGGCGCAGCACTGATCTTTTCCGCCGGCATCATCATCATTCTGGGCGAACGCTTCGGCAGGCGGCTGCGGGCTGGTTAGGCCTTCTTGTCGATGAACCGGCGGAAGGCTTCCAGCGTTTCGCCGCTGACATGATGCTCGATACCCTCGGCATCGATGCGGGCGGTTTCCGGGCTGACGCCGAGGCAGCGCAGGAAAGCTTCGACCGTCTGATGGCGCAACCGGCTTTCGAGCGCCATCTTCTGGCCTGCCTCGGTCAGAAACACGCCGCGATAGGGCTTGCGCGACACCAGTCCTTCGGAGGCAAGCCTTGCCAGCATCTTGGCAACCGTCGGCTGCGCCACGCCGAGACGGGCGGCGATATCCACCTGCCGGGCCTCGTTGCCATCCTCGATCAGGTCGGCGATCAGTTCGACATAATCCTCGATCAGCGCACCCCGCCGTGCTTCGCGGGTCTGCCGAAAGCCCTCGGAATGAATGTCCGCGTCTGGGAGCGGGTCCGTGCGGGGAACAGGGCGGCGCGGCAAGGGGGCGGTGTCCTCTCAAGTTTCTTCAACGTTGGTTTTTTAAGTTTCATAACACGGGCTTGGATTTTTCATAATGATTTATCCCGTCCTCCACATTCCCGTCGCATGTGCCTTTTCATTTGCTGAAAAAAGCACAATCGATGAAATATAGCCTATTGCATAATGTTTTGCCTTGGCATAGCTTTCGGATAACAGAGCCCATTCCGCATCCGGAGACCGTGCATGTCCAATTCCGAAGCCGCCCTTCCACCGCAAAAAAGCTGGACCTTTTCCAGCCCCAAGGAGGACGCACGGCCAAGCCTCCCCGAAGTCAATTCCAGCATCGCCGTGCCCTCCGGTGGCGTCTGGTTCCGCCGAATGCTCGCCTTCATGGGGCCAGGCTACATGGTCTCGGTCGGCTACATGGACCCGGGCAACTGGGCGACCGATATCGCCGGCGGTTCGCAATTCGGCTATACGCTGCTGACGGTCATTCTGCTGTCCAACCTGATGGCGATCCTCCTGCAGGCGCTGGCCGCCCGTCTCGGCATCGCCACCGGCCGCGATCTCGCCCAGGCGTGCCGCGATACCTATTCCAGGCCTGTCAATTTCATGCTCTGGCTTGCCTGCGAAGCGGCGATCATCGCCTGCGACCTTGCCGAAGTCATCGGCACGGCGATTGCGCTGCAGCTTTTGTTCGGTATTCCGCTGATCGGCGGCGCGCTGATCACGGCGGCCGATGCCTTCCTGCTGTTGCTTCTGATGAACAAAGGCTTCCGCTATCTCGAGGCCTTCGTCATTGCGCTCCTGATCGTCATCGCCGGCTGCTTCGTCGTCCAGATCGCCGCCGCGGCCCCGCCGATCGCGGCTGTTCTTCACGGCTTCTTGCCATCGACCGAAGTCGTCACCAACCCGGCCATGCTCTACATCGCCATCGGCATTATCGGCGCCACCGTCATGCCGCATAATCTCTATCTGCATTCCTCGATCGTTCAGACCCGCAACTACAAGCGCACCGACGAGGGCAAGCGCGATGCGATCAAGTGGGCGACCACCGACAGCACGATTGCGCTGATGCTGGCTTTGTTCATCAACGCCTCCATCCTGATCATCGCTGCCTCCGTCTTCCACGCCAATGGCCGCACCGATGTGGCCGAGATCGGCCAGGCCTACGAACTGCTGTCGCCGCTCTTGGGCCTGGGTATCGCCTCAACGCTGTTTGCGGTGGCGCTTTTGGCCTCCGGCCTCAATTCGACGGTGACGGCAACGCTCGCCGGCCAGATCGTCATGGAAGGCTTTCTGCGGCTGCGCATTCCGCAATGGGCCCGCCGCCTGATCACTCGCGGCATCGCCATCGTGCCGGTCGTCATCGTCACCTGGATCTATGGCGAGAAGGGTACGGCTGAACTTTTGGTCTTCAGCCAGGTCATCCTGTCGATGCAGCTGCCCTTCGCGGTCATTCCGCTGGTGCGCTTCGTCTCCGACAAGAAGAAGATGGGCACCTTCGTCATCCCGAAATATGTCGCCGCCCTTGCCTGGATCGTCGCCTCGATCATCGTCGTGCTGAATCTGAAACTGCTGTACGACACGTTCATCGGCTGACGGCGGGTCAGGTCTGGTTCCATCGGCGCATGACCGGCTCGGTCCGGTCATGCTCGTAACCCAGCACGCTGATGCTGGCCGTATCCAGCACGAACCGCTTGCCGTCCTCGGGCGGCAGGCCGAGCCAGCGGGCGGCGAGCACCCGTAGGAAATGGGCGCTGGAGAAGATCAGCACCCCAGCGTCGATCTGGCGGATCTCCCGGATGATCCTGTCGGCCCGCGCTCCGGCATCCGCTGCCGCTTCACCCCCAGGGCAGCCGTCCCGGAACAATTGCCAGCCGGGACGCCCGGCAAGGATCTGTTTCGTCGTCAGGCCCTCGTAAGCGCCGTAGTCCCATTCGGCAAGATCGTCCTTCTTCACGCATCTGTCGCCAAAGCCCGCGAGCGTGCAGGTGTTGAACGCCCTTTGCGACGGGCTTGACCAGACAATCGGGAATGTCAGGCCGTGCATCCGGTCTGCCAGACCGCGGGCTGCATCCTCGCCCGCCTGCGTTAGCGGAATGTCGCTGCGGCCGGTATGTTTTCCGGACAGGCTCCATTCCGTCTGCCCATGCCGGACGAGATGAGTTTCGGGCAGTGCATGGCTCATCGCATGCCCCTTCGATGATATCTGCGGCCCCCACAAACCGCGTGATGCCAGCGCCAATCCTTCCGCTTCGCCAGACTTTTCGTCAATGCCCGGGGGTTCAAAAGGCATAAGTGGGGCCGCTTTACCGTGAACTGCGGCGTAAAAGCCTTCAATTCGGCAGTCATTGCCCCCATATGTCTGCCAAGAGGCGCGCGGTTGCGGGCCGGGAGTGAACAACAGGATTGGGTTTCATGTTTAGAGTTGGACGCGTTCTTGCGACCTTTGCGGTCGCTTCCATGGTGATGCTGACGGTGGTCGATCTGGCTGAGGCCCGCCGTGGCGGCAGCAGCTTCGGCAGCCGCGGCACCCGCACATTCTCGGCACCGCCGGTCACCCGCACGGCGCCGGCGGATGCGACGCCGATCAACCGGACGATGACCCCGCAGAGCCAGGCGACGCCCGGCGCTGCCGGCCAGCAGAACATGGGCCAGGCGGCCCGTCCCGGCGCCCAGCGTCCCGGTGGCTTCTTCGGCGGCTTCGCCGGCTCCATGCTCGGTGGTCTCGCCCTTGGCGGCCTGATCGGCATGATGATGGGCAATGGTTTCGGCGGCATGGCCGGCATGCTCGGCATGCTGCTGCAGATCGCGCTGATCGGCGGCGCCGTGATGCTCGCTTTGCGCTTCTTCCGCAATCGCCAGACGGCAGCGCCGGCCGGCTATGGACCGCGTGGCGCTGCCACCTCGCCGATGCAGGGTTTTGGCCAGGGCCAGAATTCTGGCTCCGGTTCGGGAATGCCATCCTTCAAGATCCCGTCCATCGGCGGCGCGCTTGGTGGCGGGGCTCTCGGCGGCGGTGCCGCCCGCCCGGCGCAGCCGCGCATGGCCGATGATACGACCGACGAGATTGGTGTCGGTGGAGAGGACCTCGGCCAGTTCGAGACGATGCTGAAAGAGGTTCAGGCTGCCTATGCGGCCGAAGATTACGCCACGCTGCGCAAGCTGACGACGCCGGAAGCGATGTCGTGGCTGGCCGAAGAGCTGAGCGACAATGCCACCAAGGGCCTGAAGAACGAGGTCCGTGATGTGCATCTGGTGCAGGGCGATGTCGCCGAAGCCTGGAACGAGGACGGCGATGACTATGCGACCGTTGCCATGCGCTACGAGAGCATCGACGTCACCCGCGACCGCGCCACCGGCCGCGTTGTCGAGGGCGATCCGGACAACCTGACGGAAACCGTCGAGCTCTGGACGTTCCTGCGCAAGCGCGGCGGCGACTGGCAGGTTTCGGCCATCCAGGGCGCGGCGGCCTAAGCGCCGCACTACCACTTCGACCTTTGACCGCCGGCACTGCCGGCGGTTTTCATATGTACTCGGTGTCATCCGGTAAGCCGGCAATTCTGAACATTTCCGTCAAGGTTGCCGATTGACGCCGCGGCTCCTCGCGGATGCAGGGCGGAAAACACCGGTGATAGCGGCCGGACGTTGCCTGCGCCTCCGAAAGAAAGCTCCGGCAGGCCTTTGCGCGGCGGCAGGGCGAGAGGCTGCAGGTCTTCCAATAGCCAAGCGAACTGGCGCTGACCTGTAGTATTTTCTGGCACTCCTGCTCCTGCTGGCGCTCCGTCAACCGGTGGAATTCGCCCCAGGTGAAGCCGGGGATATAGGGGTTGGCATCGCGTTCAGCGTCGTCGCACTGCTGCTCCTCCTGCATTCTGATCTTCATCCCGCCTTTCCTTCGCGCACGTTGTTGCGGTCACGCGGCAGCTCTGCCCGTGTTGAAATTCGTGGAGAGCCCACACGAGTGCGAAACCTCATTTTGAGTTTTAGTCTGTGGCTCCGCACTCGCGTGGCCTTCGGCGTTCGTTCGGGGTGTCCGGCCCCTACAGGTGATTGCCTCGCCTCGCTGCATGACTTTCTTCACGGCATCCTTTCGGGATGCGCGGCCACTTGCACGGCTCAACCGAACCGGACCTGGCGGCCCGGGGGAGGCTTGATAGGCGGCGCTGCCCGAAGACAGGACCACCATGGCTGTCACCTCCCTGGCCATTGCCGCACGTTACGGGTCAAACCAGGGCGCCGGCCTCCACCTGCCCGCGACCGTCTCGCGAAACACTCCGGCGGCGGAGACGGGAAGAAGTATGGCCGCATTTTTCAGGCCGGGGATGAATGGGGATGATTTTTTATTCGAAAAGCCGGGCGCAGCGGCATTTGGCGGCAGTGGCAGGCTTTATTTGTCCCCGCTGAGCCGGGCCACGGCTTTCTCGACGCGTGCCAGAAGGATCTTTGGCGTGGTGGCCTTCAGGAGCGGCAGGATCAGTGCGTATTGGCCGGTCTTGTCGAGCGCTGCAAACGTGGCGGCAGCTTTTGCATTGGCGCTCAGCGCCGCTGCCAGCTCCTCCGGCAGCCCGGCATGGCGCTGCGGCTCATAGGCCACCGCCCAGCGTCCGTCTGCCTTGGCAGCCGCCACTTCCGCAAGGCCGCCTGCCTGCATCCGTCCACCTTGAGTCAACGCCGCCACCCGGTCGACATTCAACCGCGACCACGGACTTTTGCCCCGCCGCGGCGAATAGCGCTGCAGATAGGCGTGTGCATCAAACCCCTTCCGCTGGCTGTCGATCCAGCCATAGCAAAGCGCAACATCCAGCGCCTCACCAATGGTGATCAGTGGCTTGGCGGCGTTTTTCTTGGCAATCAGCAGCCAGATGCCGGGGGACAGGGCGTGGTTGGCGGCAAGCCAAGTGTCCCATTCGGCTGGGGTGGTGAAGGCGTGGGGGCTGAGGGCGTCCATGGATGGTCCGGGTTGGATGTGGTGGCGAGTGTATCGCGTGTGCGGCGTATGGCTAGGGGGTTTGCGGCGTCCGAGATATTTGCGAAGAGGAGCGCCCCGCAGTCAGTTGGTTGGCGTCGGCGGCTCCCCAAAACTCCGTCATGCCTGTGCTTGTCACAGGCATCCAGCCGCCGCGCGTCTGCGCGGCGAGAGAACGCCTCAAGAGAAGCGAATCTTTCGCGCCGCAGACGCGGCGCACTGGATTCCTGTGACGGGCACAGGAATGACGGAGGAGAGGGAGGTGCCTCGACCGAAAGAGCGGAGTATGAGGAGCCTATGAGACGCGCTGTGCAGTCTGGGGCGGCGCATTCAAGAAGCGCCACCGCCTTCTCACAACCCATGCAGATAATGCGCGATATCCTCCCAGTCCGGGTTCATCGCCTCGATCAGGTTGAGCTTCCACTGGCGCGGCCATTTCTTGATGGTCTTTTCGCGGGTGATCGCCGTCGTTACCAGATCATGTTCCTCGAACCATACCAGCGTCTTGACGCCGTAGCGGCTGGTAAAGCCCTTGGTGAGTTCGTTCCGATGCTCGAACAACCGGCCCGGCAGATCGCTCGTCACGCCGGTATAGAGCGTGCCGTTGCGTTTTGAGGCAAGGATGTAGACGTAGCCTTTCATCGCGGTAAAGGTGCGGCATGGGTGGCGAAGTGGCAAGAGGGCTTGTTGTTTGGTGGGACGATGGGAGGCAACGCTCTCCTTGAGAGCTGGCGGGCTGCCTTCGAAGGTTGCGGTTTGCGCCCGGCAACCTCCCCACCCTCCGTCATGCCTGTGCTTGTCACAGGCATCCAGCCACCGCGCGTCCGCACGGTGAGGGGGCTTTCACATCACGGAGAGTCTCAAGGGAGTCTTGCGCGCCGCAGACGCGGCGCACTGGATTCCTGTGACAGGCACAGGAATGACGGAGGAGAGGGAGGTGCCTCGGCCGAAAGAGCCGAGTGTGAGGAACGTGCAGGAAGCGACGGGCAACTGGAGGGAAATACCTGCAAGAGAAGGACGGCGTCGCCAGCCACCAGATGCGGCGCGCGGGATTGCCGCCGTCTCAACCTCAAGATGCAAGGTGGTGTGGTGAGACAGGCCCGGAGGGCCTGTCTGATGGTTTGGGGTTTCCCCGGTATCTGGCGGCCTTTGTCAGGCAGCCTTCGCAGCTGCCGCATAGGGGTCAAACCGCCCATAAAACGTTTCGCCCTTCGCCGCCATGTCCCTGAGCAGCGGCGTCGGCTGGAAATGGTCGCCGTAAGTCGCGGCCAGCTTTTCGCAGAGGGCCACGAAGGTTTTGACGCCCATGCCGTCGATATAGCTCAGCGTGCCGCCGGTATAGGGCGCGAAACCGAAGCCGAGGATCGAGCCGACGTCGGCTTCGCGCGGATCGGTGACGATGCCTTCTTCGATGGTGCGGGCGGCTTCCAAGGCGATGGTGACCAGGAAGCGCTGCTTGATCGTCTCGACGTCGAAGCTTTCGGCCGGCTTTTGCGGATAGAGGTCCTTCAGGCCCGGCCAGAGCGACTTCTTGGCGGGCTTGGCCGGATAATCGTAAAAGCCCTTGCCGTTCTTGCGGCCGCGGCGGTCGAGGTCGTCGACCAGTTTGTTGATCAGGGTCATGTGGCGCGGATCGACCGAGCCTTCGCCGAGATCGGCAATCGAGGCCTTCAGGATCTTCTGGGATAGATCGATTGCCACTTCGTCGTTGAGCGACAGCGGACCGACCGGCATGCCGGCCATCTTGGCGATGTTCTCGATCATCGCCGCCGGCACGCCTTCGATGAGCATGTCATAGGCTTCGTGGATATAGCGGAAGACGCAGCGGTTGACATAGAAGCCGCGCGTGTCGTTGACGACGATCGGCGTCTTCTTGATGGCGGCGACGAAATCGAGCGCGGTGGCGAGCGCCTTGTCGCCGGTTTCCTTGCCGAGAATGACTTCCGTCAGCATCATTTTTTCGACCGGCGAGAAGAAATGGATGCCGATGAACTGGGCCGGGCGCTTGGAATTCTTGGCCAAGCCGGTGATCGGCAGGGTCGAGGTGTTGGAGGCGAAGATGGCGTCCTCGGACAGCACCGCCTCGACCTTCTCGATCACGTCCTTCTTCACCTGGCGGTCTTCGAACACGGCCTCGACGACGAGCTTGACGGTCTTGAGGTCGTTATAATCGGCCGAAGGGGTGATGCGGGCGAGAAGGGCTGTCGCCTCGTCCTGCGTCAGGCGTCCCTTACCGATGGAATCCTTGACCAGGCCTTCCGAATGGGCCTTGCCCTTCTCGGCAGCTTCGATGTCGCGATCGATCAGGGTCACCTCGATGCCGGCGGCAGCGGCGACATAGGCGATCGAGGCGCCCATGAAGCCGGCGCCGACGACGCCGATCTGCTTGAGGTCCGACTTGGGGATGCCGGCCGGGCGGCGGGCGCCCTTGCCGAGTTCCTGCATCGAGATGAACAGCGAACGGATCATCGAGAAGGCTTCGGTGGTCTGCAGGATTTCGGTGAAATAGCGCTGCTCGATCTTCAGGCCCGTATCGAAGGGAACCTGCAGGCCTTCATAGACGCATTTGAGGATGGCAAGGCCGCCCGGATAATTGCCGGCGGTTTCGCGGCGCAGGATCGCCGACGCTGCCGGCCAGAGCTGGGCTGCTGCCGGCGTCCAGATGCCGCCGCCCGGAACCTTGTAGCCCTTTTCGTCCCAGGGCTGCACCGGCTTCAGGCCGTTCTTGATCATGGCTTTGGCGGCATTGATCAGCTCGGCCGGCTCAGTGATTTCATGGATCAGGCCCATGGCCTTGGCGCGCTGCGGGGTGAGCGACGAACCGGTGGTCATCATCTGCAGGGCGTCCTGCGCATTGGTGAGCCGCGGCACACGCTGCGTACCGCCGGCACCCGGGAAGATGCCGACCTTGACCTCGGGAAGGGCAAGCTTCACCGACTTGGAATTGGCGGCGACGCGGCCGTGGCAGGCCAAGGACATCTCGAAGGCGCCGCCCATGCAGGTGCCGTTGATGGCGGACACCCATGGCTTGCCGGATGTTTCGAGCTTGCGGAACAGGCCGGTCATCTGGCCGGTGAGCTCGAACAGTTTTTGCGCCGCGTTATCGGGGTCGAGCTTCTTCTGCTCGGCCTGGAAGGTGAACATGCCCTTGATCATCGACAGATCGGCGCCGCCGGAGAAGCTGGACTTGCCGGAGGTGAAGACGACACCCTTGACGGCTTCGTCGGCCACCGTCTGATCGACGATCGCGTCGAGTTCCTTCATCACCTCGACAGTGAAGACGTTCATCGACTTGTCGGGCATGTTCCAGGTGACGAGCGCAATGCCGTCGGCGTCGGTTTCGATGGTGAAATTGGTGTAGGTGGTCATGTGGGAATTCCTCTCCCTTGAAATCTTGGCTTCGCTCGATGCCGCCGCCACCGATTTGGGGCGATCCGGCCGGGTTAAACCCCTCCCCCTTGTGGGGAGGGGTTGGGGAGGGGATTCCTGCCGTGTGGCGAAGCCCCCCCCCCCCCCCCCCCGCCCCCCCCCCCCCCCCCCCCCCCCGGGGGGGGGAAAAAAACACACCACCCCCCCCCCCCCCCGCCCCCCCCCCCCCC
>UBTA01000013.1 GCA_900468065.1 Hyphomicrobiales bacterium | reverse complement strand
ATGTTAAGGCGACGCTACCGTCACGACAGACGCCCGGCTTGGCTAAAACGGTCTCGGAGCGAACACTTGGCTGAGCGCTTTATCATCCACATCGGCGCTTAACCGCACCACTCGTCGTCAGCCAATAACGACCGATAATGTTGCATTATCGGACATCTTGTTGTTTATATCAAGAATGGCCCAAATCATCGAGCAAAACGGCGAAAATCACGTCGCGGACACCTCAGCGCCGTCTCTCAGCACGGCCTCCGGCGGTGGTATTCCCGTGCCGGAGTTGTCGGGCGACAGCCCCCTCCCCTCTCTCGTCGGCGAAGACCAGACGCCGGCACATCTCGCCAACCTCACTGAGCGCGCACGCAGCTATGTCGAAGCCGCCAGTTCCGCCAATACCCGCAAAGCCTATGCCTCGGACTGGAAGCATTTCGCCGCATGGTGCCGGCGCTCGAACCTCGCCCCCCTCCCCCCGCATCCACAAACCGTCGGGCTTTACATTACGGCTTGCGCTTCCGGCACAGCTGAAAGTGGCGTCAAGGCCAACTCCGTCTCAACCATCGAGCGGCGTCTGTCCTCGCTGTCCTGGAATTATGCCAAACGCGGTCTCTCGCTTGATCGCAAGGATCGGCATATCGCCACCGTAATGGCCGGCATCCGAAACAGCCATGCCAGGCCGCCTGTCCAGAAGGAGGCTGCGATGGCCGAGGATATCATCGCCATGATCGAAACCCTGGATCGAGGCACTCTCAGAGGCTTGCGAGATCGAGCGATGCTGCTGATCGGTTACGCTGGCGGTCTTCGGCGCTCCGAAATCGTCGGGCTCGATCTGAAAGCAGACCAGACGGAAGACGGCTGCGGCTGGATCGAGATCTTCGACAAGGGCATGCTCGTCACTCTGCGCGGCAAAACAGGATGGCGCGAGGTCGAGGTCGGTCGCGGCTCATCCGACGCTACCTGTCCGGTCGTCGCTATGGAGACGTGGATCAAGTTCGCCAAGCTTGCACGCGGTCCCCTTTTCCGCCGCGTCACGGGACAAGGCAAAGCGGTCGGAGCAGAGCGTTTGAACGACAAGGAAGTGGCGCGGCTGGTGAAACGGGCCGCGATGGCCGCGGGCGTTCGCGGCGATCTCAGCGAGATCGAGCGCGCCCTCAAATTCTCCGGCCACTCGCTGCGGGCGGGCCTAGCCTCCTCGGCCGAGGTCGACGAGCGTTATGTGCAAAAGCAGCTTGGCCACGCCTCAGCCGAGATGACCCGGCGGTATCAGCGAAGACGGGATCGGTTCCGGGTCAATTTGACCAAGGCGTCCGGGCTTTAGCAGGCCCCTCCCCTATTTGGTACGAAACCATACGTAAATATCTCAGTACGTGACTTCACGCCGGCGGCTTCAAGTCATACAGAATGCGGAGCGTCTCACCCGAACAGCTGCGCAAACAATCACCAACGTTGACGGGAGCCTCGCCACCCGCGATGTGCCGCTCCAATGTCCGCCCAAGCTTTGACCTCAGAGGTTACAGTCATTAAAAGTTCGACGACGCGGGCAATTAAGGAATCTCTATGGCACACTACCAGGTCACCATTAGCATGATCGTCGAGGCAAGCGACCATAAGGACGCTGCCATGCGGGCCTACAGTTTGATACATGACGTTACGCCGGACACCTTTGAAGTGAAGGATGGCGATGCGGCATCACAACGCGTGTCGCTTTCTGAAGAGGACCAGGACGAGGCGCTTCGAAGGACTCTTCATAGCGCAAAGCGGTGATAGTTATCGCTCCGACCAATCAGTTTCTCTGGGTCCTGCCCCCGCTGAATTCGAGTAGAGTATCTCATTGTGTGGCAGACGAGCAGCCCGTGTAATCCTGGCGGGAAACTGGGCGTTGTTAAGACGCTTGAATATGCTCGTTCTATGCTATGCCTGTTCCTCCGGTAACAGTACGCCAATCTATTTCGGATTATTGAGGCTCCAACACTTCCAGGAGCACGTGCCATGCAACTTTGCCATTTTCTTAAACATCCAGAACGGGTGGTCGCTATTGCCGCGATCGTCACCTGGATCGCCTCGATCCTGCAAGCAATCGCGGTATCATGATCAGCGGCTGCGCTGACCTCTTGTCATTCAAGGCTGCGTCTCCCCTCACCTCCCCCGATCCGAAGACATCGGGCTCTGATCGAGCCTGTGCACCGAAACGGTAGGGCGACCGCATTCTCACTCTGTGGGGCCACGCATAGCGCAACCAAAGCCGTTCGACCACGCGGCACATACTCCGAACTTCCTTGCCGTCCGCCGGTCGGAAACCCCCTTTGCCCGCAACGTCTTTAAGCGCTCCGCTATTGGGTGTCGTGCAGTGAGGAGTCGTGCAAGCAGTGTAAGAACGTGACCGTGCAATCTGGAGATTCCGGACAATCCGTACTATTTCTCTCTCACAGACAATGGAGATGGCAATGGTACTGACTGCTTCAAAATCGGGCACTGCCGGGGCGTTTGCAGTGAAAGCCGCCGCAATGGCTGACATACTCAAGGTCCTCGCTCGCCACAATCCCGGTCTGTCCAAGACAGCTCTTATGGCGACGGGGAAGGTCGTGGTCGCCATCTCGGCCGCCACAGCGCAACTGACAACCGAACAGCAACAGAAGATCGTATCGCGCGAGGACAAGCTCGCGGAAGCACTTGGAGCAGTCGTCGCAGATCTGGCGGCCCGGGATACACCTCCGCTAACGGTTCTGACGGTAGAGCGGCCGGTGGAGGTGAGCAAGGGCGCCGGGCTCGGTAAACTGCTCGAACTGGATGAAGGGCGTCAGCGGTTGTCGACCTATTCCACACCTGCCCGGATCGAAGATTGGGCGGGTGCCGTTGCCGGTCCTGCCGAGATCGAGAAGGCGTTCGGCACGAAACGGTCAACCTTACCCGACTGGCAGAAGCGGGGCGCGGTCATCGGTCTCTTGAAAGGGGAACGCAAGCATGTCTTCCCACTGGCACAGTTCGTGGATGGCCGCCCGGTAAAGGGCATGTCGGATGTGACACGGATCATCGGCAACCCGCGCACAGCCTGGCAATGGCTCACTCAGCCCAAACCAAGCATTGGCGGCGCCCCGATTGACCGGCTCAAGGCTGGTAAGATCGGCGAGGTTATCGCAGCCGCCCAGCAGGACTTTGGATGAACCGTGAAGCTTGATCCACAAATCGTATCGGACCTGGCGCTCAAGTTCCAGCCCCAAACCTGCGCGTGATGCCCGTGGCCTATATGGCGACCCCACTTGGAATGGGTTTCGGGCAAACGCGGTTTTCCAGCCCAGGCAGGGTATTTCAGCTCATTTATAGCGCGCGAGATGTGGCAGCAGCAATTGCTGAAACCATTATCAGGGACCGTTTAAGCTCGAGCGAGCGGGTGAATGATGAGAGCGAGATCGAGGAATGGGCAATTTCCGAGGTAACGGCTTTGGCACCCCTACTGGTCTTCGACTTGCGCACGACTGGATTGCTAAGACTGGGCATAAGTACTGATGCTGCCCGTGCCAAGGAGCATCGGGAAGGCAGAAGTTGAGCGAAGCTCTTTACGGCTCTTTCGCTGTCCAGCGCTGAGGTCCCATCGATGTGACGATCCGGAAGGCTTAGAGAACCCGCGCTCTATCCGTATGTCTCATTCGCTTGGATCGCACGCTGGCCTAGCTGCACATTGCGTCTTCCGGTCACAACGCTCGGCTCACCCAGCGTCGATGGAAACTGCGACGGGGGGATCGGCGATTTCTTGACGCTTGACCGGCATGCGTCTCGCACCCTCCCCCGCGGCGTTCTTCATCCCGTCTTCTGCTCAGCTCCGCCATTCGCTCGTACCAGCGCCATCAGCATCGGCCCAAGCGAAAACTCGCCTTTCTCGGCCCGTCTGGTGAGATCCCGCAAATACCCTCCGGCCGAATTGATGTGGCCTCCCCGCTCCAAAATGCAAGCCATAGCCGCGGCGGCCATTTCAGGCCCCATTGCGTCGCAGGCATCCTGATACGCCGACGGGCTGACACCCAGCATCGATCGAACGGTAATCGCCGCCGACATCAGCTCGCGCCAACTGCTGATGGCCCCATTGGGTCCATACATCGCCACCTCCGGGCAGGCCCTCAGCACGAGACCGAGTGGGAACGCCTTAATCGGCTCGCTCAACGGCCTGATGGCTTGGCTGGATCTTCCGCCCTGCTCTTTTTCTGTGCGAGGTTCAGATTCATGGATGGATTCGGTATTTGAATTCTGTATGTGCTGACGGCCTACGTCATCATTGGTGACGGTTTTGTCTGTATTTAGCTGATTTTCCAGGGCATTGAGTGTCTCTTCGAGAAGCATCGACAATTCATCCAGAATGCCGCTCAGTGCTTCAGCGGTTCGAGCTTTTGAAACTTGGGAGACGACACCAACGTAATGGGCTTCAATCTTACCCCAGTCGCCGGATGCGCCCTCTTCGATAGCAGCGGTGAGTATCTTGCGGATGTCGCGCCGGCAAAGCGAGATCTTCTCCTTGATGACTTTCAACTGTTGCCGTTCGGCAGCTGCCTGCTGAGCCAAACGAGCCAGTTCCTCTGATCGGGCCAGGAGCGGCGCCAGGCTGAACCCGAAGGCATCCTCAAGGTCGCCTGCGCGATCTTTCCGGGCATATCGCTTGCCATTAGGGCTGTCCTTGCGGTGAATCATGCCTGCATTCACGAGGATTGCCAGGTTTTCGCGAAGCGTCGTTCCCGCGATCCCATTGGCTCGCGTGGAGAGCTGCGCATTCGATGGAAAAACAACAAGCTTCTTTCCATCGACAAGGTCAGTCTCAGGATAAAAAGACAGAAGCGCATTAAGGACCGACAAGGCGCGGTCCCTCAACCCCAGGACCGCACGCGCGTCACAGACGTCGCGATAGACCTTCCACTTATCAACTGATTTGCCTGGCTTGATATCGGCCGATTCGAACTGGCCCTTTATCAAGGCAAGCGTCATCGGCCGCCGCCCAAAAGGCGTCGTCACACTTCCCATCTGCATTTTTCTTCACCTTTCAGAAGGCAAAAGAAGTCCGCTCGCTCAAAAGACGCCAAAGACTCTTGACTGTGATTCGGGGAAATGCGATTCTCATGTTGCTACACGATGAGGAAGGCTTCCACGACGGCGACGTTTGGGGGCCTTTTTCTTTTGCGGTTCAGTCTCCTGTTCGCTGGGTTTCATTTCGTTGGAAGTCCTCGTAGAGATCTTCCAACCGCTCAGATAAAAAGGCACCGAAGCGCGACGCATCCTTCGACTTGAGAGACAGCGTAAAAGCCCGGCCCGCATCCTTGGTCGAAACCGCAACGGCTTTCTCCGCTAGGTCCCAGGATTTCTCCAAAGGTTTGCTGGACTTTGATTTGGGTCTTTTGAATTGCTTCAGATGCGCAAGCAGCGCGTTGAAGCGTCCTTCAGCTGCAATCGCTCTGAAAGTATCACTAGCGACATACTCGATCGCCCAATTGGCGCGGGCAGGATCCGTGACCAGTTTTTTGATATCTTCCCACCGATCACGACCGACGCCTTTTGCCGAGCCTACAGCGTCCAAAATGGCTTCGGGAACAGTGTCTGCGACTGACAACATGCGCGACAACAGGGTATCGTCCACCGTCAATGCAGTCTTGATGGTGTCTTTTTTCATGCCGCTATTGCCGAGCTTTCTGGCAAACAGTGATTTCTCAATAAACGAGAGATTAGCGCGGGCGGTATTTTCCTGTCCCTGCGCAATGACATGAGCAATATCTTCAAGCGGTTTGACGACTGCGCGAACCTTGATGCCGAGCTCTTTAGCTGCACGAGCCCGTCGATGGCCGTACACGATCATATATCGGTTCGGCTCGTCCGGGTGAGGGCGGACCAGGATAGGTGATGACTGACCTGCCTGCTTGATCGCTTCTACCAAGCCCGCGAACTCTTCCTCATCGTCGCTGATCCTGTCGGCAAAGACCGAGGCGTCGAGCATGTCGGGATCCAACTTGACGATCGTCTCTCCCTCGAGAACGCGCATCGAGTTCTCTGCCATCTCGTCGAGAGATTGCATCATAGAACGCGAAGCACCGCGCCTTGCATAGTCAGCCCGTGCTTCCGAGGGGTTACTATCGATCGTTTTTTGGGTTGGCGAAGAGCTAACGCTCGTCAGCAAATGCTTCCTAGCCATTATCACCTCTCAACTTCGGCTCATCATCCTGATTTCTAAGTGAAAATTGCCATTCTGCACGGCTGTCAAGAAAATCGATCATTTCCGCCCCCACGCTTTGTGCACAAGAGCGGTGATTTCCTTGTTCACGCCGTTCAAACATTCCATCGCACGATCGTAGGTAGACCGAGTGAATTGACTCCGTTCAACTTCGTAGAGGGTTTGCTTGGTGATGCCTGCGTCGGAAACTGCCGTCGACTTCACCATCTGATTCTGAAGCATCCGTTTGTTGAACATGGCCTGCATAAACCCGACCATTTGCGCTTGCGGGCCATCGGTTGGCTCATAGCGCGTAACGAGGTAGCGGAACCATTTGAGGCGAACAATCGCTCCAGCGCTTTTGATGGATTGTAGAATCCCACCGAGCATCAGCAGAAACTGGCTCATCGACATGATATCGAGCATCTGCGGATGGACAGTGATCAGTACCGAGGTTGATGCAGTCAACGCGGTAAGGGTAAGATAACCCAGCTGTGGCGGGCAATCGATCACCACGATATCGTAGCGGTCATCAACCTCCCTGAGAGCCATCGAGATTCGGGTGAAGAACAACCGGCCTTCAGGCGAACTTTTGTCCGAGGCAGCGAGCGGCGTCTCATATTCATATTCCTGGAGCTCAAGGTTGGCTGGAATAATGTCCAGGCCAGGGAAATTCGTGGGCTGAATAACCTCCTTGATTGACTTGCGCTGATCGTCATAGCGCAACGCCTCGAAGAGGGAGGGGTTCTTGTCGAGCTCCGGCTGTATCCCATGCAAGGCTGTTAGCGACGCCTGGGGATCGAGGTCGATGGCGAGGACGCGATGGCCCGTCAGAGCAAGATACTGCGCAAGATGGGCCGCCGTCGTCGTCTTGCCGCTACCACCCTTGAAATTCACAACGGAGATGACCTGCAGCGCTTCCCCCGGTCGACGGTGAGGGACATAGCGCTTAAAATCGGATCTGCCATGCTTGTCGAGAAACTGCCTCAGTTCCAGCATTTGCGCCGCAGTGTAGGAGCGGCGGCCCGACCCCGTCACCTCAGGCACAGGGCCCTTGCCTTCGAGGTGAAGCTTCTTAATGTGATTTTGTGATACACCGATGTAGTCGGCGACTTCCACAGACGAAAAAAGGCGTAGGCCCTTCTCCGCGTTGGGCGGATATTGCTCAAGGCGGAGCATGTTGAGCTTGTCGGAAATGAGCTCGCCCTGCTCAAGAATCTCCTCGTCGAAGTCCTTGTCATCGCTGATGTTCACGTTCGCCATCACGTTCAATTTCGCCGCCACCTTAAGAATAACGCTTTTCCGAGGCACTTCACCTCTAAAGCGTGATTACTATGGGCGATTCTCTCGGCCCGGCAAGGGCTTTTTGGTTAACGGTTGGTTAATAACTTCAAGGGATCAATCGACGGATGCCCTTATGAATTTCTATATTTCTCTTTCTTTTCAGATAGATGACGATCACAAACGCTTGTCTTCCCATTGCAGTCCGACTCCCAAATTTGGGAGCCCTCTCCACATGAATCATCGCGGAGGTTCCCCGACCGAGATGGCGAAATCACTGGAACCCCGAATCGCAGTCCCAAATTTGGGACTATTCCTCGCCAGCACCGGCATGCAGTTCTGCCCCACCGCATACCAGTGGAGTTGCCACATGAAGGTCATTGCACTTGGCAAAGCTATGTCTTGCGAAGACGTTTTGCTGCTGAACGACATGCACAGGCTCCGGTCTGAGATTTTCGGATCCCGCCTTTCCTGGAATGTCAGGGTGCGAGATGGTCGTGAATACGACGAGTTTGATGATCTCCAACCGACATACATAATGACGGTCGCCGGAAGCACTCGCGTCGTTGGCTGCGCACGGCTGCTCCCGGCAATCGGGCCGACAATGCTGGAGCGGACTTTCCCCCGGCTTCTCGCGTCTGGAACGCTCAACGCTCATCCAGCTATGGTCGAGAGCTCTCGCTTCTGTGTCGACACGACGTTACGCGAGAGGAGAGGGGAGGGGTCACTTCACGACATTACCTTGATGATGTTCGCCGGCATCATCGAGTGGTGCCTGCTCCACCGCTACCGGGAAATCGCGACGGCGACCGACGTCCGGTTTGAGCGGCTGCTCGCCCGCGCGGGCTGGCCCATGTCCCGTCTTGGTGAGCCGAAAATGATCAACGAGACGAACAGCGTCGCCGGGCTCCTGGCGGCCACCCAGACTAGCTTCGACCGAGTCAGGTCGCCGAGCTATCGCTCCGATTTCCACCTGTCCAAAGTAACTGCAGCCCAGGAGAGCGCCCCATGCCCCATTTACTCTCACTTCCCCGTCTGATCCGTAAACTTCACGACGCCCTCGGGGAGAGGCTGTGCGTTGCGCTCGATGATCCAACGGTCGTTGAGATCATGCTCAATCCTGATGGCAGGCTCTACATCGAGCGGCTCGGACACGGTATCGCCCCCGCGGGCGAGATGAGCAAAGGCGCGGCCGAGATCGTCATCGGGAGCGTGGCGCATGTTCTCAATTCCGTGGTCGATGATGACAAACCGATCGTCTCTGGAGAAATCCCGATTGGAGGACACCGCTTCGAGGGGCTTCTTCCGCCTATCGTTTCCGCCCCATCCTTCACCATCCGACGCCGGGCGTCCCGGCTCATACCGCTCGATGACTACGTTAGCAACAAAGTGATGACGCCCCATCAAGCCTCAGTCATTCGCAACGCTATCAGTTCCCGGCTCAATATCGTCGTGTCCGGCGGAACCGGTTCGGGAAAGACGACGCTTGCGAACGCGGTGATTGCCCAAATCGTGGAATCAGCCCCTGAAGACCGGCTTGTCATCCTCGAAGACACAGCTGAGCTCCAATGCGCTGCAGATAACGCCGTGGCGCTGCGTACCAGCGATACCGTTGATATGGCCAAGCTGCTCAAGAGCACGATGCGGTTGAGACCAGATCGCATCATCGTTGGCGAGGTGCGGGATGGCGCGGCCTTGACCCTCCTGAAAGCTTGGAACACCGGCCATCCAGGTGGGGTGACCACCATTCATTCCAACTCCGCGCGATCAGCTTTGCAGCGCCTCGAGCAGCTGACGGCCGAAGTCAGCCAACAGCCGATGCAGGCCGTGATCGGCGACGCGGTGGATTTGATCATCTCGATCGAGCGAACGGGGAAGGGACGGCGGGTAACCGACATCCTGCATGTCGAGCGATTCGGTGCTGGCCAATACCAAATCCAATCCTACGCCCAGGAGGCAGAACAAAATGCAGCATAACACGGCACTCAAGATCATTGGCATCGTGCTCCTGTGGATTTTGGCGTCGGTATCACCGGCGTTGGCAAGTTCGGGGGGCGGCCTTCCGTGGGAGGGACCGCTCCAGCAGATCCAGGAGTCGATAACGGGACCGGTGGCTGGGTTCATCGCATTGGCAGCAGTGGCGATCGCCGGCGGGATGTTGATCTTCGGTGGCGAGCTCAACGATTTCGCGCGACGTCTTATGTACGTCGTCCTGGTCGCCGGCATCCTGCTCGGTGCAACGCAGATCGTCGGCCTGTTCGGAGCAACGGGCGCGTCCATCGGATCTGTCAAGGAAGCCACGCCAATTTTTTTCGCGGCGAGGGGAGGGGAGGCGAAACATGGCTGATCCGGTTTCCCGCCTGCAGCGCAATCGCATCCACCGGGCGCTGTCGCGACCCAACCTGTTGATGGGTGCAGACCGTGAACTGGTGCTGATCGCCGGGCTTGCCTCCATCATCCTGATCTTCGTGGTGCTCACCGTCGCTTCGGCACTGTTTGGCATTGCGATGTGGACCTTTGTCGTGGCCGCTCTGCGGATGATGGCCAAGGCCGATCCGATGATGCGGAGGGTCTACATCCGCCACATCTCCTACAAGCCCACCTATCGGGCGACTTCCACCCCGTGGCGCAGATATTGAGGAGACTTTGATGGTCGCACTTCGCGCCTTCAGGCAATCTGGCCCATCATTTGCCGATCTCGTGCCCTATGCTGGTCTGGTCGACAACGGCATCATCCTTCTAAAGGATGGCTCGCTGATGGCCGGCTGGTATTTCGCCGGCCCCGACTCCGAAAGTTCGACAGATATCGAGCGAAACGAGGTTTCGCGCCAGATCAATGCGGTCCTCTCGCGGCTGGGATCAGGGTGGATGATCCAGGTTGAGGCGGTACGGATCTCGACCGTCGACTACACGTCGGCCGGCACATCGCATTTCCCCGACGCCGTGACCCGCGCGATCGATCTGGAACGGCGGGTTCACTTCCAGCGAGAGCAGGGCCACTTCGAAAGCCGACACGCGATCATCCTCACCTACCGCCCCGCTGAACAACGCCGGTCCAGTCTCAGCAAATATGTCTATTCCGACGAGGCGAGCCGGACACAATCCTATGCGGATACGGTGCTGTTCGTGTTCCGCAACACGATCCGGGAAGTCGAACAATATCTCGCCAACACGATTTCCATCCGGCGCATGGCGACACGCGAAACCGAGGAACGGGGCGGGACGAGGATCGCGCGCTACGACGAGCTGATACAGTTCATCCGTTTCTGCATCACCGGTGAGAATCATCCCGTGCGGCTGCCCGATATCCCGATGTACCTTGACTGGGTCGCGACCGCCGACCTGCAGCATGGCGTGACACCGATCATCGAGAACAATTTCCTCGGCGTCGTGGCGATTGATGGGTTACCGGCGGAAAGCTGGCCCGGCATTCTGGGCAGTCTCGATCTGATGCCGATGAGCTATCGCTGGTCGTCCAGGTTCATCTTCCTCGACGCCGAGGAAGCGAAGGCCAGCCTCGAGCGGACGCGCAAGAAGTGGCAGCAGAAGGTGCGGCCATTCTTCGATCAACTATTCCAGACGCAGAGCCGGTCTGTCGATCAGGACGCCATGACGATGGTCGCCGAAACGGAGGACGCGATCGCAGAGGCGTCCTCCCAACTCGTTGCCTACGGCTATTACACGCCTGTCGTGGTGTTGTTCGATCAGGACAGCGATCGCCTGAAGGAGAAGGCCGAGGCGATCCGGAGGCTGATCCAAGCGGAAGGGTTCGGAGCCCGCATCGAAACCCTCAATGCCACCGACGCCTACCTTGGAAGCCTTCCTGGCAACTGGTACTGCAACATCCGCGAGCCGCTGATCAACACCCGCAACCTTTCCGATTTGGTTCCGTTGAACTCCGTCTGGTCCGGCAGCCAGAACGCGCCGTGCCCCTTCTATCCACCAACATCGCCGCCTTTGATGCAGGTCGCGTCCGGATCGACCCCATTCCGCCTGAATCTGCATGTCGACGACGTCGGCCACACGCTCGTGTTCGGCCCGACCGGTTCGGGCAAGTCGACCCTATTGGCGCTGATTGCCGCCCAGTTTCGCCGCTATGAACACGCCCAGATCTTTGCCTTCGACAAGGGACAGTCGATGCTGCCGCTAACGCTTGCGGCAGGCGGCGATCACTATGATGTCGGCGGTGAGGAGGGGGAGGGGCCACCACTTTCTTTCTGCCCGCTGGCCGATCTCAGGACCGAGCGGGATCGAGCTTGGGCTTCGGAATGGATTGAGACGCTCGTCGCCCTTCAGGGCGTCACCATTACCCCGGACCATCGCAATGCAATCTCCCGACAAATCGGCCTGATGGCAAGCGCGCCCGGCCGCTCGATGTCCGATTTCGTCAGTGGCGTACAGCTTCGCGAGATCAAGGATGCGCTTCAAAACTACACAGTCGATGGACCGATGGGCCAGTTGCTCGACGCTGAAACGGACGGGCTGTCGCTCGGGTCGTTTCAGACGTTCGAGATCGAACAGCTGATGAACATGGGCGAGCGCAATCTCGTCCCCGTGCTCACCTATCTCTTCCGGAGGATCGAAAAACGCCTCACCGGCGCGCCGAGCCTGATCATCCTCGACGAGGCCTGGCTGATGCTTGGCCATCCGGTGTTTCGCGACAAGATCAGGGAATGGTTGAAGGTGCTGCGCAAGGCCAATTGCGCAGTGCTGTTGGCAACGCAGTCCATCTCCGACGCCGAGCGTTCCGGCATCATCGACGTGTTGAAGGAAAGCTGCCCGACGAAAATCTGCCTGCCGAACGGCGCTGCGAGAGAACCGGGTACACGCGAGTTCTACGAGCGGATCGGCTTCAATGAACGCCAGATCGAGCTCGTCGCCACCGCCATCCCTAAACGGGAGTATTACGTCGCCTCGCCTGTCGGCCGGCGCCTGTTCGACATGGCACTCGGACCGCTGACGCTATCCTTCGTCGGAGCAACCGGAAAAGACGATCTCAAGCGCATTCGCACCCTTCAATCCGAACACGGTCCTGAGTGGCCCATCCACTGGCTCAAAACGAGAGGAATTGACGATGCCGCATCCCTTCTCAGGCAAGGCTAAGCTGCTCAGAGCGGCAGTGTTCGCGACGGCAGCTATGCTGCCGAGGATTTCCATTGCGGGAGGTGTGACCGGTGAAGCGACGGAATTCACGCAGCTCGCCAACAATGCCGAGTTGATCAATCTCCTGGAAAAGTCCGGCGTTCAGGTCGAAAACCAGCTCACCCAGATCAGTCAACTGGCCGAGCAAATCCAGAACCAGCTGAAAATCTACGACAACATGCTGCAGAACACCGCGCAGCTTCCAAGTCACATTTGGGGTAAGGTTGAGGGCGACCTGAAGGAGTTGCAGAACGTTGTGTCGCAAGGGGAGGGGATCGCCTTCTCCATGGGTAATGCGGACGACGTATTGAGGCAGCGTTTCCAGAGCTTTGCCGACCTGAGATCGAACCTTCCTAACGGCGACACCTTCTCGTCCGGCTATCAAAGCTGGTCCGACACCAATCGCGATACGATTGCCGGCACGTTAAGGGCTGCCAATCTCACGGCAGATCAGTTTGCGAGCGAGGAATCCACCATGAGTTCCCTCCGATCGATGTCCGAGACATCCGACGGCCAGATGAAGGCGTTACAGGTCGGCCATCAGATTGCCGCCCAGCAGGTCGCGCAGATGCAGAAGCTCCGCGGCCTCGTCTCGCAACAGATGACCATGATGGGTACCTGGTATCAATCAGAACAGATGGACAAGGATCTAGCGCAAGCGCGGCGCGAGAAGTTTTTCGCCGCTGACGTCAAATCCATTCCCGAAGGCCAGAAGATGGAGCCGCGCTGGTGAGCCGCTTGACGATCATCATTCTGCTCAGCGGTGCCATCAGCCTCACGTCTGGGGCAACCTATTGGTTTGTGACGCCCCCCAGCGACGCCACCGCCGATGCTTTGAGGGAAGACCAGCGCCGCCATCGGGAAAAGTTCTTCAAAGCCCCCGAGGAGAAACCGCTTGTGGGGCAGGAGATGCGTCCGCGATGGTAATCAACTTCCACCTCTTATACCGCTCGACATTGCTAGCGGCGCTATTGATATTTTTCGCGTCGACGGCGCTTGCGCAGCAGGGGCAGGTCCTGACCGAACTGGAAAACCAGGTCGTCACCGCCGCACGTGGTTGGGAAACGACCGTGATGGAAGCGGCACGATCGCTGTTTTGGATCCTGGCTGGGATTGAAATTGGCATCGCGGCCGTTTGGCTCGCAATTCAAGCTGCCTCTTTAGACAGCTGGTTTGCCGCATTGGTTCGCCGGATCATGTTCGTCGGCCTCTTTGCTTTCATCCTCGATCGCGGACCGGCCTTTGCAAAGGCGGTGGTGGACAGTCTTTTCCAGATTGGAGCTGGTGGTGGAACCGCGTCCCCTGCTGCTGTCTTCGACGCCGGTATTCGTGTGGCTGCCCAGATGTCGAAACAAGCCCAATTCGGATTGTTTGAAGACAATGCTTTAGCCATCGCGGCGGTCTTCGCAATGGTGGTAGTCGTCATTGCATTTTCTCTCGTCGCGGCGATTTTCGTTGCCGTCATGGTCGAGATGTATGTTGGCCTTCTGGCTGGTATGATCATGCTCGGACTTGGCGGTTCATCTTTCACGAAGGACTTTGCCGTTCGATATCTTGTCTACGCGTTTTCGGTCGGCATGAAACTCATGGCGTTGGTAATGATCGCCCGGATCGGTTCGGACGTCCTTCTGGGACTGGCTACAGCGCCGACAGCAGATGAGGAACAGTTCATCACCTCACTCGCAATCGCCGGCATCTCCGTCGTGGTGTTCATTGTCGCCATGTATGTGCCAAACATTATGCAAGGTGTCGTCCAGGGCGCCTCCGTTAGCGGCGGAATGGAGGCAATCCGCCACGGCGGACAGACTGCGTCTTTAGCAGCCGGGGTAGGCTTCCTGGCAGCCGGTGGCACAGCGGCCGGCGTGGCATCCGCCAGCGCCGCACGCGCAGCCGGCACTTCGACCGCCGGAGCTGCCTTGAAGGGCATGGCCTCCAGCATCGGTGCAACGAGCCGAGCGGCGGGATCGGCAGCAAAGGAGAAGGCAATCGGCTCTCCTGGCGCCTATGCGGGGTCAATCATGGGCCTTGCGAACGCAAAGTTGGATCAGGCCTCCGGTGGCGGCTCCAGAAAAGCGCCTTCGCCGCGTCGCGACGACAACAAATGACAAAGAGGGATTTGACGAATGGCAGTGCGACATCCGCCTGACAATCCGTACCTTGCCGCCCGGCAGGAATGGAACGAACGATATGGTTCTTATGTGAAGGCCGCGGCAGCCTGGCGAATCGTTGGCATGACCAGCCTCACCATCGCGGTCATCGGTTTTTCCTACGCACTTTATCAGAGCTCGCAAGTCACGCTCGTTCCCTACATCGTCGAGGTCGACAAGCTAGGCACCTCGGTCAGTTCGGGTTTTCCTCAGCAGATCGAATATGCCGACCCACGCGTGGTACGTGCCACGCTGGGCAGTTTCGTGACGAGCTTCCGGTCTGTCAGCCCGGATGCCGTGGTTCAGAAGCAATATATCGATCGGACCTATGCGCTGTTGCGCACATCGGATCCCTCCACCGAAAAGGTGAATGCCTGGTTCCGCGGAAACTCGCCGTTCGAGAAGGCAAAAACCGCGACGATCGCAATCGAGGTCAACAACATCGTCGCCCTGTCCAACCAATCCTATCAGATCGACTGGACCGAGTTCGAACGTGACCGCAAAGGCAAGGAAACGGGTTTGCGGCGATTCCGTGGGATCGCGACCGTGACACTGACCGCACCGCAGGACGAGGGTGTCATTCGCCTCAATCCAATTGGTCTTTACCTTCGAGACTTTGACTGGACGGCACAGCTTTGAGGAGCCTGAAGCATCACATGAAGAACACATTCAATTCTGTTTGGGCAAAGGGCCTCGCCCCGTGCGCCCTACTCGCCGCCGCCTTGTCGAGTGGAACGGTATTCGCGCAAGGCATGACGTCCAATGAAGTCAAGGGCACCGGTATTTCTGGCAAATGGCGCGGGAGCGCCGGCCTTGTGACCAAAGGGGCGGACGGAAAGGTGATCTTCCTGTTTGGAGAAATCCAGCCATCGGTGGTGTGCTCGCCTTTACAGGTCTGTGACATCGAGCTGCAGGGTGGCGAGGTTGTCCGCGATGTCCTTGTCGGCGACACGGTTCGATGGAAGGTGGAGCCCGCCACATCGGGTGCTGCGGGTGGCCAGGCTATCCACCTGATCGTCAAGCCGTCCGAACCGGGTCTCGTCACCTCGATGGTTGTTACAACGTCTCGCCGGACCTATCATATTCAGCTGAAATCGCATCCCAGTCATTATATGGCCCGCGTCGGCTTCGAGTATCCGGAGGATGTTTCGACGAAGCTGGCTGACATCAATGCCCGGCTGGAGGCTAGCACGATACCCGGTGCCGGCGTTCCTGCAGAGGGGTTGAATTTCTCGTATTCGGTCAGTGGTCGCGCATCGTGGCGGCCGACCCGGGTCTATTCCGACGGTCAGAAAACCTACATCCAATTTCCACGCTCGATTTCCGGTCATGATGCGCCGGTACTTTTCGTCGTCTCCGGGGGCCAGAACCGGGTCGTCAACTATCGCATGAAGAACAACATGATGGTGGTCGACTATAATGTGGACCGCGCGGTTCTTGTCTCGGGCGTCGGCTGGCGAAAACAGAAGATCAGCATTCGCAGGGGAGAGTGATCATGCGATGGCCGTTCATGATTACCCTAATCGCGACGGGGCTGTCCGCTTGCCAGACTGGCGCTGACGGCCTGCCGGCGAGCGCCGCCCAACCCGAGATCACAGCTGCTGCATCGAGCGCCATTGCCGGAGACATGGTCAGCCGGTTTGCAGAACAGGTAGGACCCGGAACGGGCACAATTGTTCTGAAGGAAGACGCGTCACCATCAGGCCAGGCGCTGGCAGCAGCTCTCAAGGGCTGGGGTTATGCCGTTGCCACGGATCAAAAGACCGATGACAAAAAGTCGTCGATCGAGCTGGCCTATGTGGTCTACGACTTCGAGGGACAAACGCTCGTACGGCTATCGACACGGAAGGTCGAGCTTGCGCGGGCTTACAGCACGAGCGCGGCCGGCGCGGTGCCTGCCAGTCCACTATCGGTCATGCAGCGAAACTAGGGGAGGGCGGACACCATGGTGCAATCCTTGCAGCTGGGCGGAGCATCCTCCCAGGACGAACCACAGCGCAGCATTCGGCGGATCAACCGCCTGCCGATCATCATCGTCATCATCCTCGCCATCCTTTTCTTCGCGGTGATCATCTACGGGCTGTCGTCACGCGGCCTGTACTTCCGGAGCGACCCGGGTGTCGATGCCGCGTCGAACACGCCCGCCTCGACCTATGCCGACCAGCTGAAACGCGGCGTCTCCGACGCGATCATCGGGGAGCCTGCGCAAACGCAGGTCTTCCAGCCGGCACCTGTCGTGCAAACGCACACGGATCGGGACGAGATCCAGCCGACTGTCACAAGATCGGATCAACGTATCGAGAAAGAGAGCCGCCTTGAGCCGGAAGAAGAGTGGCTGGCTCGCCTCGAGCGCGGACAGAAGGAACAGTATCTGCGGGAGCAGCACCGTCAGCAGATGGCAAGATTGCAGGCGAGGAGCGCCGCACTGGATTCGCCTCTCACAGTCGACGTCCGGGATGCCGATACCGGGAGCATCGGTTCCGACACGCTCGCCACTGCCAATGTGGGGCAGGGACCGGCGTCTCGGAGTGCCGCCGATCTCTATTCTGCGGCAATGCAGGCTGGATTCGGGGGACAGAGCATGGATCCCAATGGTCAGATGAAGAAAGCTAAGCTTTTTAACATGGACATAAAGGACCAGGGCTATCTTCCCAACAGCGTCGTGCCTCAAATTTCCCCTTTTGAGCTGAAACGCGGGTCAGTCATCCCGGCCACCCTCATCACCGGGATCAATTCCGATCTGCCCGGACGCATCACGGCTCAAGTCAGCCAGAATGTCTTCGACAGCGCCACCGGTCACAGGCTGCTCATCCCGCAGGGAACGAAACTGTTCGGCCGCTACGACTCGGACGTTTCTTTCGGTCAGTCGCGTGTCCTTGTCGTCTGGACCGACATCATTTTTCCGAACGGATCGACGCTGCAGATCGGCGGCATGGCCGGAACCGACGCACAAGGCTATGGGGGTTTCACGGACAAGGTCCATCGGCATTATCTGCGGACCTTCGGTTCAGCGACTCTTCTGGCCATCATCGGAACCGGCATCGATATGTCCGTTCCGGAAAGCTCTACGCTGGCGACGCAGGATTCCGCGTCTGATGCTGCGCGGCGCAATTTCGCCGAGACGTTTGGGCGGGTGGTCGAGCGCACGATCAACAGGAACCTCGACGTTCAGCCGACTCTGGAGATTCGCCCCGGATACAAATTCAATGTTCTCGTCGACCAGGATATCGTCTTCCCCTCTTACAAGGCAGGGTAAAAGACGACCCTGATGGGGTGGCAAAAGCCAGATCACAAAAAAGTTAGGTGGAAAAGGAGGTGGCATATTAGAAGCTGCATTTTTTCGCAGATGCTGACTTCCACGCAAAATCAAATTGATAGTTTTGAACGCCCATTCATTGGTGAAAGATATCAATTGCAGCTTCGAATGGTTCTAAATCATAACAGTTGCGAGACAGATTTATGACAGCTATCGATTGTCGTACACAGGCATGCAACTGATCGCGTCGTTGTCTCCATCGATACTGAATGATCCCGAGATGACGCCGAAAGTAGATTTTCGCGAAAGCTTATCGCGGATGGAACCGGCATCGAAAGGAGCTCGGAATTGGATCGGTGGTTCGAAAAGCTGATTGACGCGTGTGTGATTGCGTCGAATGAACTCACTCTGAAGGACGCCCTTCAAACCCTCACCAATGAGCTCGGTTTTGACTGTTATGCCTATCTGAACCTTCACCCCAATGAGACCTATGCGATTTCCAACTACCCGCCCGAATGGCAGGAGCGTTATCTGTCGCGATTATATGCGACTGTCGATCCGGTGGTGACAACGGCCAAGCGAAAGATGCGGGCTTTCAGCTGGACGGAAAACCAAAGCCGGAACCTTTCGAAAGAGACCCGACAATTCTATTCTGAAGCCCGCGAATTCGGAATTCGGTCCGGGGTGTCGATCCCGGTGATGTCCGGCTTTGGAAATGTCGCGATGCTAACATTGGCCTCCAACAAGCTCGAGCGCTATTCGGAGGAAGACTTCGACCCTGTCATCGCTGCCGCCTCCGTTGCCCAGGTCCACACGAAATTCAGCCGGCAATCCGCAACAGCGACGATTGGACACCGTCTGATCGTCTTGAAACCCGAGGAAAGGATTTGTCTGAAATGGTCGGCAGAGGGCAAGACCCTGGAAGACATCGCGGTCCTTGAGGGCATGAAATACAACAATGTGTGCTTTCACATCAAACAGGCTCGCAAGAAACTCGATGTCCTCAGCATTCAACAGGCGACAGCGGTTGCGACGAAACTGAACCTAATTTGAAAGCTGTGAAGTGGGAACGTCGGGGATGTAGCCGAGAACATCCAGCAAAGTGGAAAGGGCTGTCTGGTGGGCATGGACTGCAATCATCGCAGCAATATAACCGCGTTCGGCGAAACTCACTTCCTGCGGCCGCGCCTGCGCGCTGACGAGTGTCTGCAGCTCCACATACAAAGCAGACGCCTCGTCACGAAGGACCCGGTGTTTGACGATCGCGTCGACCGTAATCTCTTTGAGTTGAGACGGATCAAGGCCTTCCACGAGACCAATCACCGGCCGCAACATGATTTTACTGGAGCTCGTCCCGCCGGCTACGTTCTTGTCAGTCATGGTACCCACGTGAGTGTCTCTGGCCCGTTCCATTGCAATATTTCCAGCGGAGGGTCAACAAAAGAGCGCCTACAGGGGATTTTCCGGCATGGCCGACGGCTGAATCGCTTGCGGCTGGGATGGTCCGACGGGGCGTCGTTTGCCGACGTGAACCATGAGCCGAGAACGGCTACTCGATCGGGTAAAGGCGGCCACGGACCGGAACCATCGCAGCAGGAATTTCTGAAAAATGCCCGTCGACCCATGGAAAAATCTCGATGGTTTCATCGATGCTGTCAGCCTCGTCACGCAGGAAAAGCACTTCAAGCGTTCGCTACAAACCCTTACTCATAGTCTTGGGTACGAACTGTATGCCTATATCAACATCAGCTTCAAGAGCAGCTTCGCCCTGTCGAACTATCCAAAGGAATGGCAGGTTCGGTATCTCCAAAAGTCCTATCAAAGTATCGACCCTGTCATCGAAATCGCCAGGCGAACGATGGCTCCATACACGTGGTCCCTGGAAGATCGGCAATTTCGCCTAAAGAACCGGCGCGGGTTTGCGCGTGAAGCCAATGAGTTCGGAATATGCTCGGGGACGACCATCGCAATTCCCGCAGGGTTCGGCCACACGTCCTTCCTCACCTTCGCATCCAACGACACGAGCTTCGCCTCTAACGCGCGCTTGGATCATGTTCCTGCCATAACGGCCGCAACCTTTACCCACGCATTCATAACGTTGCGACGTCCGCGCGCCAGTGCTTCGGGCATCGTCAGGCTGGCACCGCAAGAAGCCATCTGCCTTCGTTGGGCTGCAGAAGGAAAATCGATGCGCGACGCCGCGACAGTCCTTGGCATCAAATACAGTTCTGCACGCTCATATCTTGACAATGCGCGTGATAAACTGGGCGCCGTCAGCCTCATCCAGGCCGTTGCAATCGCAACACGGCTTAATCTGATCTAGCCCTCGGTGACGAGAACGATCGCGGCTGCGCTCCGGACGAAGGATCATACAGCTGTAAGGTCGGCTTTCAACATCCACCGCACAATTGCGGTCAGCTTCGCCCCGCATCTGCTTGATCCCATCAGGACGCGTCCTATACCGTCGGGACTTGCCTAGGTTGTCGCGGCAGCCGGAATAAAGATCATCGAAATTCAAGCCCGCGAAAGCCCATCAGTTTCTCGGTCGTAGCTGCGAGGACGACTATCGTGCGACCTTTGATCCTTATCGGTTCGGCAGATTCGGACTACTTTTTGCTTCTGGAACATATCCTGGAGGCCGACGGGTTCGAGACGGTCTTCGGCAAAAGCGTCGAGGAGATTGTCCACCTCAGTGCTGAATGCGATCCCTTCGCCATCCTGCTTGACGCCTGGGGCGGTTCGTTTTCGGCCGCATCGGCGTGTGTCCGGTTAAAGAAGGATCCACGCACGGCGAGAATCTCCACGATTGCCTTGATAAGGCCGGAGGCTCAAAGCCAGTATGTCGATTTGCTGAAAGCCGGTATCGACGAGAGTTTCATCCGGCCCATCGCTCCCTCCAGGCTGCTTGAATTTCTGCGCACTCGCGCGCGACGCAGCGGCCACATTTTCAAGACAATGAAAAGCGACACCTCGCTTTTCTATGCCGGAATCGTGATGAATCTCGAGACGCACCGCGTCAACCGAAATGGCCTGGACATTCACCTGGGGCCGATCGAGTTCAAGCTTCTGCAGTACCTCATGCGCAATTGCGGGCAGGTATGCGGGCGAGGGGACCTGATCGCCAACGCCTGGCCGAGAAACATTCACGTGGAGCCGCGTACCGTCAATGTCCACATCGGCCGGCTGCGCAAGGCGTTGAGTTCGAACGGATCAACGGATCTGATCCGGACGGTGCGGTCGATTGGCTACGCCTTGGAGGACAATGTCCTTGCAGAGAACCCCGGGGTTTCAAACGGGACCTCGACGTAATCGGTCATCGAGACTTCAGCCAATCGGAGAGAACAATATGGACATCCTTCTTAAGGACGGTTGTGTCATCACAGGCGACGGAACGACGGTGTTTCCGCGAGCCGACGTGCTTGTGAGCGGCGGCGAGATACGGGACATCGACCTGTCTTGTCGTCTCCACCGGCGTTTGGACGGAGGCGTCGATTTCATCGACGCTTCGGGATGCACGGTCATTCCGGGGATCATCAACGCACACGCCCATGGCTGCATCTGTGGACCTTCCATGCCGAGCGGCTCTGCTGCATTGGCTGACAGCGCGGTCGCCTACAATCGCAACCGGCACCTCCTCCAGGGCACCACCACCCTTCTCAATGTTTGTGGCCTCGCTTTCCCCGACGAGATCGACCATGAGGCTGCGATGGCGCATGCGATGGACATTCACGTCTCCACGGCACACACGGAAAACAATATACAGGCGGCTCTTGCCGTTGATGGCGCCGGGCTGTCCTCACGGCACCTCCAGGCAACGACAGATCAATTGCTGTCGCAGGGGGCAAAGGCTCTCGGCGAAGTCGGCGGGGGCCAGACACTCGGCGGCGGTGCGCAGGAATACAGGTTTATTCCCGACGCGATCAAGCGCCAGACCGGAATCACGGTCCTACCGGCCGTGGCGCGGCGATTGAAGAATGCAATCCTTGGCCGTTATCTCAAACCTGCAGACGGGGTATCGGACGAAGAACTCGAAGCTGAGTTGAACAACTGCGGCTTGGCAGGCATGGTGCAAGCGGAGGAGATCCGGGCCATCGTTTCCAACAGCGTCATGCCGTCTGTCTCGACAGCACTGGCTGGATTTGAGGAAATCGTCCGCGAGTCGGCTCGGGTCGGATATCCGGCGGTATTTCACAATGCCGCGCCGACGGCGCGCTCTCTTATAGACTTGGCCGAGAGATACGCCCATGCCCGGATCGTTGCCGGACACTCCAACCATCCAAGTTTCCTGCCGGATGAGGCGGTCGAAGTCGCGGGGAAGCTTAGGGATCGGGGTGCCGTGATCGACGTTTCGACGCTTGATTGCATCACAACGCGGTGGCGAAACGATGCGACCAATTTCGACGCGCTGCTTGAATCAGGTCTCGTGGATACAATATCGACCGACTTCGCCGGCGGGCATTGGGACGGGATTGTAGAGGCCATTCACCGGATCGTTCGCAAGAAACAACTCACCGCGCCGGCGGCGGTCGCGCTTGCGACAGGAAATGTGGCCCGGATTTTCCCGCAACTGGCTGGGGATCGAGGGCTCATCGAGATGGGAAGGAGGGCCGACATCGTTGTCGCCGATAGTGCTAACCTGAGCAGAGTCCGCGACGTGCTTATCGCAGGCAGGGTCGTCGTTCGGAATGGGCGAATGATCTGACCGTCCCGATCCACCAAGTTTTTCATTTCCGGTGTCCCGTTTCGACGTGACATCCAGAGCCAATAAAAGATATATCGCGGATTTCCGGACCGCCGGCAGGTCGGCCGGAACCGCAGCGACTAGTGACCGGCGGCCGGGTCAATTGCAATGTCGACGAAGATGTCGCCGCTGATCATGGTCTCGATGTCGGTGCGAAAAGGCTGCGGCTGATTCAACCATTGCTCCTCGTATTCCGCGTAGAGCGGCAGCGTCAGTGCCCGATCGTTACCGAGGAGCGCGAAGTAGTTGCGCGTGTTTCTGACGCGCCTGCCGATTTCGACCAGAAGCGGCGATTTGGGGATCGGGTCGTACTTGGTGCGGTCGGTAGAAACGACGGCCATTGCGGTGGGCTTCTTATTGCCGGTGGGCCGCGGCAGGATGGCATCGAGGATGGTGCTCGGCTCGGTCTTCATGCCATCCTCCCGCTCGTTCCAGGGCGTCGAGTTCCTGCTGCCATGGTGGCCGATCTTGAGGAAATCGACGGGTTTGCCGAGCTCGGTCGCATGTTTTTTCCAGGCGACGTTCCACGCGAAGTTCTTCTCGCCCTCGACATAGGCGCCATTCCACTCGGCGTCGCCGACAAACAGCAGGCGCCGCCCGCGCCACTCGATGAGAAGGATGACACTGGTATTGTTCACGACCTCGCCTTCTTCCTCAGCGAAGGCAAAGACGCTTGACATCATGCGCGAGCGCAATCGCCGAAAATCCGCGCCGCTTATGTTGGCGGGCGGTGCAGCATCCAGCGCTGCGGCTGCCGCGGGCGAGCGCAGTGCGCCGGCAGAGGCAAGGGCGAAAGTCTGTACGATGTCCCCGGCATCCTCGCCCAGATAGTAGTAGTCGATGTTTTCCTGGGGGCCCAGCACTTTGAACGTCGCGCCGGCCAGCGTCGCGGGCTTGAGCTTGGCCGGCGGCAGTCCGGCATGGACATAGAGCGGATCGATCTTGTTCTGCTTGGGCAAAGTCTCGGTCAGTGCGGTGAGGGCGCCATCGTTATCGATACTGTAGCGCGAGACGATGTCCTGCAGGTCCGGGCTGAGCGAGAGGTTTCGCGCCGCGATGCTGCGCATGGCGAGCGCCACGTCATCGTGCAGCTTGTGCTTGAATTTTGCCTGGGGATGCTTGCGGTTCATCGCCGCGGTCATCCAGAGGTTCTCGATCTTGACGTCCTTGAACCACTCGGGATCGAAGCCCTTGATGTGATCCTCATGCTCGTGACTGACGAGCAGGAGGTCGAGGCGTCGTTTGCCATCGACTTCGGGCAGGTTGGTCTTGAGATGATCGACGGCGAGCTTGAGCACCGCTCCCTTTCCCCTTGTCCCGCAGTCGATGAGAATATGGAAATTTTCACCGTCAGTGCGGGCCTTCGGGATCATCACGTGAATGCAATCGCCAACGCCGACCGAGTAGGCGCGGATCAGGAGCTTATCGACCACGACCTGTCTCCCATCTCGTTGTTTTCGTCCTCTGCGTGATTGCGGATGCCGAGATGTGGCGCGAGGCCGAAGCGAAGGGTGCCGTCGACCACAGACGAGGTCAGCGGCGCGATCGATTTCTGCAGCAGCCCCATGGCACCGCCCACCGGCGTCCCGCCGATACTGCCGGCCCGGATGCGGACGGCGAGCGCCGTGAGAAAGGCATCACGACGCAACCTACCCGCCTCGGCTTCGCCGTCCACTCTTTTGTCTTCAGCCCTGACGGACCGGATGAGCGGCAGGGTCCCTGGCTTGCGCGCCCAAGCGAGAAGATTGCCGTCGATGTCGAGAGCCAGCGTCGCGCCGCAGAGGAGATCCGTGATCTGGCCATTGAATTGTCCAAACTGGCTGCCTGAAAGCAGCACGTCTTCGCGCCAGACATATTGCAGCAGGATGTGTTTGGCCTGCCGGCGGCGGCGTGTCGTAAACTTCACGGCGGTAGATAGGTCGCTGACCACAAGATCTGCACCGTATGGGATCAGCAATTGCCGTCGGTTGTCGTCGAGAAAGCGGTAGGCATTGGCGCGCGAGGCGGCGATATCGCCAGCTTCGTGAAACACCTTCATTTCGACGGGCGTCAGCACGGCCGGCTCTTTCTCGAGTTCCCTGATCCTCGTTTTACTGAGAATGCCGCGCGCGCCGAAGGCTTTGAGCATCATCCCGCGATAGCCGTCGGGATCGGTGGGATTGACGATCTGCTCGGCGCGCAGCACTGCCTCTGCATAATCCGCGAAAGTGACGTCAACCGGCGGGAGTAGATCGAGCGGCTGTACGGCGAGGTTCTGCATCCTGCTCGCCGTGAACCACAGTGATTGCGGGACGGTGTGTTCGCGGCGTTCGCGGTTGTACCGGTAGACGTCGCGCAGAATGTCGAACATCGCTCCGGTCATCACTTGCGACATATGATGGTGGCTCGGACTGTCCTTGACCTCTGCGTATTTGAGTGTGTTAAGGGCGGTACGAAGATATGGTTTCTCGTCCTTGCGCCCGAACTGTTCCGCAAGGCTGGAGAGCGCATTGTCCTTGTCGAGATCGCCGCCGGTGACCTCCCCGATCTGACGTCGAAGCTTGGTGTTGCGAAAGGCGATGAGGATCGCCGAGATGTCGCCGATAAACTCGTGGAAGGCAGCAGTCTCGACCTGCACGGACTCCCGATAGAGCGGCCGGACGCCATCAAGCACGGCGTGGCCGAATTCGTGGTTGATGATATCGGCCGAAAGGCAGGTATGCACCCGCTTGCCGTTATGGTCGAAATAGTAGAACTGCAGCGATTTGCTGTCACGATCGTAATAGGCATTCTCACCATAGCCGGCATGCGGCACGACGATTAGGCGATTGCCCTCGAACCCCCAACCGATACGGCGACCGAGGCCCGCGCCGCTTTCGTAGAAATCGAGCGCGTTTTGCAGCGTCGCCCAGACGTTGACCTGGTGGAATTGCGGTGTGTCGAGGTTCTTGCGGTTGAGGGGAAGACCATTGTCATCGCGAAAGACGTTGTCCTTCGCATCCCACTTGGCGGGCGGAGTGAGCGCTTCAGTTGTTCCGTCATAGTCTATCACAACGAAGCGGGCGCTCGTCGGGCCGTCGGAAATGCCCGGCTCCCAGGGAACGGTGAACGCCTCGTCGAAGTTAAATGCCCTTGTCGCTTCGCGGACGGCGGGATCCTGGAAAAAGACGTCGAACGGGATCTTGACCGTCAGTTCATCCAGCGTACTGCTGTCGAGGTGCTGCCGGGCCGAGTAAAGATCGACACGGGCGGCGGCGCTAATGCTTTTGAGCTTTTCGGACGCCTTGGCGTCCACCTTGCTCGCGGGCGTGGTTCGCTTTGCGGCCGGCGCCGCGGTCCTGGCGGGAGCCCTTGCTTTTGGCGGCATTGCAAACACCTCCCGTTCAGCCGCAGAGCGAAGAGAGAACGCTCTGGTTGTACTACTGTAGCCGAACGGTATTGCGGCGCAAGCCCGTGGATATCTTCTTTCTCGGCTCTCACGGCCGGACAAGCGAACTCGAGTTACAAAAACAATGCACGATTCCGTACGACCGGGATCATCACCGGCGCATCGAAAAACATGCCCGTTGCCACGGACTTGGGAAGACGAAGCCTTAGCGGTAGGGTTCGAGCCGCGAAACGAGGGGTCGACCCAACCCTGCCAGCAAAGGACCGGGATCGCCATCTCTGAAAGACTCGAATCCTTCCAAAAGCAAACGTTGCTGGCTTTCCGACATCGCTACCGCCGTGATAACCAAGAATTTCTCACGAACGTCCGCCCAGTGCATCGGTCGTCCCACATCTCCACGAGGTGTGGTGACGGGAGACACGAAACATTCGCCTGTTTGGCCGACAATGGTCACCCGCGAGAGCGTCTCGGCGGGAAACCGACGGTCAATCTCGCCATCGACCGACAAGCGTATCTTGCGGGCAAAATCGGCAAGATCCGGACGATCCAGCAGATTCACACTGATCGGGGCCAGCGCCTGGCTGCCCTCGATCGCAGCGATCGCCAGGCAGTATGGCAGGCTGTATTGGATATCCGTCAGGTTTTCCGGATCGACGCGGTTGCCCAACTGGAGCGCCCAGGCAAATATCTCGACGTCAATCATCGCGATCTCGTGATGGGTCACGCGGTGGCGTGTTTTAAGATCGGAGAACGCATCGATGGCAGGATGGATGTAGCGGCAACACGAATATGGCTTGAAATATGTTCCCTCGATTTTCCCCAGCTTGCCCAGGTGACCAACGATACTTGACGTGTCGAAATGCGAAGCATGATCGAGGATGTCTTCAGGGCCGGTAAATCCGCATTCGGCAAGGTGGAGCGCCGTCATGCCGGTTGCAACACTCCACGGAATGCCTTCCTTCACATCGTTGCCGGTAAGTTTCGAATAGCCAGAACTGCCATTTGCGTCCTGGTTTGGAGCAAGGACGCCTGCGATCGCCAATGCCTGTGAAAGGCGGGCAGGCATTGCACCGCAAAGCCGGCCGGCGGCGGCCGCAGCGCCATACCCGACCCACCGACCGGATTGCCGGCTCCTGATGGCGTTCGGATTCTGCGCGGCAGCGATACGCACCCCAACTTCATATCCAAGTGCGATCGCCAAGACGATTTCGTCCCGCGAGCAGGTGATATCGCCGGCGATTGCCAACGTAGCGGGGATGATAGCGGCGCCGGGATGTCCGCGTGCGGCACGATGACCGTCGTCCAGATCCAGAGCAGAAGCGGCAGCCGCATTGCAGAAGGCGGCGCCTGTGCTATTCAACGTCTGTCCGGAAAACCATACGGGCGACGGCCCGGCCCCGAACAGATGTCCCGCAACACGGCGAACCGCCACAGCGCTCGGGGTGTCATATCCGGCGATCGCCGCCGTCACCAGATCGAGCATGCAGCACAACGTCTTTTCCTTCACGCTCTCCGTCAGTTGCTCGGGGGCGCAGTCGCTAACGTAAGCTGCAAGCGTTCGGGTCGCGTACATGTCTGGTCTCCACCGGCAACTGTGTGCCACGTTAAACTGACCCATGCGGTCTTACGCACAGGGCGGGTTGCGCCCATGGCGAAGCTAAGCGTTCGGTTCTATCTTCAGAAAGGTCTCGTAGACATATTTGGCGACGTAGAGATCCAACATCGGCAGTCCAACGCATGTGATGTGAAGCGGCTCATCTTCGCGCTTTTGAACCTCGTCGCCCAGGTCCGAAAAGTTGGTAACGCCCAGAAGTGGGCCGAGCGTCTCCAGAGTGGATTGCCCTTTCGAAAAATAGAGAGCCAGGCTCTGCGAGTTCCGGCGCGACACCATGGTGATGTCGTCACACACGAGCCGTCCTGTTTTCAGAACCCGCTGAATATATTGAGGGGGTGTTTCATCGCCGCCCAGGTGCAGAATTACAGCGTGTGGGTTGGCTTGCGCGTCTTCGAAGACAGGCCTTTTGGCATTGGATGCGGTAATCACCAGATCGCAGCCGCCAAGTTCGTCATTGTCATCCACGACCACCAGGGGGAATGCGACGCGAGCCGCCAGCTTCGCCGCCAGATGGACCGCCGAGTCCACCGATCGGCTTCGAATGAACACTTTCGAAAAGACTTCATGAGCGAAGATCCCAAGACCTAGGATAACCCGTTCAGCGATCGGTCCAGCGCCAAAGATAAACACCGATAGACCCTGGCGACCAGACAGGAAGCGATCGACCATTGTTGTCGCGTAGGTCGCGGTTCTCGCGGCAGAAATCTCGGTTCCATCCAACAGGCAGATCGGTGCGAGCGTCACCTTGTCGAAGAGGGCGATCGTCGACATCGACCTGGGGCGTCCCAGATAGCGATTGAGTGCGTTGGCACCGACGATCTTGACGGCTGCGTAGTCCGGCCCAACGCTCGAGAGCGTCGACAGCTTCCACCCGAGCCGCTCTCCTTCGAACCTTTTCCGGTAGTGGTCCAATTCCGGACGAGCCCAGAGTTCGCTTTCGAGCGGCAGCAGAACAGATTTCAATCCGTATGCACGCCCGTCGCGAATATCAGCCCACGCCTCGCGGGCGACCGCATGCAGGGCGCTAGCCTCGAGCATGACGCCGCGCCGTTCCATATCCTTCAGGGAGAAGAACCGCAGGGCCCCCTCCGGCCTTTCCTCCAATGCAACTGTCATGCTCCACCCTCCGAATAACCACCTATGATGGCATTTTCTCTTGGGAAAAGCGGAAATGAAAGCCAATTTCAGATGAATAATCGGCGATGAAGTGACCGCTAAGGCTGTCATTGGAGGTCGGATGAAGGTTCAGATCAAAGCGCCAGCGCCCTTCTCAGATCATCGTGTTCGAAGGCGCTGGACATGCGTGTGATCTCGGCGGAGCGGGCGCCGGCTTCCTTAGCGGTTTCGCGCCATGTCGCGGTAACACTTGCCACCTCCTTGATAATCGCGCGGGCCTGCGCCAGCGTGAGGCCGAAGAACCCCGAAGCCGCCTCAAGCAGGTCGAGCGAGCAGGTACCCTCATCGAGGTCGATGTTGGTCGTCAGCACACGCGCCTTGAGGTCGGTTGGCACGGGATTGAGATCATAGGCAGGAGAGAGCGACCATCCTGCCTTGCCGAGCCAAAGGAAGCCATGGTTGCGCAGGTGATCGTCAACATTGGAGATCAGCACGCTGAAGACGACGCGCCGATAGAGGGTATGAGCATCGGTCTTCCCCTGCGCGCCGTGTTGCGCAAGGGCGTCGACGATCTCCGGATAGCTGCCGCGCTCGCCGTCCCTGGCGCCCATCATCGCCATCGCAGACAGAAAGGGAATGCGGGTTGCGCCGGAACGATCAAAACGTCGCGACAGCATGACCGCCTTGCCGGCAACCTCAATCAGTTCATGATACGGAGTGGCGATGCCGGCCTTCTCGGCCAGCCGCAGCGCGATCTCCTCCCAGGTCTCCATACTGTAGTCGTCGGTTTCCTTCGGAAATTTGGCGATGGAGAGATGTCCATGCTGGTCGATGACCGACGCTTTCGGGCGAGCGCCGCCGAGGGACGAGCCCGGGGCAAAGATGAGTTGGAGATCCTCGTCCGTTTCCTCGTCCCGCAGAATCCGTTCGGTGATCTCAAGCAGCCGCCCGAGTTCGATCAGAGCGGGGACACCGGCGCGGATCGGCGCCTGGAACGTCTCTTCTCCTGACCAGCGAAATCTGAGTGCGCCCAGGCGGGTCTCGTCGGCGACGCCGAGCAGGTAATCGCTTTCCGCAAGGGTGCGAACGGCCCGGCGTTCGCGTTCGGCAAGACGGCGCTCGGCCCGCTGCATCAAACGACGGCCCCATGTGTCGGGCGCGGAGTCCCCGATGGAGCCAAATATCGCCAGTCCGGCGGGCGGGGCAAAGGTTCCGCGGGTCAAAGCAAGGGCAGGCTCCAGCGCGAACCGATCCGGATCGACAAGCCAGGTGCCATCGTACTCGAACAGTATGGTTTCCGTGCCTCGAACGCGATTGCTCCTCGCCATTCCAATGGTGCGCGTGCGGCCGTCCAGGTCGATATGCACCTCGAAGTCAGCCATCGCGAGACGATCCAGTTGTCCGCTTGAGGTGGACGTGCTTGGGCAGGTCGGCGCTGGCCAGTGCCTGCCCGACAGGGTCGTTGCCGATATCGGCGATCTGGCTCAGACCGTCGAGCAAGCCGAGCGCCTGAAGGACGCCCGCATAGATGCCGATGCTGACATTGGTATCCCCGGCCTCGACCTTTTGCAGCGTCGAGCGGGAGGTGAAGGCGCGCTCCGCCACGACCGCCATGGGCAACCGTCGACGTCGACGTGCATCGTGGATGTCCGCGCCGAGTTTGCGAAGGGCGCGTCGCACGGCGGCAGGAGGATTATGAGGGGTTGGCATTTGATACCTTCGCACTACGGATTTGCTGAATATGTAGCACGAAGCTTACAATTTTGATAGCCGTCTTGTAAGGTTTCCGCAGAAGTAGGACTGTGTGACTGAAAATAAAAGCGGTTTCAGCTCGGGAACACGGGATCGCGATGGCTCCACCGCGATCCCGCAAGGCTCATTCTGTCGGCTGGCGCTCGACCGTAGGGCTGGAGACGGCCACGATATCGTCCCCACCATCGGCAAGAAGGCGTTTGCGTACGAGCACCCGCATAATACGGGCCGCCGTCGAGAAGCTCATCTGATCCAGCGGCCCTTCGCCTTCCCAGGGCTTGGACAGTCTTTCGGTGATGGCGCTGACACTGTTCATCGGTACTATGTCATCGCATTCGCGCATCGCTTCGAAGACGAGACTGATCGGGATGATCCGCCCTTCGAAAGTGACGATCGGTTCGGTAAGTTCCGTTTCCCATTCTTCAAAGGCATAGAGCGCTTCGCGGAACAATTCCTGAAGGGTGATCGGCGCGTGTCCGTTGTGAAGTGGCGGCAAGGCATTCGTCATGACTGTCTCCTCCTGTGCATTAAGCCAGTTCCTTCCATCGGCCGGGGTCGAAGCAGAAAACGCGACTCAGGGTTTCCCTCCGGACCGAATACACGATATTTTTTATAGTGTATTACTCCCGTGATAAAGGGATATATGCCCGCCAGGTAGTTGTACCTGCCCATAGCCGGACAAGCCATTGATATCGAGAAACACCAACTCTGAAGAATCGGATTTTGATAGCCGCACGATTGCAGGATTGCGGCGGTTCGACCCGACAATGCACGCCGTCCTATGCTAGACGACACTCGATCGGCAATGGCGCGTCGGACACCAGTTGAGGCACCTCCATCATTCGCCGTGATCGGATTTTTTACGGGGAGGGTCACTCGCCCGTGAAATCGGCGGTCCGGCCCCGAACGGTTGCTGCCCTTGATCCTCGTCACCACTCTGCAAGAGGTTTGACGCAAGGCGGCATTCGCATCGCAGATTGGAAGCAATCGATTTCGTGACAAAAGTGAAGGCTAGGACGCGATGGAATTCCAGACAACCCAAACCGACCCCAGGAGCATCCCGATAATCAGTGTACGGGCTGCCCATTTTGCCGCCGCAATCCTGCGCGAGCGGGCACCCTCCCAATCGTACGACATCGACCCATTCCTTTCGTCGGCGGCAACCGCTATCGAACTGCCTTGTGAAACTGCAGCCGATCTACCGTTGAATCCTTTTGCGCAGACTTTGGATTTATACCCTTTGAGACGTTCGCCTTCAGCGGAGAACCGCGGGTGATGGCGGGCTCAACTGCCTTGAGGCGACGCGATACGCGATTGCGGTCACCGCAGGCAAGTAGCAGTACCGCAGGGTGAAAGCTGCTGCGACACAAACGACCCTGCACCCGCATGGTTACCAAAAAGTTAATTGCGTATTTCGTTCCGAAAGATGAAGTTCGATGGGGATGGACTAACGAAGGGCCGTCGTTCCCGCGCCGGAACTCGATCATTGCCAATGGCACCACGTTTCCGTTGCTCTTGCCGAAAGCCATTTGGCCGCATTTTCTACCGAATGGCGGGAAAGATTTTGCACGACCATTCGCCAACTCCGGCTGGATTCAGAATTTCCGGCACGCCTCGGCGAACAAGGGTTCGAGATTGGCCGTGTTGCCTATGCTCGAAATAGTCTTCAACAGGGCGAGGGAACGATCGTGTCCGAGCCTTCTCCTAGCCAGCTTGATAAACTTCTCTTCCAAACAAGATCTGGGCAGCGGATTTGCGGCTTCACCGAGGGCGATCGTCACTTCGGAATGGAAAATACGACCGTCTTTCAGGGATAATTGGGCACGGGCGACATGATGAGAGTTGGGGTCCGGCTTTCCCATGTCGGGCCGCAATTCGATCCGCGCCATAAGGCGCATAGCCGCGTCACCACGGATTTGCACCTCCGAAAACCAATCCGGACCGGGCTCAACGCCAAGCAACGCCATTGCGACAGCGTAGGGGGCGCTAAACTGGGCGGCCCAAATATCCGCCGGCGCTGGATTGTTGAACGGTGGCTCGCAGACAATCGGTGGGGCGGTGATCACCAGCCGTTCGTGGGCATGATCCTTTGGATCGACGCCGGCAGTTGCGAACGCCTTCAGCGACGCCTGAATGCTGCTCTGCAGGATCCGGCAACAGCTGTACGGCTTAAAGCCGACTTCGCGAATTTCGTAGATCTGACCAAGACCCGCTGTCAGTTTTTCGAGATCGCAGGCATCGGCGCCGGCCATGCGCCAGAACCCTGTTTCCCCTTCGAAAATGTCCAGCGGGCCCTCGAAGCCGTTCTTCGCCAGGAAGGCCGCGTTGACGCCAACCTGAGCCGCCGCGCCGAAATTGTTCTTCGCCATGCTGGGTTCGGTCCCGTAGACAGTCTTCATGACAGAGGCGACGGGCGCGTTGGCAGCTGCAATCGCGATTGCGTACGCCGATTGCTGCGCATCGAGCTTCAGGAGCTTTGCGGCAGTCGCGGCCGCACCAAAGACCTGCCACGTTCCATGCCCATGCACCGTTTTGCGCGGATGCGTATGCGACAGGGACATCGCGACCCGACCGCCTATTTCATAGCCGACCACCATCGCTTCCAGGATGTCCGTCCCGCAACTGTTGATATGCGCTGCGACACTCAACGCGGCCGCGACCACCGTCGCGCCGGGATGGCCCTTGCGATAGATGTCGTCGAAATCGAGAGCGTTGATCAGGCAGGCCTGGACGAAGGCGGCGGTTCCCGGATCGGTCGTGTGATTGCTGCCGACGATCGGTACGTCTCCACGAGACCCAACATCGCCGAGAAAGCCATCCAGGGCACTGGCGATCGGCAGGCAATAGCCACCAAGCAGGCAGCCGAGCGAATCCAGAAGGCAATCGTTCGCCATCCCGACCACGTCAGGCGGCAGATCGGCCAAGGTTTCGCGGGCCATGTAGTTTCCCAGGACCATTGCTGCTGGCTGTTGCATGGCGTTTCTCGTTTCGCGTTGAGTGTGGGATACAGGGTGGCGGGTATTTTCCGGAGACACGGCACCGGCGGCCTTCGCCTTGGACTCCGCCCGGGGACGAAGTGATCCGGTCTCTAGAAAGCGCCCCCGACTAAGGGCCGACCACCTGGACATTGATGTCGCCGAACTCCACCCGATGCGCATCCATCGGGATAAGATTGCGAACCGCCCTGACACGGTCAACGTCCAGATGTGCGGTGAAAAATCCGACCGTGTCGGACGCCCGGCCGATGACCTGCCCCCAAGGATCGCAAACCAGGGAGTTGCCATAGGTCTGTCGGACTTCGCCTCCGGCCGCCGGGTAGGGGCCCCATTGGCCACACGCAACGAAATACACCTGGAACTCGATGGCCCGCGCCCGGCAGAGAACGTCCCAGTGGTCCTTGCCGGTCTGAAGCGTGAAGGCCGCCGGCAGGATGATGACATCGACGCCGGCGGTCGCCAGGCGGTCAAACAGACGCGAAAAGCGGATGTCGTAACAGATGGCACAGCCGATCCGTAGGCCATTAATTTCGTAGACGAGCAGCTCGTTTCCGGGCTCGACCGTCTCGGACTCGCGGTAGGCTTTGCCGTCCGGCGCAACAATATCGAAGAGGTGTATTTTGCGGTAGCGCCCGACTTCGATACCATCGCGGTCGAATACAACCGAGGTATTGTGGATGCGGGTGCTTCCATCAATCCGTTCCAGAATACTGCCGGCATGCAGCCAGACCCGATGTGAGGCTGCGAAGTCCTGCAGCACGTCATAGGCCCGCCCGCCTGGAATGGTGTCGGCCGCCGCCTGTTTCTGCTGCGCGGTCCCGCCTGACCAGTCGAAGTGCTCCGGCAGAACGAGCAGATCCGGACTATCCCTGTCAACCGCATCCTGCATCAGGCGAAGCGCCTGACGGAGATTGCGGTCACGATCCGGTTGCGAGTTCATCTGGATAACCGAGATCTTCATGATTCCTCCGCTGGGTGATAGTCAAAGATCGACTTGCCGGCCTCCAGATGGGGCCGCAAATGTCGCGAGCGCTTTTGCCGCTTGAGCGCTACGGCTCCGAGACGTCGCATATGATCGCGCTCCGCCACGAACACACCGTCGTCGTCGGCAAGCACCGCGTATCCTGGCAGGACCGCCGCACCGCCGCAGGCAATCGGCACGTTGATCGATCCGCCGATCTGGTAGGCGCGATTGGTGGTTTTCGACGAGACGCCGCGGCACCAGACGGGGAACCCACCTTGCGCTATTTCCAGCGCGTCGGTGCAGGGGCCATCGACGATGATACCGACAGCACCCCGCGCCTTGGCAGCGGCGACCACGCCGCCGCCGACACAGGCGATATCGTCATGGTCGACACGAGAAATCACCAGGATGTCACCGGGGACAAGCAGATCGATCGCCTTGTAGATGACCACACCATCGCGGCCCGGTGCCGCGACGGTGATTGCGTTGCCGATCGCCCTTGAGGGAAAGACCGGACGGATCTGGGATCCGAGAAAGCCCAGATGTTCGAAATGACCGATGGTGGCCGTTTCCACGTCGACCAGAAGGTCGCGCAGATCGTCAGCCCAGGCAGGAGGCCTGGCGTCTATTCGGTATTCTACTGTCATGAATTTCACCTCAAGGGAGGGGCGGGCGCGGATATCAGACCGGCCGTTCGCCGGCGGTTGTCGTGCGATGCATGATGCGGATCAGGGACGGGTCGAAGCCATCGCGCCGGTGCATGGTGCAGCGATTGTCCCACATCATGATGTCGCCTTCATCCCACTTTTGGACGAACACTTCCTGTTTCTCAGTCGTGTGGTCCCAAAGGTCGGCAAGCAGGGCTGCGCTCTCGTCGAGCGGCAGACCGACGATCCAGGCGCCTTCGGTCGTGCCGCCGAGATAAAGCGCCTTACGGCCAGTCTCGCCATGGGTGCGAACGAGCGGGTGAACCACACCAGTCCATTCGCGGAAATCCCGGCTGCCCGGCTCGGTCTTGCCAAGCCGCAATTTGCCGGTCTTGTCATAGACGTTCTGGAAGAAGATCTGTCGGCCGTCTATTGCCTTTCTCAAGGCGTCCGGCAGGGTCTCGAAGGCGCTGTAGGTCGACAGGAAATAGGTGTCACCGCCGGAAGGCGGGACTGTCACGCCACGCAGGATGGCTCCGGCCGGCGGCCGCTCGTAAAACCACGTGTCCGTATGCCAGGTCGCCTCGCTGTTGCCCATCGCCCCGCTAGGCTTTCCATCCTTCATGGCATTGCTGATGACGAGAATTTCCGGATGGGTCGGATGGCCGCCCTCCTGCTTTTGTTTAGGGTGGATGACGAACTCCCCGAAATGGCGGGAAAATTCCACCTGCTGCGCATCGGTGATACCGGTCTTCTTGAAGCGTAGCACACCATATTGCAGCCAGAAGCGGTGCAGTTCTTCGATGTCATGGGCGTCGTAGGCGTTGAAATTAAACCCCTCGATATCGGCGCAGACATTACTGTCGTTTTGCACCGCACGCAGTCTCTGTTTGCTCAGCATTTTCATCTCCTTTTGCGGCCTTCCTCTGAGGCCACCACCATCCTAGAAGGGGGCGTGACGGGCGTTCCAATACCGATTGTCACGCATTGATACGGGCAGGCTATGGATTGCACATCAGTCCGAAAGCACTTGAACGTCCTGCGGATCGATGCCGAGCGTGACTGTGCTTGCCAGCTCTGGCACCAGGGACGACCGGCTTGAGGGAACAAGAACCGTCAGGCTCAGACCGTTGGCGACCTCGACCAGAAGCTCGACATGGGCGCCGAGATTGACGATCCTGCGCACAACACCGTCGAGACGGTTTTGCGGGCCGGTTCCAGCATCGGAAACGTTCAGAAGGGAGATGCTTTCCGGGCGAATGCAGCAGGATTGGACGGCACTATTTCCAGCGCAGTCCGAGCGCAGCACGATTTGAGTTCCGTCGATGCACAATTCGAAATACTCCGAACCAGGAATACTCCTCCTGACGGACAGGATATTGGAACGCCCCACGAAGTCGGCGACGAAGCGTGTCGCAGGATTTCGATAGATCGAACCCGGCTCGCCCTGCTGCGCGATGGCGCCTTGCCACATGACGACGATCCGGTCGGACATTGCCATCGCCTCTTCCTGATCGTGAGTGACGTAGACGAAGGTCATGTCCAGCTGTTCCTGGATTTCCTTGAGCTCAACGCGCATCGCCTCGCGCAATTTTAGATCGAGATTGGACAGAGGCTCATCGAGAAGCAGCACCGAGGGACGGGGCGCAATGGCCCGGGCGAGTGCCACCCGCTGTTGCTGCCCGCCTGAAAGGGCCTTCGGATAGCGCGAGCCAAAACCGTCGAGGCGGACGCTACGCAGGGCGGCATCCACCGCTTCGCCGATCTCGGCCTTAGGGGTCCCCCGCATACGAAGCCCGAAGCCGACATTTTCAGCGACCGTCATGTGCGGGAACAGCGCATAATTCTGAAACACCAGCCCGAGATTGCGCCGCTCCGGCGGGATGCGGTTCTGACTCTTGCCGCGAACCCGGACATCACCAGCACTCGGTGTGTTGAAGCCTGCGATCATGTTCAGCGTCGTTGTCTTGCCGCAGCCGGAGGGTCCAAGAATGCTGACGAACTCACCGCGCGGAATCTGAAGGTTCAGGTCCTGGACCACCGGAATGCCGGCAAAGGACTTGCTGACCGAGACGAGTTCAATATCGAAACTGTTCATTTGCTACCACCATGCAGTTGGGCCGAGAAACCACCGATTTTCTCGAACAGGAAAATGACCGCCAGGATGAAGATCATCGATGCGACGTTGACGGCCGCCATGACGGGATCGAGGCTGTATTCGAGGTAGTTGATCACCGCGATCGGCAGGGTCGTGTCGCCGGGGCGAACCAGAAAGACCGACAGCGGGATGTTGTTGAAGGAAATGATGAAGGCGAAGGTGACGCCCGACAGGACACCCGGCTTGATCATCGGCAGCACGATGTGCTGCAGCCTTTGGCGCTTGGTGGCGCCAAGGCTCTGGGCCGCACGGTCCAGATTACCGTCGAAGTTGGCAAGCGATGTTGCCGCCATCCGGGTGACGAACGGCAAAGCAAGGACCACATGGGCGGCAATCAGTGCCGGCGTGCCGAGAACGCTTTGCAAGCCGATAATCGACAGGAACAGCACGATCGCCACGCCCTTGACGATCTGCGGCACCGACAACGGCGACAAGAGGCCAGCCATGATGGCCGTGCTGCCGGGGATGCGCTCATAAACGACGGCATAGGCTGCGAGCACGCCGAGTACACCGCTGATACCAGCGACAACAGTGGCGATCTTGACGCTCAGCAAAAATGGCTGCAGCCACCGATCGGCCAGAAGGTCGCCGTACCAGACAGTCGTCCACTCCCACGGCAGAAAAGTCACCGCCGATGACGGGCTGAGCGAGGCGGCAACCACCACGGCCAGCGGCAGGGTGATGAAGGTCAGCACCAGTGCAATGGCCAACCAGAAAAGACATGTCAGGACGCGGTTCATGATGCACCTCCTTCCCGGTTGCTTCTTCGGGCGCTACGTCGTGTCTCGTAGCGGATGCCCAGGAAGGAAATGGCGAGCATCATGATCAGCAGCGCTATCGCCATGACGGCGGCAAATCCCCAGTCGATATAGAAGAGCACCTGCTCGTAGATCATCGTGGCTAGCACCTTGAAACGTGCGCCGCCTAATAGCGCTGGCGTAGCGTAGGCACTGGCGGCCATCGTGAAGGCGATCAGCAACGAACTGACGATCCCCGGAACAGACAGCGGCAGGATGATGTGGCGGATGACCGAGAGACGCGATGCGCCGAGCATCTGCGCCGCGCGTTCCAGGTTGGGATCGATGCCTTGGATGCTCGTTGTCAGGGACAGGATGCCGAAGGGCAGAACGACGTGGGTTAGGCCGACGACGACGGCAAACAGGTTCTTCGACAAGGGGAGGGGCGAAGCGATGACACCGAGATGCATCAGCATATCGTTGATGAAGCCGCGATCCTCAAGAATGATCAGCCAGCCATAGGTGCGCAGCACGACGCCGGCCAGTTCGGGTGCCAACGCCAAAGCAAAGACCAGAGCTCGCCAGCGGGAGCGCGAGCGCGCTAGATAGTAAGCCACCGGATAGCCAAGCACGGTCACGCAGACAGCGACGAGGATCGACATCACCGCTGTACGATAAAGGCCGGCGAGCGACAGGCCATCGGAAAAGAAGCGCTGATAGTTGAGGAGGGTCGGCGACAGGGTCTGAGCGTCCATAAAGCTCATCCCGATCATCGTGCCCATGGGCATGGCGAAGAAGATGGTCAGCACGAGACAGGAAGGTGCGAGAACCATATAGCCGGACGTTCGGGCGGGCGCGCTCGGCATGGCTGCCGGCGCGGCAAGGGCAATGGTCGACATGAAATTGCCCTCTCAGTTTGCTTGGGAAACGACGTCGCGTTCCCAGCGTTCGCCCCATTCGCCCAGCTTGTCGGCGATACGCGAGAGGTCGGGAAGTTTCAGGCTCTCAAGATCGGCTTGCGTGGTGATCTGGCGCTTGGCAATATCGGCTGGAATATCGATGTCGGTACGCGCGCTCCCGACCTTGTAACCGGTCACCCACGCCTCCTGGCTGGTTTTCTCGAGAAAGAAATCGATGAAAGCCAAAGCAGCCGGTTTATTTTCTGCCCCGATAGGGATGCTCAGCGTTGCGATCAGCGGGATCGTCCCTTCCTTCGGGAGGACATAGTCGACGGGCACACCCTGATCGACAAGGAGCTGGGCGCGCCCGTTCCAGAACGGCATCGCCCAGACGGTCCCATCTTTGATGTAGCTTTCGAGGATCGCCGACGACTGCTCGAAGCCGATCGACTGGCGCGCAAGCTCGGCCATTGCCGCAAATCCCGGATCGACATTGTCGATCAAATCGCCGCCGCGGGCGACGGACATGATTTCCATCAGGAAGGCAGCCATGATGTTCTGGAACGTCGGCAGGATGATCTTGCCCTTGAGTTCCGGATCGAGCAGCGAGGACCAGGAGGTCGGCGGTAAAGCCAGCTTGTCCGTGCGATAAAGCAGCGACATGTACTGAACCTCGTGGACGGCGCCGCAGGGGCCGGCGACCGCAGCAAGGCTGCTTGTCAGTTTTCCAAGGTTTGGAACCGCCGCGGCATCGAGTTTCTCCAGAAGGCCGTCTTTACAGCCCTGGAGCGACTGTGAGGCGGTCATGACCACGACGTCGAAGCCCGGCTGGCCCCGCGTCGCCTTGATTTTCGCGTAGTCCTGGGAGGCAGATCCGACAGCGTCATAGACGACATCGATACCGGTTTTCTCCTCGAACGGCTTGATGATCCGCTCCTCGATGATCGCTTCGTAGGGTCCGCCGTAGCTGTTGACGACGAGGGTTTCGGCAAAGGCCAAGCCAGGCGCGCCGCCAAGCATGAGCGTCAGGCAGAGAGGAAGGTATTGATTTGCATTCACGACAGGGTCTCCCGGTTAATTTGTTCCCGGGATGATGGTGATGGGTGGGGGAGGGTGGGTCTAATAGGGATTGGCGGCCATTGTTAAAGTTGGCCTATCAATGCGCTCAATGAGAAGTCATTTCGACTTCTTGAGTAGGTCGGCAGCCTCGACACCGAGAACCGTCGAAAGCCGGTCAACTACGTCTATGCTCGGGCTATATATCGAACGCTCAAGGGAACTTATGTAGGTACGGTCAAGGTCAGCGCGATGAGCAAGCTCTTCTTGCGACAGCCCTTTCGACTGGCGAAGGCGCCTCAGATTTTTTGCAAATGTTTCGCGGATTTCCATACACGTCAGAGAAAGGGGTTGTAGAGTATTCAACCACGGAGTATTCTCTACATTCGCCGTCCAAGAATGTCGGTATCGACTTCTTTGGGACCCCCACGGAATTTCATTCTACACAGGCGGATCACGGCGGTATGGAACTTCGCCAACTCCACTATTTTGTAGCAGTTGCCGAAGAACTTCACTTCGCTCGCGCAGCGTCGAGAGTTCACATCGCACAACCAGCGCTGAGTACACAGATTCAGTCTCTGGAGCGCGAGCTTGGTGTCCAGCTACTGGTTCGCACGACACGTCGCGTTGAACTGACGAGGGCGGGCGCCACTTTCTACGAGCGGTGCGTACGCATCCTCAGCGACATCGATCTGAGCACCGAGATAACGCGGTCAGTCGCGGGCAAAACGGTGACGAGAATCCGAATTGGAACCATATATCCGGCTACGGTGGGTGTGCTGCCGGCATTCCTCGCCCGCATCGCCAGAAAATATCCGGAAATCCAGCTGCATATTTCAAGCGGCACGACCGACGAGATCATCCGCGGTCTTGAGAGCGGTCAGATCAATCTCGGTTTCATCCGACCGGTGGAAAATATCGGCTCTTTACGTTTTCACTCCATAGCTCACGAGCGTTACTTGCTTGCGGTCGAGAAGAGCAGCGTGCTTGCCACCCGAGACGATATTGGCATCGATGATCTGCGCGACCAGAAGATGATTTCCTTCTCGAGACAAAACCTTTCCTACACCGAGAGATATTTCGCCGAAAAGTTCGCCGAGCATGATCTGACACGGAACATCGCTTACACCTGCGACGACACTTTTTCCTTGGTTTCGCTGGTCTCCGCAGGGCTTGGGATCGGCTTTGCGCCGGAATGGACCGGCGATCTTCCAAACCGCAACCTCGCACTCCGGAAGGTGAGGGGCGTTGACTTCCGGATTGGTCTGGGTATTGCTTGGAACGCTGAGGATCCAACGACGTCGCGCAACGACATCATCGATATTGCTCGGTCACTTAGCCGGCAGGTCCGCTAGAATACAATCAACATAACCTCTTGATAATGCAACATTATCGGTCGTTATTGCTTGAGGACGTTCGGTGCGGTTTTGGTTCATCACTTGAGGATAACCTGCACATATCGGCTCGGTTGATTTTGCATCCCCGGGGTGCATTTAGTCGATTCGTTTGAGGTTTTCCCGCACCTGATAAGCAGTCCCCTCGAAGCGCAAACGACGGGCAGTTGTGATCGCGTCTTTATCGTCCACACACTCTCCGTCCAGGCCCAACGAGCTGATAGCCTTTGTTTTCTTCTCCGAGACGATGATATCGGAATAGCGGTTTGGTTGAAGGCGCGCCATGGCGAGCGTGCGCTCGATCGTCTGGAATTCCCCAGCGCAATTGGTATCCCATTCGCCCTTGTGCCCTGCGCCCACAATGTTATCGAGCACAGGTTTCAGTTCGTTGTTGTCTATGACAAAGAGCCACAGGACTGTCTCGCCAAACGGATTGGGGCTCGAACTTCCACGCCGTTCAATGCGCAATCCGAAGGCAATCTCGGCTTTTGAAAGGCGATAGTATGCGGTGTCAAAAGCCACGCCTGAGACGAAGACGGCATCGTCGTTGAGAAGGTCTGGAAGGCGCAGCCGGTGCTTCAGCTTGAGACCGTCGCTATCGACAACGAGGAGTTCGATATCTCCTTCGTTTCCGTCCTCCGATTGGCTAGCCATGAGAGGTACTGCGAAAAGCGTGAGCTCGGGGCGGGCGGACCACGTCTTGCAGATCAGTTCATGAGGATTGTCGCCCGCATCTGCCGGTAGCCTGATGGTCTGGCCTCCAACCTTGATTTCCCGTTCGGAAACTTGTTCCGCCGCGGGGTAAGCATGCCAGACGATGTCGGCGCCTCGAGCGCTACACTCGCTGTCGGCCGCCTGAACACTCGGAACGGTGAAGGCAACTATGGCCAACGTAGCGGCAAGCAGAAAAAATACCCGGCGGTGGCGAACAAAAATTGACGACATGCTGGCCCCCAACGATTGAGTATCTGGTCCATAGTGGTCCAACGAGTGCGGCGAAGCCAGTGCGCCTCGTTTGGCTGCGGGCTGGCGTCGTTCCCTCCCGCTGTCCAAAGATACCGCAGGATCGATTGCTCGCCGGTCACTGATCCAACTTATCGCGTTGACACCCTCCTCTTCAAATGAGAACGATTAGTGAACATTATGGAGGCT
>UBTA01000173.1 GCA_900468065.1 Hyphomicrobiales bacterium | reverse complement strand
GCCGGGCTGATCGATCAGCGCCATCCCGGCAAGGAAAAGAGCGGGCGGCAGGTGACGGTTTCGGCCGATCTCATCTATGACGTGCTGCGCAGCCATGAGCCCGACCACATCCTGCTCGAAGCCACCCGCAACGACGCATCCACTGGACTTTTGGAAATCGAGCGGCTTGGCGATATGCTATCGCGAATCAAAGGCCATATCACCCATCGGCCGCTCGACCGTATTTCGCCACTGGCCGTTCCGGTCATGCTCGAAATCGGCAAGGAAGCGGTCAATGGCGATGCGCAGGACTTTTTGCTCGCCGAAGCAGCCGACGAACTGTTTGCGGATGTAGTGGCCACGGCATCGCCATAAAGCTTGATCAGACACTGAAAACAACGCCGCGCCGGAAACCCTATGCACCGCATCGCCCATGCCATCTCTGCCCTTCCGGACAATCCGGCGCTGTCGGCCCGCATCGTCGTCAACGGCGTGATCGGCATCTGCGATCCGCTCGGCGGTCTCTATCTGCCCGATCTCGATATTCTCGTCGTGTCCGATCTGCATCTGGAAAAAGGCTCCGCCTTTGCCCGCCGCGGTATGATGCTGCCGCCCTACGATACGCTGGCGACGCTGCGCATCCTCGATGCGGTGATCTCCCGGCACAATCCGAAAACCGTCATCAGCCTTGGCGATAATTTCCACGACCGCGTCGGCTCGGCCCTGATGCCCGAGCTGTTTCGCGGCATGATCGAGACCATGGCGCGCGGCCGCGAATGGATCTGGATCAACGGCAACCACGATCCCGACGGCACCACCGCCCTGCCCGGCGCGTCGATGGACGAACTCACCCATTCCGGCCTGATCTTCCGCCATGAACCGTCGCTGAATGCCACCGCCGGCGAAATCGCCGGCCATCTTCATCCCTCGGCCACCGTTCGCCGCCGTGAAAAATACATGCGCCGCGCCTGCTTTGCCACCGATGGCCGCCGCCTGATCATGCCCGCGTTCGGCGTCACCACCGGCGGCCTTGATCTCCGCCACCAAGCCATGCGCGGCCTCTTCGACCACCAGAGCCTCATCGCCCACATGCTGGGACGGGACCGGATCTATTCGGTACGGTTTGCCAATTTGCTGGGTTGAGCGCAGGAATAGCCGGGAGCGAAACTGTAATGGAAATCGGAGATCCTGAACATGACGGAGAAACGCGTTTCACCGAGAACACGGGCTCTCAAGAGCGGGCGTATCACGTTCAATCACGGATCTTCATCGATCGACTGCACGATCCGCAACCTCTCAGCAAGCGGCGCCAAGCTTCTCGTCGAGAACGCCCTGGGGCTCCCCGATGAATTTCTTTTGATGTGTGCAGACGACAAGAATTACAAATGCACTGTCAGATGGCGCAAGCTAAATGAAATGGGCGTCAGTTTCGACGCTGCCACCTAGCTATCGCCCTTTTTTCTCCCCCCATATCGCAGGATAACTCCGCCGGATCCCAGCGGCCGGGATTCCAGCAGTTTGAGCGACATGCGCCGGTCTGCAGGTTTGAACAGCGGTGTCCCCTGCCCCAGCAGGACCGGCACGACGCAAAGCATGATCTCGTCGATCACATCGTCCTGCAGAAGCGAGGCGACAAGGTCGGCACTGCCGAAAATATAGATGTTCTTGTCGGTCGTCTGCTTCAATTGCGTAAGCTCGCCGGCAATGTCCTTGACGATACGGGTGTTGTTCCAGTCCGACTTTTCCAGCGTATGCGAGGCGACGATCTTCGGAAGCGCGTTCATATAGGCCTTGACTTCGGAGTCGTCTTCCGCGGTCGTCCAATAGGTCTTCATGCCTTCATAGGTGACCCGGCCAAAGACGAGCGCTTCAGCCTTCTTGCCGAATTCCTTGCTCAGCGCCTCGAGTTCCGGCCCCCAGGCCTGCATGTGAAAATCGAGATCCCATTTCTTCACCCCTTCAAAATAACCGTCGAGGGTGACGAGATTCCAGACGATGACCTTACCCATATCAATCTCCTCCGATCAAAACAGATTGGAATTCGCAAGCGGCCTGATGCTAATCAAACAGATTGCAAAATGCAATCGGTTATCGCAATTTGCCAATTTGCTGGAGTGAGGCCGATGGCTCTTTTAGGATCACACGCATTGTGATAACTATTGTTTATAATTATTATTTTGTGAGGTCGGACGATGGCGAGTTTCGCATTGAACGAGCATTATGAGCGCTTCATTCAGGCACAACTTGAATCCGGCCGCTATAACAATGCCAGCGAAGTCGTGCGGGCGGGGTTGCGGATGCTTGAAGATTTCGAGGCGGCACGCGAGCGCTGGCTGCGCGACGAAATCCCGTCGCGCCTGGAGGATATCCGCCAAAACCCGCAGACAGCCATTTCGCTCGAAGACGCCTTTTCCCGATTGGAAGGGCGGCATCAAGCTCGGCTTGCCAAGTCAAAATGACCATGTGCTACAAAGTTCTTCTCCATCAGAAGGCGGAGGAAGAGCTGAATGCGCTCTACGATACAATTGCAGAAAGTGCCGGTCCAACAACTGCTTGGAACTTCGTGTCGGGCATCCGCACATTCTGCACACAATTGTCGGATTTCCCGGAGCGCGGTACGGAGCGTGTCGAACTGATGCCGGGCTTACGCATCATCGGATATCGGCGAAGTGTCAGCATCGCATTTGCGGTCGAGATCGAAACCGTCATCATTCTCGGCATTTTCTACCGCGGCCGGAATTTCACCGCCGAGATGTTCGAGGAGCGGCGTTAGACGGCCGCCTTATCGGCATCCACCTTTGGTCTCCTCTCAAGAAGGTATTGCCGCGTACTTCTTCGCAGTAGCGCGCAGCCGATCGGTGTGATCATAAATTTGATCCAGAGAATCAATGATCAGTCGCTCCTCACTCTCGCCGTCGAACAATCCGATATATTTGACTGATCGATTGAACCAGAGGCGTGCAAGCGGCTTTCTATTGTTGTTGTCCAGCAATATCCCGCAATAGGTCTTCTGGTCTCGCATGACCACGCGCTTCGAACTGATCGTATCGCGCACGATGGCCTTCACAATCATGTAGCCTTCACGCTCTTCCTCTGTGGTCACAACCTCCGGATCATCCGCCACCGGCTCATCGATTTTCTCGATCACTTCTTCCGTATCAGCAAGAGCGCTTGATAAACGGCTTTTCACCGTGTCCATGATGACTTCCCGAAAAGCGGTGCGGACCACGCCCGTGAACATTTCGCGTATCGGCGCCGTCATGCGCCCTTCGTAGATACTCCCGGCAATCATGCGGACAAACTCCTCGGAGGGCTCTTCGACGAGCTTGGAAATGACCTGTTTGACCCCGGAGGTATATTTCAATCGCTCAGCGGTGGCGAGAATCGCCGAAACGTCAAACGAAGCCTTCTCGAATTTACGAAGTTCCGTGATGATGCTTGCATTGAAATCCGTGACATCAAAAACGAAGAACGGGCGTGTATCCAGCTTATTGGGCGCTTCGAGATCTGTATAGAAATTGAATGTTCGGCCATTTGTGAGAATAGCGAACTTTGCGTTGGTCACGCTGAAATATCGATAAAGCTGGTCCAGATGCTTCTTTTCAAGAGCAACAGAAATCGGCTTGCATTCGATAAGGATTCGAATCTCACCATCGATCTTTATTGCATAATCGACTTTCTCCCCTTTCTTACCAACCGCATCAGCTGTGAATTCGGGGATGACCTCGCTTGGATCAAAGACGTCATATCCAAGTGACCGTAGGAACGGCAAAACGACGGCCGTTTTGACCGCTTCCTCCGTTACCATCGTGCTTGAATGAGATTTCACGCGCTCAGAAATCGCGCGAAGATTTTCTTCGATCGTGCTCATAAATCCCCCACCCGTTATTCGGGTAGAGTTGCCGAACTACAAGCGAACGTCAAGCTATCAAAACTTAAAAGAGAAGCGCGTCGCCAGTGCGATTTATGCGGGACTTTTCCCGCTAAAACGCGTTGAACGTCAGCGTCGTCAGCGACCGGTTGATGCCGGGCACGGTGGCGATGTTGTCGTTGATGAACTTGCCGATATCCTGCTCTTCATCGACATAGACCTTGATCAGAAGGTCGTAATCGCCACTGGTCGAATACATCTCCGAGACGATCTCCTTCTTGTAGATCACGTCGGCGACCTCGTAGGTCTTGCCGGGGGCGCATTGCAGCTGGACGAAAATCGGCTTCATGGCTCAGTCTCCTGATGTTTCGATCGCAAATAGCCTGTTTTCATGACGAGGCAAAGCCGGATCAGGTTAATCCCTGCGGAAGACGATACTCGCCAGCCAGCCGGTGATGACGGCGAGAAGAACCGCCACCAAGCCGTACAGGAACGGCTGTTGATGCGCTGCCGTGGTGATCGCCTGTTCCAGGCCGGTCTTGACCACGCGCAGCGGCAAGGCCTTGGCGGCGACGAAGAGGCCTTCGCGGAAAAGATAGGCGCGCACGACATGGACACCGTTCGGCACATCGGCCGGCAGGCGCACCGAGGCCTTGAACAGGCTGGAGCTGATGAACTGCACGCCGCCTGGATCGCGCTGGTAGACGCCGCTGCTTTCCCGCAGCCGCCGGAAGGCATCGCGGAATTCGGTGAGGTTGCTGCCATCGCCGACAAAACCGATCGGCGTCAGCGGCATATGCGCAACGCCGATACCCATATTGTTCATGTCGCCCGGCGGTGCGATGGTATCGATGTCGCGTGTGCTCGACAGGGAATAGGATTCGGGAACCAGTTCGAAGGTCATCGAATTGGTGTTGATCCAGATGCCGAAGACGCGCTCCTTCTTGCGCACCGTGGTGTTTTCCTTCGGCCCTTCCAGTGCCACGACAATGTTGTATTTGCCCTGCGCCAGAAGATTGGCGTTGAAGCCGTCGATGGCACCGAAGATCGTCAGGTCGGCGCCGCGGAAATCGGAGGTGATCGAGATTTCGTCGGTGGAGATGCCGATATCCAGCTTCTCGCTGAAATCGATCGGCTCCGCCTGCGCGGCAAGCGGTGCGGCAAGGAGCAGAGCGGCAAAGAGGACGTGCGAGAAAATCCGCATCAGAAACCGAGCCCCGCGGACACGACCGAATAGATTTCCTTCGGGGGGATGACCAGCTCGATGGCAAGACGGATGCCGACGGCGAGAACCAGAAGCGCCAGAAGTGCCCGCAACTGCTCGCCGCGCAGCCTCTGCCCCACCCGTACGCCATATTGTGCGCCGATGACGCCGGCGATCATCAGCACGAAGGCAAGCACGATATCGACGGTATAGTTGGCCGATGCCTGGACGATGACGGTATAGGCAGACACGAAGATGATCTGGAACAGCGACGTTCCAACGACGACATTGGTCGGGATGCGCAAGAGATAGATCATCGCCGGCACCATGATGAAGCCGCCGCCGACGCCCATCACCGATGTCAGAATGCCGATGCAAAAACCCAGCGCCGCGATCGGGATGACGCTGAGATAGATCTTGGATTTCTTGAACCGCATCTTCAGGGGCAGGCGGTGCACCCAGTTGTGATGCCCCGGCCGCTTCAGCGTCACAGTCTCGTTCTTGGCGGCACGGCGCAGAGCATTGATACTCTCCCACAGCATCAGCGAGCCGACGGTGCCGAGCAAAAGCACATAGGCGAGCGAAATCACCAGATCGAGCTGGCCGATGCGGCGCAGCAGCGAGAATATCCAGAGACCGACCGTCGCGCCCGCGAGACCGCCGCAGAGCAGCACGGTTCCAAGCTTGATATCGATCGTGCCGCGCCGGAAATGGGTGATGGCCCCGGAAATCGAGGACGCGACGACCTGGTTTGCACCGGTGGCGACGGCAACGACGGGCGGGATATTGTAGAAGATCAACAGCGGCGTGATCAGGAAGCCGCCGCCGACACCAAACATGCCGGACAGAAAGCCGACGGCCGCGCCCATTCCGAGGATGATGAAAATGTTCACCGACAACTCTGCAATGGGCAGATACACCGTCACGGCCAGACCTCTAAATATGCCAATAGCCCGCAAGGCGGGCGGAAAACATCAAAGTGGCAAGTGATTCACCACGGGAGATAAGGAATGAAACAGTCTTGAAAACCAATTGTTAAAATCGTGAATTCAACGTCGTTCCGTCATGCGCCCCAGGGTCAGGCCTGTCAACCTTTTGCAAGATTTGAGCTTAACGCGGAGCAGTACCCTTTGTCCGGCCGATCTGCGGCCCCAATAATGCCGCAGATCGGCCGGACA
>UBTA01000011.1 GCA_900468065.1 Hyphomicrobiales bacterium | reverse complement strand
CCTCAAGGGGAGGGTAAAGTTATCTGCCAACCCCCTCATTCCGCGGCCTCCTGCCGCGCCAGCATTTCACCCGCGTGCCCATGTTCGCGGCGATCCTCGCAATGGTCGGTATCCGAGCAGACGAACATGCGGCCGCCCTTGTCGTCGAGAACGACTTCGTCGAGATAGACCTGCTCCGCACCGCACAGCGCGCAGGGCTTGTCGAAATGCTGGATCTCGAACGGATGATCCTCGAAATCGAGGCTGACGACGTCGGTATGGGGTGGAACCGCGTAGATGCGCTTTTCGCGGCCGGCGCCGAACAGCTGCAAGGCTTCCGACATGTGCATTTTCGGATTGTCGAATTTTGGGGTCGGCGAGGGGTCCATGACGTAGCGGCCCTCGACCTTGACCGGATAGGCGTAGGTGGTGGCGATATGGCCGTTGCGGGCGATATCCTCGTAGAGCTTGACATGCATGAGGCCGTATTCTTCCAGCGCATGCATTTTTCGCGTTTCGGTCTCGCGCGGCTCAAGGAAACGCAAGGGTTCGGGGATCGGCACCTGGTAGACCAGCGTTTGACCGGCCGTCAGCTTCTCCTCGGGAATACGGTGGCGCGTCTGGATGATCGTCGCGTCGCGGGTTTTGGTCGTCACTGCGACATTGGCCACCTTCTGGAAGAAGGCGCGGATCGAGACTGCATTGGTCGTGTCGTCGGCACCCTGGTCGATGACCTTCAGAACATCCTTGGGTCCGAGGATCGCCGCCGTGACCTGAACGCCGCCGGTGCCCCAGCCGTAGGGCATCGGCATTTCGCGCGATGCGAAGGGAACCTGATAGCCGGGTATCGAAATCGCCTTGAGGATCGCCCGGCGGATCATCCGCTTGGTCTGCTCGTCGAGGTAAGCGAAGTTGTATGTGGCAAGGTCGGTCATTCGGCTGCCTCCTTCAAACGGGAATAGGTGGTGAGCCGCTCGGCAAGCGTGCCGGTGTGAAGCTCGAACAGGTGGTTGTCAGCGTCGTGGAAGTAGATCGAGCGGCCCTCGCCTTCGACGCGCGGGCGCGGCGGCATCAGATCGAGGCCCAGCGACTGGATACGCTCCAGATAGATGTCGATATCCTCGTCACGGATCTTGAAAGCGACGTGGTTGTAGGTGCGCTCACTCAGGCTTTCGCCCTGCATGATGGCGATCCAGAGATCACCAATCGTGAAGAACTTTTCCGCTGAACGCGAAAATTGCATCTTATCGCTGGCATAGACCTGCTTGGCGCCGAAGACCGTCTGCAGAATGTCGGTCATGCGCTCGAGGTCGCTGACGACGAAGGTGATGTGGGAGAGGTCCTCGATCATTCGGCCGCGTCCCGAATGGTATCGTTTTTCTCAATTCCATTCCGTGCGTCGTGTTCAGCGCGCATGCGGCGGACGAGATCGAGTTCGGCCTGGAAGTCGACATAATGCGGCAGCTTCAGGTGTTCGACGAAGCCGGTCGCCTGGACATTGTCGGAATGCGAAATGACGAATTCCTCGTCCTGCGCCGGGGCGACGATATCCTCGCCAAACTCTTCGGCACGCAGCGCCCGGTCCACCAGCGACATGGCCATCGCCTTGCGCTCGCTCTGGCCGAACACAAGGCCATAACCACGGGTGAACTGCGGCGGGTTCTTTGTAGACCCCTGGAACTGGTTGACCATCTGGCATTCGGTGACCTGGATGGGGCCGAGCGACACGGCAAAACCAAGCTCGGGAATATCGAGCTCCACCTCGACTTCGCCGATGCGAACTTCGCCGACGAAGGGATGGGTGCGGGCATAGCCACGCTGGGTGGAATAGGCGAGCGCCAGCAGGAAACCTTCGTCACCGCGCGCAAGTGCCTGAAGGCGCAGGTCGCGGTTCAGCGGAAATTCCAGCGGTTCGCGCGTCAGGTCACCAGGAACATGATCCTCCGGCATCTGGCCATCACCTTCGATCAGGCCTTCGCCGGCAAGGATGTCCGAGACCCGCATCATCGAACTTTCGTCCGCCCTCCGGCGCAGCGGCTCGGCAACGGGCTCGTCGGTCAGAAGCGACGGGTCGAGCAGGCGGTGGGTGTAGTCGAATGTCGGGCCAAGCAGCTGGCCGCCCGGCAGATCCTTGTAGGTCGCCGAAATACGGCGCTCGATTTTCATCTTTGCGGTATCGACAGGAACCGACATGCCGAACCGCGGCAGGGTGGTGCGATAGGCGCGCAGGATGAAGATCGCCTCGATCATGTCGCCGCGCGCCTGGCGCACGGCGAGAGCTGCGAGCTCACGATCGTAGAGCGAGGCCTCCGCCATGACCCGATCGACGGCCAGGCCGAGCTGGGCAACGATCTGGTCGATCGAGATGGCCGGCAGCGAGCGGTCGCCACGGCGGCGATCCGCGAGAAGCTGGTGTGCATTGGCGATAGCGGCTTCGCCGCCCTTGACAGCAACATACATGGATCAGACCTCTCGACGGCGAAGCTTGGTGGTGCGCGGCAGGCACAGGACATCGGTGCCGGCAACGAGGATCAGATCGACGCCACGGGGAAACAGGCCCCGGTTTTCGGCCCAGAGCGTCAGGAAGATGTCCGGCAGACCTTTAGGCGCGATGATGGTTTCATCCTTGATGCCCGGACCAGCTGCGACAAATTCAGGTCCGCCGGTCAGCAAAGCGAGCTCGATGACCAGTGTGGCGGAGCGGTCAGGATACTCCTGCGTACCGAGTGCAAACTGGTCGAAACCGGGGACAATGCCGCCGGCCTCGATAAAGACGAAACGAGCTTCCGGCTTGATATCGGTCACCGGCGCGCTGGTATGGAACGACAGCCAGGCGGGTACGGAGGACTGAACAATCGCGTTGGTCAGCCATACGGGCGTACCGTCGTCGCACAGGGTCAGCGCGATCGCTCCGGCGCCGGCACCGAGCGGTGCAGGCGGCGTGGCAGATGCGCCAAGCGGCATGATCGTGCCCGGCCGGGCCATGGCATCCATCAGCGCACGGAATACGGACTGCAACTGGAAGACCGGATCGGTGAAAGCGCCGGCATAGGCGCTGGCGTGGATTTCGGTGTGAGCGCCCATCAGTTGTCTCCCCGGACCATGGTGAAGAAATCGACCCGTGTCGCCGCTGTCTGTTCGGCATGCTTGCGGTCTTCGGCTTCGATGCGGCTTTCCACCGCGTCGATCAGGTGATCGACAGCGGCGCGATGCTCGGGCCGCTGCTGCAGCGCATCGAAGATGGCGGCAAGGCGCGCCTTTTCACGGTCATTGCCGAGCAACTGTCCGTGGCCGATCTCGCCGGAGGCAAGCCGCACGGTTGCCCGGCTCACTGTGGCCTCTCCGAGATTGAACGGGTCGCCACCGCCGCCGACGCGGCCGCGCACCATGACCAGTCCGGTTTCCGGGCCGCGTACGGGATGTACCTCGGGCTTGGGCTCAATGGCTTGCCAGCCCGCTTGCAATTCCGCCGCCGAAGCGCGGGCAAGCAGGCCCATTGCGCGCTTGCGGCCGTTCACCGCCATGCCGGTATTTTGTTTGATCGCGTCCATTGCTTCCGTCCGAAATGTCTATTAATGTAGACAACTATACATCTGATATCCTGCTTTTAGAACCCTGACATGACGGGCTTGTGACATGAATGCGAAAAAAGCGGTTGAGCGCCAAACCGGCGTCGCCCTCTGGCGTCAGATCGCCGATCTTATCCGGCTGTCGATCAGCAATGGCGACTATGATCAGACCGGCATGGTGCCGCCGGAGACTGTGCTTGCCGGACAATTCGGCGTCAACCGCCACACCGTGCGTAGCGCGCTGGCGGCGCTGGCGGATGAAGGCCTGGTCCAGGCGATCCAGGGCCGCGGCACCATGATCCAGCGCAAGGAACGGCTGAGTTTTCCGATCTCGCGGCGTACCCGCTTTTCGCAAGGGCTCGGCGATCAAGCCCGCGAGACAGAGGCAAAACTGCTTGCCAAGGGGACATTGCCGGCGGCAGGCGACGTCGCGAAGGGATTGAAAATCGATCCCGGCGCCCCTTGTATCCAGCTCGATCTGGTGAGCAGCGCCGATGGGCGGCCGGTGTCCTGTTCCACCAGCTTTTTTCCGCAAAGCCGGTTTCCGGCCATGGCAGAACAGTTCGAACAGTTGCACTCGATCACCAAGGCCTTTGCAGCGCAGGGCCTGGCGGACTATGTGCGGGTCTCGACCGAGCTTGTCGCGCGGCACGCCGATGCCTCGGAACTGGCGCTGCTTCGCCTTTCACCCGGCGCCATCGTCATCGAGGCGACGGCCATCAACGCCGATCCGGACGGCGTGCCGGTGCAGTTTTCCCGAACCCGCTTTGCCGCCGATCGCGTCAAGTTGAAGATCGAAACCTGAGCGCATGAAAAGGACGCGATGCCGAAGCACGCGCCCTCGGACTGCTGACAAGGTCATTTGTCTCACCATTTTGCAAGTCACTTGGGAACTGTGCGATTGCCAAATCCTCCGTCATTCCTGTGCCTGTCACAGGAATCCAGCCAGCCCAAGTCTTTGGGCTGGAAGCGTCTTTTGACACGACAGACGTCGTGTCGCTGGATCCCCGCCACGAGGGCGAGGATGACGGAGAGTGGGGCGCCGATTTCGTCAAATAATCGGCTTCAGGATTTGTCAGCAGTCTGACGGCGCGTTCCGAAGCCCGCCCCCTTATCGATTCTACCGCAGCAATCAAACGTCGGCGATGAAGGTCTGCTTCTGCGTGCCGAGGCCCTCGATCCCGAGTTCGACGACATCGCCGGCCTTCAGATATTGCGGTGGCTTGAAGCCCATGCCGACGCCGGGCGGCGTGCCCGTCGAGATGATATCGCCGGGATGCAGGGTCATGAACTGGCTGAGATAGCTGACGACATGCGCGACGCCATAGACCATGGTCTTCGACGATCCATTCTGCTTGCTGATGCCATTGACGGTCAGCCACATCTTCAGGTTCTGCGGATCGGCGACTTCGTCCTTTGTCACGAGCCACGGGCCGGTCGGTCCAAAGGTGTCGCAGGATTTTCCCTTGGTCCACTGGCCGGAACGCTTGGTCTGGAAGTCGCGCTCCGAGACGTCGTTGATGACGCAATAACCGGCGACATGCTCCAGCGCATCCGCTTCGGAGACGTATTTCGCCTTTTTGCCGATGATCACACCGAGCTCGACTTCCCAGTCGGTTGCTTCCGATCCGCGCGGGATGAGGACGTCATCGTTCGGACCGACGATGGCCGAGGTCGCCTTCATGAAGATCACCGGCTCGGGTGGAACCGTCGCGCCGGTTTCGGCGGCGTGGTCGGCGTAGTTCAGGCCGATACAGATGAATTTTCCGGTGCCGGTCACGCAGGCACCGAGACGCGGGCTGTCGTCAACCACCGGCAAACTGTCGATATCAAGGCCATCAGCCCAGCCCATGTCGCTGATCGCTTCACCGCCGATATCGGCAATGACGCCGCTCAAGTCGCGGATCTGGCCGTCCTTGTCGAGAACACCCGGCTTTTCGGAGCCCAACGGCCCGTAGCGCAAAAGTTTCATCTTTCCTCTTCCCTTGAAATCCAGACAATCTTGGCGTCTGACAGATCAAAGGCAGGCGGCGATGTAAAGCGCTTTTGCCCGTGGAGCCGCTTCAGCGCGTCGGCAAATCTTGCAGTCCGGCCAGGCCCTTCGTGACGATCTCGTCAATGGTCAGATCAACATCGACGGTCACCACGCCGGGTTCGCCCGTCGGCGGCTCCAGTGTTGCGAACTGGCTGTCGAGTAACGATGACGGCATGAAATGACCGACGCGGGCCTTCATGCGCTTGTCGAAAACCGCGCGCGATCCCTCCAGGAAAACGAAGGCCAGACGGCCGCCGGCCGCAGCCCGCAACCGGTCGCGATAGACTTTCTTCAGCGCCGAACAGGAGACGATGACCCTTTCGCCGCGACCGACACTCTCACCAATCAGGCCGCCAATAATGTCGAGCCATGGCCACCGGTCGTCGTCTCCAAGCGGAATGCCGGCCGACATTTTCTCGATATTGGCAGGTGGATGCAGGCTATCGCCCTCGATGAACCGGCAGTTCAAGGCGTCCGCCAGCCGTTCGCCGACCGAAGTCTTGCCGCAGCCACTGACACCCATGACGATGACCGGCAGGCCTGGGTTTTCAGAGAGAGGTTGTGATGCCACCATCGACATAGAGCGTGTGTCCGTTCACGAAGGAAGATGCGTTGCTCGCCAGGAAAACGGCCGAGCCGACCAGCTCTTCGACATTTCCCCAGCGCGCTGCGGGTGTACGCTTTTCCAACCAGTCTGAAAACTCCGGATTATCGATCAGCGCCTGATTGAGCGGCGTCCTGAAATAGCCGGGCGCGATCGCGTTGATCTGCAATCCATTCCGGGCCCAGTCGGCACACATGCCGCGCGTCAGGTTGCGTACGGCGCCCTTGGTTGCGGTGTAAGGCGCGATGCCGGGCCGGGCGAGTTCGCTCTGGACCGAGGCGATATTGACGATCTTGCCCCGCCCCCGGGCGATCATGAAGCGGGCGACAGCCTGGCTGACATAGAAGACGCTGGATATATTGGTTGCCAGCAACTGCTCCCACTTGTCGGCCGGAAAATCTTCCAGCGGTGAGCGGAACTGCATGCCGGCATTGTTGATCAGGATGTCGATTGCGCCGATTTCGCTTTCGATGATGCCGACGGCCTCGGCGGCGGCGTCTCTGCTGGTCACGTCGAAGGCGGCAGCATTTGCCACATGGCCGCTATCCCTGAGAGCAGCGACGGCCGCCTCGACCTTGTCGACGTCGCGGCCATTGACGACGATCTCGGCGCCATGGGCCGCAAGCCCTTCCGCCAATGCGAAGCCGATACCCTGGCTGGAACCGGTGATCAGCGCACGCCGGCCGGCCAGATCAAACAACGGAAAGCTCATGCGATTGCCCTCGAAGCGGGATGTGGCGGAAGAAGCTTCCGCCACAATGCGTCTTCAGGCGACCTTTGAATAGGCCTTTGCCATATCGGGCAGACGCTTGACGCGAATTTTCGATGCCTGGCCGGCTGTATTAAAGGCAATGAAGCGCTCCTTGCAGACTTCGACCATGCGGGCGGTCGCCGGCTTCAGATAATTGCGCGGGTCGAAATTGTCCGGGTTCTGCAGGTGGTGCTTGCGGATTTCACCGGTGAAGGCGAGACGCAGGTCGGTGTCGATATTGACCTTGCGGACGCCGAGCGGAATGGCCTTCTGGATTTCGGCGAGCGGAACGCCCCAGGTCTGCTTCATCTGGCCGCCGAACTCGTTGAACAGGTCCTGCAGATCCTGCGGAACGGTGGACGAACCGTGCATGACCATATGGGTGTTCGGCAGGCGCTTGTGGATTCTGGCAATGGTGTCGATCGACAGGATTTCGCCGTCCGGCGCGCGGGTGAACTTGTAGGCGCCGTGGCTGGTTCCGATGGCGACGGCGAGCGCATCGACGCCGGTCTTTTCGACGAAATCGAAGGCTTGTTCCGGATCGGTCAGCAGTTCCTCGCGCGACAGCTTGCCTTCGAAGCCGTGGCCGTCTTCCTTCTCGCCGGCGCCCGTTTCCAGGTTGCCGAGACAGCCAAGCTCGCCTTCGACCGAGACGCCGGCAGCGTGGGCGATCTTCACGACTTCGGCGGTGACGCCGACATTGTATTCATAGGAGGCGATCGACTTGCCGTCAGCCAGAAGCGAACCATCCATCATGACGGAGGTAAAGCCATTGGTGATCGCCGAGATGCAGGTCGACGGCTGGTCGCCATGGTCGAGATGCAGGCAGACCGGGATGTGCGGATATTCTTCGGTGGCGCCGAGGATCAGATGACGCAGGAAGGCATCACCGGCATAGGCGCGGGCACCGCGGCTTGCCTGCAGGATGACCGGAGAATCCGTGGCATCGGCGGCGCGCATCACAGCCTGGATATATTCCAGATTGTTCACATTGAACGCAGGCAGCGCGTAATTGTTTTCAGCGGCGTGGTCCAAAAGCTGCCGCAAGGTGATCAATGCCATAGTCAGAAGTCTCCCGTTGTCTTAGCACATCGTTCCTGATGACGATGCGCGCATCTTATTCTCCATGTGAGCAGAAGTGCTCCCCACAAAAGCCAACTGGTATCGCGACCAGGCCTCCTGGCCAATGTGAGCGGATTTTCCAGGGCACCATAATTGATGATCCGGGTTTGGCAACCGCCGCAGCGGCGGAAATGAGAGCCCAGGGCGAGCAGAAACGTTACAGGTGGGGCGTTATGACAAATTATCCTGCATTTTTTTGATAAATCGCCATGCGCAACTAAAAGTTGATTTCTGAATTGCTGTACTCGTTACGTTCTGGGGCGCGGTGATGTATCCGCCGCGCAGCGCGCGGGAAAGGCGGATGCACGATCCTGTCTATAGAATGGCAGCCCGCGAATGCATATTACGTAAACTGCCGCAAATAATGCTCGAACTTGCGTTGGCGTTGACCAAGAGGGCGGGGCGTCGCATTTCAGGCGACGCAAATCTACCTGAAAACGACGCGATTGAAATGCAACCGAGGCGCTATAGATACCCATCCGTCAGCGACATGGCGGCGTTTGGAGCGACATAAAGAGCCTTGCCACTGGAAAAGATTTGGCATTGTATCGCCGCTTCACAACCTAAAAGAGGGGAAGGAGAACAAAATGACATTGGCAAAAATCAACCTCCGTACAGCAATGCTGCTTGGATCTATACTCATCGGCGCGAGCCCTGCGCTTGCGGAAACCGTTCTGCACAGGGGCAATGCCGGCGAGCCGCAGACGCTCGATCAGGCCCACACCTCGATCAACATCGAAGAATTCATCCTGAAGGACCTTTATGAAGGCCTGACGATCTATGATGCCGCTGGCAAGGTCGTACCAGGTGCCGCCGAAACCTGGGATCTGTCAGACGATGGTCTGGTCTACACCTTCAAGCTTCGCGCCGACGCCAAGTGGTCGGATGGTTCGCCGGTCACCGCCGAGGACTTCGTCTTCTCCCTCCAGCGCGTCGAAGATCCGAAGACCGCTGCTGGCTACGCCAACATCCTTTTCCCAATCAAGAACGCCGAAAAAGTCAACAAGGGCGAAGTGCCCGTCGATCAGCTAGGCCTGAAGGCAGTCGACGAAAAGACGCTGGAAATCACCCTCGAACGCCCGACTCCCTTCTTCCTGGAATTGCTCGCACACCAGACCGCTCTGCCGGTTTCCAAGGCAAGCGTCGAAAAGAACGGCGCCGATTTCGTCAAGCCGGGCGTGATGGTGTCGAACGGCGCCTACAAGCTCGTCGCCCATACGCCGAACGACAGCCTGACCGCCGAAAAGAACCCGTCCTACTGGGATGCGGCAAACGTCAAGATCGACAAGGTAATCTTCTACCCGATCGACGATCAGGCGGCGTCCGTGCGCCGTTTCGAAGCCAAGGAAATGGACCTCGCCTACAACTTCTCGGCCGACCAGCTGGAGCGCCTGCGCGCGGCTCATGGCGAGCAGGTCCATGTGTCGCCGACGCTGGCGACCTACTACTACGCTTTCGACACTCGCCAGGAGCCCTATAGCGACGTGCGCGTCCGCCGTGCGCTCTCCATGGCCGTCGATCGCGACTTCCTCGCCAAGGAAATCTACTCGGGCTCGCAGCTGCCGTCCTACTCCATGGTGCCTCCGGGCATGGCAAGCTACGGCGATCCGGCCAAGGCCGATTTCGCCGACAAATCGCAGCTCGACCGCGAAGATGAAGCGCTCAAGCTGATGAAGGAAGCCGGTTACGGCGAAGGCGGCAAGCCGCTGGATATCGAGATCCGCTACAACACCAACCCGAACCATGAGCGTGTGGCAACGGCCGTTGCCGACATGTGGAAGAACACGTTCGGCGCCAAGGTGTCGCTGGTCAATCTCGACGTTTCGTCGCACTATGCCTACCTGCAGGAAGGCGGCAAGTTCAACGTCGCCCGCGCCGGCTGGGTTGCCGACTATGCGGACGCTGAAAACTTCCTGGCGCTCAGCCTCTCCTCGAACAAGACCTTCAACTATGGTCACTTCGAGAACCCCGAGTTCGACGCTCTGATGAAGAAGTCCTACGAGGAAATCGACCCGACCGTCCGTTCCAAGACGCTTCATGAAGCCGAAGCGCTTTTGATGAAAGAACAGCCGATCGCGCCATTCCTGACCCAGGCCGATCTGTGGCTGGTGTCCGACAAGGTTAAGGGTTGGCAGGATAACGCGGTCAACGCGCATCTCAGCCGCTTCCTGAGCGTTTCCGAATAACGGATTTTTGACGCGCGGCGGCTTGATGGCCGCCGCGCGTCACGGTCAGAGAGTAACAACCATGATTTCCTTTGTCCTGCGCCGCCTTGCGAGCGCCGTGCCGACGCTTTTTATCGTCGTCACGATTTCCTTCTTCCTGATGCGGTTCGCCCCGGGCGGCCCCTTCAATCTCGAGCGCCCGCTACCGCCACAGACGATGGCGAACCTGATGGCCACGTACCATCTGGACCAGCCGCTCTGGAACCAGTACCTCACCTATATCGGCAATGCCGTCACCGGCGATTTCGGACCCAGCTATGTCTACAAGGACAACACGGTTTCCGAGTTGATCGGCAAGGGTTTGCCCTATTCAATGGAACTCGGCTTTTATGCCCTATTGCTCGCACTGTTTGGCGGCGTTCTTGCCGGTACAATCGCGGCGCTCAGGCAAAACAGCGCACTCGACTTTCTCATCATGTCGGTCTCGACCGTCGGCGTCACGGTGCCGAACTTCGTCGTTGGCCCGGTTCTGACGCTCATCTTTGCCATCACGCTGTCCTGGCTCCCGGCCGGTAGCTGGGGTGACGGTTCGCTACGCTTCCTGATCCTGCCGATGATTGCCCTTGCGCTGCCGCAGCTGGCAGTCTTTGCCCGGTTGACGCGCGGCTCGATGATCGAGGCTCTGCATACCGATCATATCCGCACGGCGCGCGCCTATGGCCTGCCCTCACGCACGGTCGTCATCACCCATGCGATGCGCGCAGCCATGCTGCCGGTCGTCTCCTATCTGGCGCCCGCCGCAGCGGCCTTGCTCACCGGCTCGGCCGTGGTCGAGACGATCTTCACCATTCCCGGTGTCGGCCGCTACTTCGTGCTGGGTGCGATCAACCGCGACTATACGCTGGTGATGGGAACCGTGGTGCTGATTGCCATTTTCGTCATCGTTTTCAATCTTCTGGTCGACATTCTCTACGGCCTTCTCGATCCGAGGGTTCGCCATGACTGATATCGTCACAACGGAACTGCCGCCGGAAACGGCCAGCAGAAGCCTGTTTCAGCTCGCCACCATGCGCTTTCGCCGCAACCGCGCCGCCATGGCCGGCTGCGTAACGCTGGTGCTGATTATCCTGTTCTCTTTCCTTGGCCCCTATTTCATCAGCCACACTTACGACCAGGTGTTTCCATCCTATGTCTCGGTACCGCCGAGCCTGGAACCACGGCCGGATGCGTCGAGCCTGCAGGATGTCATGGAAGGCGTTGCAGGCCGGGCTCGCGTCCAGCTGAAGGAATTCGCCGTTGACGGTCAGACCTTCACGGCCACTGTAACCTCCGACACGCCGATCGATCCACGCACCACGCGTTACTTCGACCGCGCCAACGAATTCGACAGCACGCAGGTCGTCGCCACCGAAGACGATGGCAAGACGCTGAAGCTGACCGGCCAGGTCTCCCGCGAATATTTCCTGTTCGGCACGGATTCGAACGGCCGTGACCTGATGGCCCGCGTCATGCTCGGCGGCCAGATTTCGATCGCCGTCGGCCTGCTCGCCAGCCTCGTTTCGCTGAGCATCGGCGTGCTCTACGGCGCGACTTCGGGCTATATCGGCGGCCGCCTCGATAATGTCATGATGCGTTTCGTCGAAATCCTTTATTCGCTGCCCTTCGTCTTCCTCGTCGTTGTGCTTGTCGTCTTCTTCGGACGCTCGTTCATCCTGATCTTCCTCGTCATCGGCGCGGTGGAATGGCTGGACATGGCCCGCATCGTCCGCGGCCAGACTTTGGCCCTGAAGCGGCGGGAATTCATCGGTGCAGCACAAGCATTGGGGCTGACGGACTGGCAGATCATCCGCCGCCATATTATCCCGAACACGATTGGCCCTGTGGTGGTTTTCGTCACCGTCGTCGTGCCGAAGGTCATCCTGCTGGAAAGCTTCCTGTCCTTCCTCGGCCTTGGCGTTCAGGCGCCGCTGACGAGCTGGGGCGCCCTGATTGCCGAAGGTGCCAACAACATCCAGTCGGCACCCTGGCTGCTGATCTTCCCGGCGATCTTCTTCGTCCTCACCCTGTTCTCGCTCAATTTCGCCGGCGACGGCCTGCGCGATGCGCTCGACCCGAAGGACCGCTGACATGAATGATAAACAGGAAACAATCCTCGCCGTCCGCGATCTCAAGGTCACCTTCACGACGCCGGACGGCGACGTGCAGGCAGTCAAAGGCATTGATCTCGACATCAAGGCCGGCGAAACGCTGGCTGTGGTGGGCGAGAGCGGCTCCGGCAAGAGCCAGACGATGATGGGCATCATGGGCCTGCTGGCCGGCAACGGCCAGGTCACCGGCTCGGCGAAGTATCGCGGCCAGGAACTGGTCGGGCTGCCGCTGAAGGCGCTCAACAAAGTACGTGGTGCCAAGATCACCATGATCTTCCAGGAACCGATGACCTCGCTCGATCCGCTCTACACGATCGGACGGCAGATCGCCGAACCGATCGTCCATCACCGGGGCGGCAATTTCAAACAGGCCCGCGCCCGCGTACTGGAACTGCTGGAACTGGTCGGCATTCCCGATGCCAAGCGCCGCATCGACAGCTATCCGCACGAAATGTCCGGCGGCCAGCGCCAGCGCGTGATGATCGCCATGGCGCTTGCCAACGATCCCGATATCCTGATCGCCGACGAGCCGACGACGGCGCTTGACGTCACCATCCAGGCGCAGATCCTCGACCTGCTCAATTCGCTGCAGGCCAAGTTTGGCATGGCGGTGGTGCTGATCACCCACGATCTCGGCATCGTCAAGCATTTCGCCAGCCGGGTTGCGGTCATGCGCCGCGGCGAGGTGGTCGAGACGGGAACGACGGCCGATATCTTCGAGCGTCCACAGGCCGACTATACCAAGATGCTGCTCGCCGCCGAGCCGCATGGCCGCAAGCCTTCTCCCGGCGACAAGGCACCGGTCATTCTCGAAGGCACGAATGTCGCGGTCGACTATGCCACCGGCGGCGGCCTGTTCGGCAGCTCGGCCGGGGTGTTTCGCGCCGTCGATGGTGTCAGCATCCGGCTGAAGGAAGGCCAGACCATCGGCATCGTCGGTGAATCCGGATCCGGAAAATCGACGCTCGGCCGTGCGCTGCTGCGGCTGGTACCCAGTTCCGGTCGCTATCAGTTCGGAACGACCAACATCTCCGACTTCGGCCGCTCCGCCATGCGGCCGCTGCGCCGGCAATTGCAGCTGGTGTTCCAGGACCCGTACGGTTCCCTGTCGCCACGCCAGACGGTCGGTGAAATCATCACCGAAGGGCTCTATGTCCACGAGCCGCAGCTCAGCCGGGCCGATCGCGACAAGCGGGCGATCGAAGCGCTCAAGGAAGTTCGTCTCGATCCTGCGGCCCGCAACCGCTATCCGCATGAATTCTCCGGCGGCCAGCGCCAGCGCATCGCCATCGCCCGGGCGATCATCCTCAAACCCAAGGTCGTCATTCTCGATGAACCGACCTCGGCGCTCGACCGCTCGGTGCAGGGACAGGTCATCGACCTCTTGCGCGATCTGCAGACGGCACACGGGCTTTCCTATATCTTCATCAGCCATGACCTCTCGGTGATCAAGGCAATGTCGGACTATGTGGTTGTCATGAAGAACGGCAAGATCGTCGAGGAAGGCGATACCGACGCGATCTTCGAGGCCCCGCGCGAAAACTACACCCAAACCCTGATGAGCGCTGCCTTCACGGCGTGATATCCTGAGAGCCCGGCCTTCGCCGGCCGGGCCTCTGCCACCCTTCACGTGTTCTTGTGGTTTCGATCCCGACAGCCTAGGCTGGACCAAGGGAGCCTTCCGCAACGATCCTCATCGCTGCCGGGTGGGATGAGAAACAACACCATCAGGAACNNCATGCCCAGCCCATCGCTTTACGAAATCCACGATCCACGCTTTCGCTCGCTGGTCGTCGGCAGCGCCGTTCTCGAAGAGCTCTATTCAGGCTGCCGCTGGGCCGAAGGTCCGGTCTGGTTCGATGACGCGCAGCAACTCCTGTGGAGTGACATCCCCAACCAGCGCATATTACGCTGGGTGCCCGATGGCGGCGTCTCGGTCTATCGTTACCCCTCGAATTTTGCCAATGGCCACACGCGCGACCGGCAGGGGCGGCTGATCTCCTGCGAACACGGTACCCGCCGTGTCACCCGCACCGAGGCCGACGGTTCGATCACGGTGCTTGCCGATAGCTTTGAGGGCAAGCGGTTGAATTCGCCCAACGACGTCGTGGTGCGTTCCGATGGCAGCATCTGGTTCAGCGATCCGACCTACGGCATCCTGTCGGACTATGAGGGCTACAAGTCCGCGCCGGAGCAGGAAAAGCGCAGCATCTACCGGCTCGATCCGGTGACATGCGCGCTGACGGCGGCGGCCAGCGATTTTCTCCAGCCGAACGGCCTTGCTTTCTCGCCGGGTGAAACCAAGCTCTACGTCGCCGACAGCGGCACCAATCCGGACGATACGGCACCGGCCCATATCCGCGTCTACGATGTGGAAGGCACGCACCTGACCAATTCCGGTGTCTTCTGCCATCTCGATGAAGGCCGCCCGGATGGATTTCGCCTCGATAACAACGGCAATCTCTGGACCAGCGGCGGCCATGCCGTGCATTGTTTTGCCCCTGACGGCACGCTCCTCGGCAAGATCCGCATCCCGCAGGGCGTCTCAAACCTCACGTTCGGCGGTCCGCGCCGCAACCGGCTGTTCATCACCGCGACGCAATCGGTCTATGCGATCTATGTGACGGCGACCGGCGTCCAGCGGCCGTAAGTCTATTCCTTGATCTCGCCCCGGTGCTTCAGTTGCTGTTCGCGGAAGAAAATGAACAGGCCGGAGGCGACGATCAGCGCTGCGCCAAGGGCAACCGTCCAGCGCGGCGTATCGCCGAAGAACATCCAGCCGAACACCACCGCCCAAAACAGAAGCGTATATTGCAGCGGCACGACGGTGGCCGCATCAGCGAGCTTCAGCGAGCGGCTGACCAGCAGATGGGCCATCATCGCGACGATGCCGAGCAGGCACAGCGCAAACAGCGCCTGCATATCCATCGGTGCCCAGCCGGCGGTATTGGCGCCGACCCCGACCAGCGAAAAGATCAGCGCACCGCTCAGCTGCCAGAAGATCAGGGTCGTATCCGGCGTCGAGCGCAAGGCTCGCCCGAGAAGCAGCGCGAAGGCAAAGGCAGCGCTGCCGGCCAGCGCAATCAGCGCCGGCAGCGAGAAGCTTTTGGCGGATGGCTCCAGCGCGACAATCACCCCGGCAAAGCCGATCAGGATCGCCGTCCACCGCCGCCAGCCAACCTTTTCGCCCAGAAGAAACGGCGAGGCGGCCGCGACATAGATCGGTGCAGCGAGCCAATAGGTCATCGCGTCGGCAAGCGGCATGTAAGCGACGGCGTAATAAAAGGCAGAGGCATCGACCGCGAACAGCAGCGAGCGCAGCGCATGCAGCCACGGGCGATCGACCTGGATCAGGCTGCGCCAGCCACGCTTGATGAAAAACGGCGTCAGCACGATCAGCGCCGCAATGCTGCGGATCGTCATCAACTGGGGAACGGAATAGGTCGAGACCAGCCATTTGCCCATGACGTCGTTGAGCGAGAACATCAACATGCCGAGCAGCATGATCAGCACACCGGTACGGGCGGCGTTTGATGAGTGGGCAATAGGGGCTGTCTCAGTAGTCATAGCATCGGTTCCGGCAAAGATGCGTGCCAGTCGCACATTCCGGCCGGGCGATCCAGTCGCGAAAAGGCATAGGTCCATCAACAATTGGAATGCCAGTAGGCTCGCTGTCTCCTGGCCCTCAGCCCGCGCCCGCATCGATAGAAGCTTCCTATCGACGTATGTGATGTGTGCCCTTGATTGAACAGAGAAATTCGATCAGAAGCCTACATACACCGCATTTTTGATCGTGTTTCTTCTATCGGCTGCGCGTCAGGGATCACTGCGTTCATGGGCAAGACTGTTTTCATCGGCAAACGTTCCAATGCAGCGGGCGGCTGGGGTGCGTTGAAGAGTTGCGGCAAGCGCCTTCTGGAAAGCGGCTCCCCGATTTCGGGCGCCCGCGCCCTTTTGAAGGCTAACCAGCCGGATGGTTTTGACTGCCCCGGCTGCGCCTGGGGTGATCCCGAACACGGATCCTCATTCGAATTCTGCGAAAACGGCGTCAAGGCCGTGGCCTGGGAAGCGACCGACAAACGCACACCACCGGATTTCTTTGCCGCCCATACCGTCAACGCCCTCCAATCCTGGAGCGACTACGAGCTGGAACAAGAGGGCCGGCTCACCCATCCGATGCGCTATGATCCCGCAACGGACACCTACGTGCGCATCAGCTGGGACGCCGCCTTTACCGAGATCGGCGAAATCCTCAACAGTTTCGATACACCGGACCGGGCGGAATTCTACACCTCCGGTCGCGCCTCGAACGAGGCCGCCTTCCTCTACCAGCTGTTCGTCCGGCTCTACGGCACCAACAATTTTCCCGATTGCTCCAACATGTGCCACGAGGCCAGCGGCATCGCCATGAAACAGGCGGTCGGCGTCGGCAAGGGCACGGTGCTTTTGGAGGACTTCGAAAAGGCCGATGCCATCTTCGTCATCGGCCAGAACCCCGGCACCAACCATCCACGCATGTTGGGCGACCTGCGCCGTGCCGCCCAGCGCGGTGCCAGGATTGCGGTGTTCAATCCGGTGCGCGAGCGCGGGCTGGAACGTTTCGCCGATCCGCAGGACAAGTTGGAAATGCTGCGCGGCGGCTCGGCCGAGATCGCCAGCGACTATTTCCAGCCACGGCTGGGCGGCGACATGGCGGCAGTGCGCGGCATGGCGAAGGCCGTTTTTGCGGCTGATGATGCAGCGCTTGCCGTGGGCGAGCCCTCGGTTCTGGATCATGAGTTTCTTGCGCAACACACCGTCGATTTTGAAGCCTATCGTGCCGCAGTCGATGTGACCGGCTGGGCCGAGATCGAGGATCAATCCGGCCTGACGCGGCTGGAGCTTAAGCGGGCAGCGGAAACCTATCTCGGTGCCGAGCGGGTGATCTGCACCTGGGCGATGGGTGTGACGCAACACCGGCATTCGGTCATCACCATCCGTGAGATCGCCAATTTCATGATGCTGCGCGGTAATATCGGCAAGCCCGGCGCCGGTCTCTGCCCGGTGCGCGGCCATTCCAACGTCCAAGGCGACCGCACAGTCGGCATCAACGAGAAGGCTCCGGCCACCTTTCTTGATGCGCTGGAACAGGAATTTAACTTCAAGGCTCCGCGTAAGGAGGGCCATAACGTGCTGGCCGCCATCGGCGCCATGCTGGATGGCTCGGCCAGAGCATTCATCGGCCTTGGCGGCAATTTCGCCCGCGCCACGCCGGACAGTCCGATCATCGCCAAGGCGCTCGCAGGGCAGAATCTGACGGTGAATATCGCCACCAAGCTCAATCATTCGCACCTGATGCCGGGCGAGGTCAGCTTCATCCTGCCCTGCCTTGGCCGCACCGAGATCGACCGCAACTCGAAGGGCCTCAGCCAAATCGTCACCGTCGAGGATTCGATGAGCATGGTGCACGGCTCCGGCGGTATCAACAAACCGGCCTCGCCGGAACTGCGATCCGAAGTCGCCATCATTGCCGGCATCGCCGAGGCCACCGTCGGCTCGGCCAAGGTCGATTGGGTAGCGCTTGCCGACGATTACGACCTGATTCGCGATCATATCGCCAATGTCATCCCCGGCTTCGAGAACTATAACGAACGCGTCCGCAAGCCGCGCGGTTTTCACCTGCGGAACACCGCTTCCCATCGCGAGTGGGAGACACCAGCAGGCCGCGCCACTTTCTGGACCGGTTCGCTGCCCGCTGCCGTCGAGCATCAGGTCGCTCGTGGGCAGGACGGCGTCTTCGTGCTCCAGACCTTCCGTTCGCACGACCAGTACAACACGACGATCTACGGCATGGACGATCGCTATCGCGGTGTCTACGGCGAACGCAGCGTCGTCTTCATCAACCCCGCCGATCTCGCTGAACTCGGCGCAGAAGCCGGCGACAGGGTCGACGTTATCGGCCGGCATGACGATGGCGTTTCCCGCGTCGCCAGCGATTTCCGGCTGGTGCCCTACAACATCCCGCGCGGCTGCGTTGCCGGCTATTATCCCGAACTCAACGTGCTGGTGCCGCTGTCGAGCGCAGGCGACCAGAGCGATACGCCGACATCGAAATCGGTCCTCGTGTCGTTCCGCCCCCAGACAACGGCCGCACACGCTGCCTGATGCCGGACAACCTTACAGAGGCAGAATTCCTTGCACGCGTCGATGCTATCCGCGCGCAGGATCAAGGACTTTCCCCGCTGGTGGCCGGGATCGTCGCCGCCTTATCCCAAAGGATCGCCACTGACAGCCGCAGCTTCGCAAAGCTGTTCGGCATCGCCCATGCCCTCGTTCTGCGCGAGATCAACCAGCTTGTCGGACCGGATGCGCCGATCGAAATCACCCGCCGGGAGGCCCGCACACAGCGAACGCATCTCAAACTTACGGTAAAAGGTGAGGCGCTTTGCCGCTCACTCCCTTGACCTTGGCCAAAGGCTTGCTAAGTAAACATGGACTCCGCAGAGCAGGGCATTTCAACACGCCTGCTGAGCAAACCTGATACCGGGCCCCTCTGGCGAGAATTTACGGCGCTCTCGTGATGTCGGTATTACCCCGCAAATAAGCCGGCGGATTGTAAGCAAATGACACTCTATATCATGCGTGCTTCGCATGCCGTTCAGGGCATGTGGGATTTTTCCAGCTATTCAGCCCTCAGCCTCATCGGATCGGAGGTGCGGCCATGACAACCGCTCCCCAGACTTCGACACTCAGCTATTTCAAATGGTCCTTCATCGTCACCGCCGTCGGTCTTGCACTCGGCGCCTGGCTCGGCTGGACGACCACGGGAACGATCGGCGGCATGGCCACGGTCTTCTTCATCTGTACGGTTCTGGCCGTACTGGAAATTTCCCTCTCCTTTGATAACGCCATCGTCAACGCCAACAAGCTCAAGGAAATGACGCCGGTCTGGCAACAGCGGTTCCTGACCTGGGGCATTCTAATCGCCGTTTTCGGTATGCGTATCGTCTTCCCACTGCTCATCGTCGTTATCGCCGCCCAGATCGGACCGATCGATGCGCTGGTTTTGGCGGCCGTGCGCCCGGAAGAATATGCCCGCATCATGAATGAGGCGCATCTGCCGATCGCCGCTTTCGGCGGTACCTTCCTGATGATGGTCGGCCTGAAATTCTTCTTCGACCATGAGAAGGATGTGCACTGGATCCAGGTCCTGGAACGCAACATGTCCCGGTTCGCCTCGATCAAGGGCGTCGAAATCGCCTTCGTCCTGACGATCATCCTGATCTTCTCGTCGCTGCTTGAAGGCGAAGAATCCACCACGTTCGTCTATTGCGCCATCTACGGCCTCTTGACCTTCCTTGCAGTCGAAGTCGTCGGCGGCCTGCTCGATGCGTCGCAGCAGACGATGAACGCGGCAGCAAAGGGTGGCGTCGGCGCCTTCATCTATCTCGAAGTGCTGGACGCCAGCTTCTCCTTCGATGGCGTCATCGGCGCCTTCGCCTTGACGCAGAACCTCTTCGTCATCGCCATCGGGCTTGGCATCGGCGCCATGTATGTGCGCTCGATGACCATCATGCTGGTGGAAAAGGGTACGCTTGCCGAATACCGCTACCTGGAACACGGCGCGTTCTACGCGATCCTGATCCTGTCGGTGATCATGTATGTGCAGACGCTCTTCCATATTCCGGAAGTCATCACCGGTCTTGGCGGCGCGGCACTGATCGGCATCTCGCTCTGGTCGTCGATCAAGCACAACCGCCGCGAACAGTTGAGCGGCGCGCACTAACAAAACATCGCGCACAAAAAGAAATGCCGTCCGTCAAAAGCGGGCGGCATTTTCATGTCTGGGCATCGTGTTGCGTGGTGCCATCTTGAAGATCAAGCTATCCCGCCACGTCCTCCCGGTACCACCGAACAATGTGCGTGTATGCGAGCCTGCGTCGCATTGGCGGCCTACCACTATATGGGGACAGCCTCACCGCACCTTCCTTCATAGGCCGGGCGCAGAACGCGCACGCCCGAAACACAAAAAGCCCGACATGGCAAACCGTCCAACTTTGAGGGGGCAGTTCAAAATGACCGGGTTTGTCAGCAGTCTAAAGGCCCCTGTGCGGGGCCTTTTTTTATTCGCTGGGTTGGCCCCTGGTATCAGGCGGCCGCGTGGCTCTTGCGGACGTCTTCGTCCGTCAGGATACCGCTGGCGCGCAGGAGCGAGGCAAACCGGCCATTGCTCTGGCTCAGCTCGTTGAAGCCGCCCATCTCGACGATCCGCCCGTGATCCATGAAGATCACCAGATCGGCCTCGCGCACCGTCGATAGGCGGTGGGCGATGATGAAGGTGGTGCGATCCTTGCGCAGGTTGTCGATCGCAGCCTTCACCCGGTTCTCGGTTTCGACGTCGAGCGCGCTGGTCGCTTCGTCCAGCACGAGAATCGGCGCATTCTTCAGGATTGCCCGGGCAATGGCGATACGCTGGCGTTCGCCACCGGACAACCGGTTGCCACGTTCGCCGACGCGGGTATCGTAACCGCCCTGACGGCCTTCGATGAAGTCGGCAGCAGCGGCAGCTTCGGCAGCGGCCATGACTTCGTCCAGCGATGCATCTTCACGGCCGAGACGGATGTTCTCGCAGATCGACCGGTTGAGCAGGCCCGCATCCTGGAACACGGTGGCGATCGAGCGGCGCAGCGACTTGCGGGTGACAGTCGAGATATCGACGCCATCGACAAGGATCTGGCCACCAGCCGGCTCATGGACGCGCTGCAGGAGGTTGACCAGCGTCGTCTTGCCAGCGCCGGTCGGGCCGACGATGGCAATCGTCTGGCCGGCCTTGGCGGTGAACGACACGTTGCGCATGCCTTCGGTCGAATTGGCGAAGTTGAAGGAGACGTCGCGGAATTCGACTTCGCCGCGGACATTGTTCAATTCGCCGGCATCGGCAGGTTCTTCCCGTTCACGCACCGAGTCTTCCAGCACGAAGAAGTCTTCAAGCTTGGCGCGGGCTTCGAAAATCTGCGTCACGAAGGCTTTCATCTGGTCGAGGCGGCCGATCAGCAGGCCGGCAAAGCCGATGAAGGCAATGACGTCGCCGATACCAAGTTCGCCCCTTTGTACCAGCACGGTGCCGATGACGAGGATGGCCATCATCGAGATGGTCGAGGCCATGCGGTTCAGCGCGCTGGCCAGCGCCCACCAGTCGAGGACCGGCAACTGCGCCGAGATCAGCTTCTGGGTAAAGTTCTTCAGTTCGCGGGTTTCGGCCTCGATGCGGTTGTAGCTATGGACAACGGAGACGTTGCTGATCGAGTCGGAGACATGCGAGAAAACCGTGTGGTAATGGTCTTCGACCGAAGCCTGGCCTTCCTTGGTGCGGGTCATGACGAACTTGCCGACGACGACATAAAGCACGCCGAGGACAACGAGAACGAGCGACAGGCGAACATCCATGGCAAAGGCAGTCGGGATGAGCAGCGTCAGCGCCACCGCGGTGGCCAGATGCTGGCGCATGAATTCGAGCCAGAGGCCGAACAGCGTTTCACAGGCGCGCAACAGGGTGTGCAGCGCATTGGAGGTGCCGCGCTGGGTGTGCCACGAAAGGGGCATCGAAATGATACGGCCGAAGGCTTCAGTGATCAGCGTCGAGCGGCGCGTATGCGCCAACCGGTCTGCCTCACGGGCAACCAGAACGAAGGCCACCGTATTGAAGACGCCAAGGCCTGCCCACATTAACAGCAAGGGCGTCACGGTCTGTTTGGACGTGATCGCGTCGATGATGCGGCCGAACAGAATGGGCTCGGCAATCGTGATGACAGCCAAGACCACGTTGGCGACAACGATGGCCGAAACACGGAGCTTATGGACGGCAAGATACTGAAGCGCTCTTACATAGACCTGGAACAATGACACTGTCTTATCCCTCTTGGGCAGTTGGTTTGCGGTGCAATGAAAAAGCAACAGAGCATTTGCATCGCGGGGAATGCTCTTGGAAAGAAAAGAACTGCTTGGAAAAAGAACTCATCTCTCATCTTTGCCCGATGGAGTTCCCAACCTGATCTTCTCCGTCCTTCCGTCGTCATTCTCTTGAAACACAACATCCGGACATCAACTTTTGGCTTCGCTGAGCAAACCGGAATATGATAAACCCTTCGAGGTGACAGAACGTCCAGACACTCTAAGGTTGATCATTCATAGCTTGCTATTTTTTGCGCCTTGCAGTTCGTTGACGATGCGGTGTTAGGTGGTTCCAAGACTGATGTTGGGGATTATCGCGTTTGCAACATGAATGGGTGCTGAACGGCATATTCATGTTGCGGCGCGGTGGGTGCAGCCGGAAACTCAAAGTAATTTTTAAAAGGGGCATAAATGAATATCACGCTGCTGGTGCAATTTTTGGCGCTGATGGACGAGATGCGGAGCAGGGACGAGATCGTTCAGGAATTTGAACGGGTTTTGGACCGCTACGGTTTCGACTTTTACGGGATTGTCCGTCAGCCCAAGCCCAGCGAAGACCCCTTGAGCCTGCTACTCGCCGGACGCTGGCCGAATGACTGGCCGCAGATTTACATCAAGAAGCGGTATGTGATCATAGATCCGACGATACGCTTTCTTGGCCATGCGCAACGCGGCTTCCGCTGGCGCGATACTGTCATCGCCTTTCGCTCCGACCCGCATCGCAAGCGCATGGAACGCATGATGGTCGATGCGCGCGGCCATGGTCTCCATGATGGCTACATTTTTCCTGTTCACGGACGCCGCGGTCTGCTCGGCAATATGACATTGGGTGGGCGTATCGTCGATCTCAGCCCGGTCGAAATGAGCCTCTTCGACGCGATCGCCAAGAAGATATTCTGGCGCCTCTTGGAGCTTTCCGACCCGACTGTGCTTGCCGATATGGTGTCCACCGTCGACGTGCAGATGACCCGGCGCGAGATGGAAGCCCTGCACTATCTAGCGGATGGGATGACTTCGAACGAGATCAGCAAGATTCTCGATATCTCAACCCACACTGTCGATTGGTACATGAATGGTATCCAGGACAAGCTGAGGGCGAAAAATCGCCATCACGCCGTGGCGCTGTCGTTCCGGCTGGGGCTGATCTCCTGATCGAAAATGAATCTTTCCCGGGCGTCACTCTGAAATTGAACTTCAAGTCGTGAAACGCTAATAATTCTTTTCGCGGTGCAGCATTACCGTGTTTCAAGTCTTGAGGAGTCCGACTTGCCCATTTCGAAGATCCTTGTCGCCAACCGTTCTGAAATTGCCATTCGCGTCTTTCGCGCTGCAAACGAACTGGGAATAAAAACGGTTGCGATATGGGCGGAAGAGGACAAGCTGGCGCTCCATCGCTTCAAGGCGGATGAGAGCTATCAGGTCGGGCGCGGGCCGCATCTTGCCCGCGATCTCGGGCCGATCGAAAGCTATCTGTCGATCGAGGAAGTCATCCGGGTCGCCAAGCTCTCAGGCGCCGATGCCATCCATCCCGGCTACGGCCTTCTGTCAGAAAGCCCCGAATTCGTCGATGCCTGCAAGGCGGCCGGCATCATCTTCATCGGGCCGACCGGCGATACGATGCGGCGCCTCGGCAACAAGGTTGCTGCACGCAATCTCGCCATCGAAATCGGTGTTCCCGTCGTTCCGGCAACCGAACCGCTTCCAGACGACATGGCTGTGGTGGCAAAGATGGCCGAGGAGATCGGCTACCCCATCATGCTCAAGGCCTCCTGGGGCGGCGGCGGCCGCGGCATGCGAGCGATCCGCGATCCAAAGGATCTCGCCCGCGAGGTGACGGAAGCCAAGCGCGAGGCAATGGCTGCCTTCGGCAAGGACGAAGTCTATCTCGAAAAGCTGGTGGAGCGTGCCCGTCACGTCGAAAGCCAGGTTCTGGGCGATACCCATGGCAATGTCGTGCATCTGTTCGAGCGCGACTGTTCGGTTCAGCGCCGCAACCAGAAGGTCGTCGAACGCGCCCCGGCACCGTATCTGACGGAAGACCAGCGCCAGGAACTTGCCAACTATTCGACGAGCATTGCCAAGGCAACGAACTATATCGGCGCCGGCACTGTCGAATATCTGATGGATATGGATTCGGGCAAATTCTACTTCATCGAGGTCAATCCGCGCATCCAGGTCGAGCACACCGTCACCGAAGTCGTCACCGGCATCGATATCGTCAAGGCGCAGATCCATATCCTCGACGGTTTTGCCATCGGCACGCCCGAATCGGGCGTTCCCAAGCAGGAAGACATTCGCCTCAACGGCCACGCGCTGCAGTGCCGCATCACCACGGAAGATCCGGAGCAGAATTTCATTCCCGATTACGGCCGGATCACCGGTTATCGTTCGGCATCGGGTTTCGGCATCCGTCTTGACGGGGGAACTGCCTATCCGGGCGCCGTCATCACGCGCTATTACGATCCGCTGCTGGTGAAGGTCACCGCCTGGTCGCCGAGCCCGCAGGAGACGATCGCCCGCATGGACCGCGCGCTGCGCGAATTCCGTATCCGTGGCGTCGCCACCAACCTGACCTTCCTTGAAGCGATCATCACGCATCCGAAATTCAAGGATAATACCTACACAACCCGGTTCATCGACACGACGCCGGAACTGTTCCAGCAGGTCAAGCGCCAGGACCGCGCCACCAAGCTTTTGACCTATCTGGCCGACGTCACCGTCAACGGTCACCCGGAAGCCAAGGGCCGGCCGAAGCCGAGCGCCGATGCCGCAAAGCCGGTGATTCCGCGTCTTCAGGGTGAGATCGTCGACGGTACCAAGCAGAAGCTCGATGCACTCGGGCCGAAGAAATTCGCCGAATGGGTGCGGGCCGAAAAGCGTGTGCTTCTGACCGATACGACCATGCGCGACGGCCACCAGTCGCTGCTTGCTACCCGCGTGCGCACCTACGATATCGCCCGCATCGCCGGCACCTACGCCCGCGCCCTGCCGAACCTGTTTTCGCTGGAATGTTGGGGCGGCGCGACATTCGACGTCTCGATGCGCTTCCTGACGGAAGATCCATGGGAGCGCCTCGCCAAGGTACGCGAGGATGCGCCGAACCTGCTGCTGCAGATGCTTCTGCGCGGCGCCAACGGCGTCGGCTACAAGAACTATCCCGACAATGTCGTCAAATACTTCGTCCGCCAGGCGGCCAAGGGCGGCATTGACGTTTTCCGCGTGTTCGACTGCCTGAACTGGGTCGATAACATGCGCGTCTCGATGGATGCGGTCGCCGAAGAGAACAAGATCTGCGAGGCGGCGATCTGCTATACCGGCGACATCCTCAACTCCGCCCGCCCGAAATACGACCTGAAATACTATACCGCGCTGGCTGCCGAGCTTGAGCGGGCAGGCGCCCACATGATCGCGCTGAAGGACATGGCAGGGCTGTTGAAGCCAGCCGCAGCGACGGTGCTGTTCAAGGCGCTGCGCGAGGCAACCGACCTGCCGATCCATTTCCACACGCATGATACGTCAGGCATCTCTGCGGCGACGGTTCTGGCCGCTGTCGATGCCGGCGTCGATGTCGTCGATGCGGCGATGGACGCTTTCTCGGGAAACACCTCGCAGCCCTGCCTCGGCTCTATCGTCGAGGCTCTGCGTGGCTCGGAACGCGATCCGGGCCTCGATCCCGAATGGATTCGCCGTATCTCGTTCTACTGGGAAGCCGTGCGTAACCAGTACGCTGCCTTCGAAAGCGATCTCAAGGGACCGGCCTCGGAAGTCTACCTTCATGAAATGCCGGGCGGCCAGTTCACCAACCTGAAGGAGCAGGCCCGCTCGCTCGGCCTCGAAACCCGCTGGCATCAGGTGGCGCAGGCCTATGCTGATGCCAACCAGATGTTCGGCGATATCGTCAAGGTGACGCCGTCTTCCAAGGTGGTTGGCGACATGGCACTGATGATGGTCTCCCAGGACCTGACGGTTGCCGATGTCAAGAACCCGGCCAAGGACGTGTCCTTCCCGGAATCGGTCGTATCCATGCTGAAGGGCGATCTCGGCCAGCCTCCGGGCGGATGGCCGACGGCGCTTCAGGAAAAGGCACTGAAGGGCGAAAAAGCCTATACCGAACGTCCAGGTTCGCTGCTGCCCGATGCCGACCTCGACGCCGAGCGCAAGATGATCGAGGAAAAGCTGGAGCGTGCGGTCAGCGATTACGAGTTTGCCTCGTACCTGATGTATCCGAAGGTCTTTACCGATTACGCCTTGGCGGCCGATACCTATGGTCCGGTCAGCGTGCTGCCGACGCCAGCCTATTTCTACGGCCTCAGCGCCGGCGAGGAACTGTTGCCGGAGCTGGAAAAGGGCGTCTCGCTGGTTGTCCAGCACCAGGCCATGAGCGAGCCGGACGAGCAGGCGATGGTCAAGGTGTTTTTCGAGATCAACGGCCAGCCGCGCCTGATCAAGGTTCCGGATCGCAACCGTGCAGCGTCCAGCACAGCCCGCCGCAAGGCCGATCTCGGCAATGCCGCACATCTCGGTGCACCGATGCCCGGCGTCATTTCGACGGTCACGGTTTCGGCCGGTCAGACGGTAAAGTCCGGCGACGTGCTGCTCTCCATCGAAGCAATGAAGATGGAAACGGCGCTGCACGCGGAAAAGGACGGCACGATCGCCGAAGTCCTCGTCAAGACCGGCGACCAGATCGACACCAAGGATTTGCTGATCGTTTACGGGGCTTGAGGACTTGCTCTCCGAATGAAAAATGGCCGGGCAAAACCCGGCCATTTTCATGTTCAAATATCGTAGCTATTCCCAGCGCTCAGCGATGAGATGAACTTCTTCGTCCGCTCCCGCTCCGGCGTCTGGAAGATGTTCCGGGGTGCGCCGCTTTCGACGATCAGGCCACCGTCGAGGAACAGCACCTGATCGGCCACTTTGGAAGCAAGCCGCAGGTCATGGGTTGCCATGATCATCGTCGTGCCTTCGGCGGCGAGACGGTTCAGCACTTCGACAACTTCTTCGGCCAATTCAGGATCGAGCGCCGAGGTCGGCTCGTCGCAGAGTAGGACTCGGGGCGAAGGGGCCAGTGCCCGAGCGATGGCGACGCGTTGCTGTTGGCCGCCCGAGAGCGTCGACGGCCAGGCGTCTGCCTTGTGCGACATGCCGACCTTTTCGAGCAGCTCCTGCGCCCGGGCTTTTGCCTTGTCTTTTGGCCATTTCAGGACGGTGAGCAGCCCTTCCATGACGTTCTCGATCGCGGTCTGGTGCGGGAAGAGCTGGAAATTCTGGAAGACCATGCCGGTCTGGCGGCGCAGGCGCTGGATGGCGTCCCAGCCGGTCTTCTTATTGGGTTCGAAAGTGATCTCTTCCTCGCCCAGCCGGATCGTGCCGGCTGTCGGGATTTCGAGCAGGTTGACGCAACGTAAGAGCGTGCTCTTGCCGCCGCCGGACGGGCCGACCAGCACGGTCACCGTGCCTTCGGCGATGGTGACGCTGATATCCTTCAGGACGACATTGTCGCCAAAACGCTTTTCGATATGGGTGAGCTCGATCATGTGCGCGCCTCCAGAAAGCCGCCATAGCGGGCGAAGCGTTTTTCCAGCCGGACCTGCAGCGAGGAAAGAACCGAACTCAGCGCCAGATAGAGCAGCGCCGCCTCGATATAGAGGATCAGCGGTTCATAGGTGGTGGCGACGATGCGCTGGGCTGTCTGGAACAATTCCGGCACGGTGATGGCGGCGGCAAGCGAGGTGTCCTTCACCAGCGAAATGAACGTGTTCGACAAAGGCGGCACGGCGACGCGCGCTGCCTGCGGCAGGATGGTGCGGCGCATCGCCTGGCTCCAGCTCATGCCGATCGAATAGGCGGCCTCCCACTGGCCGCGCGGCACCGAGGAGATGACGGCGCGGATGATCTCGGACGTATAGGCGCCGATATTGAGCGTGAAGCCGATCAAGGCCGCCGGGAAGGCGTCAAGCAGAATGCCGAGGCTCGGCAGGCCGTAGAAGATCACAAACAGTTGCACAAGCAGCGGTGTGCCGCGAATGACCCAGACGTAGAACCGCGCGACAACGGCCAGCGGTTTTGGCCCGAACAACCGTGTGACGGCCGTCAGCAGACCCAGCGCCAGACCCAACGTGAAGGAAAGCAGCGTCAGCGGGATGGTGAAGATCAGTCCGGCCCGGATGAGCGGCCAGAGCGAATCAAGCATGAGTTGAAGCCAAGGGGGCACGGGCGGGGCCTTTCAAACGACATGATCCGCCCCGGATGCCGGAACGGATCATGTCTTATAGTTCAGAGAACGGCGCGGCGAAACCTGTCCGGCCGCACCGTTTCAAAGGTTACTTCGAAACGTCTGCGCCGAAATACTTCTGCGAGATCGCGTCATAGGTGCCGTCGGCCTTGATCTCGGTCAGTGCCTTGTTGATGGCTTCGAGAAGTTCAGGCTCGCCCTTGCGCACGATGATGCCGGAATAGTCGGCATTGGCCTGCTCGGCAGCGATCTTGACTGGCGCATCCGGCTTCTTCTTCTTGAAGTCGAGGAAGGACAGGCTGTCGTTGATCGTCGCGTCGGCGCGGCCGGTCAGAACCAGCTGGATCGACTGGTCGAACCCGTCGGTGCCGACCAGTTCAGCGCCGGAAGCCGTTGCCAGCTTGCCGAAATTGCTGGTCAGCGACTGGGCAGCGTTCTTGCCCTTCAGGTCAGGAAAATCCTTGATGTCGGCATTGTCCGACTTGACGATCAGGACGGCCTTCGAGGCGATGTAGGGCTCGGAGAAATCATACTTCTTCTTGCGCTCTTCGGTGATGCCGACCTGGTTGATCACGGCGTCATAACGGTTGGCGTCGAGGCCGGCGATCAGGCCGTCCCATTTGCCTTCAAGGAACTCGGCCTTGACGCCAAGCTTCTTGGCAACGGCTTCACCGATTTCGACGTCGAAGCCGACGAGCTTGCCGCTTTCGTCATGATAGGTGAACGGGGCGTAGGTGCCTTCCGTGCCGATCTTCAGCGCGCCAGCCGACTTGACGGCTTGAAGGTTTTCACCGGCTACGGCCGAGCCGAACGATACCAGCTGAGCAAAAGCGGCAGCGGCGAGAAGTGTGGGAACCCATTTCATTTTGTTTTTCCATCTTTTTTGGTCCGGCCCGTCTGCCGGTGTGAGGACACAATCGCATAACGCTCGACGCATGGCAGCGCACAAAACTTCAATTGCGCACCGCAAGAGCGAAAGGTTTTTCTCAAATTCCTGCCGTTTCAACGCAAAATTGGCGCCGGGCGGTTAAAATCAAGGCGAGTTGCCGATTTTTGCGGCAGAGCCACCGCTATTTTCCATAAACAGCATATAAATCGATTGAAATCCCGATCGAAGAGCTTTATGCACGGTTATGCCGATTTACACTCATTCATGCGTGATTTGATTTTCCCATGCAGACAGACTTGCTTTTACGACAGAGACAAAGCCTGATTCAGGATCGCCTGCAGCAGTCCGGCCGCGTGCTGGCGGTTGATCTGGCGCAGGAATTCAAGGTTTCCGAGGACACGATCCGCAGGGATCTGCGCGAGCTTGCAGCGGCAGGCCTGTGCGAGCGGGTTTATGGTGGTGCCCTGCCGATCGCCCCCGGCGGCACCACGCTCACTCAGCGCGTCGGCGAAGCGCCCGAGCGCAAGGCGGCGCTGGCTGCAGCTGCTGTTCCTTTCATCAAGGCGGGCATGACCGTCTTCTTCGATGCCAGCTCGACCAATCTCGCAATTGCACAAGCGCTTACCGCCGGATTGGAACTGACCGCAGTGACCAATACGCCGCTGATTGCGTCGGCACTGATGGAAAAGCCGCGTATCGATCTCATCCTGATCGGCGGCAAGATCGACCGGCTGGTCGGGGCTGCCATTGGCGCCAAGGCACAGCGCGATGTTGGCGTACTGCGGCCGGATCTCTGCATTCTCGGTGTTTGCGGCGTCGATCTCGATGCCGGACTGACAGCCATTGAGTATGAGGATGCGGAATTCAAGCGGCTTGTCGCCCGCAACAGCGCCGCCGTTCTGGCGGCGGTGACCAACGACAAGCTAGGCACATCGGCGCCACACGCTGTCATTACGGCACAGGAATGTACGACGCTCATCGTCGAGCATGATGCAACTGGAAACACCGCGGAGATTTACGGCAGCCAGGGCATCCACGTCGTTTATGCAGGAGGAACAAAGTCATGAGAATCTCCCATGTCGCCTTATGGACCGCCGACCTCGAACGCCTGTGCGGCTTTTGGGCCGAAACCTTCGGCGCCACCGTTGGCGATCTCTATGAAAGCGCCCGGCGCCCCGGTTTTTCTTCCCGGTTTCTGTATTTGAAGGACGGCCCCTCGATCGAGGTCATGCAGGGGCCGTGGATCGATGCGCAGGACGAGCAATCCGAGCGCCAAGGCTACGCCCATCTCGCCTTGTCTCTCGGCAGCCGCGAGGCCGTCGATGATCTTGCAACGAAAGCTGCCGCATCGGGCATCCTTCTGTCGCCAGCCCGCATGACGGGCGACGGCTTCTATGAGGCGGTCCTCAAGGACCCTGACGGCAATCCAATCGAAATCACGGCCTGACGCCGCCACCAAATTCTACAGGAAGAGACCATGGATCAGCATAGTATCAACCCTCCGCATGCCGCTGTCCGGCAAGGCTATATGCCCAAGAGCCGGCTCGCTGTTTCGCTGCTGTTCCTGATGAACGGTTTTGTCACCGGCAGTTGGGCGCCAAAAATCCCGGAATTCAAGGACAGGCTCGGTATCAGCGAAAGCGTGCTGGGTCTGCTGATCCTCGCCTTCGGCCTCGGCTCGCTGATCCTGATGCCGATTGCCGGTGGTTTCATCGCCCGGATGGGGTCGCAGAAGGTGGTGAAGGTGACGGCGATCCTGCTGTCGCCGATGCTTTTGCTCTTGACGCTTCTTCCCAATGTCTGGATGGCCGTTATCGGCATGCTGCTGCTCGGCGGTTTCGTCGGTGCCATGGACGTGGCGATGAACGCCAATGCGGTTGAAGTCGAAAAATCGATGCGCCGGGCAATCATGTCGTCCTGCCATGCCTATTGGAGCCTTGGCGGTTTGATCGGCGCTGCGAGCGGCGGTCTGATCATGGCGCATTTCGGAGTCTACGTGCATGTCATACTCGTTACGCTGGTTTGCCTTTCTGTGCTGGCCGTCGCCTGGCCGATGATTCTTGCCGATCAACCGCATCCGGATGTCGCCAAGCAGAAGCTGCGGCTGCCGTCCAATCCACTGCCCTGGCTGATCGGTCTGGTGGCGCTGTTTTCGATGGTTCCGGAAGGCACGGTGCTCGATTGGGGCGCACTCTACCTGCGCAACGAGCTTGGCGCGTCGGTTGCGATGTCCGGTTTCGGCTTTGCCGCTTTCTCGGCCACCATGGCGATCATGCGTTTTGCCGGCGACCATGTCCGCGACCGCTTCGGTGGCGTGAGAACCCTGCGCGTTTGCACGCTGACCGCACTGGTCGGCCTCGTGCTTGCCGGTCTGGCACCCAACGCGCCGCTCGCTATCCTAGGATTTGCGCTCGCCGGTGTCGGCATTTCCAACATGGTGCCGATCGCCTTTTCGGCCGCCGGCAATATGCCGGGCTTGGCACCCGGAATCGGGCTGTCGGTCGCCACCTTCATGGGCTATTCCGGCATGCTGTTTGCACCGTCGCTGATCGGCTTTGTCGCGGAGCATACCGGCTTCTCGATCATCTTCACCTGCGTGCCGATCCTATTCATCGTCGTTCTGGCGCTGTCGCACCATGCGGTGCATGCCGATCCGAAGGGGCACGACTGAACTGCGTTGACGGCGGCCTGTCATCAATTCGCCGTCAATCCATGAATGTTGCCGTTGACAAGGCGGCTTTCCTCATCCACCTCAGGGAAAGTCGCCGCAACAGCACGTGCAAGGGGCTTTCATGTCTTCCGCCTTCGATTACGAACCGCAACCCCGCAGGGCCTCCGTTGCCGTCGATGTTGGCGGGGTGATCGTCGGGGGCTCCGCGCCCGTGGTCGTCCAGTCGATGACCAATACCGATACGGCCGATGTCGATGCGACCGTTGCACAGGTTGCCGCCCTCCACCGGGCAGGCTCGGAGCTGGTGCGCATCACCGTCGATCGTGACGAGAGTGCGGCCGCCGTGCCGAAGATCCGTGAGCGGCTCGAGCGCCTCGGTCTCGATGTTCCGTTGATCGGCGATTTCCATTATATCGGCCACAAGCTTTTGGCCGACCATCCGGCCTGCGCCGAGGCGCTTGCGAAATACCGCATCAATCCCGGCAATGTCGGCTTCAAGGCGAAGAAGGACAAGCAGTTCGTCGAGATCATCGAACGGGCTGTCCAGTTCGACAAGCCGGTGCGCATCGGCGTCAACTGGGGTTCGCTCGATCAGGAACTGTTGACCCGCCTGATGGATGACAATCAGGCCAAGGGCTTTCCGCTGACGGCGCAGCAGGTGATGCGCGAAACCATCGTGCAATCGGCGCTGATTTCGGCCGAGCTTGCCGAAGAGGCCGGTCTGGCGCGCAACCGCATCATCCTGTCGGCCAAGGTTTCCAACGTTCAGGATTTGATCGCCTGCTATTCGATGCTGTCTTCGCGCTCCAACCATGCGCTGCATCTGGGCCTGACCGAAGCCGGCATGGGCTCGAAGGGCATCGTCTCATCGGCTGCCTCGCTCGGCATCCTGATGCAACAGGGCATTGGCGATACCATTCGTATATCACTGACGCCCGAGCCCGGTGGCGACCGTACTCGCGAGGTGCAGGTGGCGCAGGAACTGCTGCAGGTCATGGGTTTCCGCCAGTTCATCCCGGTCGTTGCCGCCTGTCCGGGCTGTGGACGCACCACGTCCACGGTGTTCCAGGAACTGGCCCAGAAGATCGAGGGCGATATCCGCCGCAACATGCCGGTCTGGCGCGAGAAATATCCTGGTGTCGAGGGCCTGAAGGTCGCTGTCATGGGCTGCATCGTCAATGGCCCCGGCGAAAGCAAACATGCCGATATCGGCATTTCGCTGCCGGGCACCGGCGAGCTTCCGGCAGCGCCTGTCTATATCGACGGCAAAAAGGCCTTGACCATTCGCGGCACCAATATCGCCGGTGATTTCGAGACGCTTGTCGGCGAATATATCGAAAAGCGCTTTGGTCAGGGTCAGGCAGCGGCCGAATAGGCTAAATTTTTATCGCCAGAAGCTTCAGGCCGGCGAAGGCGAAGAACCCAGCCATGGCGCCTTCGATCCAGCGGCGGGCCTTCCTGTAGCCACGGTGTACGGGCTCGATTGAAAACAGCAGCGCAAAGCCCATGAAGATGATGACGCCGAGCACCATGCAGCCGCCGATCAGGACGGGCATGACCTGCGGCGCATCCTGCGGCGTACCGAGCGAAACCAGCGTCAGCCAGGAGAAGATCGCCTTCGGGTTGGTCAGGTGGATGCCCAGCCCCTTGAAGTAAAGACGGCGCAACGAGGGTGGCTGCTTTTCGAGCGGCAACGCAGCTTCGGTTTCCTTCCGCATCGCCGCTTTCAGCGCCTTGAACGCCAACCAGAGCAGATAGAGCCCGCCGGCAATCTTGAGGATGAACAAGGCGTTTCCATAGGTGCTGATCAGTGCGGAAAGCCCCGCGGCGGCCAGCATTGCCCAGGTATAGGATCCCGTCAGGACGCCAAAGGCCAGCGCCAGTCCGGCATTGCGGCCGCGGCTGATTGACGTGGAGATGATGGCGACGACAGCCGGCCCCGGCGAAGCGGTGGCGATGATATAGGCGCCCCAGGCGACCATTAGCTGCGGCAGGTAGGGCAGAAGGGTGGACATCCGACAATCTCCGGCGCGGCGCTTTCAAGCGCGGCAGAGCGCCATCATGCTGACTGCGCCCCGAAAGAAAACGCGCATTCTTGTTGCGGTGACAATTTTGACGGCTGGCTCAAGCCGACAAATGTTCGATCAGGATGGAGATCCCAAGGCCCACCAGCACCACGCCTGCCAGCGCCTCGGCGATCCGGCCAAAACGCTCGCCGATCAGGCGTCCGACCAGCATGCCGCCCGAGGACATGAGGAAGGTCGCGACACCGATGGCTGCTGCAATGACGAAGATATTGACGTCGAGAAAGGCCAGAGAAACGCCGACGGCCATGGCGTCGAGGCTGGTTCCGACCGCTGTCGCCATCAAAAGGGGAAGGGACAAATGCGCAGATTCTGCCGCTTCGCTCTTCTGTGTCGAAGCGTAGAGCATGTGGATGCCGACCGTTCCCAAAAGTGCAAACGCGATCCAGTGGTCGATCGCTTGAACAAACTGGCTGGCGGCGACACCTGCGGCCCAGCCGATGATCGGGGTGATCGCCTCGATGATGCCGAAGACGAGGCCGGTGCGCATGGTTTCGCGGAATTTCGGCCGGCCGATGGCGGCACCCCGGCCCACGGCAACAGCAAAGGCATCGACGGACATGCTGATTGCCAGCATGGCAATGGTAAACGGTGACATGGATCAGCTTTCGAAACGGACGTTGGAAACCGGGCGTTGATTGCCTGTCCGGCAGGGCATCGTCGCCACGGTCTTGCCGGGCCGAGCGTCTCGGCCGATCGCACCATGCGCATGGGCGCAAGCATGTTGATACGATCCTGCAGGGGTATGCAGTGGCTACTCCCCGATGCGGGAGGGATAGTTCACGTGGACCATTGTGTCAATAAGGCAAAGTTAAAATGCATTTTATTACAGAGACTTGAAATATGCATCTCTGCATAAATCCAAGACGATTGATGCAATATCAGACGCAACTATGCCGCCTGGCGGACAAGCAGGTTCAGCGCATTCCTGCGTCTCTTTTGAACAGAAAAAATGCGATAAAAGACCGCTCGCTGCCTGCCGATATCAGTGGCTGCGGTTGGCGATAAAGCGGGCGGCCTGGTTGAGAATATCGGCGCGCGCGCCGAACGGCTCGAGCAGGACGGCAGCATCTGCGACCAACGCCGCCAGCCGGGTTTCCGCCCAGGCCTGGCCGCGCAGGGAGACCAGCGTGCCCTTGCCACGGGCGGCGTCCTTGCCGGTCGCCTTGCCCATAGTCTTTGCATCCGCTGTCAGGTCGAGCAGGTCGTCGGCCAGTTGGAAGGCAAGGCCGACCGTCTCGCCATAGGTTCGCATCAGTTGCCGGTCGTCTGCGCTGCCCCCGGCGATGATGGCGCCAGCTTCGCAAGCAAAACGGATCAGCGCGCCGGTCTTCATCGCTTGCAACGTCACGATATCAGCCTCGTCCGGGGCAGATGTCTCTGCCGCCAGATCCAGCGCCTGCCCGCCGGCCATGCCGCCTATGCCGGAGGCGCGCGCAAGGGCCAGAACCAGCTCGGTCTTCTGACGATCGGAAAGGTTGGTTTCCGGGGCGGCGATGATATCGAAGGCAAGCGTCAGAAGGCTGTCGCCAGCAAGGATCGCATTAGCCTCGCCATAGGCGATGTGCACCGTCGGCTGGCCGCGCCTCAGATCATCGTCGTCCATGGCGGGAAGGTCGTCATGGACGAGCGAGTAGCTGTGAACGCATTCGAGCGCTGCGCCGATGCGCAACGCCGCTTGCCGGTCGCCGCCGAGAAAGGCTGTGCTTTCCATCACCAGGAATGGGCGAAGGCGTTTGCCGCCGTTGAGGACGCCATGACGCATCGCAGCGATGAGCGGCGCGGGCCGGGCAATTTCGTCAGCCTGCGGCTGTTCGTTGAGAATGCCGATCAGGCACGCCTCGACCTCTGCGGCGATGGACTTCAGGCGGATTTCAAAGGATGTCTCGCTCATGCGGCGCTGTTTGGCATGACTGCGCGCCCGCTGGCAACGGGATTTTACCATATCGGCAGCCGCGCGCGCGGCTTGCTGTGCGTTACCGAGAAAACCGTTCAATTTTATCCGCGCTTGTTCTATGAAAATTGAATGGATCATCAGGCGGGCGTTTCAGGGGTGGACATTGTACCGGAAACTCGGGAGGAGCAGGACGTGTCTTCCAGCCGTTCGCGGGGATGGGGCCAGGCCCTGCGTCGGCGTTGGCGCCAAATTCTGCTGATCGCGGTCGCGATCGCCGTCCTGCCCTACGTACTGATCGTCCTTTACGCACCAAGCTTCATCCATCCGATTTCGACGCTGATGCTGCGCGATCTTCTGCTTTTCCGTGGTTATGACCGCCAATGGGTCGCCTTTGAGGATATATCGCCCAATCTGGTGCGATCGGTGATGATGTCGGAAGACGGCCAGTTCTGCATTCACGACGGTGTCGACTGGGTCCAGATGCGTGGCGTGGTCAATGATGCGCTGGAAGGGGAGGCTACCCGCGGCGCGTCGACGATCCCGATGCAGACAGCAAAGAACCTGTTTTTGTGGAATGGCCGCTCCTTCATTCGCAAGGGGATGGAACTGCCTTTGGCGCTGGCGTCCGATTTCGTCTGGAGCAAGCAGCGGATGATGGAACTCTATCTCAATGTTGCCGAGTGGGGTCCTGGCATCTACGGCGCCGAGGCGGCTGCAAAACACCATTTCGGCGTTCCCGCTGCAAAGCTCACCCGGCGGCAGGCAGCGCTTCTTGCCGTATCCCTGCCCAATCCGATCGAGCGCAATGCCGGCAAACCCGGCCGTGGTCTGCGCAGTCTTGCCTCGCTGATCGAGCGCCGCGCCAGCCGGTCCGGCGAATATATCAAATGCCTTTATGAGTGAGATCAGGTCTTTTCATTGGAGCGCGGTTTGGGATGGTGTCATCCTGACGTTGTGAAATTCTGCCATCCGGGCCTGATTCCTATTCTCGAAAGGCTCGATTATCCTATGGTCTCGATTGATACGTCCCTCATCGGCTTTGCCCGTAGCGCCAACAATGCTCCACCACGGCATCTCGGTACCCGCTACTCGGCTGATGGCCGTTTCCTCAAAGAACCCGGCAATACCGTCGTTTCTCACGTCACCGCGGGGACGCCTTCGCATGCCGCCATTCTTGCCGTGCGGGATCGTTTGATGTCGATGCCCGAAGCCGGTCAGTTCGCCTTCACACATGCTTCCAGCCTGCACATGACCATCTTCCAGGGAATCATAGAATATCGCCGCAGGCAGCCCTATTGGCCAACGGATATGGCCCGGGATACGCCAATCGATGTGATGACTAGCCACTTTCGCGACAAGCTAAGAAATTTCGCACCGCTCTCGCCTTTCCGTGCGCGTATTACCGAGGTGACGCCGCTTGGACTGACGCTTGAAGGTGATAGCGTTGATGACCGGCGGTGCCTGCGGGAATGGCGTGATGCCTTTTCCGGGGTTTTTGGCTATCGTCATCCGGACCACGACGATTACGTGTTCCACATCACTTTCGCCTATATTATCGGCTGGCTCGCTGACGCGGTGCTGCCGCGCTGGCAGGAGGTGCTGGCGGAACAGCTGGCCTATCTCAAGGAGCGGTCGCCCGTCGTCGATCTCGATCCTCCGGCATTCTGCTCGTTTGAAGACATGAATCATTTCGAAGAGCTGATTGTCTTCGGACGCTCAACAAAGACAGTAAGGAATGCGCCATGACCAAGTTGACGCTCTATGTCGGTAACAAAAACTATTCCTCTTGGTCGTTGCGGCCCTGGCTTGCGCTGGAGGCTTGCGGCATCCCGTTTGAGGAGGTGCTTATCCCCTTCGATTTTCCGGCCGGTAACCCGAAGTTCAAGGATATTTCCCCGACGGGGCAGGTTCCCGCCCTGCATCACGGCGATGTGCGCGTCTGGCAGTCGCTGGCGATCATCGAATATGCCGCCGAACTTTTCCCCGATGCCGGGCTTTGGCCGAAGGATCCGGCCGAGCGGGCGGTGGCGCGGGCCTATTCGATGGAAATGCTCTCAGGCTTCCGGGCGCTGCGCAACGCCTGCCCGATGAACATCCGCCGCGAGAAGCGGGCGATTGATCTGCCTGATGGCGTCGCGGACGATGTCGAGCGGATCGAGACGATCTGGCGCGAAGCGGTGGCCCGCTCCGGCGGCCCGTTCCTGTTCGGCAGCTTTACTGCTGCCGATGCGATGTTTGCCCCGGTGGTCAATCGGTTCGAGATCTACGACCTCACCCGCAATCCCGGCTCGCTCGAATATATGGATGCGGTCAAGACGCATCCAGCCTTCCAGAAGTGGCAGGAGGCGGCTCTGAAGGAAACCTGGATCGTCCCGGAGGACGAGGCCTGATCCGTTTCTGCGGCCGCCCTTGCGAAAAAATAGCTGTGGGGACTGGTCAAACGCCTGTTGGGCATGTATAAGCCCGGCAAATTCCGAGATTGACATCTGTTTTTCCCGGCCAACAGACTGGCTGCGAAACAGAGTTTTGCCCGATAAGTGGAGTATGAAATGGCTGTACCTAAAAGAAAAACAAGCCCGTCCAAGCGTGGCATGCGCCGCTCCGCTGATGCGCTGAAGACGCCGACCTACATCGAAGACAAGAATTCCGGCGAACTGCGCCGTCCGCACCACATCGACCTGAAGACAGGCATGTACCGCGGCCGTCAGGTTCTGACCCCGAAGGCTTCCGCTTAATCAGCGGGCCGTTGGGCTGTGATTGAAAGGGCTGGCTCTTGCCGGCCCTTTTTCTGTTTTGCCACCACCATAGTTTTCCCAAATCCTTGCGCTATCTGCCAGCCGCGGCCGTTTTCTTGACGCTTGCCGCGCCGTAAGGCACATATCGATCAATGCTCGGCCGGAGAGGCTGGTGCGAGAAACTGGGAGCCGTTGCTGATGATTGCCGCCATTCCATTGCTGATCCTGCCGTTCATTCTCTACAATCTTGGAATGATGGGCGTATTGGGAAGCGGCGGTGTCGCGGTTTTCGAAAACACCGTTTTCTCGATGACCATGCTGTCCGGTGCCGTCTGGACGATGAGCATGGGCGACCTGATGATCGTCATCGCGCTGGTGCTGCTCTTCGTCGAAATCCTCAAGGCGACCCGCATCAGCTCCAAGGCGCTGATGGATCATCTGCTCTCGATGGTTCTGTTCATCGTCTTCCTGGTGGAATTCCTGCTGGTCGCCAATGCCGCGACCCACGTCTTCTTCATCCTGATGACGATCTGCTTCATCGACGTCATCGCCGGCTTCTCCGTGTCGATGCGCACGGCGGGGCGGGATGTTTCCATCGGGCTCTGACAGAGCCTTGAAGGGTGCCGCGGGCCGGTCGAGACGGCGGCGCGGCACGAAGGCTTGTCAGCCGAGATTTTCCAGCTTCGTCTGCAGGGCGCGCAGCTGTTCCTTCAGTTCATCGATGTCCTTGGCTTCCGCCTTGCGCGGTTCCTTGGCAGCGGGCGTTGCCGCCATGAAGGGCGAAAACATCTGCATGGCCTGATGGAAAAGGTCGGTGTTGCGCTTGACCTGTTCTTCCACCAGTTGCAGCGGAACAGAAAGGTTCTTGCCGAGCGGCGTATCGCCGAAGGCCTTGTTGATCTGTTCGCGCATCGTCACTTGCTGGTCCGTGAAGGCCTGCATCGAATGCTCGAGATAGCTCGGAACCACCATCTGCATCTGGTCGCCGTAGAACGAGATCAACTGGCGCAGGAAGGAGATCGGCAAAAGTGTGTTGCCGGTCTTGGATTCCTGCTCGAAAATGATCTGTGTCAGCACCGAATGGGTAATGTCATCGCCTGACTTCGCGTCCTGTACGGTGAACTCTTCTCCCTTTTTCACCATCACCGCGAGATCGTCGAGCGTCACATAGGTGCTCGTTCCGGTGTTATAGAGCCTCCGGTTGGCGTATTTTTTGATTACGATCTGACCGTCGTGTTTAGCCATCTGGGTCTCCTCCCCATGGTCCCGTCTTTATTATGTTTTTCCAGAGTACCCGTAAAAAACGGGTTCTGACAATCTCTTTGTGCGTTGCGTGGACGCAGGTGCAAAATTTTGCATCGGGACGAGATTGCATCAAGGCGTTTGACTTGCGCGGTGACCTTTGCCAGTCTTCAGCAATTGCGAAAAAAAGAACGAGGAAACATCTGATGAGCACTCCCTCTATCGTCATCGCCAGCGCGGGCCGAACCGCAGTTGGATCGTTCAACGGCTCCTTTGCCAACACGCTTGCCCATGAGCTTGGCGCTGCCGTCATCAAGGGCGTGCTTGAGCGCGCCGGCGTCGAAGCTGCCGAAGTCGATGAAGTCATCCTCGGTCAGGTCCTTTCAGCCGGCGAAGGCCAGAACCCCGCCCGCCAGGCGGCGATGAAGGCGGGTATCCCGCAGGAGGCGACAGCCTGGGGCATGAACCAGCTCTGCGGCTCGGGCCTGCGCGCTGTGGCGCTCGGCATGCAGCAGATTGCAACCGGCGATGCCAAGATCATCGTTGCCGGCGGCATGGAATCGATGTCGATGGCGCCGCACTGCGCGCACCTGCGCGGCGGCGTCAAGATGGGCGATTTCAAGATGGTCGATACCATGATCAAGGATGGCCTGACCGACGCCTTCTACGGCTATCACATGGGAACGACGGCCGAGAATGTCGCCAAGAAGTGGCAGCTTTCGCGTGAAGATCAGGATCTTTTTGCACTTGGTTCGCAGAACAAGGCGGAAGCCGCCCAGAAGGCCGGACGTTTTGCCGACGAGATCATTCCCTTCATCGTCAAGGGCCGCAAGGGCGACGTCACCGTCGATCAGGACGAATATATCCGCCATGGCGCAACACTGGAATCAATGACGAAACTGCGCCCTGCCTTCGACAAGGAAGGCACGGTCACGGCTGCCAACGCTTCGGGCCTGAATGACGGTGCCGCCGCAACGCTGCTGATGACCGAGGCGGAAGCCGGACGCCGGGGTATCCAGCCGCTGGCCCGTATCGTCTCCTGGGCAACGGCCGGCGTCGATCCGCAGATCATGGGTACCGGGCCGATCCCGGCTTCGCGCAAAGCGCTCGAAAAGGCCGGCTGGTCGGTCGCCGATCTCGATCTTGTCGAGGCCAACGAGGCTTTTGCTGCTCAGGCCTGCGCCGTCAACAAGGATCTCGGCTGGGATACCTCCATCGTCAACGTCAATGGCGGCGCCATCGCCATCGGCCACCCGATCGGCGCGTCCGGTGCACGGGTACTGAATACGCTTCTGTTCGAAATGACGCGCCGCGGCGTCTCCAAGGGGCTGGCAACGCTCTGCATCGGTGGCGGCATGGGTGTTGCCATGTGCGTCGAACGGTTGTGACAAGCTAGGCGATCACTCCGGCCCTCGAGGCCGGAGCAAACTTCACGGCAAGTGCCGGAAGAACTGTTCCGCGCCCTTGGGCGCCGGCGTCGAAACAAGAAAGATACAACAGGGGGAGCAAGTCGGATGAGCAGGGTAGCATTGGTCACAGGCGGATCGCGCGGCATCGGCGCGGCTATATCCATCGCGTTGAAGGGGGCTGGATACAAGGTCGCCGCGACCTACGCCGGCAATGACGAAAAGGCGCAGGCCTTCACCGCCGTCACCGGCATTCCAACCTACAAATGGGACGTATCCGACTACAAGGAATGCACCAAAGGCATCGCGCGTGTCGTTGACGACCTCGGCCCGATCGAAATTCTGGTCAACAATGCCGGCATCACCCGCGATGCCATGTTTCACAAGATGACGCCCGAGCAGTGGGGCGAGGTGGTCGATACCAACCTTACCGGGCTGTTCAATATGACACATCCGATCTGGACCGGGATGCGCGACCGCAATTTCGGACGCGTGATCAACATTTCCTCGATCAATGGCCAGAAAGGCCAGATGGGCCAGGCGAACTATTCGGCCGCAAAGGCTGGAGACCTCGGCTTTACCAAGGCACTCGCCCAGGAAGGCGCTGCCAAGGGCATCACCGTCAATGCGGTCTGCCCCGGCTATATCGGCACGGAGATGGTCCGGGCGATCCCGGAGAAGGTGCTGAACGAACGCATCATCCCGCAAATCCCCGTTGGCCGCCTTGGCGAACCCGATGAAATTGCCCGGATCGTCGTGTTCCTGGCATCCGATGATGCCGGTTTCATCACCGGTTCGACAATTTCGGCCAATGGTGGTCAGTTCTTCGTCTGATCAAGCCGATCCTTGTTTGCTGACGGCGCCTTCACGGGCGCCGTTTTGCGTTTCCGGAAAGGTTAACGCGCCCGGATCGGGAGGGGGAGAAACCGCAGTTATCCACCATTTCATATGGTTAACGATTTGATTTTATACAATATACCGCGGTGAACAAACCGGGAAACAGGTTATGTCCGTGATTCGTCTCCGATTCGTTCCTGATTTGGCTGAGGTGTTAATGCTGGTCGGTAACATTGCCTAAAACGGCTGTTCGCGCCGCGTGTCTTCGCGCTGCGATTTTCGGAAAGGCGAGATTGCGCAGAGGGTGATTGTGAGGTTTTGAGCCTGATCGGAATCTGGCGAAAGGGATGTCATCTTCCCTCGATGCGTCCATCTTTTTTCGTACCATATCTTTTGCGAGAGAGGCCGCGAACGCAGCCGAATCACCCTTCGTATTTGGTTTGTTCCGGGGACTATTTTAAAAACCACTAATATTTTGGAGTGTTTTGTTCTCATTCGAGCACGGTCAATTTTTCCCAAAAATTCAGCTATTTGGATTCTGAATCTCAGACTCCCCCTACTTTTCGTCTGGCGGGAAATGTTCATTTTTCGGGAGAATTGGCATGGAAAATATCGATTCAGCATCTGGTACGAATCCGGCTTAAGAAAGCAACATTTAGCGGTGAACAAACCCTGAATCCGCTCGAGTCTGCGTTTCGTCGCTGATTCGTTCCACCGCTGTTCCAGATTCCGGCCATGGAGGGTGGAAGTTATGGGCCGAAAGCCCCATTTGCACGTTTCATGACACTGCGCCCTTGCGTTTAAGCTTTGGCGTGGGCATGTGTTGTCCGCCGGTTGAAACGGCTTTGAAACGCCTTGAATGGCTTTCACAGACTGAAAGTGCGCAGGATCGATATAGTGCCTGACCAACCGATGATCTTGAGCGGCCGCGGCGTGATCGCGGTGCTCGGCCCCACCAATACCGGCAAGACGCATTACGCGATCGAGCGCATGATTGCGCACGAAAGCGGCGTCATTGGCCTGCCGCTGCGCCTTTTGGCGCGAGAAGTCTATACGCGTGTCGTCGAAAAGGTCGGCGCCCACAATGTCGCGCTGATCACCGGTGAGGAAAAGATCAGCCCGCATATGGCGCGTTTCTCGGTCTGTACCGTCGAAGCCATGCCGCGCGAGACCAAGGCCGCCTTCGTCGCCATCGACGAGGTGCAGCTGGCCGGCGATCTGGAGCGTGGTCATATCTTCACCGACCGGCTGATGCATCTGCGTGGGCGTGTCGAGACGTTGCTTTTGGGTGCCGCGACCATGCGGCCGATCCTCGAACATCTGCTGCCCGGCATCACCGTCGTCGAGCGTCCGCGTCTGTCGCAGCTTCTCTATGCCGGCTCCAAGAAGATCACCCGCCTGCCGCAACGCACGGCGATCGTCGCGTTTTCGGCCGAGGAGGTTTATGCGATCGCCGAACTGATCCGCCGCCAGCGCGGCGGGGCCGCTGTCGTGCTCGGCGCCTTGTCGCCGCGGACGCGCAATGCCCAGGTGGCGCTCTATCAGGCCGGCGATGTCGAATATCTGGTGGCGACCGATGCGATCGGCATGGGGCTCAACCTCGATGTCGATCACGTCGCCTTTGCGCAGGGGCGGAAATATGACGGTTACCAGTTCCGCGATCTCAATCCCGGCGAGCTGGCGCAGATCGCCGGACGCGCCGGACGTCACCTGCGTGACGGCACCTTTGGTGTCACCTCGCGGGTCGAGCCGTTCGACAACGAGCTGGTCCACCGGATCGAATCACATCAGTTCGATCCGGTTCGTGTCCTTCAGTGGCGCTCCAAGTCGCTCAACTATTCTTCCATACAGGCTCTGAAGAAGAGCCTGGACGCTGCACCCGCTGTCCACGGGCTCACACGGGCCCTACCGGCGGTCGATCAGCAGGCTTTGGACTATCTTTCGCGCTATCCGGAGGTTACCAGTGTCGCAACCACACCGGAGCGTGTAGAAAAACTCTGGGAGGCCTGTGCGCTTCCCGACTACCGGCGTATAACGCCGGCGCAACATGCCGATCTGATTTCGACGATCTATGCCGATCTCGTCCGGCGTGGCACAGTGAATGAAGATTTCATGGCCGAACAGGTTCGCCGCGCGGACCATACGGACGGTGAAATCGATACATTGTCCGCGAGAATTGCACAAATAAGGACATGGACCTATGTGTCCAACCGTCCGGGATGGCTTGCCGATCCGACACACTGGCAAGAAAAGACGCGGGAAATCGAAGATCGATTGTCTGACGCGTTACATGAAAGGTTGACGAAACGCTTTGTTGATCGCAGGACATCTGTGCTCATGAAGCGCCTGAGAGAGAATGCGATGTTGGAAGCTGAAATCAGTGTAAATGGCGATGTCTTCGTTGAAGGTCATCATGTGGGACAATTGGCCGGGTTCCGTTTCACGCTGGCAACAGTGGCAGATGGTCTTGACGCGCGCGCCGCTCAAGGGGCCGCGCAAAAGGCGTTGGCTCTCGAGTTCGAAGCGCGGGCAGCACGGCTGCATGCGGCGGGCAATGCCGATCTGGCCTTGTCGTCGGATGGTCTCGTGCGCTGGCTCGGCGATCCCGTGGCCAAGCTGACAGCCAGCGACCATATCATGCGTCCGCGCGTGTTGTTGCTCGCCGACGAGCAGCTGCAGGGCAATGCCCGTGAGCACGTGCTCGCCCGCATCGAGCGCTTCGTCAATCATCACATTTCGACGGTGCTGAAGCCGCTCGACGATCTGTCGCGCGCCGAAGACCTTGAAGGTCTCGCCAAGGGTCTGGCTTTCCAGCTGGTGGAAAACCTTGGTGTGATGTTCCGTCGCGATGTCGCCGATGACGTCAAGTCGCTGGATCAGGAAGCACGCGCCTCCATCCGCCGCCACGGCATCCGCTTCGGCGCCTATCACATTTTCATGCCGGCCCTTTTGAAGCCTGCTCCGGCAGAACTCATCACCCTGCTCTGGGCGCTGAAGAATGACGGTCTCGACAAGCCGGGCTACGGCGATCTGATCCCTGTTCTCGCCGCTGGCCGCACCTCGGTGGTCACCGATCCGACCTATGAGCGCACCTTCTACAAGCTGGCCGGTTTCCGCTTCCTTGGAAAGCGTGCCGTCCGTATCGATATCCTCGAGCGCCTCGCCGACCTGATCCGTCCGCTTTTGCAGTGGAAGCCGGGTACGACAGCGCGTCCGGACGGTGCCTATGATGGCCGCCGCTTTACTGCGACGACGGCGATGCTTTCGATTCTGGGTGCGACGCCGGATGATATGGAAGAGATCCTCAAGGGTCTCGGTTACCGGGCCGATGCCGTCAAGGTCGAGGAAGCTGCGGCTTTCCTCGCCGCGCAGTCCGGATCGGCCGCACCGGCAACGGACGCTGTAGCGTCCGACGCACCGGCTGAAACCGCCGATCACGATGACGCGGACGCAGCGGGCGAAGAGCCGCATGCTGCTGAAGCGGCACCGGAACAGGCAGCAGAGCCTGCTGCCGGCGTTGCAGAAACCGATGTAACCGCTGAAGCCGACGCCCCTGCTGAAGCCGATGCAACGGCGACAGAACAGGTCGTCATTGCCGAGCAGGCTGGCGAGCTGGCCGAACCGGTCGAAGCCAAGCCGGTTCTTCTGTGGCGCCCAGGCAGCCGCAACGACAACCAGCGCACCGGTGGACGCCCGCAGGGTGATCGCCGTGGTGGCAACAACCGGGCACCGCAGGGTGAAGCCCGCCGCGAAGGCGGCGAGCCGCGCCGTGAGGGTGAAGGCCGTCGCGACGGTCGCGATGACAATCGCAAGCCGGGTGGTGGCGGCAGGCCTGACCGCAATCGCGGCCGCGACGCTGGCAAGCCCCAGGGCGGCCCACGGCAGGAGAAGGGCGACCGCCAGGATCGTCCAGATCGCAACGACCGCGGCGCTAAGCCGCAGGCTGCAAAGTTCGAGGCCCGTCCGCCGCGCAAGGAAAAGCCGATGGATCCGGATTCGCCTTTCGCCAAGCTCGCTGCTCTGAAGGAGCAGATGAAGAAATAAGGCCCAAGGTAACAGCATGGGTAAAAAACAGCCTCAGTCCCTGCCGGTTCTCCGCCAGCGTCTCGACAAATGGCTGTTCTTTACGCGCCTGCAAAAGACCCGCTCGATCGCCCAGAAGGCGATCGAGTCCGGCGATATCAAGGTCAACGGCGACCGTATCACCCAGCCATCGCATGCACTGAAAGCCGGCGATGTTGTTGTCGTGTCGCTTGACCGGCGCGACACCATCGTCCGCGTTCTGCTTCCCGGCGTCCGCCGCGGCCCCTATGAGGAAGCCCGCCTTCTCTATGACGATCTGACGCCGGCGGTTGTTCCCGGCGAAAAGCCGAATGCTTTCGATCAGGCGACTCGCGAACGTGGCAGCGGCCGGCCGACCAAGAAGGAACGGCGCGGCATCGACAGGTTGCGATCGGGCTGGCATGAGGAATAGAAAACAGGATTAGAAAACTGTCCCGCCAGGCGGCTGTTTGGCGCATGGATTATTCTTGCAAAGCCCCCGCAAAGCCTTTACCTCACGGGGTAAATGAGCAGCCATGTTGCGTCACGAAAGACGTTGGCGGGCTGGTATCCCCGAACGGATTGCCGATAAGCGGGCCTCCCTTGTGGTTCCTATCTGCCGTCAAACGTGAGAAATCGCTGGAGTACCTCATGACGTATGTCGTGACCGACAATTGCATACGCTGCAAATATACCGATTGCGTCGAAGTGTGCCCGGTGGACTGCTTCTACGAAGGCGAAAATTTCCTGGTCATTCATCCTGACGAGTGCATCGACTGTGGCGTCTGCGAGCCGGAATGTCCGGCAGGCGCCATCAAGCCGGATACCGAACCGGGCCTCGACATGTGGCTGAAGGTCAATGCCGACTTCGCCACACAATGGCCCAACATCACCGTCAAGCGTGATGAGATGCCGGAAGCCAAGAAAATGGACGGCGAAGAAGGCAAGTACGAAAAATACTTTTCGCCGAAGCCCGGTCAGGGCGACTGACGCAGGCAAGGGTCTAGCAGCCGGTTGATTCCCGGCTGCAAAAGATGGCGAAATTTGGGGAATCATGGCTTAACCATGTCCGTGACGGGCTGGTTGGCCTTGATGGCCGTTGTAAAGCAAATTATTGATTTCTGCAGTTTTTTATGATAGGGTCTAAAAACTGATCCACATCGTGGCACTTGCGTGTGCCCGAAAAACCATCACGAAAGCAAAAGAATCCCACTGCGCGGCTGACCCCAAATACGCAACGGCAGTTGCTTGTGTGTGATCGCCCTGCAGAAGATCGATTTGATGACCGTTGGATTGGATCAGCATGGAGTCACCCGACGGTGCCCCCGTCCATCCCGGGCCTGACTGACCCGGCCCCGGCTTGTTGCCGGGAGCGTAACAGGGAGTTTTTGAAACGAATGACGACCCAGCAGAAAAAATCTTCAACACGCCATGGATTCAAGACCGGTGAATCGATCGTTTACCCAGCCCACGGCGTTGGACAAATTGTAGCAATTGAAGACCAGGTGGTTGCGGGCATGTCGCTCGAACTGTTTGTCATCGATTTCGAAAAGGACAAGATGCGTCTCAAGGTGCCGGTAGCAAAGGCCGTCTCCATTGGCATGCGCAAGCTCTCTGAGACTGATTTCGTCGAGCGTGCATTGAAGGTCGTTCAGGGCAGGGCACGCGTCAAGCGGACCATGTGGTCCCGCCGTGCGCAGGAATATGATGCAAAGATCAATTCCGGTGACCTGATATCGATCGCCGAGGTCGTTCGCGACCTGTATCGTGCTGAAAACCAGCCGGAGCAGTCCTATTCCGAACGTCAGCTTTACGAAGCTGCGCTTGACCGCATGGCGCGCGAAATCGCAGCCGTGAACAAAATGTCGGAAACCGAAGCTGTCCGCCTCGTCGAAGCCAACCTCAACAAGGGGCCGAAGCGCGGCAAGGCCATCGAAGAAGACGAAGCGCAGGAAGAAGCTGCGTAAGCACCTTCATGCAGCGTCTACATCAAAAGCCCCGTCAGCGATGACGGGGCTTTTTTTGTTGCAACGGTGAATGTGCAATAGCCTTCCCGTCTCGCAAAAAGCCCGGCGCAGGGGGCTGCGCCGGGCTTTTCCGTATCGATATCCAGCCAGGATCAATCCATGGTGTGAATATCGCGATCCTTGGTCTCTGGCAGGAAGAGCATGCCGATCACCAGCGTGATGCCGGCGAACACGATCGGGTACCAGAGACCGTAGTAGATATCGCCCTGGGCGGCACTCATCGCGAAGGCTGTTGCCGGAAGCAGACCACCGAACCAGCCGTTACCGATATGGTAGGGCAGGGACATGCCGGTGTAGCGGATGCGGGTCGGGAAGAGTTCGACCAGCAGCGCTGCAATCGGGCCATAGACCATAGTCACATAGATGACGAGCACGGTGAGCACCGCGATGACACCAAGCCAGCTGACCCTGGCCGGATCCGCGACCATGGTGAAGGAACCGCCCTTGTCGATGGCGTAAACCGGCATTTCGGTAACGCCTGCGGCTTCTTCCGCCGTCAGCAGCTTGGCCGCAACCAGCTGTTCGCCGGTCATGGTTGCCTTGTCGCCCCCGCGAACGGCTGCGGCATCGAGCGTCAATTCGGGATTGGCGGCAACGAAGCCGTCAAGCTTGCTTTCCGGAACCTTTGCAGCGCCACGAACGAGCGGATAGCCGGCGTCATGGAGGGCAATGTTGATCTGCTTTTCGAAGGCTGCACCCGATGCCTTGGCCTTGTCGCCAGCAGCAATCGCGTCGTAGCCAGTGACCGTTTCTTCGCCGATCTTGACCGTTGCTGCCGAGCCGGCCGGGCCGGCAACGACATCATACGGAACCGAGTTGCGGGTCAGGAACGACGTTGCGATATCGCAGGAGGTCGTGAACTTTGCCGTGCCGGTCGGGTTGAACTGGAATTTGCAATCGTCCGGAGCGGCCGTGACGGTTGCGCGGATGGTTGCCTGTGCTTCAGCGAGCGCCGGGTTGCCGGCCCAGGTCAAGGCCTTGAACAGCGGGAAGTAGGTAAGCATGGCAAGCACCAAACCGGCCATGATGATCGGCTTGCGGCCGATCTTGTCCGACAGCGCCCCGAAGAGCACGAAAAAGCCGGTGCCGATCAACAGCGATATGGCGACCATGATGTTTGCGGCCTGGCCGTCCACCTTCAGGATATTCTGCAGGAAGAACAGCGCGTAGAATTGGCCGGTATACCAGACGACGGCCTGGCCCACGACGGCGCCGAACAAGGCCAGAAGCGCGATCTTGGCGTTTCTCCACTGACCGAAAGCTTCCGTCAGCGGTGCCTTGGAGCCCTTGCCTTCTTCCTTCATCTTCTTGAAGGCAGGCGATTCATTCATCTTCAGGCGGATCCAGACCGAAACGCCAAGCAGGATGAACGAGAGCAGGAACGGCACGCGCCAGCCCCAGGCAGCGAAGGCTTCCTTGCCGAGGATCATCTGCACGGCAACGATGACCACCAGCGACAGGAACAGACCGAGCGTTGCCGTCGTCTGGATCCATGAGGTGAAGTAACCGCGCCGGCCCTGTGGCGCGTGTTCGGCCACGTAGGTTGCAGCACCGCCATATTCGCCGCCGAGCGCCAGGCCCTGCAGCATGCGCAGCACGATCAGAAGGATCGGAGCGGCGATGCCGATCGAGGCGGCACCGGGCAGGATACCGACGAGGAACGTCGACAGGCCCATGATGACGATGGTGACGAGGAAGGTATATTTGCGGCCGACGAGATCGCCGAGACGGCCAAACACCAATGCGCCGAACGGACGCACGAGAAAGCCTGCCGCAAACGCCAGAAGGGCGAAGATGTTACGGGTGGTCTCAGGATATTGGGAAAAGAAGGTTGCGCCGATATAGACGGCCAGCGAACCGTAGAGATAGAAATCGTACCACTCGAAGATCGTGCCGAGCGAAGAGGCGAAAATCACCTTCTTCTGCTCGCCGGTCATCGGTGCAGCCTTTGCACCGGGTGCTACTGCGACATCTGCCATTTCGTTTGTCCTCCACTCAAAAACGGCTTTGTGCGCACCCTCAGTTGCCCCCGAATCCTCCCTGATTCCGAAGCGGAATGCGCCATGAGACCAAAATGGCAGAAAACCCCCTGGGGTGGCAGAGCGGCTTTGGGATTATGACTTTAGTCGAATGCGATCGATCAGGCCCGAAGGGCGGCGGCCGGTGACTGCCGGTAGGCCAGAAGCGCCGGCGCAAGCGCAAGGACGGCGGAAAACAGCACGATGGCGATCACGCTCTTTACGTCGTCGCGGATGAACCCAACCGGAAGGACAATGCCGCTTTCCCCCGAAAACATCGCCGACAGCAGCATCGCGGCACCGTAGCCGATGGCAAAACCTAAGAGAATGCCGAGTGCGATGAGAATGAACAGTTCCAGCCAGACAATCATCAGCACGGCCGATTGCGGCGCGCCAAAAGCCCTGAGCGCACCGATCTGGCGGCGGCGCTGGCCGATATGCATGACGGTGACCATGAGGACAGCGGCGGCCACCAGGATCTGCGCACCGACGGCGACTGCCGACAGCACACGCTTGGCATCCCCAAGCGTCGCGTAGAGATTGGTCAGCACTTCGCCGGGGAAGACTGCGAGCGTCCCATTGCCGCGATAGTCCTGCCGCAACTTGTAGGCGTCGGCAATGGTCTTCGGCTTGACCAGGATCGCCGGAAGTCCCGGGGTTTCCGCCGTCCAATGTTCATCGAGCGGTGCATCGGGATCGATGGCGGCGTGTTCGCCATGGCCGGGATCGTCATGGTGAGCGGCCTCGTCTTGAGGCACCCCCGCTGCCGGATCGCCGGCCGTGTTTTCCGCATGCGCCTCATCCGCTTCATGACCATAGGCGTCCATTCCATGCAGGCCCCAGACGGCCTGGATGGGCACAAGGATAGCCCGGTCCCAGGATGTTCCCGTCGGCGCTAAGCGGCCGGTGATGCGGTAGGCAAGCTCCGTATGTGTTTCCCCACCGGCAGTGCCGTGCATGGGTTTTACCGCATAGCCGAGCGGCAGCGTTACTGCGGCACCGATGACGGCTTCGCTCGCTTTTGAAAACACCCGCCCCTCCGACATTGCGGACAGATTGGTGGCGAGCGCGGTGGACGTGCCGACGATCGGATAGCCGGAGAAGGAATCGCCGAAGCCGACGGGTGCGGTCCAGGAAACACGCGGATCGGCCGCAAGCTTGCTCAGCACATCCCCGGACATCAGCGGCAGGGGAGAAGGCTGCAGAAAGACGGAGGAGAGCAGCAATTGCGTTTCGCTGCCCGGAGCGCCAACGACAAGATCGAACCGGTCGGCGGCACGTGCGCTGCCGAGCCTGAGCGCCCTTTCCTGCAGCGTGACGGCGACGCCAAGTGCGGTGGCAAAGGCGATCAGAAGCACGACGACAAGCGAGCCCGCCCAGAGACGGCGCAGATCTGCAAAGATGAATCGGGTCATGCCGCCTTCTCCCGGTGCTCTCGATCCGACGCGATGCGGCCAGCCGATAACGTGATGCGGCGCTCTAGCCGGCCTGTCAGCCGCGGATCATGGGACACGACAATGAGCGTGCTTTCGTTGCTGACCGACAGATCGATCAGCAGGCGGGCAACCGCATCGCCGCTGTCGCTATCGAGGCTCGCGGTCGGTTCGTCCGCGATCAACACCCCCGGCTTTCGCAGCAGCGCCCGGGCAATCGCAACACGCTGCATTTCGCCGCGCGACATGGTCTCGATTGTCTGGTCGGCACGGCAAAGGCCGACCGCATAGAGCAGCATAAGCGCCCGGTCCGGATCGCCAGGCTTCACCGCGCGCGACAGGCGGGCGGGCAGAAGGATGTTATCGACGGCGCTCAAGCCCGGGAAGAGATGGAAATCCTGCATGACGAGACCGATATGCGCACCGCGCCAGCGATCACGACTGCGCTCGGACATCTCAGCGATATCCACGCCACCCCAGCGGATGGAGCCACCGGCCGCGCAGCGTTCGAGCCCGGTGAGGATATGCACCAGCGTGCTCTTGCCCGACCCGGACGCGCCGGTGATCGCAACACGACTACCCGCTTCAATGGAAAGCGAGGCAATGTCGAGAACGGGTGTAGGAAGGCCACTGTAGGAAACGGAGACAGAGTTGATATCGAGCGACAGCATGGTTCTAGACCGATGCATATTCAGCATTGCGCAGCCGCAAGAGGCTGACGAAACCGGTTTCGGGATCGGTCCATGACCCGAACTCAAGAACGCCCCGCGCCTCGATCGTCTGGGAAGGCTGCACGAATGTCTGCTTTTCGCCGAGATAGACGACGACGATATTGTCCGGCCAGTCGGCATCCGAAGAGCAGAAAGGGCAAAGCGACATCGGAATTTCGGTCAGCACAAAAAAGGCGGCTTCTGCCTTCAGTGGCGGCGCCATGAAACCCTGGATCGTTATTTCCTGACCGGCCAACGTCTTGACCTTTTCGGAGAACTCCAGCCCGAGAACGCCGAACTTGCTATAGAGTTCATCGAACGACAGGGACGGAATTGCGGCTGCGGCGGGGCGCGCAGCCGCCAGCAAAGGCAGACTGGCCAGGAGGCGCAGCGCATCGCGGCGCGTGGTTCTCGCAAAGGGACCGGTCATAGGGCGTCCACCTTAACTTATGACGTCAGGCCGGGAAAACGGAAAACCGGCTAACGAAGTTGCTTTTGTCATCGCGTCGCGAGAACTGCCAATTCCTCCGCGGGGGAATTTTTGGCATTGGGCAAACCCACCACCCGTCATCCTCGCCCCTGTGGCGGGGATCCAGCGACCCGACGTCTGTCGGGTCAAAATACTCTTTCAGCCCAAGGACTTGGGCTGACTGGATTCCTGTGACAAGCACAGGAATGACGGAGGTTGGCGTTGGCATTGCCCACTAAATACGCTCATTAAAACCGTCACCCGATGGCGGGCTGTCTCGCAAGCCCGCCGGACGTGATCATAGATCAGTTGGTCTGCTTGGCACCGAGCGCCAGCGCATCGGCGAGAACGCGGTAAATATCGCTTTCCTCCATGTAGCCCTTGAAGCCTTCCGAGCCGGGGCCGGTCGACTGCAGGACGACGTCATCGACCGCATGGACGCCACTGTCGCCTTCCTTCGGGATGTTGCCCTGCACGAAAACCGCACCGGGAACGTCCTTGTAGGCTTCGTTGGCGATGTATTCCTTCTTCTCGTTCTGGATCGCCGGAACGAAGGGGCCATCCATCTTCGGGCGGAAGGTCTCGTAGTGATCCGGACCGTTATTTGCACTGAGGAACAGGCGGCGGCTGACATCGATCTTGTCCGGGTATCCGTCGCCATTCTCGTCGGTATAGTTCGGGAAACCGGCGGACGCATAGGTGCCGACCTTTTCCCGCATTTCGGTGCCGGACTTTTCATCGTCAACCGTACCGATGATAGAAACACCATGGGTATGGTCACCCGTGACGACAATCATCGTATCGGGATGAGCGGCGGCGAATTCGCGGGCGACACCGACCACCTTATCCAGCTCGATGGTTTCGATGACGGCACGGTCCCAGTCGAGCGGATGCGACATCTTGTCGATGTTCGCGCCCTCGACCATCAGGAAGAAGCCTTCCTGGTTCTTGGACAGTTCGCCAAGCGCGGCCTTGGTCATGTCCACGAGGCCCGGCTGGTCCGGAAACTTGTCGACGGTACCCTTCTTCAGGAATTCGCGGTCGAGCGTCGTATCCATGTTGCCGGTGTGGAACAGGCCAAGGATCTTGCCGGTATTGGTGCCGGTCGCCGTCGCCAGTTCCGTCTTGCTGGTTGCGAGCGTATAGCCGGCTTCCTGGAACAGCTTGATGTAGTCCTTGTCGTCCTTGCGCTTGGAACCGGGCACATCCTTGCCGAGGAAATAGGCTGAACCGCCGCCAAGAACGACATCCGGCTTGACGTCGAGCAGCATGCCGACGATCTGCTCCTTGTCGCCACGCTTGCGGGTATGGGCAACGACGGCAGCCGGCGTCGCATCTTCGATTTCGGCTGTCGAAACCACTCCGATCGACTTCTTCGTCTGGCGGCGCACCGCTTCTGCGAGCGTCTCGACCTTCGGATCGTCGAGGCTATCGGGCGTCCGGTCGGCATAGACGCCAATCGCGTTGACGGCGGTCTTGTGGCCGGTCATGTAGGCAGACATGGTGTTGGCGCTATCCGTCGCAACGGCATCCGTCGCCGAGGTGCCGACGAAAGCCATGTGTTCGAGGTCATCCATGCTGAGGCGGCCGTTGGCCTTGCCCTCGGTCATGCCCTTCGACATGATGCGGGCCGCAGTGCGATGGGCGACCGAGAGGCCGTCGCCGAGGATGAAGATGATGTTCTTTGCCTTCGGGGTTTCGGCGGTACCGTAGACATCCCATGTCACCGACTTCGATTCCGCACCGGCAGTCACTTGGATCTTGTATGCGCCTTCGGTCGGCAGGATGAGATCGCGGGCGATCATGGCCGATCCCAGTACCTTGTCTTCCTTGCCTTTTTCTTCGGCGACGAATTCGGCTTCCTTACCGAGGATGGTCTTGTAGTCCTGGCCGTTGACGGTGATCTTGACGTCTTGCGGCTTGACGACGGACTTGAACTCGACCTTGAAATCGAAGGGCGAGCCGGCGAGGATCGTTGCACGATCGAGCGGATAAACGGTGGTGGCCTGCGCGGCCCCAGCGAGGAATGTCGTGGCGGCGAGCGCCGACAGAAGCATACGCATGGAAAACCCCCTTGTGGTTTGCTTTCGAGCTGACGGCTCGCAATAGTCACCGTGGATGACATCGGCATGACACTTCAGTAACCTTTTGACGGCAGCGGCGCGGCGCGCCTTCCTGACGGGCATTCTCAGCTTTCTGTTGACTCTACGTCAAAACCGCGTAAGAGCAGCAGCGGAAAAGGACCCACCATGCACCGTTTTGGTTACGCCATCGCTGCGCTGATCGCCCCGGCATTTGCTGCCGGGCGGGTTCGTTCTTTCTCTATATCTTCCAAAACAACGGCCAAAACGACGACGAAAACCGTCTGACGTCTCTGGCCACCGCTCTCTCCCCGGCACGGCCGGGGACCCGAAACCCGCGCCTTTGGCCGGCGGGTTTCCCCCAAAAGCCCCGCGGAGAGACAGAAAGAGAGCAAAGACAATGGGTTTCAAGATTGCTATTGCCGGCGCGACCGGAAATGTCGGCCGCGAAATGCTGAATATCCTCGAGGAACGCGGCTTTCCGGCTGATGAAGTCGTGGCGCTGGCCTCGGCCCGCAGCCAGGGCACCGAAGTGTCCTTCGGCGACAAGACGCTGAAGGTCAAGAACCTCGAAAACTACGATTTTTCCGACACCGATATTTGCCTGATGTCGGCCGGCGGTGCCGTATCGCTGAAGTGGTCGCCGAAGATCGGCGCGCAGGGCTGCGTCGTCATCGACAACTCGTCTGCTTGGCGCTACGATCAGGACGTGCCGCTGGTGGTTCCGGAAGTGAACCCCGACGCCATCACCCAGTTCACCAAGCGCAACATCATTGCCAATCCGAATTGCTCGACCGCCCAACTCGTCGTTGCGCTGAAGCCGCTGCATGACTTTGCCAAGATCAAGCGCGTCGTCGTCTCCACCTACCAGTCGGTCTCCGGTGCCGGCAAGGATGGCATGGACGAGCTGTTCAACCAGACCCGCGCCGTCTTCGTCGCCGATCCAATGGAGAGCAAGAAGTTCACCAAGCGTATCGCCTTCAACGTCATCCCGCACATCGATGTGTTCATGGAAGACGGCTACACGAAGGAAGAATGGAAGGTGATGGCCGAAACCAAGAAGATTCTTGATCCGAAGATCAAGCTGACCTGCACGGCCGTGCGCGTTCCGGTGTTCATCGGTCATTCCGAAGCGATCAACATCGAATTCGAAAACGAGATCACCGCCGACCAGGCCCGCGACATCCTGCGCGAAGCACCGGGCTGCATCGTCATCGACAAGCATGAGAACGGCGGCTACATCACGCCTTACGAAAGCGCTGGCGAAGACGCGACCTATATTTCGCGTATTCGCGAAGATGCGACCGTCGAGAACGGCCTGAATATCTGGGTGGTTTCCGACAACCTGCGCAAGGGTGCCGCCCTCAACGCCATCCAGATTGCCGAGCTCCTCGTCAATCGTGGCCTGATCAAGGCCAAGAAACAGGCTGCCTGATCAGAAAATATAGAGTTTTAACCAATTATACCAATTCTCGATGATACCAACCGTTGGGTTTCTATCATCGCGATTTGGTAGAAAGCCTCGCATGATCCGTTAAACGGGATGCGGGGCTTCTTTGTAAAAGGCAACTGCGACGATTTTTCATAGTCGAAAGGAGGATTCACGTGAAACACGCCCTCCTGATACTGTGCGAGCATCGTGACAGACGCCGCAAAGACTGGCATTTTGCGGACACAAATTTGGATTCGGGCAATACGGGGTATTTCATGCGCAAGTCAAAATGCGTACTGGCAGGTTTCACAGCAATCATTGCGGCTGCAATATTGCCCGCGCAGGCATCAGCCGCGCAATGCAGCAACACATCGGCAGGCTTCGACGCCTGGGTTGAGGACTTCAAGGGCGAAGCCGCAGGCCGGGGCATTAGCCCGGCGGTCCTGAACAAGGCTTTTGCCAACGTCACCTACAACAAGGCAACAATCCGCGCCGACCGCGGTCAGAAGAGCTTCAAGCTGTCGCTCAGCCAGTTCATGCAGAAGCGTGGTGGCCAGACGATCATTTCGCGTGGCAAGAAGATGAAGGCGCAGAACGCTGCTCTCTTCAGTTCCATCGAAAAACGCTATGGTGTTCCGGCCGGTCCGATCATCGCAATCTGGGGCATGGAAACCGGCTTCGGCGGGTTCATGGGCAAGGAACACACGCTTTCAGCCGTCTCGACGCTGTCGTTTGACTGCCGCCGTTCCGACTTTTTCACCAACCAGCTCTATGCAGCGCTGACCCTCGTACAACGCGGTGACCTCAGCCCCGACGCGCGCGGCGCGGCGCATGGCGAAATCGGCCAGACACAGTTCCTGCCGGCCAACGTACTGAAATTCGGCGTCGATGGAGACGGCAGCGGCCATATCGACATGGTTCGCTCCAAGGCGGACGCGCTTGCCTCGACTGCCAACTTCCTGCGCGGTCATGGCTGGAGCGCCGGCGCCGGCTATCAGCAGGGGCAAGCCAATTTCGGCGCGATCCAGGGCTGGAACGCCGCCAGCGTCTACCAGCAGGCAATCGCCATCATCGGCGCCGAGATCGACGGCGGCTGATAGACGACGCAGATTTTCGAGTGACAAAATCCGCAGCCCGGGAAATCAGGCTGCGGATTTTTTTGTTTCGAGAGGATGGAAAGTTTTCGGGACTGAAGCGAGAACCTGTGGTCACCGCGTCATCCTGGGGCTTACTGGGGTGACGGAGGAGAGCAGAAGACCTCTAAAATCCGCGCAATGCCGAAAAATTTACATGCCGGGCCGGGCAAAATCGCCGGTCTTTCCGTCCATCACCCACAGTTCGCCGGTGGAAATGTCGAACCAGGCGCCGTGCAGCTGCAACTTACCGCGCTGTTCGAGGATCTTGACGCAAGGGAAAGTCCGCAGGTTGGCGATCGAGTTACGGATGGAGACCCGCTCCAGCGCCCGCTGGCGTTCGGCGGCGGTCATCAATTCGTTGTTGTGGATCTGTTCGGCAGCGGGTTTCAAAAGGTTCATCCAGCGGCCGATGAAATCGCCGGGTGACAGCGGCTCGGCATCCAGATCGAGCGCAGCCTTGATGCCGCCGCAGCGGCCGTGGCCCATGACGACGATATCGCTGACCTTCAACACCTGCACGGCAAACTCAAGAGCGGCCGATGTCGAGTGATACTGGCCGTCCGGCTCATAAGGCGGCATCATATTGGCGACGTTGCGCACCACAAACAGTTCACCCGGGCCGCTGTCGAAGATGGTTTCGGGTGCTGCACGGCTGTCACAACAGGCAATGACCATGGTCTTCGGCTGCTGGCCGGTCTCGGCCAAGGCCTTGTAGCGTTGCTGCTGCTCATTGAAGCGGCCGCTCATGAAGTTGTTGTAGCCCTTCAGCAAATAGTCCGGGAAACGCTGCATGTGCTCGATCACTCCAACTCTTTAAGACAATTGAGATGTACATTTGCATGTCAGCCGCACGCGACATATCATCTTTGTGCGCCGCACACAGCCAAATTTTCGGCAGCCGACGCCGCCGGTGACATCCGTGATATTCTCCGTATCGTTTTTCGTAGGGTAGAAACGGTTTATTCGCTCAAGGCATGGGCTGGCAAGGGGGAGATCGACCCAAAGATATCAAGAGCGTCGTTTCTGCCCGGGATGAATCAACCGGCGCATCTGAACCATCGCCATCGGCGTCGCAAGACTGGAGGCATCGCGCTCTAGCGTCAGCTCGTCGGCACCCCGCCTGCCCGTACGGGCGATGATCTCGAAGACGCTGGCGGTCGCCAGCTGCAAGGCCCGCTCCTCGTTCAGCCCTTCCAGAAGGCGTGCGAGGAACAAAGCCGCCAGCAAGTCGCCGGTACCGTTCGGCGGATTGTCGATCAGCCGATGCTCGGCAAGCAGCGCATGATTGCCGGACAGATAGAGATTGCCGGTGCTGCCCTGCATCATCGGGATGGCAGAGGTGACCAGCATGCGCGACGGCCCGAGCGACAGGGCTGCCTCCAAAATAGCAGTGTTCGTGTCTAGCTCGGCACCGCAGAGCCATGCCAGCTCGAACCGGTTCGGCGTGGCAAGCGAGGCCAGCGGCAACAACCGGTCGCGCATCGCAATCGCCGTCGCCTCTGGCACATAGAGCCCGCCGACATCACCCATGACCGGGTCGCAAGCATAAAACAGGTCCGGATTTTTTACCCGCAAAGCCTCCACCAGCCGCGCGACGCCTTCCGCCTGATGCGCGGCACCGAGATAGCCGGAGAGAACAGCACGGACCTCGCCCGTCCACGGCGCGCGGATAAGATCGTCGATCAACCTGTCGAAATCTTCAGCACCGATCGTCACCCGCGTCGAGGGACCATGGCCGGGATGCCAGGGCAGGATAACCGTCGGCAAAGCCCAGACCGGGTAACCCAGCGTCTCAAGTGCGAAGACGGCGGCACGATTGCCCACGGATCCGCGAATCACATGGCTGGAAATGACGATGACGGCGCCGGGGGCAGGCTCGGACATTGGTGATTTTCCGCTGTTTCGACCTGCTCAGATCGCCTGACAGTCATGCCTCTGTCAACTGCGGCTGCCAAAAGATCGGAAGGCTCATTTCAGGCTTGTTCATGAGAACTACGAAATATGCAAATACAACCGATTGAATTTGAAAATCGGCGAAAACTTGCCGAAAATTTCATAAAACCATTCCGATTTGGATCAATCTGACCGAAAAATGGCCACAAAAACAATCGCTATGGGCAATTCTTCTGTTAGGTTCGGCCAAAATGGTGATTGCGGGGAGATACGTCATGGGCACCAAATACAATCCGAAAAAAGACCGTCATTTCGAAGCGGTGAGTGAAGCCGGCAAGCTGTTGGGGGTGAAAATGCTCGCTCCGGAGATCCTGTTTCGCCGGGCAAGCCACGACGATCTCGACGCCTATACGCCCACCATGCTGGCGCTGACGGCTGCCCATGCGCTGACGGCCATCAACCGCAAGGAAAGCGATCGTCCGGTCATATCCGTCGAAACCGTCGATGGTATTGCGCCGAATGAAACCGAGGTTTCAATTCTATCGGTAACCGACCGCAACATGCCATTCCTCTATGACTCAATCATGGGGGAAGTCACCAGCACGCATCGCGACATTCACCTTGCTGTGCATCCCATTCTGGTTCTCGAGGCCGGAAAGCCGGCTAAGATCTTTGACCCGGAAGAAAAGAGCGATCCCGCCACCCGGATCAGCCATATCCAGATTCATATTAGCCGCGTGACCGAAACCGAAGCCGAAGACCTGAAGGAGCGGATTGCCAACGTCCTCTCGCAGGTTCACCAGGCGGTCGGCGACTGGACTGCCATGTCGGCCCTGCTTGATCAGGCGATGGGCGAACTGGAAAACCACGCGCCGAACAGCAAGAAGGGCGACCGAGACGAGGCGCTGGCCTTCCTTCGCTGGCTGCGCGGCAACAATTTCACCTTCCTTGGCATGCGCGAATACACCTATTCCGGCAAGGGTGAGAATGCCGTGGTCGAGCGCGGCGAGGGCCGTGGGCTGGGTATTCTGTCCAATCCTGATGTGCGCGTGCTGCGCCAGGGCAAGGATGCCGTGCTGACGACGCCGGAAATCCTCGCCTTCCTCAATGGCCCGGATTTTCTTATCGTCACCAAGGCCAACGTCAAATCCGTCGTCCATCGCCGCGCCTATATGGATTACATCGGCGTCAAGCGCTTCGACGAGGCCGGCAACGTCACCGGCGAACTGCGCATCGTCGGCCTATTCACCTCCAGCGCCTATACGCGCCCGGCAGCCGAAATTCCACTGCTCCGCTTCAAGGTCGAAAAGATCGTCGATCATTTCGGCTTCGATCCGCAGAGCCATTCCGGCAAGATGCTGACCAACACGCTGGAATCCTATCCGCGCGATGATCTGTTCCAGATCGACGTCAGCCTTCTGGCCAGCTTCTGCGAGCAGATCAATGAACTGGCCGACCGGCCACGAATCCGGGTTCTGCCCCGCATCGACCATTTCGATCGTTTCGTATCCGTTATCGTCTACGTGCCGCGCGAACAGTACGATTCCGATGTGCGCGAGAAGATCGGGCTGTATCTGAAGACCGTCTATGACGGACGCGTGTCTGCCTATTATCCGGCCTTCCCGGAGGGCGGTCTTGCCCGCGTGCATTTCATCATCGGCCGTTCCGCCGGCAAGACCCCGCGTGTGGCGCAGACAAAGCTTGAAGATGCGGTTCGCGATATCGTCACCCGCTGGATCGACCGGTTCAATCTGCTCGCCCGCCACGATGGCGTGTCGATTTCCGTCAACGCGGCCTATCAGGCAGCCTTCACGCCAGCCGAAGCCCATGGTGATCTCGCCGATATCGCGGCATGCTCCCCGAACGATCCGATCCGCATCGCCTTCTACCAGAAGCGCGGCAAGGGACCGGAATCGCTGGAGCTGAAGATTTTCCATGCCGGCGAGCCGGTTTCGCTGTCGCACCGTGTGCCGCTGCTGGAAAACCTCGGCTTCCGGGTTATCAGCGAACAGACCCATGATATTACCGTTTCCTGCGCCAAGGGCGGCGATCGGCTTGTCGTTCTGCACGATATGGAACTGATCCATCGCGATGGGCATCTGCTCAATCTCGACAAGACCGGCCCGATGCTGGAGGAAGCCTATCTTTCCGCCTGGAACGGCGTGATCGAGGATGACAGCTTCAACCGGCTGATCCTGCTTGCCGGCCTCAACGCCCGCGAAGTGACGGTACTGCGCGCCTATGCGCGCTACCTGCGCCAGACCGGCATCACCTATTCGCAAGGTTACCTCGCCGACACGCTGAACAAGTATCCGACCATCGCTGCGAATATTTTCAAGTTGTTCGTCACCCGCATGGATCCCACGCTTGAAGAGAAGCCGAAGACGAAGCGCACAACAGCCTTGCGGGCTGCGATCGAAGAGGCCCTGAACGCGGTTCCAAGCCTTGACGAAGACCAGATCATGCGGCGTTACGTCAACGCCGTCGAGGCGACGCTGCGGACCAACTACTTCCAGCGCGACCCCGATGGCAATCCGAAGGTGATGTTGGCGTTCAAGCTCGATCCGAAGGTCCTCGATGGCCTGCCGGAGCCGCGGCCTTTCCGCGAAATCTTCGTCTATGGCACGCAGGTCGAAGGCGTTCACCTGCGCTTCGGCAAGGTGGCCCGCGGCGGCCTGCGCTGGTCGGACCGGTCGCAGGACTACCGCACCGAGGTGCTCGGGCTGGTCAAGGCGCAGCAGGTCAAGAACGCCGTGATCGTGCCTGTCGGCGCCAAGGGCGGCTTCTATCCGAAGCAGCTTCCCGTCGGCGGTACCCGCGACGATATCTTCAAGGCCGGGACCGAGGCCTACAAGACCTATATCCGCACCATGCTGTCGATCACCGACAATATCGTCGGCCAGGATATCGTGCCGCCGGCCGATACGCTGCGGCTGGATGGTGACGACCCCTATTTCGTCGTTGCGGCCGACAAGGGCACGGCCACCTTCTCCGACACCGCCAACGGCCTGGCGCAGGAAGCCGGCTTCTGGCTGGATGACGCCTTTGCCTCCGGCGGTTCGGCTGGCTATGACCACAAGAAGATGGGCATTACCGCGCGCGGCGCCTGGGAAACGGTAAAGCGGCATTTCCGCGAGATGGACATCGATATCCAGACGACGCCCTTCAGCGTCGCCGGTGTTGGCGACATGTCCGGTGACGTCTTTGGCAACGGCATGCTTCTGTCGGAGAAAATCCGGCTGATTGCCGCCTTCGACCATCGCGACATCATCATCGATCCTGATCCGGATATCGAAAAATCCTTTGCCGAGCGCAAGCGCATGTTCAACCTGCCGCGCTCCAGCTGGCAGGACTATGACCGCTCGACGCTTTCGCCCGGCGCCATGATCATTCCGCGCACGGAAAAATCAGTCGCGCTGACGCCGCAGGCGATGGCGGCGATCGGCCTGGAGAAGAGCCAGGCGACACCATCAGAGATCATGACGGCGATCCTGAAAAGCCCGGTCGATCTGCTCTGGTTCGGCGGCATCGGTACCTATGTGCGCGGCCCGAACGAAACCGACGCTGATGTCGGCGACCGCGCCAACGACCCGATCCGTATCACTGCTGACGAGGTCGGTGCCAAGGTGATCGGCGAGGGCGCCAATCTCGGTGTTACCCAGCGCGGCCGCATCGGCTTCGGCCTCAAGGGCGGACGCTGCAATTCCGACGCCATCGACAACTCGGCCGGCGTCAACTCCTCCGACTTCGAGGTCAACATCAAGATCGCACTCGCTTCGGCGATGCGCGACGAGCGGCTGACACGCGCCAAGCGCAACACGCTGCTGGCCTCGATGACCGACGAAGTGGCAGAACTGGTGCTGCGCAACAACTACGAACAGTCGCTGTCGATCTCGCTGACGGAAATGCTGGGTGCCGGCAACCGGACAGCACTTGCCCGGCTCATGACCCGCCTGGAAGCGGACGGCCATCTCAACCGCAAGGTAGAGGTACTGCCGAACGATCTGGCGCTGAGCGAGCGCTACCAGAGCGGCAAGGCCCTGACACGTGCTGAGATCGGCGTGCTTTTGTCCTATGCCAAGATCGTGCTGTTCGACGAGATCGTTGCAAGCAAGTTGCCGGATGATGACTATCTGCTGACGACGCTGCGGGATTACTTCCCGGCCAAGATGCACAAGGCCCATGCGGGCGACATCAACGAACATCGCCTTCGCCGCGAGATCATCGCGACGGTTCTAGCCAACGACGTCATCAATCGCGGCGGGCCGGCCTTCGTCAGCACGCTGATCGATCAGACGGGCTTCATGCCGGCAGACGTGGTCAAGGCCGCTGTGCTGACCCGCGACGGCTACGACCTGAACCGTATCTATGGCGAGATCGACGCACTCGACAACGTCATCAGCGGCGCGGTGCAGAACGAGCTCTACCAGGAGGCGGCGCGCATCTTTGCCATCGTCACTGAACGGACACTCAGGACCAAGGCAATGCAGGCGCCGCTCGGTGAGGCGATCGAGCAGCTGCGAGAAGCGCTGCGGAGGCTGAAATCCACGTTGCAAAGCTCTATTCCGGAAGACGCAACGGCAGATGTGCGGCAAAGGGCCGACTATTTCATCGAGCGAGGCGTGCCGTCAGCACTTGCCGAGGAGATCGCCGCTCTCGCGGTGATGACCTTCGTGCCGGAGATCATCCAGATCGCTGCCGATACCGGCGTGACGCTGGCACGCACGGCACAGAGCTATTTTGGCGTGACACAGAGCCTGCGGATCGCCCGGCTGCTGGCGGCTGCCGAGCGTGTGTCGGCAACCGAGCAATACGAGGCGATGGCCCTTTCGCGCAGTATCAACGACATCGCGACCGCGCGCAAGGACATCACCATCGCGGCACTCACCGACAAGAAGGACGAGCGTAATCCGGTCGCAGCCTGGCGAGACAGCGACCATAGCCGGATTTCGCGCGTCACCGACCAACTGACCCTGCTGACGGAGAAGGGCGAGACGACACTCGCCAAGATCACCGTTGCAGCAGGCTTGTTGAGCGATCTTGCACAGAACAGGATGAGGTGACACTGTCCGCGCCAGACGGGGCGGGCAGACGGTGGAGAATCAGGTGAGCAGCATCTCGGCGGAGGCTGGCGACGAGCCAAAGGTATCGCGCGCTGGCCTCGGCGGCTGGATGCTGTTCGACTGGGCAGCACAGCCGTTCTTCACCGTGATCATCACCTTCATCTTCGGCCCTTATTTCGTATCCCGGCTCACCGATGATCCGGCTCACGGTCAGGCGATGTGGGGCTATACGCTGACCATTTCCGGCATCGTCATCGCGGTGCTGTCGCCGGTGCTCGGATCGATCGCCGACCAGACCGGCGCACGGAAGCCCTGGATCGCCTTCTTTGCCGTCATCAAGATCATTTCGCTGGCGCTCCTATGGTTTGCCGTGCCCGGATCGTCGTTAATCTATCCGTTCATCTTCATCATCCTGGCCTCGATCGCAGCAGAATTCTCGATTGTTTTCAACGATTCGATGATGCCGCGGCTGGTCGGGGAAAAGCAGATCGGCCGAATTTCCAACATGGCCTGGGGGCTTGGCTATCTCGGCGGCATGATCGTCCTGATCGCCGTTGTCACGCTGCTCGCCGCAAGTCCGGAATCCGGCAAAACAATTCTCGGAATAGATCCGCTGTTCGGGCTTGATCCGGCAACCGGCGCTGACGCACGCGTGACCGGACCGATCTCGGCCATCTGGTATCTGGTCTTCATCCTGCCGATGTTCCTGTTCACCCCCGACGCCCACAAGGCGGCCATGCCAGCGGCGACTGCCGTGCGCACCGGCATTGCTGAGTTGCGCCACACCATCGGCGAACTGCGCCACCGCTCCGGAATTCTGCGCTTTCTGATTGCCCGGATGATCTTTCAGGACGGGGTCAACGGCCTCCTGGCGCTCGGCGGCACGTTCGCGGCAAGCATGTTTGCCTGGCAGACCGTCGAGCTTGGCGTCTACGGCATCATCCTCAACGTTGTGGCCATCGGCGGCTGCCTCTATGCCAGCCGGCTCGATGCGAAACTCGGATCAAAGGTGATCGTCACCGCCAGCCTGATCTGCCTGACCATTGCCACGCTCGGCATCGTCTCGACCGGACCCGGCTATACGCTGTTCGGCCTGCTTCCTCTCCCCACGACCGATTCCGGCGGGCTCTTCGGCACCGCTGCGGAAAAGGCCTACATCGTCTTCGGCCTTCTGGTCGGCATCGCATTCGGCCCGGTGCAGGCCTCTTCCCGTTCTTATATGGCGCGCAGTGTGAGCCCTGACGAGGCGGGCCGCTATTTCGGCATCTATGCCCTCTCCGGGCGCGCCACGACCTTTCTGGCACCTGCTGCCGTTGCGACCGTTACCCTGATGACGGGATCGGCCCGCATCGGCATGATGGCGCTGGTGGTCTTCCTGGCCGTCGGCCTGCTGATCCTCATCCGTACGCCTTACCCGGCGAATAGACCTGCATAAAAAACCCGCCGGAGAGGCGGGTTTCTGATTGATCGCTACGGGCTTAGCATCAATGCCGGAAATGGCGCATGCCGGTGAACACCATGGCGACACCGGCAGCATCCGCTGCGGCGATGACTTCCGGGTCTCGCATCGAGCCGCCCGGCTGGATGACGGCGGTGGCGCCGGCGGCGATCATCGACAGAAGGCCATCGGCAAACGGCAGGAAAGCTTCCGAGGCGACAGCGGAGCCGTGGGTGAGCGGCGCGGCAAGCCCGAGCGCCTTGGCGGCTTCCTCGGCTTTCAGGGCGGCTATGCGGGCGGAATCGACCCGGCTCATCTGACCGGCACCGATACCGACGGTCTGGCCGTCCTTGGCATAGACGACCGCATTGGATTTCACATGTTTCGCCACCTTGAAGGCAAATTTCATGTCTTCCAGTTCCTGCGCTGTCGGCGCGCGCTTGGTAACGACCTTGAGTTCCAGATCTTCGACCATGCCATTGTCGCGCGTCTGCACCAGAAGGCCGCCAGCGACGGTCTTTGCCGTCAGGCCCGGTATGCGCGGATCGGGCAGGGCGCCGGTGATCAGGAGACGTAGGTTCGGCTTGGCGGCGATGACCACCTTGGCGATGTCGCTGACCGACGGGGCGATAATGACTTCGGTGAACAACTTGACGATTTCTTCCGCCGTGGCGCCGTCCAGCTCCTGGTTCAACGCGATGATGCCACCGAAAGCGGAGGTGGAATCGCAGGCTAGCGCCCGCTCATAGGCTTCGAGCAGGGTGGCGCCGGTCGCGACGCCGCAGGGATTGGCATGCTTGATGATGGCAACGGCCGGGGATTTTTCGGCCGGGAATTCGGCGACAAGCTCGAAAGCGGCGTCGGTGTCGTTGATATTATTATACGAGAGCTGCTTACCCTGCAGCAGAGTAGCGGTCGCAACACCCGGGCGGTTCTCGCCGGTGATGTAGAATCCGGCTTTCTGATGCGGATTTTCGCCGTAGCGCATCTCTTCCTTTAACACGCCGCCGATGGTGCGGTGAAGCGGCATCGGTGTGTCGAGGACTTCTGCAAACCAGCCGGAAATAGCCGTATCGTAGGCGGCCGTGCGGGCATAGGCCTTGGCGGCCATCTTCTGGCGGAAGGCAAAGGACGTCGCGGCACCCGTTCCCAGCTCGGTCAGTAGTGCGGTATAGTCCGACGCGTCGGTGATGACGGTGACATAGGCGTGGTTCTTGGCCGAGGCGCGGATCATCGCCGGACCGCCAATATCGATATTCTCCACTGTCGTCGGATAATCGCCGCCCTTGGCCCGGACATCCTCGAACGGATAGAGATTGATGACGGCCAGATCGATGCCGGTAATACCGTGCGTTACCATCGCCTGCACATGATCCTCATCGTCACGGATCGCCAGAAGGCCGCCGTGCACGCCCGGATGCAGCGTCTTCACCCGGCCATCCATCACTTCCGGAAAACCGGTAAGCTCAGACACGTCGGTCACCGGCAGGCCGGCATCGGTAAGCGCTTTGTGAGTGCCGCCAGTCGAGACCAGATGGACGCCGTTCTGATGCAGAGCGCGTGCCAGATCGACAATACCGGTCTTGTCGGAGACAGAGAGCAGGGCGGTGCGGACAGTAACCTGATCCGGGGCGGGAATCTTCTTGGAGGCAACAGCCATCATCAAGCTCCTTGGTAGACGCCGGATATCGGGAGGGTCTTCCGGCAAATGTCCGCCTGCCGTTACCACAGCTTTCCACATGAAGAAACCGCAGTCAGGGCGGCGAGCAACCTAACGCGGCGATTGTCAGGCTTCGCGCGAAAAAATCCACTGGATTTCCGGCTGCGAAGCCACTGCGAAAGTGACCGTCAACTGCGACGACTTACGCACGCCAGATGGATCAGCAAAGAAAATGTCTTCCTCGATCACCACGTCGGCATCGCGGCAGGTAAACAGCCAGACTTCGCCGTCCGGGGCGCTAAGGTAGATTTCATGGGCGCTGTGCTGGCGGATATTGATCGATGGATGAATATGAAACCGCGCAACGGCGACGGCGCTATTGGTTTCCGCCGGTTCCGACCCATCCAGCTGAAAAAGCCTGTCGCGGCCACGGACTGCATTTGCCTGGCCGTTGATGCCGATATCGCGCTCGTGCAGCAGGCCGAAGGCCTGGGAATAACCGTCATGGCTAGCGATGACGGCATCCGGCTGACCGGCACGTTCCTCACGGCGTACTGTAACCTTCGAGACACCGCCGGTGACGATGGGACCGAGGAAACCGGATTGTGACAGGCGCGACGATGAGCGATCATTGATCGTTACGGTCGAATGCGCCGCGGTCGACCGCGCCAGCTGGCGAAACCGTTCGCCGGCAAACTTTGGTGATCCTGAATTGATGACGAACCGGTGGCGGCCGGATGACATTTCGAACGACAGGCAGCCGGCATGCGCTGTACGCGACAATTCCGGCGACAACGGTTTGCCGGTGTCCATGATCACAACGACATTGTTGTGCGCCAACCGTTCATATTGAAGATGCGGCAAGGCCTTGAACGGTGCACCGGCAGTCTCGTCATACCGCAGGACGGCCATCAGCTCATTGGCAAGCGTCGAAGTCGCGCCATTGAACAGAGCCAGCTCACCACCCTCATGCCGGAAGAACCGCAGGGCAGGATACATCCGGTCGATGCATGGGATCAGCTTGGCCGGCACCTCATGGCCGAGATTGACATAGGTCTGGCGCAACGGCAGCAGATCGATCAGCAATTCCAGGCCGGTTCGCGGATTGCGCGAGCTGTGCCCACCATCCGGCAGGATTTGCCGATCCAGCTCCTGATCCAGATTGCGGGCGGCCTTGCGGATTGTCGCTTCGGACGCGGGCATCGCAACGGAGGCCATGGCCAGCGCAATGCGCGCCCGCAGCCGCGCTTCACCGTCGCAGGTCGTGTCAGTGATATGGCGCAGATAGCGCACCTGAAAGGCAAGGCTTTTGAGAAAGCGCCGATAGAACACGTGCTCCGCATTGCGCAGGATGATCGGTGAATGCGAGAGCCATGCAATCAAGCGTTGAGAAATGATATCGGCTTCCCAGGCTATTCCGCCGATATAGCGTCCATGCGTGACGATCCAGTCATTGACGATATGGCGCAGATGCGCAAACGCGTCGTCCTCCTTGACGGTGCGCATGTGCCGCACCCAACCGAAGGAATGCAATCTTACGGCGAATTCGTGCGACGGAAGGTCCATCTCGAATGGCGATTCGCCCGCTGCTTCAAGCACGCGGCCAGCCAATGGGAAGCGGCCCTGCAGGATTTCCTGCGCAACGAATGGATCAGTGGCGCGCAAGTCCGTCGGAGCGACGATCAAACGGTCCGGCGTCGTTCCGGTAAAGCGGAATGCGGTGTTGCGGCCCAAGGCAAGGCGGCGCGAGAATCGGCGCCAGCCTTCGCGCAGATACAGATAGAGAAGCCTTTGCCGGTCTGAAATCTGCATTTTCGACGCCTGCGCGTCTCCCTACTCCCGAACTTAAGTCATGCGGCATTGAAAACCGGAATGACTGCTGTCCGTATCAGATACTACCAGGACGACGATCGTGCCTGAAAAACCGTTAAACTTTTATGGATCGTGCCTGTATTTGTTTAGGCAAACGCACAGGGAGCGTCAATTGACGCTCACCATGAGCCTGTTGACAGAGATGTCGCTAAATCTTGCGACGCAAGACGACGGCATAGAAACCGTCGAGGCCACCAGAAAAACCATCCTGCGGATCAATCATTGCCGGTGTGGTGCGGAACTCGCCCAGCGGCGTCACCGCATTTTCCAAGCCCGGCCAGTCCACGGAATTGATCGCCACCCGTTCGCAATTGCCATCGGCCAAAACACGTTCCGTGACGACTTCACCTTCCCGCATATCGAGCGAGCAGTTGGAAAAGACCACCAGACCGCCGGGCTTCACCAGGGTCAACGCGTGGCGCAGCAGCTTTTCCTGAAGGACAGCCAGCTTTTCGATATCCTCCGGACCCTTGGTCCAAAGCACATCCGGGTGGCGGCGGATTGTCCCGGTCGAGGAACAGGGGGCATCAAGCAGGGCAGCATCAAACAGCTCGTCGGTGCGGAAATCGGCCATGTTGATTTCCTGCGTCACCGCGTCCAGCCCCAGACGGGCAAGGTTGCCCTGAAGGCGCTTGAGCCGGCTTGCCGACTGATCGAGTGCCGTGACGTCAGCGCCGGCAAGAATAAGCTGGGCTGTCTTGCCGCCGGGCGCAGCACAAAGATCGATCACACGTTTGCCAGCGAGGGAACCGAAAAGCTTCGCTGGGAGGGCGGCAGCGGCATCCTGCACCCACCATTCGCCGTCATCGAAGCCGGCAAGTGAAGGCACCGCGCCGGAAAACCCGGCAAGACGGATGGAACCGGTCGGCAGAAGACGGCCATTCAGCCGCTCGGCCCAACCGTGGGTGTCGGATTTGACCGTCAGGTCGATGGCTGCGGGGGTCAAAAGTGCGTCAGCGATGCGGGCTGCTTCGTCGGCACCGTAATAGGTGACCAGCCGTTTATGGAACCAGGCTGGAATAGCCGGTATTTTTTCGCCGACATTCTCCAGCAAATCCTGCTTTTCGCGCGACATACGGCGCAACACCGCATTGACGAGGCTGGCAAAGCGCTTGTTGCGCGGATCGATCTGCGCCTGCTCGACAGCGAGATCGACGGCGGAGTGATCGGGAATATCGAGATATAGAATCTGGGCGGCGGCCACCGTCAAGACATGATCAAGTGCCCGGGCACCTTCCGGCAGCGGGTTTTGCAACAGCGAACCGATCATCGCTTCGATGCGCGGCAATTGCCGCAGCGCCGAATTCAGGATTGCCCGAACCAAAGCGCGGTCGGCCTCGTTCAGTTCGCGGTAGACCGGATTGCCATTGCCTGCATCCAGCATGCCGTCCAGTGAGGTCTTGCGATCAACGACGGCAGCGAGCATCTTGGCAGCCGCCTGCCTGGCCCGGATTCCGGGCTTGTCACTGCGCTCAAAGGCCGGATTCTCGGCCGTTTGACCGCGCGAACGTGCAGGGCGGCTGTTTCGTTTCGAATGCGAATCGTTTTTATTATCGTCAGACGTCAAGACCAGGGACCTTTCGGTGGTTCGGAACCACCGCGACCCCAGCCGGTCGGTGGCACGGAGCGCGATTTGCGCACGGGATTATCAGCCCTGACCGGCGGCGTCGAGACCGGTTGCATCTCTTGTGCCATCTGCTGCAGTGCCGCGATGCGGTTTTCGGTTGCCGGATGGGTGGAGAACAGATTGTCCATGCGCTCGCCCGACAGCGGATTGATGATGAACATATGCGCTGTGGCCGGGTTGCGCTCGGCGTCAGCATTCGGCACCTGATGGGCGAAATTCGAGATCTTGGCCAAGGCCGAGGCCAGCGCCAGCGGCTTGCCGCAGATTTCTGCGCCGCGCCGGTCGGCCGAATATTCACGCGTCCGGCTGATCGCCATCTGCACGATACCAGCCGCCAACGGCGCAACGATCATTGCCACCAGCGTCCCGATGAAGCCGAGCGGGTTGTTGTTCTCACGGTTGCCGCCAAAGAAGAAGGCGAAATTACCGAGCATCGATATCGCACCCGCAAGCGTCGCGGTGAGCGTCATCGTCAGCGTATCGCGGTTCTGCACATGGGCGAGTTCATGCGCCATGACGCCGGCGACTTCATCATAGGACAGCGCATTCAAAAGACCGGTGGAGGCGGCGACTGCGGCGTTCTCAGGATTACGCCCAGTGGCAAAGGCATTTGGCTGTGGATTGTCGATGACAAAGACCTTCGGCATCGGTAATCCGGCATTGGCTGCCATGTCACGAACAATACCGTAATATTCCGGTGCTGTGTGCTCATCGACTTCCTGGGCGCGGTACATGCGCAGCACCATGCTATCGGAATTCCAATAGGAAAAGAAGTTCATGCCGACGGCAATGACGAGAGCGATCATCATGCCGCCCTTGCCGCCGATGAGAAAGCCAACCGCCATGAACAATGCGGTCATGAAGGCCAGAAGCATCGCAGTGCGCATCAGGTTCATCAGTCAGGTCTCCAAAGTTTGCCAATGTTTCACGTGAATCATGGGTTTCGCTTGAACAAAGGTTTCCTATATGATGGGGACATTAGGCGCATTCTTCAACTTTTTCGCGGAAATTCGCATGCAAAACGATAACGACAATTTGCCGGTGGAGCCGCGCAAACCCCTTTCGCCGGCCGCTAAACGCGCATTGGCCGAAGCCGAGGAACGCCGCAAGGTGCAAAAGCCGCTCGAACTCCCGGAAGAACTGGGCGGGCGCGGTGGCGCGGAGCCTTCACGCTTCGGCGACTGGGAAATCAACGGTCGAGCCATCGATTTCTAAGGAAATAATTCCTGTTGAAATTACGTCATGATCGGTATATTTTCCTATCCATGATGTTTCGCTTGATCCCGCTTCCTTTGGCCGCTTTTGCAGCGCTGTCGCCGGCCGCTTTTTCGTATGCTTCTGAATCTGGCAAACGAATCGAAATCACGGGACCGGTGACGGCAGAAGTCATCCGTGTCATCGATGGCGATACGATCCTGGTGGCGGCAAAACCATGGCCGCAACAGACCATGGAAGTTTATGTGCGGCTGCGTGGCATCGATGCGCCGGAGCTGAAATCGGCTTGCGCATCCACCCGGGATGCCGGCCAACAGGCGCGGGCAGCGCTTGCGAGCCTGACCAGCGATCAGGGTGAAATCCAGCTGACGCATATTTCCGGCGACAAGTATTTTGGCAGGGTTGTCGCCGATATCAGCTTTTCCGACGGACGGAATCCGGCTCAGGAAATGCTGTCGGCAGGCTATGTCTCGCCTTATGACGGCGGAAGCAAGGCGAAAACCTGCTCTTCCTGGTAGGTGTACCCGAGCCATCCGGAGATCGAATGGCTCGGAATTGCGTTACTTCTTGTTCTGGCGGTTTGCGATGAGGTCATCGACGACAGCCGGATCGGCGAGCGTCGAGGTATCGCCGAGCGACCCGAAATCGTCCTCGGCGATCTTGCGCAGGATGCGGCGCATGATCTTGCCGGAGCGGGTTTTCGGCAGGCCGGGCGCGAACTGGATCTTGTCCGGCGAGGCGATCGCGCCGATTTCCTTGCGGACATGGGTCACCAGCGCCTTGCGCAGATCGTCCGAACCGGTCTGGCCGACCATCAGCGTCACGTAGCAATAGATGCCCTGTCCCTTGATATCGTGGGGATAGCCGACGACGGCGGCTTCCGACACCGAATCATGGCTGACCAGCGCCGATTCGACTTCCGCCGTACCCATGCGATGGCCGGAGACATTCAGGACGTCATCGACGCGGCCAGTTATCCAGTAATAGCCATCGTCATCGCGCCGGCAGCCGTCGCCGGTGAAATACTTGCCCTTGTAGGTGGCGAAATAGGTCTGGATGAAACGCTCGTGATCGCCATAGACTGTGCGCATCTGGCCGGGCCAGCTGTCGGTGATGCAGAGATTGCCATCGGCAGCACCCTCGATAACCTTGCCTTCGCCATCCACCAGTTGCGGCTGCACGCCGAAGAAGGGGCGGGTGGCCGAGCCTGGCTTCAGGGCCGTGGCGCCGGGCAGAGGCGTAATCAGAATGCCGCCGGTCTCGGTCTGCCACCAGGTATCGACCACCGGGCAACGGCCGTTGCCGACCACATGATAGTACCATTCCCAAGCTTCCGGGTTGATCGGCTCGCCGACGGAACCGAGCGTGCGCAGCGATGTGCGCTTGGAACGCGTCACGAAGGCGTCGCCCTGGCCCATCAGCGCCCGGATTGCGGTCGGCGCGGTGTAGAAGATGTTGACCTGGTGCTTGTCGACCACGTCCCACAGACGGCCGGCATCCGGATAGGTCGGCACGCCTTCGAACATCAGCGTCGTCGCGCCATTGGCGAGCGGACCGTAGACGATATAGGAATGGCCAGTGACCCAGCCGACATCGGCGGTGCACCAGTAAATATCGCCCTCGTGATAATCGAAGACATATTGATGCGTCATCGAGGCATAGACGAGATAGCCGCCCGTGGTGTGCAGCACGCCCTTGGGCTTTCCGGTCGAACCGGACGTATAGAGGATGAACAGCGGATCTTCGGCATTCATCTGCGCCGGCGGACAATCGGCTTCCACGGCGGCCACAGCCTGATGATACCAGATGTCGCGTTCGGAGAACCATGCGATCTTACCGGCCGTGCGGCGCACGACAATCACCGACTTGACGTCGACGCCGCCGCGGGCCGCGATCTCGATGGCCTGGTCGGTATTGGCCTTCAGCGGGATGGGCTTGCCGCCGCGCAGGCCTTCATCAGCGGTGATGACGACGGTGGATTCGCAGTCGACGATGCGGCCGGCCAGCGCGTCGGGCGAAAAACCGCCGAAAACGATGGAATGCACCGCGCCGATCCGGGTACAGGCGAGCATCGCATAGGCTGCTTCCGGGATCATCGGCATGTAGATGGTGACGCGGTCGCCCTTGTTGACGCCGTTTGCCTTCAGCACATTGGCGAGGCGGCAGACGTGCTCGTGCAGCTCGCGATAGGTGATCTTCTTGTCGTCATAGGGATTGTCGCCCTCCCAGATGATCGCCACCTGATCGCCACGTTTTTCCAGATGCCGGTCGATGCAGTTGTAGGAGACGTTGGTGACGCCATCCTCGAACCACTTGATCGAAACGTCGCCCTCGAAAGAGGTGTTCTTGACCTTGGTATAGGGCTTGAACCAGTCGATACGCTTGCCATGCTCGCCCCAGAAAGCTTGCGGGTCCGACACACTCTGCTTGTACCACGCCTGGTAGGTCGCATCGTCGATAAGAGCTCGTTTCCGGGCGGATTCCAGGATCGGATAGGTTTTGGCAGACATGATGATTTCCTCCCTGCGCAGGCAGTTTCAGGCGGCACATCTCCTCGTGCTCGCCCGCTTCGGGCGCCATACATATCAGGTCAAGGCACGGCGTCCATTAGACAAAAGGTCATTTCTTCAAGAAGAATTGCATTTCTGAGAGGACGAGGGTATAGAGGCGCTAATTTCCCGGAAATTAAAGTGGTTACACCCCACGGCCCGCGACACCGGCGCGGACGGACAGAAGGACTATACCCATGGCTCAACAACTGCTTATGCCCAAAGCGACGGCCGTATGGCTTGTTGACAACACTGCTCTGTCGTTCGAACAGATCGCCACGTTCTGCAAGCTGCACCCGCTGGAAGTCAAGGCAATCGCCGACGGCGAATCCGCGCAGGGCATCAAGGGCCTCGACCCGATCGCCACCGGTCAGCTGTCCCGCGACGAGATCGCCCGCGCCGAAGGCAATCCCAACCACAAGCTGAAGATTTCCGAACCGAAGGTTCGCGTCCCGGACAACAAGCGCAAAGGCCCGCGCTATACCCCGGTTTCCAAGCGCCAAGACCGCCCGAACGCCATTCTGTGGCTGGTCCGCAATCATGCTGAGCTGAAGGATGCCCAGATCTCGCGTCTCGTCGGTACCACCAAATCGACGATCGAGCAGATCCGCGAGCGCACCCACTGGAATTCGACCAACCTGACGGCTATGGATCCGGTCACGCTGGGCCTGTGCACGCAGATCGACCTCGACCTTGAAGTCGAACGCGCCAACAAGGGCCGTCCGCTGCCGACCGCAGCCGAACTCGGCGCGACGCTGGAAGCCTCGAAGGAAACGGAAAAGCTGCCGTTCTCCTACGAGCGCGAAGAAGAAAAAGAAATCGACGCCGACGCTGTTTTCTCCAAGCTCAAGGCCCTCAAGTCCGACCGCAAGGACGAGGACGAAGACGGCGCCTTCTGATTGGAACACATCGTTTCCAGCGACAAAACCCGGATCGGCTTCAGCTGATCCGGGTTTTTTATGCCCGAAAGCCAATTCCCGGGCAAAACAAACCATATCCCGTACTGGATCAGTCTGGCTAATCCCCTTGTTTACACGCCAATCCCTCTGGTCTGCAGCACCGCAGCAATTTCGTCCAGTACGGCCGGATCGTCGATGGTCGCCGGCATCTTCCAGTCCTCACGATCGGCAATCTTCTGCATGGTGCCGCGCAAAATCTTGCCTGACCGCGTCTTTGGCAGACGCTTGACGCAGATTGCCGTCTTGAATGCAGCCACCGGGCCGATGCGCTCACGAACCAGACCGACGACTTCTCTTTCGATTTCCGCTGTTTCACGGGAAACATTGGCATTGATGACCAGGAAGCCTGCAGGTACTTGGCCTTTGATGGCATCGGCGATACCGATGACAGCGCATTCCGCCACGTCAGCATGGCTGGCGCAGATTTCCTCCATGGCTCCGGTGGACAATCGATGGCCGGCGACATTGATGATGTCGTCGGTGCGCGACATGATGAAAATGTAGCCGTCGTCATCGATATAGCCGGCATCCGCAGTGCGATAATAGCCCGGAAACTCGGCAAGGCAGGTCTCGCGAAACCTCTGATCCGCATTCCAGAATGTCGGCAAACAGCCCGGCGGCATCGGAAGCTTGATGACGACATTGCCGAGCGTTCCGGATGCGACGGGATGGCCGGCATCATCCAACACCTGTACGTCATATCCCGGCAAGGGCACCGCAGCGGAGCCATATTTCACCGGCAGCAAGCCGAGGCCAATCGGATTTCCAGCCACCGGCCAGCCCGTCTCCGTCTGCCACCAATTGTCGATAACGGGAACACCGAGTTTCGCTTCCGCCCAGACGACGGTATCCGGATCGGCGCGCTCTCCCGCCAGGAACAAAGCCCTGAATTTCGACAGATCGTAGCGTCGAATCAGTTCGCCCTGCGGATCCTCCTTGCGGATGGCGCGAAAAGCTGTCGGCGCGGTGAACAGCGTGGTCACCCCATGCTGCTCGATCACGCGCCAGTACGCGCCGGCATCCGGCGTACCCACTGGTTTTCCCTCATAGAGGATTGCCGTCGAGCCATTCAGCAGCGGCCCATAGACGATGTAGCAGTGACCAACCACCCAGCCGATATCCGACGCTGCCCAGAAGACTTCGCCCGGCTTGATGCCGAAGAAATGCTGCATCGACCATTTGAGCGCGACCATGTGGCCGCCATTGTCGCGCACGACGCCCTTTGGCTGACCGGTGGTCCCCGACGTATAGAGTATATAGAGCGGATCGGTGGCCAGAACCGGGGTGCAGGCAATCTGGGCGCCATTATGCTTGGCTGCTGTGACGGCAGAGCCGAAATCGATGTCCCGATCGGCTTGCAGGTGGGCTTTGAGTGCATCGCGTTGAAAAACGAGGCAGTGAGCCGGCTTGTGCCGACTGATCTCGATGGCCGCATCGAGCAATGGTTTGTAGGCAAGGATACGGCCACTTTCTATACCGCAACTGGCCGAGACGACCAGTTTTGCCTCGCAGTCGGTGATACGTGTCGCCAGTTCGCTCGCCGCGAAACCACCGAAGACGACAGAGTGAACGGCGCCGATGCGGGCGGCAGCCAGCATGGCAAACACCGCCTGCGGGATCATCGGCATATAGATGATGATCCGGTCGCCCTTGCCGATGCCCAGATCACGATAGACCGACGCCAGCGCCACGACTTCATCAAGGATGGCACTGTAGGTCCAATGCTCGACAGTGCCGGTCACCGGGCTGTCGTAAATCAAGGCATTCTGCTCGCCGAGCCCCGCAGCAACCTGACGATCCAGACAATTGAAACAGGTATTGGTTTCGCCGCCGGGAAACCAGCGCCCGTAAACGCCTTGGGCTGGATCGAAAACCTGATCAAACGGCCGGAACCAATCAATCTCCCGGGCGGCTTCAGCCCAGAAGGCATCAGGATCCTGTTTCCACGTGCCGTAAACGTCGGAATAGCTGCTCGCCATCGCCGTCTCCTCTCCCATACCGGACGGACCGGCCTCCAGAAGGGACCATAGGAGATTGGTGGGGCGGGGAGAAGCCAGACGAAAGCGTTAGACCCTGCGGACGGCCCGGCAGTTAGCGCGTTCCGAAGATCGCCGAGCCGACACGCACGCTGGTGGCGCCAAACTGCACGGCAATATCGAAATCGCCGGACATGCCCATGGAGAGCTTTTTCAGACCGCAGCGCTCGGCAAGCTTGGCCAGAAGGGCAAAATGCGGGCCGGGGTTTTCGTCCGCCGGGGGGATGCACATCAATCCCTCCACCGGAATGCCGATCGTTTCACGGCACAGCGTGACGAACGCCACCGTGTCATCCGGTGCGATCCCTGCTTTTTGCGGCTCAAGCCCGGTATTGACCTGGACATAAAGCCGAACAGGCTTGCCCTGCCGGGTAATTTCCGCACCGATTGCGCGGGCAATCTTTTCCCGATCGACGGTCTCAATAACATCGAACAGGGACACAGCATCCGCTGCCTTGTTAGATTGCAGCGGCCCAATCAAATGAAGCTCGATACCGGCGGTTTCTGCTTTCAGCTCCGGCCACTTGCCTTGTGCTTCCTGCACCCGGTTTTCGCCAAAAATCCGCTGTCCCGTCGCGATCGCAGGACGGATCGCATCGGCATCGAAAGTCTTGGAGACCGCGACAAGCGAGGCGGCGCCAGAGGGGCGGTTGGCGGCATCTTCCGCATCGCGAATCCGGCTCAGGACATCGTTCAACTGTTCTTGCACGCTCATCGCCATCGTCTCCATCGCTTTGCGGCCTTAGTGGCGCAATAGTCAAACTGAACAGGACTGCCAAGCCGTAATCGCCGGATGCCGATCAAATGCCTCAAAGTTTCGCCTCAAAGCCTTCCAAAACTTGACGCTACGCTTGTTTCATGGTGAAGGTCACGCCAAATATCCAGGGGACTGATTTCCCCTCGCCCAATTTTCCGGAACATCGATCATATGGCTACCGAACGTTACAATCCGCGCGATTCTGAACCCCGCTGGCAACAGGAATGGGACCAGAAAAACGTCTTCACCACCGATAACGACGACCCGCGCGAAAAATACTACGTGCTGGAGATGTTCCCCTATCCGTCGGGCCGGATTCACATGGGCCACGTCCGCAACTATGCCATGGGCGACGTCGTCGCGCGTTACAAGCGCGCCCGCGGTTACAATGTCCTGCATCCCATGGGCTGGGACGCGTTCGGCATGCCGGCCGAAAACGCTGCGATGGAGCGTGGTGTGCACCCGGCGGCCTGGACATACCAGAATATTGCCTCGATGAAGGCGCAGCTGAAGGTCATGGGCCTGTCGCTCGATTGGTCGCGCGAGTTCGCTACCTGCGACGTCGAATATTACCAGCACCAGCAGCACCTGTTCGTGGATTTCCTGGAAAAGGGCCTGGTCTACCGCAAGCAATCGAAGGTCAACTGGGACCCGGTCGACAACACGGTGCTGGCCAATGAGCAAGTGATCGACGGACGCGGCTGGCGTTCGGGCGCGCTGGTCGAACAGCGCGAATTGACGCAGTGGTTCTTCCGCATCACCGATTTCAACCAGGACCTGCTCGATTCGCTCGAGACGCTGGATCAGTGGCCCGAAAAAGTCCGGTTGATGCAGAAAAACTGGATCGGCCGCTCCGAAGGCCTGACGATCCGCTGGGAAATCGTCCCCGGCACGGGTGCAACGGACGCGACCGAAGTCGCTGTCTATACGACCCGTCCGGACACCCTGTATGGCGCTTCCTTCCTGGCCATTGCCGCTGATCACCCGCTGGCACGCCAGGCGGCTGCCGGTAACGCGGAGATCGAAACCTTCTGCGAGGAAACCCGCCGCGCCGGCACGTCGCTGGCTGCGCTGGAAACCGCTGAGAAGAAGGGCATCGACACCGGCATCCGCGTCAAGCACCCGCTTGATCCCAGCTGGGAACTGCCGGTTTACGTCGCCAATTTCGTATTGATGGACTACGGCACGGGCGCGATCTTCGGTTGCCCGTCGGGAGACCAGCGCGACCTAGATTTCGCCCGCAAGTACGACCTGCCGGTCGTTGCCGTGGTGATGCCGAAGGATGGCGACGCTGCGAGCTTCACCATTGGCGACGAGGCTTATGTCGGCGACGGCGTAATGATCAATTCTCGCGACCTCGATGGCCTGACCATCGAAGAAGCCTTTGAAAAGGTAGCATCGACGCTGGAGCAGGCCTCGTTTGGCAATGCGCCGCAAGCCGAGCGCAAGGTCAATTTCCGCCTGCGCGACTGGGGTATTTCCCGCCAGCGCTATTGGGGCTGCCCGATCCCGGTCATCCATTGCGACGATTGCGGCGTCATTCCGGTGCCCAAGGCCGATCTGCCGGTCAAGCTGCCCGATGACGTCACATTTGACAAGCCGGGCAATCCGCTCGACCGCCATCCCACCTGGCGTCACGTCTCCTGCCCGCAATGCGGCAAGGACGCGCGTCGCGAGACCGACACGATGGATACGTTCGTCGACTCGTCCTGGTATTTCGCCCGTTTTACCGCCCCTTGGGAGAAGACGCCAACCAACCCGGCTGCTGTCGATCACTGGCTGCCCGTAGACCAGTATATTGGCGGCATCGAGCACGCGATCCTGCATCTGCTCTATTCGCGCTTCTTTACCCGGGCAATGAAGGCCACCGGTCATGCCGGCCTCGCCGAGCCCTTCAAGGGACTGTTCACCCAGGGTATGGTGGTGCATGAGACCTATAGCCGCGGGCAGGGTGCCCAGCGCGAATGGGTGACGCCGGCCGAAATCATCATCGTCGAGAATGAAGGTGTTCGTCAGGCAAGCCTGATCGAAACCGGCGAACCCATAACCATCGGCTCGATCGAGAAGATGTCGAAGTCGAAGAAGAACGTTGTCGATCCCGACGATATCATCGCCTCCTACGGCGCCGATACCGCACGCTTCTTCGTTCTCTCCGACTCACCGCCCGATCGCGATGTGATCTGGTCGGAAGCCGGCGTCGAAGGCGCCCATCGCTTCGTCCAGCGCCTATGGCGGCTGATCTCCGAAGCATCCGAGGCCCTGAAGGCTGTTGAAGCCCAGCCGGCTTCCTCGGGACCTGCTCTTGCGATCTCGCAGCTGACACACAAGACGCTGAAGGCTGTTCAGGCAGACTATGACAAGCTCGCCTTCAACAAGGCCGTGGCGCGGCTCTATGAGCTGGTCAATGCCCTTGCCAATCCACTGACGCAGGTTGCCGCAGGAGCCGCAGATCACGCGACGACCGCAGCCGTCAAGGATGCAATATCGATCCTGATCAGCCTTGTGGCCCCGATGATGCCGCATCTGGCCGAGCAATGCTGGCAGGAGATCGGCAGAACAGGCCTGGTCGCCCAGACAGCGTGGCCGGTCTACAGCGAAGCGCTGGTGGCCGAGAACGAAGTGACAATGCCTGTTCAAATCAACGGCAAGAAGCGCGCCGATTTGACAATTGCGCGCGATGCAGATCAGACTGCAATCGAGAACGCCGTTCTGGCGCTCGAGCCGGTCAAGACTGCATTGAACGGACAAAGCCCGAAAAAAATCATCGTCGTGCCGCAGAGGATCGTGAATGTCGTTGTCTGAAAAAGCTCAAAGATACGCGCAGCTTCTGGCTTTCGGCACGCTCGTGGTTCTCGCCGGCTGCCAAGTCAAGCCACTCTATTCGGACGGGCCACAGGGCAAGCCTGCCAAGGCGCTTGCCTCGATCGAGATTTCCGAAGCCGATGACCGTGTTGAACAGGAAGTGCGCAATGCATTGATCTTCCTGACATCCGGTGGCGCCGGTGAGCCAGCCAACCCGCAATACAAGCTGGCTCTGAACGTCACCAGTGATATCCAGGGTGTCCTCTACAATCAGAATACCACGGACGACAATACCGACACCGCCAGTGCCGCCCGTGTCGTCGTCATGGCTGACTATAATCTGACGCGCACCGATACGGGCGAAACCGTTCGCTCCGGCAATCGTAGCGCCGTATCGCTGGTGGACTTTCCGGGTCAGGAGTTTTCCAAGGTTCGCGCCAGACGCGATGGCGAAAAGCGGGCAGCCAGGGAACTAGCCGAGATCATCCGCGCCGATCTTGCAGCAGCGCTCGGCCGCTGAAATCTTTCCGGCATGAGGTGGCGGTATGACCGAGATCAAATCGCACGAATTCGAGCAATTCCTGCAGCGCCCGCTGCGGGACAATCGTATCTATCTGATCTACGGTCCTGACCGCGGACTGGTTTCCGAACGCGCCGGGCAGATTGCCGGCAAAAGCGGCGTCGCTCTCGATGATCCGTTTTCATTGATCCGGCTGGACGGCTCGGACCTGCAGCAAAGCCCCGGACGACTGCTGGACGAAGTTAATACGATCGGCCTTTTTGGTGGTGAAAAACTCGTCTGGATTCGCGCGTCTGGTACGGAGAAGACATTGGTCGATGGTCTCACCGTGCTATCAAAGCAACCGCCGGAGGCCAGCTATGTCATCATCGAGGCTGGCGATCTTAAAAAGGGAACCGGCATCCGCAAGATCGGTGAAACCAGCCGGTCTGTAGTATCGATCGCCTGCTACAGCGACGATGCCCGGGCACTGAATGCACTTATCGACCAAGAGCTTGGGCTGGAAGGCCTGCGCATATCCCCGGCCGCGCGGGAGCGGCTCAACGAAGCCCTTGGAGGCGACCGGATCGCCTCGCGCAACGAGATCCGCAAACTGGCACTCTATTGCCGTGGCATGGGCTCCATCGAAGAGGACCATGTGCTGGAAATCGTCGGTGACGCCAGCGCGGTATCGGTCGACGACGCGATAGATGCTGTTCTCAAAGGTGATGCCGACGGTCTGCAGCACGCCATCCGCAAGATAGTCGCGTCCAAGACCGCCATCTTTCTGGTGCTTCAGGCTTGTCTGAAGCAGTTTCAGCTACTCGATCTGATGCGGGCGGAGATGGATGACAAGCGGCAGCAACCCACCCAGGTCGTGGCCACACTCGGCCGCCATCTGCACTTCCGCCGCAAGCCTTTGATCGAGGCCGCCTTGAAGACTTGGACGCTTCCGGCAATCCGACGGGAACTCGGTCGTCTGCAGACAGCCATTCTGCAGAGTCGAACCAGGCAGAGCCTGGAAGACAGTATCGCCATGCAGACATTGCTGGCGATCACCCTGCAATCGGCACGCAGATAGAGTTTATCTCTCTGATATTATTATATTTTCTTCATTTGTTTCGTATCCGAATCGGAATTATCGCCGCTCAAGCAACCGGCATATTTCTTCGAGCTGGTCGAGCGTCTTGTAGGAAATCCGCAGCTGACCGCCGGATGCCTTGTGATTGACCGTAACGTCAAGCCCGAGACTATCGGATAGCGTGCGCTCGAGCGCCAGCGTATCGGCGTCCTTTTCCTCCTTGGGGGAGGGCTTGCCATAGGTCGGATCGTTCTGGGCACGAATATCGTTCTGGGCCAACCGCTCGGTATCGCGCACGGAAAGGCCCTTGGCAATGATTGAGCGGGCCAGCGTCACCGGATCGGACGTCGGAATGAGCGCGCGGGCGTGACCGGCCGACAAGGTGCCCGAAGACAACATGTCCCGGACCGGTTCCGGCAGCTTCAGCAGCCGCAGGCTATTGGCCACATGGCTGCGGCTTTTGCCGATGATCTCGCCGAGATCGTTCTGCGTATAGCCGTGTTCAGCGATCAGCTGATCGTAACCCATCGCTTCCTCAAGCGGGTTAAGGTCAGATCGCTGAACGTTTTCAACGATCGCGATTTCGAGGGCCGTACGGTCGTCTACGTCGCGGACAATGACCGGAATATCGGTAAACCCGGCCAACTGGGCCGCACGCCAGCGGCGTTCGCCGGCGATGATTTCATAACGCTCCTCAGCGATAGTGCGAACGACGACTGGCTGCACAATGCCGTGCTGACGGATGGAGCTTGCCAGGTCCTGCAGCTCGGCTTCATCAAAGGTCCGCCGCGGATTGCGCGGATTGCGGGCGACAAATTCGATGGGAATGCGCCGATCGGCATTGACGGGCGCAACTGGACTACTCGCCTGCAAAGGCTGGTCCATCTCACCGATCAACGCCGCGAGCCCACGGCCAAGTCTTCTTCTCGAATTGTCGTCATTCATCGTCAGTACTCACACTTATCGTTACGATGTCGAATCGATTGCTGCTCAGGCCGCCTTCCGTAGCCGTTCACGCTGGATCACTTCGGATGCCAACTGAAGGTAGGCCTGGCTACCAGCGCATTTGAGATCATAGAGGATTGCAGGCTTGCCATAGGAAGGAGCCTCGGAAACCCGCACATTGCGGGGGATCAATGTATGATAGACCTTCTCACCCAGATGGGTACGGACGTCGTTGACGACCTGTTGTGCCAAGTTGTTGCGCGAATCAAACATGGTCAGCACGATGCCCTGGATATCCAGTGTGGGATTGACCGTTCGGCGCACCTGATCAACGGTCTCCAGCAACTGGCTCAACCCTTCCAACGCAAAGAATTCGCATTGGAGAGGAACGAGAACCGAATGCGCGGCCGCCATAGCGTTCATCGTTAGGAGATTGAAGGACGGTGGGCAATCAACGAGCACGTACGAATATGCGAGCGCCTCGGGCGAGGAGAGCGCCTTTCGCAGTCTGAATACCCGGTCGCTGGCCGCCGAAATCTCCATCTCGACGCCAAGAAGATCCATGGTCGATGGCACAATGGAGAGATTGGGAACGACTGTGTCCTGAACAATATCGGCAATATGGTGCGAGCCGATCATCAGTTCATACGAGGACAGCTTTCGATCGCGCCGCTGAATACCGAGACCGGTGCTGGCATTCCCCTGCGGGTCCAGATCGACAATCAGGACTTTCTCACCGATAGCGGCCAAAGCGGTTGCCAGATTGATGGCCGTCGTGGTTTTCCCCACTCCGCCCTTCTGATTAGCAATGGTGATAATTCTGTTCTTCTCGCCTATCATGCCGCATTCCGCCGTTATTGAATTTTCCGCGAAAGATTTGCGATTTCGAGAACCACAGAGTCCGGCTCGACGACGCTTGCATGTTTTACCAGATCAAACTGAAAGCGACTAACGGCTTTGTCGACTTCCTGCTGATAATCCCGGCCTTTATGGAAGAATGCGCGCGGTTTGTTGTCAGCAGTCATCCAGGGAGCACAGTAATCCAGAAGTTGGCTCAGATCCGCGAGCGCTCGAGCGGAAATTACCTCGCATTGCGGTATGACACCCACTGCATCTTCAATTCGAATCGGGTGCACCGAACCGCGTGCGCCTGTTTCACTCAGCGCCACACGCAGGAATGCGGCCTTCTTATTGTTGCTTTCGACAAGATGGACCCAACCATCTCCGAGCTCCGCCAGAAAGATCGCGGTGATGATGCCGGGGAAACCACCGCCGCTGCCAAGGTCCACCCACCGTTTCGGCCCCGGAAACAGCTGAAAGATTTGTGCGCTGTCAGCGATATGCCGCTGCCACAAATCGGATAGCGTCGATGGCGCCACGAGGTTGATTGACTTAGCCCATTTATGAAACAGACTGGCAAAATGTTCGAGCCTCTCCGACGTTTCACGTGAAACACGCAATCCGTTTAGCTCACGGGAAGGACTCGCAATCATTGAATCGCCTGCTTGAGATGCTCTGTCTGGGTGTGGTTGCCCTTACGCATATGCGCCAGGATCAGCGAAATGGCAGACGGGGTTATGCCGTCCACCTTCATAGCTTGCGCCAGATTGCGTGGTCTAGCTGCTTTGAGCTTCTGCTTCAACTCGTTTGATAGACCCGACAGGATCTGGAAGTCGAAGTCATCCGGAATGATACGGTTTTCTTCGCTGCGCACACTGGCAATGTCCGATGCCTGGCGATCCATATAAACCGAATAGGTCGCGTCAATCTCGAGTGCTTCCGCAAGTTTGCTTTCGATCGTTGAGAGCACCGGCCAAACCGCACTCAGCGACTGTATCGAATGATCGGCATAGGAGAGGAGTTCGAACGCTGAACGGCGTTGGCCGTCCAGATTAAGCTTCAGCCCATGGCTGCGCCCCTCGTTCGGCGTGACAGTCAACGACTTTAGCAACTGCCTGTTGCTTTCAATATCCTCGACCCATTTGTTAAACTTCACGGTACGATCAGCAGAGACGCAGCCCAACGACATCGCTTCTGGCGTAAGCCGGACATCGGCATTATCGGCCCGCAGCGACAAACGGTATTCGGCGCGTGACGTGAACATCCTGTAGGGCTCAGCCACTCCGCGCGACGTAAGGTCGTCGATCATCACGCCGATGTAGGAATTGGTGCGGCTGAACATATGCGGTGTATTGCCAGCACAGAGAAGGGCAGCATTCAAACCCGCTACCAGACCCTGCGCACCGGCTTCTTCATAACCGGTCGTGCCATTGATTTGCCCGGCAAGGAACAATCCGGGAATCTTGCGGACTTCTAGCGATAAGGACAGTTCGCGCGGATCCACATGATCATACTCGATGGCGTAACCTGGTTGAATAATGGAGACATTCTCCAGTCCCGGAATTGTTCGGATGAATGCCTTCTGCACATCTTCCGGCAGCGATGTTGAAATCCCATTCGGATAAACGGTATCGTCATCGAGACCTTCCGGTTCCAGAAAAATCTGATGTCCGTCCCGCTCGCCGAACTTGACAATCTTGTCTTCGATAGACGGGCAGTATCTGGGACCCACGCCTTCAATTTGTCCGGAATACATCGCAGATTTCATCAGATTATCGGATATAATTTTATGTGTCGCATCCGTGGTCCGCGTCACACCGCATTCTATCTGCCGGTTCAGGATCCTATCAGTCATGAAGGAGAAAGGAACCGGATCGTCGTCGGCTCCCTGACGTCCGACGGATTGCCAATCGATGGTCTTGCCATCCAGACGAGCGGGCGTACCGGTCTTCAGTCGCCCCAGCCGCAAGCCAAACCGCTCGAGCGTGGCGGACAGACCAAGTGACGGATTTTCACCCACCCGACCGGCTGGGATTTTACGATCGCCGATGTGGATGAGGCCACGCAGGAATGTTCCTGTAGTCAGTACTACAGCGCCACAGGAGATAGAACGTCCGCCTGCGAGGATGACTCCATTGACGCGGCCACCATTCAACTGCAAATCAAATGCATCACCTTCGATAATATCAAGATGTTCGATTGCCTGGATTTCGGACTGCATCGCTTGGCGATAGAGCTTTCGATCCGCCTGGGTGCGTGGCCCGCGCACAGCCGGGCCTTTCCGGCGATTGAGGAGCCTAAACTGTATTCCAGCCGCATCGGCAACACTGCCCATCAGGCCATCCATCGCATCGATCTCGCGAACGAGATGGCCCTTTCCCAGACCGCCAATGGCGGGATTGCAGGACATCACGCCGATGGTGTCACGCTTGTGCGTTACGAGAGCCGTTTTTGCACCCATTCGCGCGGAAGCGCTGGCCGCCTCGCAACCAGCATGTCCACCGCCAATGATAATGACATCATAATCGAACATGTTAAACCGTCTCCATCACGGTATTACAGAGGCGAATCGTTTCACGTGAAACATCCGTCAAGACTCGCCAACGTTGTACGCGATTGCATCTCATTTGCCGATGCAGAATTCCGAAAAGATCACTCCAAGCAGATCCTCAACGTCAACGCGCCCGGTAATTCGTCCAAGGGCGTCGCCGGCCTGCCGCAAATATTCCGCCTGAATATCAAGTCCGCGATTTGATTGCCCAAAACTCATCTCGATCGCGGAGAGGGTTTGTTTCAGGCAACTCACATGCCGCTTCCTGGTCGGCAGAGATAGCGCATTTTGACCGGACAGGTCCGGTAGATAATCGGTCAGAACTTCCAGGAGTTGGTCAATTCCTGCGCCCGTCTCCGTCGAGATCAACACGTCGGCGCTGGCCTTATCCCATAAAAGAGGGGACCGATCAATCTTGGTGCCGATCCGAATAACCGGCTTTGGTTGTCGGAGTTCCTCCAAAGGAATAAAACCTTCAGGTGTATCTGCCAAAAGCAAGACAACATCGGCCTGATCGATCGTCAGATAGGCACGACGAATGCCCTCCTGTTCAACCTTGTCATCGGTCTCCCGCAGGCCCGCTGTATCAAACAACTGAACACGGAATCCGGCTAAGGATAAATCAACCGATAGAATGTCCCGCGTGGTTCCGGCAATATCGGTGACGATTGCAACATCGCGGCGCGCCAGGTGGTTAAGCAGGCTGGATTTTCCGGCATTCGGTTCGCCAGCGATGACAATCTTCAAGCCATCCCGGACAATCTCTGCAATGCCGGCTCCCTGCAGGTGCGCTGAGATTTCGGACTTCAGTTCCCGCATATCCGCCCAGATTTTATCTGCGACGGAGCCAGGGACGTCATCTTCGTCGGCAAAGTCCAGTTCAGCTTCGATCATCGCCCTCGCATGGGTCAGCCTGCGGGCCCAACCCTCGTAGATTGCCGAGAGATTGCCACTGGAATGCTCCTGCGCCAGCCGCCGCTGCATTTCCGTTTCGGCGGCAATCAGATCGGCAAGCCCCTCGATTTCCACGAGATCGAGCTTGCCGTTGTGAAAGGCGCGACGGGAGAACTCGCCTGCCTCGGCATGTCTCAGTCCCGGCCATACTTCAAGTTCGGCAAGGATGGCATTTACCACGGCCCGGCCGCCGTGAACCTGCAATTCGGCGCAGTCTTCGCCCGTAAACGACGCCGGCGCTGCGAAATAAAGCACAAGTACCTGATCGAGTACATCACCGTTTCGATTGCGAATCGATCGCAGGACCGCGTGGCGAGGGAGCGGCAGGGAACCGCATAAGCCTGTCAAAACCTCCGGCGCGCAAGGGCCACTAACGCGAATAACCGCAACCCCCGCCGGCAAGGCGCCGGAAGACAGGGCATAGATCGTATCAGACATGGCCTGGTGCGGCTGGTTCACGCGAGGGTCCTTGGCTGCCGATATCCGTCCCAACAAACGATGTCCTCCATCGACTTGGAATCCGGGGAAGGAATCCGGCTATGTAGTTTGGGTTAAAAACACAAAAGCCCAGGATAAACCTGGGCTTCGTGCAAAATATGACCGCCAGTCAGGTGTTCATCGAATCGAAGAAATCGCCGTTGGTCTTGGTCTGCTTCAGCTTATCGATCAGGAACTCGATCGCATCGGTCGTTCCCATCGGGGCAAGGATACGGCGCAGAACGAAGATCTTCTGCAGATCCTGACGCGGCACCAAAAGGTCTTCCTTGCGGGTACCCGACTTGAGGATATCCATGGACGGGAAAATGCGCTTGTCGGCGACCTTACGGTCAAGCACGATTTCGGAGTTACCGGTACCCTTGAACTCTTCGAAGATGACTTCGTCCATGCGGCTGCCGGTATCGATCAGCGCCGTCGCAATGATCGTCAGCGAGCCGCCTTCCTCGATGTTACGCGCAGCACCGAAGAAGCGCTTCGGGCGCTGCAGTGCGTTGGCGTCGACACCGCCGGTCAAGACCTTGCCCGATGATGGAACAACCGTGTTGTAGGCGCGGCCGAGGCGGGTGATCGAATCGAGCAGGATGACGACGTCGCGGCCATGTTCGACCAGGCGCTTGGCCTTCTCGATGACCATTTCAGCCACCTGGACGTGGCGTGTTGCCGGCTCGTCGAAGGTCGAGGAAACCACTTCGCCCTTCACCGAGCGCTGCATGTCGGTGACTTCTTCCGGCCGCTCATCGATCAGAAGAACAATCAGATAGCATTCCGGATGATTGGCGGTAATCGAATGGGCGATGTTCTGCAAGAGAACGGTCTTACCGGTACGCGGCGGGGCGACGATCAGGCCGCGCTGGCCCTTGCCGAGCGGCGCGATCAGATCGATGACGCGAGCAGACAGGTCCTTTGAGGTCGGAACCTCAAGTTCCATCTTGAAGCGCTCGTTTGGATAGAGCGGCGTCAGATTGTCGAAATGAACCTTGTGACGGATCTTTTCGGGATCCTCGAAATTGATGGTGTTGACCTTAAGAAGGGCAAAATACCGTTCGCCTTCCTTCGGACCACGGATCGGTCCTTCGACCGTATCGCCGGTCTTCAGCGAGAAACGGCGGATCTGCGAGGGTGAGATATAAATATCATCCGGGCCTGGAAGGTAGTTGGCGTTGGCCGAGCGCAGGAAGCCGAAGCCGTCCTGCAGTACTTCGACGACGCCTTCGCCGATAATTTCGACGTCCTGGCTCGCCAGCATTTTCAGGATCGCAAACATCAGTTCCTGCTTGCGCATGACACTGGCGTTTTCGACCTCCACCGATTCGGCAAAGGCCAGAAGATCGGTTGCACTTTTGTTTTTAAGTTCTTGTAGCTTCATTTCAGCCATGAAGGGGACCACACTTGGAAATCGGAAAGGAAAGTCGGCGTGCTTGATGTAAGGGGAGCTGCAGCGGAAGGGGCAGGCTCGTAACGTTTACACATGCCACGAAAGAGGAGATGGCGGGAAAATAGCGACTCACTCGTTGCACCGCAAGGGGGCAACGAAAATTACCGGAAGTTTCCTTCTTCAACGCTCAATAGCTCAAAAAGGTTTCACCACCGCCACAATGACGATGAGGATCATCAACAGCGTCGGGGCTTCGTTCATCAGCCGCCAATAACCGGCGCTACGGGTGTTTTCATCCCGTGCAAACGCTCTGACCGCACGGCTGAACATCATGTGGACACCGGTCAGAAGAACGACAAGCAATAGCTTGGCATGCAGCCACCCACCCTGAAAACCGTAGACGCTCCAGGCGAGATAGAGGCCAAGCACCCAGGTGATCATCATCGCCGGGTTCATGATCACCTTCAAAAGCCGCTGCTCCATCATCTTGAAGGTCTCCGACTGCTCGGAGCCGGGCGCCGCGTCGGTGTGATAGATGAACAATCGCGGCATGTAGAGCAGGGCGGCCATCCAGGACATCACGGCAATGATGTGCAGCGCCTTGATCCAGAGATAGAGGTTATCCGGCTGCCAGACGAACAGCCCGGCAAGCAGCGCGACGAACAAACCAATCGCGATGAAGGCACGGGTGCGCGCTTTTCTCCCAGGCTGGATATCCGTCTGGCGCTCGATCATTGGCCCGTTCCACGAACACGGGCGACCAGTTGTGTGACGTGGTCCGGATTGGCCTGTGGCGTAATGCCATGACCCAGATTGAAGATCAGCGGGCCATTTCCAAGTTTCTGCAGGATTGCGTCGATGCCGTCATCCAGCGATTGTCCGCCTGCCACGACCCGCATCGGATCGAGGTTGCCCTGAACCGGGCCTTCCTTCTGGAGGTCTACGGCAAACGACAAAGGCACCGACCAGTCAAGACCGATCGCATCGGCACCGGTTACCTGCCGGTAATCCTTCAGGAGAATTCCGGCACCCTTAGCAAAGGCGATGATTTTCGCGTCCGGACGGCGGGCTCGAACGCTGTCGATGATCCTGCGCACCGGCTTGACGGCATAGCGGCGGAATTCCTCTTCTCCCAAAACACCAGCCCAGGAATCGAATATCTGCACCGCGTCGGCGCCTGCATCGATCTGTTCGACCAGATAGTCCGCAGAGACCTCCGCCAGCACCGCCAGCAGCCGATCGAACGCTTCGGGATGCTGGTAGGCAAAAAGCCGTGCCGGCGCCTGGTCAGGCGTTCCGTGCCCGGCAATCATGTAGGTGGCGACCGTCCAGGGTGCGCCGCAGAAACCGAGCAGCGTCGTTTCTCCCGGCAGTTCCCGGCGCAAACGGCGAACGGTTTCCATGACCGGCTGCAAATGGGCGGATACGGGCTTAATGTCGAGCGTGGCTATTTCCGAAACGTCGAGCGGATCCATGCGCGGTCCATGCCCTTCTTCAAAGCGAACATTGCGCTTCAGGGCATCGGGAATAACCAGGATATCGGAGAACAGGATGGCTGCATCAAACGCATATCGCCGGATTGGCTGTAGGGTCACTTCCACAGCCATATCGGGCGAATAACAGAGATCCAGAAAGCTACCGGCCTTGGCTCGGGTCTGCCTGTATTCGGGAAGATACCGACCTGCCTGCCGCATCAGCCAGATTGGGGGAGGTGACAGCGTTTCACCCTTCAACACCTGTAGCACCTTACGGCTTTGCGCAGTCACCGGACACGTTCTCCCACTATAAAAGATATCTATATCTAAGGATTCTATTTCTTAGAGTCTGTGACTATCGAGGATTAAACGCCATCCGACTCTTTTCCACATGCTGACCTGTTCAATAGAATCTCTTGGCCGATTTTGCCATGCGACAGATAGGAGCGGGGATGATTTCGAAAAACGATGCAGAGTCATCAGCTTCGCTCAGTGGTCAAATGGGCGCAGCCATGTGGACAGCTTGTGGATAAAGTCGACGCTTTGCAACTTGATGAGTCTTCTCCACATGCCGCTGGAATCCTGCTCCCCGGAATCCAGATTGTGAATAACTCGCAGGTTTTCCCCTTGCCTTTGAAACCCGCCGGTCCTTAGCTGTCGCTGTCCCGGTTTATCAACAGCCCTCGGAGAATAGCGTGGAGAACCAGAAAAACTATTTCCACCTGCATCTGATCTCCGATTCGACCGGCGAAACGCTGATCGCTGCGGGCAGGGCGGCGGCGTCGCAATTCCAGTCGGCGCATGCGCTCGAGCACGTCTATCCGCTGATCCGCAATCGCAAACAGCTGATGCAGGTGATGGAAGCGGTCGATGGTGCGCCTGGGATCGTGCTCTATACGATTGTCGATCGTGAGCTCGCTGACATCATCAATGTAACTTGCAAAGATATGGGACTACCCTGCGTCTCCGTTCTGGAACCGATCATCGATCTTTTCCAGTCCTATCTCGGCGCCACATCGCGGCGGCGCTCGGGTGCGCAGCATGTGATGGACGCCGACTATTTCGCCCGTATCGACGCGCTGAATTTTACAATGGATCACGATGACGGCCAATTGCCGGCCGATTTCAATGACGCAGATGTCGTGCTGATCGGCATCAGCCGCACCTCGAAAACCCCAACCAGCATCTATCTCGCCAATCGCGGCATCAAGACCGCCAATATCCCGATCGTGCCGGGCGTCTCCCTGCCGGACCGGTTGATGGAAGCGACCAGGCCGCTGGTGGTTGGTCTGATCGCCACGGCAGACCGGATTTCGCAGGTGCGTCAAAATCGTATTCTGGGCACGGCCACCCATAGTTATCACGCCGAGGACTATGTCGACCGTGCCTCTATCGCAGAGGAGCTGAAATATGCGCGCTCGATCTGCGCGCGTAACAACTGGCCGATGATCGATGTGACGCGCCGTTCGATCGAGGAAACCGCAGCAGCGATCGTTGCCCTCCGGCCGCGGCTGCGTTAAGGCGAATCCGGTCAATCAGGATAAATGACAATGGCAGGTTCTCTTGTCCTCGCTTCGGCGAGCCCGTTCCGGCGCATGCTGCTGGAAAATGCCGGCATCGCTTTTCAGGCAAAGGCGGCCGACATTGACGAACGGACGATAGAAGGTGAGGTCGAGCGGCAGGGATCGTCACCGGAAGAGGTTGCGCTGATCCTGGCCGAAGCCAAGGCTAGGAACGTCGGGGAAGCTTTTCCCGATGACATTATCATCGGCTCGGACCAGACCATGTCGCTGGGTGCGCGGGTCTATCACAAGCCCCGCGATATGAATGAGGCGCGCGACCATCTGTTGTCCCTGTCCGGCCAGGTTCACCAGTTGAACAGCGGCATTGTGCTGACGCGCGGAAATAACATTCTTTGGAAGCATGTCTCTTCGGCCCGGATGTCGGTACGGGTTCTGCGTCCCGACTTTATCGATGCGCATCTCGCACACGTCGGAACGAAGGCTTTGTTCAGCGTCGGCGCCTATCAGCTGGAAGGCGAGGGTATCCAGCTTTTCGATAAAATCGATGGTGACTATTTCACCATTCTCGGGCTGCCCATGCTGCCGCTGCTCGCCAAACTCAGGGATTTACGGGTGATCGATGCGTGATTCACGTGAAACATTTGTTAACCACGCCTTCGTCACGGGCTATCCGATCAAGCATTCGCGCTCGCCGCTGATCCATGGCTATTGGCTGAAACAGCTTGGATTGCCGGGAAGTTACCGGGCCCATGCCGTGCCGCCGGAAGAGTTTCCAGCCTTCATCGCATCGCTCAAAAGCGGGCAATCCGGTTTCACGGGCGGCAATGTCACGATCCCGCACAAGGAGCTGGCTTTCGCGCTTTCCGACCGACCAGATGCGTTGAGCACCGAACTCGGTGCGTCCAACACCTTGTGGATCGAGGATGGCTTGGTGCATGCGACCAATACCGATGGCCATGGTTTCAGCGCCAACCTCGATGAACGCGCACCCGGCTGGGACCAGTGTCAGACCGCAGTCATTCTTGGCGCTGGCGGCGCCAGCCGGGCAGTGATCCAGGCGGTGCGCGATCGCGGCGTCAAGACGATCCATGTCGTCAACCGCACCGTTGACCGCGCCCGGGAACTGGCGGACCGGTTCGGTCCGGCGGTTCATGCACAGCCGATGGAGGCCTTGGGCGAAGTGATGACCGATGCAGGCCTGTTTATCAACACCACCTCGCTCGGCATGGATGGGACGGCAGTGCCGGAGATCGACTTCACTGTCATGGCTACCGGCAGCATCGTGACGGATATTGTTTATGTGCCGTTGAAGACGCCGATCCTGGCGCAAGCCGAGGCGCAAGGCTTTGCCACGGTCGATGGGCTCGGCATGCTGCTGCACCAAGCCGCACCCGGTTTTGAGAAATGGTTCGGCAGGAGACCGACGGTCGATGAGACCCTGCGCCAGATCATCATCGACGACATGGCGAGCCACGCATGATCATCCTTGGGCTCACCGGATCGATCGGCATGGGCAAGTCGACGACGGCCACGATGTTTGCGGAGATGGGTGTGCCGGTCAACGATGCAGATGCCGTCGTGCATGGCCTCTATCAGGATGAAGCCGTGGCACCGATTGAAGCGGCGTTTCCCGGAGCGGCGAAGGCGGGCAGTATTGATAGGGCAGAACTCTCCCGGCAGCTCGCCAATGATCCGGCCTTGTTCAAGACGCTGGAAGCGATCGTCCATCCGCTGGTGCGCGAGAAGGAGCGGGCGTTTCTCGATCATCATCGCGCCTTGAATGCGCCACTTGTCGTGCTCGACATCCCGCTTCTATACGAGACGAAGGGCGAAAACCGCGTCGATGCGGTTGCAGTCGTCACCTGCGATCCGGAGATCCAAAGGGAGCGAGTGCTGAAAAGACCGGGGATGACGGAGGAAAAATTCGCTCTCATCCTGTCGCGCCAGATCCCTGACCAAGAAAAACGTGCGAAAGCGGATTACATTATCGATACGGGCCACGGACTTGATTCGGCCCGCGATCAGGTGGCGGCGATCGTCCAGGGGCTGACAAGCCAGAAGAGGCCATGATGCGCGAAATTATTTTCGATACGGAAACGACAGGTCTCGACAACAAACTCGACCGCGTCATCGAAATCGGCGGCATCGAGCTCGACAATCATTTCCCGACCGGACGGACCTTCCATGTCTATATCAATCCGGGTGACCGCAAGGTTCATCCCGACGCATTGGCGATCCATGGCATCTCGGACGAGATGCTGAAGGACAAGCCGAACTTTGCCGGCATCGTCGAGGAACTGCTGGCATTTTTCGCCGACGCGCGCTGGGTGGCGCATAACGCGACCTTCGACATGGGGTTCATGAACGCCGAATTTGCCCGGCTCGGTCTGCCGGCAATCACCAATGATGTGGTCACCGACACGCTGGCGCTGGCGCGCCGCAAACATCCGATGGGTCCGAACTCGCTCGATGCGCTCTGCCGGCGCTACGGGGTGGACAATTCACACCGCACGAAGCACGGCGCTCTGCTCGACTCCGAACTTCTGGCGGAGGTCTATATCGAGCTGATCGGCGGCCGGCAGACGACGTTCGGTCTGCATTCCAGCGATAATCGCGGCCAGACGTCGGATGTGGATGATGTCATCGTGGTCGCTGGCCAAAGGCCGCATCCGCTTGGTTCACGCCTGACCGGCGACGAAGCGGAAGCCCATGCAGCGCTTGTCGCCCAGATGGGCACAAAAGCCATCTGGGCTAAATACGAAGCCGCCAAATAAAAATGCCCGGTCAAGGACCGGGCATTGAAACATTCACATTCAGGCCAAAGCCGGATCAGTTCGCGGTCGTCGAAACCTGCGAGCGAACCTTTTCCTCAGCCATGCGCTGGGTGAACATCTGGGCAAAATCGATTGGGTCGATCATCAGTGGCGGGAAGCCGCCGTTGCGCGTCGCGTCGGAAACGATCTGGCGAGCGAACGGGAAGAGCAGGCGCGGGCACTCGATGAAGAGCAACGGCAGCATGTGTTCCTGCGGGAAACCCGTAACGCGGAAAACGCCGCCGTAGGACAGTTCGACATTGAACAGCATCTTGTCACCGTCCTTGGCTTCTGCGTTCAGCGTCAGGATGACGTCGAATTCCGCATCCGACAACGGATTGGCATTGACGTTGACATTGATGTTGATCGCCGGAGCCTTTTCGCGCGCCTGAAGCGAACGCGGAGCGCCCGGGTTCTCAAACGAAAGGTCCTTGATGTACTGGGCCAGGATGTTCAGGGACGGGCTCTCGGCGGCGCCGTTTGTCGGGGATGCGGTATCGGTCATAAGGCCATTTCCTTCGGACATGAAATTTGGTGAGGCATCTAGCATTTCGCACCCGGGCTTACAACCCGGTGCCGCCGTTCACGTGAGGCGGTCACGCTCGTTCGGATCGGTGCGGCCCCGGCCATCGCTGCGCGAAAATTCGTCGTCGTCGAGGTCGATCACGCGGGGACCCGCATTGCGAGGCGCGCCACGATCCTGTTCCGGCCCACGAGAAAAGCCACGCGGACCTCCCGCCATGCCGGTTGTGACAATCGTCAGGCGATTTTTGACGAAGGACCAGCCGAGATCCCGGACAGCCGGTATGAAGAGCAGCAGCCCGATGATGTCGCTGATGAAACCTGGAATGATCAACAGGAAGGCAGCGATCACGATCATGACGCCATGCACCAGCTGCCGGCCCGGATCGGATCCGGTTTGCGAAGCCTGCTGGATCTTTCGGAGAACACCAAACCCCTGAATGCGCAACAGAACCGCCCCGGCGATGGCGCTGGCCAGAATGAGAAGAAGTGTCAGCCCGACGCCGACTTCTCGGCCGACGACGATGAAGGTTGCGATCTCGGCGATCGGCATCAATAGGAAAAGGATCGGAATGATCAGGGAGCGCATTGATATATACTCAGGTGATTGTGATTGAGCCGAACCGCACCGGCAATTGCAAAGAAGTGATATAGCCATTTGAATGATCGTTCCATGCAGACTATATGGGATGATCGCACGGCATATTAACAGCGGTTCTGGGTGGAAATGGGCTCTTTCGACTTCATCACATTGTTTTTCTTGGTCGCCGCGGTGATCATATTCCTCCAACTGCGCAGCGTCCTGGGCAAACGGACCGGCAACGAACGTCCGCCGGTCGATCCCTATTCGCCGCGCGAAGCAGCCGACGGGCCCGAGGCCTCCGGCAAAGTGGTGCAATTGCCACGCCGCGATGGCGCTGGCGAAGAGATTTCCCGCTATGCGGCGATCGATGCCTTTACCAAGGCAGGCACACCGCTGAACGACGCACTGCGCCGCATGTTTGATTCCGATCCCTCCTTCGATCCGAAGGAATTCGTCAATGGCGCCAAGATGGCCTATGAGATGATCGTCATGGCTTTCGCCGATGGCGACCGCAAGACGCTCAAGGGCCTTTTGTCCCGCGACGTCTATGACGGCTTCGACGCGGCGATTTCCGAACGCGAAAGCAAGGGCGAAGTCGTCAAGTCCACCTTCGTCGGCATCGAGAAGGCCGACATGGTGCACGCCGAGATCAAGGACAGCGAAGCCAACATCACGTTGCGCATCGTCAGCCAACTGATTTCGGCAACCTACGACAAGGCCGGCGCGATCGTCGATGGCGATGCCGAAGCGGTTTCCGAGGTCAACGACCTCTGGACCTTCTCGCGCGATACCCGTTCCCGCGATCCGAACTGGAAGCTGATCGCGACGGAATCAGAAAACTGATCGGGACATAAGGCACGGGACTGGCGGCGATGGATTTCGATTTGCAACGGGTCGATTTTTCCGACCTTCCCGGTTGGCAGGCCGACGATCCATCACCGCTTCTGCCGGCGCTTGAGCGCTGCCGCCGGCAAGTCACGACGGTCAAACCACACAAGACGGCATCGCTTGGCATTTCCACCGCCGACCTGATGCCGGCCTATGAAGCCGCCAAAGAGACCTGGCCGCAGGATGCAGGCATAGCCCGCGCTTTCTTCGAAGAGCATTTTGCGCCGTTCAAGATCGTCCGTCACGACGGCAAGCCCGGCTTCGTCACGGCCTTCTTCGAGCCGGAAGTTCTGGTCAATGCAACACCGGACGAGACGTTTCGCTTCCCCTTCTATCGGCGCCCTGACGATCTGATCGATATCGGCGACAGCAACCGTCCCGACGGCATGGACCCATATTTTGCTTTTGGCCAACAGACGGATGGCGCGGTCACCGAATATCCGGACCGCAAAGTCATCGAGCAGGGATACCTTGCCGGGCGCGGGCTGGAGATTGCCTATGCCAAATCGAGGACCGACGTGTTCTTCGCCCATGTCCAGGGCGCTGCCCGTCTGGTCTTTCCCGACGGCTCGATGAAGCGGGTCACGTATGCGGCCAAGACCGGCCATTATTTTTCCGCCACCGGCAAGCTTCTGATCGAACGCGGCAAGATCGAAGCGGCTACTGTCTCGATGCAGACGATCAAGCAATGGCTGGACGATCATCCGGACGAGGCGGACGAGGTGCTGTGGCACAATCGTTCCTTCATCTTTTTCCGCGAGGCCGAGGTCGATGATACCGGACTTGGACCGGTCGCGGCCGCCAAGGTGGCGCTGGAACCCGGCCGTTCGCTGGCCGTCGACCGGCTTATCCATACGTTCGGCGTTCCTTTTTTCATCTCGAGCGACAGCCTAACCTCGATTGAAGGCGGCCGTCCCTTCCGTCGGCTGATGCTGGCGCTCGATACGGGCTCGGCAATTGTCGGCCCTGCACGTGGCGATATCTTTACCGGATCCGGCGATGAGGCTGGACGGCTGGCCGGTGCGGTGCGCAACGAAGCCGACTTTTTCATTTTCATCCCGAAGGCCGCGGCGGCAAGATACGGTCATGGCTAAGGCAAAGAAGCTTACCAGCGAAGACCGCATCCTCTGGGGCAAGGTCGCCCGCACCACCCGCCCACTGCCGGGGCGCATGGATGAGCTTGCGGAGTTCGAGGAGCCCAAACCCGAGCCCCTGCCGGAAAAACTGCCGATGCCGGTGATCAAGGAAGGCAAATCGCTCGCTGAGGCCTTCGGTAATGCTCCGCCGGAAGCCCCGAAACGTCCGGCCCGTTTGCACCATCCGCTTGAAAAGCCGGTAAAGCGCAAACTCGCCAAGGGTCATCTGGCAATCGAAGCGCGGATCGATCTGCACGGCATGATCCAGAGCGAGGCGCATGGGCTGCTGCTGCATTTCCTGATGCGGGCCTATGATCGTGGCCTACGGCATGTGCTTGTCATTACCGGCAAGGGAACGTCGCTCGGCAGCGATGGTGCCCTCAAGCGGGCGGTGCCGATGTGGTTTTCGCTGCCTGAATTCCGCATGCTGATTTCGTCCTACGAGCCTGCTGCCCGCAATCACGGTGGCGACGGTGCGCTCTACGTCCGTTTGTCCCGCCCCAGGGGCATGGCCCCATGACCCCGTTCGGCGACGCAGTGCGCCGGCTGCGGCTCAAAAAGGGCGTGTCGCAGAAGCAGATGGCGGCGGCGATCGGCGTATCACCCGCCTATCTCTCGGCCTTGGAGCATGGAAAACGCGGCGCTCCGAGCTTTGAATTCCTGCAGAGGGTCGCCGGATATTTCAATGTCATCTGGGACGACGCAGACGAACTGTTCGGGATTGCAGCCATTTCCAACCCGAAAGTGGTGCTCGATACATCCGGCTTGCCATCAACGCACACGGCCTTCGCCAACCGGCTTGCGGGCCGTATCCGCAGCTTATCCGGCGAAACTATCCGCATCCTGGAAGATGTTTTGGAAAAAGCCCGCTTTGCTGATAAGGAACTCTGATGATCCCCTGATTTCTGCCGCTTTCAGGCTGCACGGGATTTGGAACTATGGACAAAATCCCTATATTCGGGGAGCGCCATCGAGGGGTGATTCGCACGGAATCTAATCTCCGAAGACATGGCATCGAAACCTGGAAAGACTTATAGCCGAATGACCGATTTGCCTGAAACCGAAGCCGGCGCAAGCGCCGAATATGGTGCTGATTCCATCAAGGTCCTGAAGGGTCTCGATGCCGTCCGCAAGCGGCCGGGCATGTATATCGGTGATACCGACGACGGTTCCGGTCTGCATCACATGGTCTACGAAGTCGTGGACAATGCGATCGATGAGGCGCTGGCTGGCCATGCCGATATCGTCACCGTAACGCTGAATGCCGACGGCTCGGTGACGGTGACCGACAACGGCCGCGGCATTCCGACCGATATCCACACGGGCGAGGGCATTTCGGCGGCCGAAGTGATCATGACGCAGCTGCATGCTGGCGGCAAATTCGACCAGAATTCCTATAAGGTTTCCGGCGGTCTGCACGGCGTCGGCGTCTCGGTGGTCAACGCGCTTTCGGTCAAGCTGCAGCTGAAGATCAAGCGCCAGGGCAAGATCCACGAAATCAATTTCACCCACGGCGTTGCCGATGAACCCTTGAAGGTGATCGGCGATAGCAATGGCGAGACCGGTACGGAAGTCACCTTCCTGCCGAGCACCGATACTTTCACGATGATTGAGTTCGACTATGGAACGCTGGAGCATCGCCTGCGCGAACTCGCCTTCCTCAATTCGGGTGTTCGCATTCTCCTGACCGACAAGCGGCATTCCGATATCCGTGAGACCGAGATGATGTATGACGGCGGCCTCGAAGCCTTCGTCGCCTATCTCGACAGGGCAAAGAAGCCGCTGGTCTCAAGGCCCGTCGCTATTCGCGGCGAAAAGGATGGCATCACCGTTGAAGTCGCGATGTGGTGGAACGACAGCTATCACGAGAATGTTCTCTGCTTCACCAACAACATCCCGCAGCGCGATGGCGGCACCCATATGGCCGGCTTCCGTGGCGGCCTGACGCGCCAGATTATTTCCTATGGTGACAGCTCCGGCATCATGAAGAAGGAAAAGGTCACACTCACCGGCGAAGATTGCCGCGAAGGTCTGACTGCCGTCCTGTCCGTCAAGGTTCCCGATCCGAAATTCTCGTCGCAGACCAAGGACAAGCTGGTCTCCTCCGAGGTTCGCCCGGTCGTCGAAAGCCTCGTCAACGAAGCGCTCAGCACCTGGCTTGAAGAGCACCCGGGCGACGCAAAGATTCTCGTCGGCAAGGTGATCGAGGCCGCCGCTGCCCGCGAAGCAGCCAAGAAGGCGCGCGAACTGACACGCCGCAAGGGCGCTCTCGATATCTCCTCGTTGCCCGGCAAGCTTGCCGACTGCTCAGAGCGCGATCCCGCCAAGTCCGAACTCTTCCTGGTCGAAGGGGATTCCGCCGGCGGCTCCGCCAAGCAGGGTCGTTCGCGTGAAAACCAGGCGATCCTGCCGCTGCGCGGCAAGATCCTCAATGTCGAGCGCGCCCGTTTCGACAAGATGCTGTCCAGCCAGGAAATCGGCACGCTGATCACGGCGCTCGGCACATCGATCGGTAAGGACGAGTTTAACCCGGACAAGCTGCGCTACCACAAGATCATCATCATGACCGATGCTGATGTCGACGGTGCCCATATTCGCACACTGCTTTTGACCTTTTTCTTCCGGCAGATGCCGGAACTGATCGAGCGCGGGCACCTCTATATTGCCCAGCCTCCGCTCTACAAGGTGGCGCGCGGCAAGTCGGCGCAATATCTGAAGGATGAAAAGGCGCTGGAGGAATATCTGATCTCCACGGGTCTCGAGGATGCTGCCCTTGAGCTCGGTTCCGGCGAAGTCCGGGTCGGGCAGGATCTGCGCGAAGTTATCATTGATGCGCTGCGGTTGCGCACGCTGGTCGAATCCCTGCATTCGCGCTACAGCCGCTCCGTCGTCGAGCAGGCGGCGATTGCCGGCGCTCTCAATCCGGAGCTGAACAACAACCAGGCGCAGTCGGAAGCGACCGCTGCCGACGTGGCCAAGCGGCTGGACCTGATCGCCGAAGAAACCGAGCGCGGCTGGGTTGTGGCGGTCGCCAGCGATGGCGGCCTGAAGTTCGAGCGCATGGTGCGCGGTGTCAAGGAAGTGGCCTCGCTCGACATGGCGCTGATCGGATCACAGGATGCGCGCCATATCGACCAGATGACCCCGCGTCTCAAGGAAATCTACGCCATCCCGCCGATCTTGAAGCGCAAGGAAGGCGCGATTGAAATCAGCGGACCGCGCGCACTTCTCGACGCCATCTTCGCCAGCGGCCGCAAAGGCCTGTCGATGCAGCGTTACAAGGGTCTCGGTGAAATGAATGCCGAGCAGCTCTGGGAAACGACGCTCGATCCGAACGTCCGCTCGCTGCTTCAGGTGAGGGTGCCTGACGCCACCGACGCCGATGGCCTGTTCTCGCGCCTGATGGGCGACGAAGTTGAGCCACGCCGCGATTTCATCCAGGAAAACGCGCTAAACGTCGCCAACCTGGATATTTGAGGCAGGGCACAGCCCTTCATTGTCTCACTGAAAACCACGCCTTCCATATGGGAGGCGTGGTTTTGCTTTTTAGCTTAGTCGGCGACGAACGTACCGTTGAAGGCGACTTCCGAAAGTGGGCGGCGTGGGCTCGGCGTTTCGCGCGCCTGCAGGAAGTCCGGCAGCTGAGTCTTGTCGCCCAGACGGCCGATAGCGGCGGCGGCTTCGACGCGATAACCTTCAGGAATACCGAGGATTTCGATCGCCTTGTCGAAATGCAGGCCGGTCATGCCGTGTGCCTGGAAGCCGAGCAGCTGTGCCTGATGGGCGATTGAGCCCCAGGCGGCACCGGTGTCGAAGCTGTGGCTGTAGGACAGCGCTTCTTGAGCAGCACCCGGTGCAGCGAAGTGGGTCTTTGAAACCAGAATGACGAGCGCCGAGGCGGATTTCGCCCAGCCCTGGTTGAATTCGTTGAGAATCGGGAAGATCCTGTCCCACTGTTCGGTGCCGCGCAAGGCATAGACGAAGCGCCATGGCTGCGAATTATAGGCTGATGGAGCCCAGCGGCCAGCTTCCAGAATGGTCAGCAGCTCGGTTTCAGAAATGGTCTCGCCGGTAAAGGCGCGCGGCGACCAACGATTGAGGAAGCTCGGCTCGATGGGGTAGTCTGCCTGGCGGTAGTTGCTAGTGGTTGTCATGGCTTGTTCCTGTCTTGAGAGGTCGGGGTGCGGAATTCTGTAAGCGGACGTAGTCCGCATATAGCGATTGTATAGTCTAGTAATAGACTCCGGTTTGGAGATGGACCGTTTCCAATTTGACGACAACGCCCTGACGGTTGCCGGGTGGCGCCACGAAACAGACTGCAGAAACGCTCTTCAGGGTTATTGTCGAAGGCCAGAAAAAAGTTGTATAAGTTCTGTAGATTTTCCGAAGCAAAGGATTTGCTGCTGATGACCGTGACCTTGAAAGACCCTTCGCTGTTCCGCCAGGCCGCGCTCGTCGGCGAAAACTGGATCGAAGCCGATCCGAAAAATGCCATCGAGGTCAACAATCCGGCGACCGGCGAAATCATCGGCCGCGTGCCGAAGCTCGGTGCAGCCGAAACCAAGGCGGCCATCAAGGCAGCACGGATCGCCCAGAAGGGCTGGGCGGCACGGACAGCCAAGGACCGCTGCGCCATCCTTCGCAAATGGTACGACCTGATGATCGAGAACAAGGACGATCTCGGCCGCATCCTGACGCTCGAACAGGGAAAGCCGCTGGCGGAAGCAACCGGCGAAATCGTCTATGGCGCCAGCTTCATCGAATGGTTTGCCGAGGAGGGCCGCCGCATCTATGGCGACATGATTCCGGGTCATCAGCCGGATAAGCGCATCATGGTGATGAAGCAGCCGATTGGCGTCGTCGCGGCGATCACGCCGTGGAACTTTCCGAATGCAATGATCACCCGCAAGGCCGGCCCTGCCTTTGCCGCCGGTTGCGCCATGGTTTTGAAGCCGGCTTCACAGACGCCATTCTCGGCTATCGCCATCGCTGTTCTGGCCGAACGTGCCGGTCTGCCGAAGGGCCTGTTCAGTGTCATCACCGGCTCGGCCGCGGCCATCGGCGCCGAAATGACGTCCAATCCGACCGTCCGCAAGCTGACCTTTACCGGTTCGACGGAAATCGGTACCGAACTCTATAAGCAGAGCGCGCCGACCATCAAGAAGCTCGGTCTCGAGCTTGGTGGCAACGCACCCTTCATCGTTTTCGACGACGCGGACCTCGACGCGGCCGTCGAAGGTGCACTGATCGCCAAATACCGCAACAACGGCCAGACCTGCGTCTGCGCCAACCGCATCTACGTTCAGGATGGTGTCTATGATGCCTTCGCCGAAAAGCTGGCAACGGCTGTCGGTAAACTGAAGACCGGCAACGGTTTCGATGAAGGTGTGATCCTTGGCCCGCTGATCGACAAGGCAGCGCTTAACAAGGTCGAGGAGCACATTGCCGACGCCTTGAAAAAGGGCGCGCGAATCTTGGCGGGCGGCAAGCCGCATGCGCTCGGCGGCACGTTCTTCGAGGCAACGATCCTGGCCGATGTCACCAAGGACATGGCCGTCGCCCGCGAAGAAACGTTTGGTCCTCTTGCGCCGCTGTTCCGCTTCAAGTCTGAGGCGGATGTCATCGAGCAGGCCAATGATACGGAGTTTGGTCTCGCGTCCTATTTCTACGCCAAGGATCTGTCCCGCGTTTTCCGGGTTGCCGAAGCGCTGGAATACGGCATGGTCGGGGTCAATACCGGGCTGATTTCGACGGCAGAAGCGCCATTCGGCGGCGTCAAGCTGTCCGGTCTTGGCCGTGAAGGCTCGAAATACGGTATCGAGGAATTCACCGAGATCAAATATGTCTGCCTCGGCGGTATCGCCTGATTTGCAAACCGGGGCCTGATCTGCCAGTCAGGTTTTGAAGGGAACCGGCCGGATAACTCTGGCCGGTTTTTTCGTTTGACGGTACAAACCATAAAGACAGCAGGAGACAGCCATGCCCGCCCCGAAAAACACGTTCAAGGCCGCAATCCGCGAGGGTCGTTTTCAACTGGGTCTATGGGTTGCGCTGGCCAGCCCCTATGCGGCGGAAATCGTGTCAGGCAGCGGCTATGACTGGCTTTTGATCGATGGTGAACACGGGCCGAACGATATTCCGCTTCTGTCGGCACAGATCCAGGCCGTTGCCCGCTCCGGCAGCCACCCGATGGTCCGGCTTCCGGTCGGTGAAACCTGGCTGATCAAGCAGATCCTCGATACCGGCGCCCAGACATTGCTGATCCCGATGGTGGAAAGTGTCGAGCAGGCGCAGGCTTTGGTGCGCGCCGTCCGCTACCCGCCGCATGGCGTGCGCGGCGTCGGTGCCGCCCTTGGCCGGGCGTCGCAGTTCAGCCGGATCGGCGATTATCTGGAAACGGCCAATGACGAGATCTGCCTGATCGTACAGATCGAAAGCCGTGCCGGTCTGGCAGCGCTGGATGATATCGTAGTGCTGGAAGGAGTTGACGGGTTGTTCATCGGGCCGTCAGATCTGGCAGCAGACATGGGATATCTCGGCCAGCCGGGGCATCCGGAGGTGACGGCGGCGATCAAGGATGCCTTCGATCGCATTGGCAAGGCAGGCAAGGCGCGTGGCATCATGACGCTCAGCCTCGATCAGGCCCATATGTACCGGGAGATGGGCGCAGACTTCATGGCGATCGGTACCGATGTGACGCTGCTCGTCAGCGCCACGACCCGGCTGCGGGAAGATTTCCTGTCCGGCGGAAAGAGTGATGCCAAGCCGGTTGCCGGCTATTGATCAGCGGCTTTCGATGATTGCGGTCAGCCTGGGCATCGCGACATCAGGGCTCCAGGCGGTGAAATCGGCGAGCCGCCGGGTGATTTTTTCGGCGTGATGATTGGCGATGTCGCGGATGCGGTGGTCGAGAAACGGATTACGGAACCGGTCCAGTGTCAGAGCCACATAACTGGCCGCCTCGCTGCCAAGGTTCTTCGCGGCAAAACCGGGAATGACCTCGGTTTCATAGATCTCCATCAGCGTTGCGAAGACATCCAGGTCTTTCAGGATGGCTTTGACCGTCTCATCTTGAGGGCGTCCGGTTTTCAGCCAGAGATCGGCCAGCACCGTGTGGCCGAGATTAAGGATATGCAGCTTCAGTTTCTCGTAAGGGGAGAGGTCGTCGACCAGTAGAATGGACGGATGGATGCAGGGAAGTTTTAGCCCGGGCTGTGCCTCGATGGCCCAGAGTGCATAGGGTTCTGCGACCGCTCCGGCCGGCTCCAATGGTTCGGACACGATCCGGTCCACCAGCGTATTGCCCCAGATGACCTGGTTTGCCAGCCATCCGGCGAAATCAGCATCGGCGAACCGTTCCGATTGAAGACCGAGAATAACCATTTTCAGGGTATCGCCGTTGCGAGCCACCAATTCACAGGGCAGAACCGTTAGTGCCTTGCCACCCGCGCGGTAGCGTTCTCGCAGCAGGATCAGCAGTTTGCCGGGAAACGATGCCGGGATGTCCGGTGCAAGATCGTCCGGCCCGATCGCATAGCCGGTATCGCCGGTATTGGAGATCAGCACTTCCGCTTCCGTGGCCACGATCCGCTTGATCTCGTCCCAGTCCGCTGCCGTTGATAGAGCCCTCGCGACGCTTTTGATCTGCTGGGTGCGATCAATTTCGGCGCCTTCCGCGAGCCCACGGATGATGACCGGAAAACCGTCCGCCGCCGCTAGTGCCGTCAGTCGCCCGGCGCGTTCCGCCGAGCCCGTGGTCTGGACGATGGTGATCTTGCCGAGCGCGTCGCCTTTTTCCAAAGCTTCGCTGACGAAGAGATCGGCGTGAGCCTGCAGGAAGCGGCTGGTTCCAAACTGGACGATCGGTGTTGATATCATGATGATTGAATCCGGCTATTGAATGGATTGCAGCAGGGTTTCGCGCGCGGACTTGAGGTGTCTGCGGCATGCGGCCTCGACCCGCGCGGGATCGCGGGAGCGAAGGGCGGCGATATAGTCGAGATGTTCCTCCAGCGCCCGGGCGTTGCGCTCGCGCGCATTCGTCTTGTTCCACTGGTAGTGATAGTGAAAGACGATGGTGATGATGTCGTAGAAATCGACGATGAACCGGTTGCTCGACGACGTGTGCACCAGAAGATGGAAGCGTTCGTCGAGTTCCGAGAATTCCTTGTAGCGATTGTCGATATCGCCGAGGATTTCATGGTGCAGGGCCTCGATCCGGTCGAGATCGGCCCATGCCGGGTGCTCTGGAGCAAGAGCGGCAAAGCTCGCGGCCGAGCGCAGTTCGAACATTTCGCGCACTTCCGTCAGTTCCAGCGCAAACTCGCGGGTAAATCCTTTGAGAATCCAGTGGCTGTTCGGCCGCTTCTCGATCAGGCCGAAGCGGCTGAAGCGGATGAGAAATTCGCGCACGCTCGTCGTACCGGTGCCGATATCGCGGGCAAGCTCCAGCTCGTTTATCTGCATGCCGGGCTCGGCACCGCCTGCCAGAATCCGGCGCATGAAACTGCGCTCGATAATGTCGGACAGCGAATCGGTTTCTTCCGCCGGGTAATAATCCTCGGGCTTCGGCTGACGCAAAACCACCTTTGCCCGCTTGTCCCAGGTCAGCAGCTGCAGCTCTTCCATGCGCGTCAGGATGGCGCGGATGGTGGTGCGGCTGACGCCGAGCGTGGCGCCAAGCTCCGGCTCGGACGGCAGGCTGGAGGTTTCCGCCAGAAGCTTGAGGCAGCGGTTGAAGGCGTCCTTGAAGACGGTGTTCTGTTTCGCCATGATGTGACCGACCGGATGAGTGTTTCTGAAAGCCCGACGAACGGGCAAGGTTTTTCAGGTGCTCTATCCGGTCCGCCCGATCCTGTCTTTGGCTTTGCTGTGTAGTTCCATGGTTGGTTCGTCCCTGATTTTGTTTTTGGCGCGGTCGTTGCCTTTTCGCTGTGGACCACGGGCGCATAATACCCATTGACGGCAAACTGTCTATTGTGGATAAAAGACAAAAATGAATGAGAAGGCTCATTCGGATAAAACTATCCAGGGAGATACCAAGGGTGACCGCACCTTCCTTCATCGTTTTGTCGCCCGACGACAATGTCGCCGTCGCATCGCTGGCCATTGAGATTGGCGGCGAGCTGCCGGGCGGCGTCCGCGCCAATGGCAAAATCGATCCCGGCCACAAGGTGGCGATCCATCCCGTCCATATCGGCGAACCGGTGGTGAAATACGGCCAGGCGATCGGCCGGGCAACCGTCGAGATCGCTGCGGGCGATCACGTTCATTCCCACAATCTGGCCTTCGATCAGGACCGGTTGTCGATCGGCGCACCGGTACCGCCGGAAGCGGCAAGCATTGCCGACAAGGCCCGCACCTTCATGGGCTATCGCCGCGCCGACGGCCGTGCCGCCACCCGCAATTTCATCGGCATCATTGCCAGCGTCAACTGTTCCACCACCGTCTGCCGGGCGATTGCAGAGGAGGCCAACAAGGTCATCCTGCCGCGCTATGACGGCATCGATGGTTTCGTGCCGATCGTCCATGATCAGGGCTGCGGCATGAGTTCGACCGGCGACGGCATGAAGAACCTGCACCGCACACTTGCCGGCTATACGCGCCATGTGAATTTCGGCGGCGTGCTGATGGTCGGGCTTGGCTGCGAGGTCAACCAGTTGACGCTTTACGGCCAGTCCGGGGCAGGCGCCGGCAAGCGGCATTTCAACATTCAGGACGCCGGTGGCTCGCGCCGCGCCGTCGCCCGCGCGCTCGGTGTGCTTGAGGAGATTGCAGCGGAAGTCGGAACGGCCAAGCGCATTCCGATCCCGGTCAGCGAAATCATTGTCGGGCTGCAATGCGGCGGCTCGGATGGGCTTTCTGGTATTACGGCCAATCCGGCGCTCGGTGCTGCGGTCGATATTCTGGCCGGCGCCGGCGGGACCGCCATTCTGTCGGAAACCTCGGAAATCTATGGTGCCGAGCACCTGCTGCGCAGCCGCGCCGTCAATGATGGCGTCGCGGAAAAGCTCGACGGCCTGATTTCCTGGTGGGAAGACTATGTCGCCATGCATGGCGCTTCACTCGACAACAATCCTTCGCCGGGCAACAAACGCGGCGGCCTGACGACGATCCTGGAAAAATCGCTCGGCGCGGTCGCCAAGGGCGGCCGCTCGCCGCTGACGGCGGTCTATCATTATGCCGAGCGCGTGACGGAACATGGCCTCGTCTTCATGGATACACCCGGTTACGACCCGGTATCGGCGACAGGGCAGGTTGCGGGCGGCGCCAATGTCATCACGTTCACCACCGGCCGCGGCAGCTGCTTCGGTTCGCGTCCCTGTCCGTCGATCAAGCTGACGAGCAACACGGCGCTGTACCGCGCCATGGAAGAGGACATGGATATCGATTGCGGCACCATCGCCACCGGCGATGCGACGATTGCCGGCATGGGCCGCGAGATCTTCGATCTGATCATCGATACTGCATCCGGCAAGAAAACCAAGAGTGAGCTGTTCGGTTACGGCGACAATGAATTCGTGCCCTGGCACTTGGGCGCGACACTCTGACGGGCGACCGTTGGAGCGGAGGAGAGAATATGCAGACACGTAAAATCGGCAAGACGGACCTTTCCGTCACCGAATACAGCTTTGGCACGGCGCCGCTCGGCGGCATGTACCGGGCCTGCCCGCGCGACGCGGCAATGGAAACGCTGGAGGCTGCCTGGACTGCCGGCCTTAGATTTATAGATACGGCTCCTTGGTACGGGTTCGGTCTCGCCGAACGGCGCGTCGGCGATTTCCTGCGCGACAAGCCCAAGGGCAGTTATGTTCTGTCGACAAAGGTTGGCCGGCTACAGCGGCCGGTGCCGGACGATAAGGTGCCGAGCTACGGTTTCGTCGATCCGCTGCCCTTCGATACGGATTACGACTATTCCTATGACGGCATCATGCGGTCGGTCGATTTCAGCTATGCCCGCCTCGGGCTCAACCGCATCGATATTCTCTTCGTTCATGATATCGGCGTCTATACGCATGGCGCCGAGCGCAACGCGGTCTATCTTCGCCAGTTGCTGGACGGCGGTTTGAAAGCGCTGGACCAGCTGAAATCGAGCGGCGCCATCGCGGCTTACGGCCTGGGCGTCAATGAAGTGCCTGTTTGCCTCGATGTGATGGTTGAGGCGGATATCGACTGCATCCTTCTGGCCGGGCGCTATACGCTTCTCGATCGCACCGCCACCGCCGAACTGCTGCCGCTTTGCGAGAAAAAGAAAACCTCGCTGGTGGTTGGCGGCGTTTTCAATTCGGGTATTCTGGCCACCGGTCCGGTGGAGGGATCGCATTTCGACTACATGCCGGCGACGCCGGACGTTCTCGACAAGGTGCGGGCGATGGAAACGATTGCGCGAACGCAGGAACTGCCATTGGCAGCACCCGCGATCCAGTTTCCGCTGCAGAGCCCGGCGGTGGCCTCGGTTCTTCTCGGAACAGCCAAACCGTCGAGCCTGACCCGCAATATGGAATTGACCGAGCGGCGTTTGCAGCCGGATGATTTCAAGGCCTATGAAGCGCATACGCTGGTGGCCCCGGAACTCGGCACAGACGCCGTCCGAGTTTAGCCGGCTTTAAGATAAAGGAAAACGGAATGCTGAAGGGAATACATCCATTGCTCGGTCCGGAATTGCTGCATGCGATCCGCACCATGGGACATGGGGACGAAATCGTTATTGCCGATGCCAACTTTCCGGCCAGCACCATGGGGCCGAAGGTCGTGCGGGCGGATGGAGTCGATGCGCTGAGCATCCTGGAGGCGATCCTTGCGCATATGCCGCTCGATACATTCGTCAGCGAATCCGCCTGGCGCATGGAAGTCGTCGGCGATCCGCAGGCCGTGCCGGATGTTTGCGTCAAGTTCCAGAGCCTGGTCAACAAGCTTGCCGGCGACTTCAAGGTGGTGCCGATCGAGCGCTTTGCCTTCTATGAGCGTTCGCGCAAGGCGGCCTATATTGTCGCGACGACAGAATTCCGGCTTTACGGAAATATCATCCTGAAAAAGGGTGTCGTGCATCCGCAGGAACTTTACCGCGTCTGAGATGGGCGGTACCCGGCCCATGGAGGGGGCCGGGCATCTTCGGATGAAAAAACAAAGACTTGGCGTTGGGATGAAAGCAATGTTCAAGGGAAATTTCGGGCGCTTGCAATTTCGAAAATGCTGAGATAGCTTGCCAAGGCAAAATGTTTTTTATGGATAAAAGATCGAGCCGTTTGCGTCTTGCGGCCCAGTCTGAGGAGAACTGAACAAGACGTTGTTGGAGGAGAACAACACCATGACCCTTATGAAGAATATCCTGTCGCGCCGCGCCTTTACCAGTCTGGCCGGTGCCGCCGTCTTCGCAACGATGATGCCGATGGCCTCGTTCGCACAGGACGTCACTATCCCGATCATCGTCAAGGATACCACATCCTTCTACTGGCAGATCGTTCTGGCTGGCGCCCGCGCGGCCGGCAAGGATCTCGGCGTCAACGTACCGGAACTCGGCGCCCAGTCGGAATCGGATATCAACGGCCAGATCACCATCCTGGAAAATGCCGTTGCAGGCGCTCCGGCTGCTGTCGTCATCTCGCCGACGGAATTCAAGGCGCTCGGCAAGCCGATTGATGAAGCGGCCAAGGCCGTGCCGATCATCGGCATCGACTCCGGTGCCGATTCCAAGGCCTTCACGTCGTTCCTGACCACCGACAACACCCAGGGCGGCCGCATCGCCGCTGACGGTCTCGCCGCCGCGATCAAGGAAGCCACCGGCAAGGAAGAGGGCGACATCGCCATCATCACCAGCCTGCCGGGCGTCGGTTCGCTGGATCAGCGCCACAACGGCTTCGTAGAGCAGATCACGGCCAAATATCCAGGCCTCAAGGTCGTGGCCGACAAATATGCCGACGGCCAGGCCACTACCGGACTCAACATGATGACCGACCTGATCACCGCAAACCCGAACCTCGTTGGCGTCTTTGCATCCAACCTGATCATGGCACAGGGCGTTGGCCAGGCGATCGCTGAAAACAAGCTCGGCGACAAGATCAAGGTCATCGGCTTCGACAGCGACGAAAAGACGGTCGGCTTCCTCAAGGAAGGCGTTCTCGCCGGCCTCGTCGTGCAGGATCCGTATCGCATGGGCTATGACGGCATCAAAACCGCTCTGGCCGCTTCGAAGAAGGAAAAGGTCGAGGCCAATGTCGATACAGGTGCAAACCTGGTGACCAAGGCCAACATGGCTGACCCGAAGATCGACGCTCTTTTGAACCCGAAGGTCAACTGATCCGGACACTGCGGCAGGCCGCTCAAACGGCCTGCCGTCTGTTGCATGATATGATCCAGAGCCGCTCCGGCATGGCTTGTCCATGCTGAAGCGGTGTTGCGATCGGGAGGAGAGCCGCCATGACCGGACTTCAAGATGTCAGCCACCGGCACGAGGGCACGGCGGCGATTGCCAAGCACCCAGTTCCCAAGGGCGAACCGATCCTGGAACTGCGCGGCCTGCAGAAGAAATATGGGGCCGTCGAGGCTCTGAAGCCGGCAAACATCACTTTTCTGTCCGGTGAAATTCACGCCATCGTCGGCGAAAATGGTGCTGGCAAGTCGACGCTGATCAAGCTTCTGACCGGGGTCATCCGGCGAACGGCGGGCGAGGTCTTCTGGTGCGGCGACGCGGTGCAGCTTGCCACGCCCAATGAGGCGATTTCGCGCGGCATCAATGCCGTGCATCAGGAGGTCGTTCTCTGCCGCCACCTGTCGGTTGCGGCCAATATGTTTCTCGGCGACGAGATCAACAGGAACGGCTTGATGCGCAAGCGCGCCATGACCGATGCCGCCCAGGCCGTGCTCGATGACCTCGGCTTCAATCTACCGGCCGCCGCCCTTCTCAGCGACCTGACAATCGGCCAGCAGCAGCTGGTGGCGACGGCACGCGCGGCGATGCGCGGCACGCAGTTCCTGATTTTCGATGAGCCGACGGCTTACCTTACCCGCCAGGAATCGGCGCAGCTTTTCCGGCTCATTCGCCGGCTACAGGGCGAAGGCGTCACCATCGTCTATATCAGCCACCGCATGGAAGAGGTCTTCGAACTCGCCGACCGGGTTTCGGTGCTGCGCGACGGCGCACATATCGGCACGCGCAAGATTGCCGAGACCAATGATGCCGAGCTGATATCGATGATGATCAACCGCACCATCGAGCAGATCTATCACAAGGAAACGCTGCCGATCGGCGCGACCATAGTCGAAACGCGCGGTCTCTCCGGCCCCGGTTTCTCGGATGTTTCGCTATCCGTGCGCGCCGGGGAAATCGTCGGTCTCTACGGTCTGATCGGCGCCGGGCGCAGCGAATTCGCGCTCGGGCTTTATGGCCGCCAGCCGCTCAGCGCCGGAGAAGTCTACTGGCAGGGCAGCAAGGTCAAAATCCGCAATGAACGCGACGCGATGGATCTCGGCATTGCGCTCGCGCCCGAGAGCCGCCGCGACCAGGGGCTTTGCCTCAATCTACCCATCGGGCTCAATATCAACCTGCCGGTCTTCGACCGGCTATCGCGCGGCCTGACCATCAATCGCGCACGTGAGATCGAGAATGCCGACCGGCAGATCAAGGATCTGAAGATCAAGACGCCGACGCGGCGTGTTCTGGCCTCGGCCATGTCCGGCGGCAACCAGCAGAAGATCGTCATCGGCAAATGGCTGAGCCATGGCGCCAAGCTGTTCATCTTCGACGAACCGACCGTCGGCGTCGATGTCGGCACCAAGGCGGAAATCTACCGGCTGTTTGCACGGCTTCTGGAGCAGGGCGCAGGCATCATCCTGATTTCGTCGTATCTGCCCGAGGTCTACGAACTGTCTGACCGGCTGCATGTGTTCCGGCAGGGGAAACTCGTCGCCAGCCATACCTATCGCAGCGCCTCTCATGAGGAAGTGCTGACCCAGGCGATCGGCGTCTAACGCCATGAAAAGACCGGATAAGAAAATGCGTGGAGGAAAATCATGAGCGTAGAGACCACAACGGAAACAGCCCCGGTGCCGAAAAAGGGCATGAACATCCTGTTCGGCCTGACCCTGCTCGGGCTCTTGCTGTTCCTCTGGCTGTTGCTCGGCATCTCGACGACGAGTTTCTGGACCTCCAACAATATCAGCAACCTGCTTCGGCAGGGGGCGATGACGGCGATCCTCGCGGTGGGGCAAACCTTTGTCATCATCACTGCCGGCATCGATCTGTCCGTTGGCGCCGTGGTCGGCTTCTCCAGCGTGACGGTCGCCTGGCTCTTGCAACATGGCGTGCCGCTCTGGCCGGCCATGGGCATCACGCTCCTGGTCGGCGTGGCGATCGGCGCCTTCCATGCCTTCGGCATTGTCCGCATGGGGCTTCCCGCCTTCATCATCACGCTGGCAACACTGACCTCGCTGCGCGGCATCGGCCTTCTGGTGACCAACGGTTCGACGATCTCGATCAGCGACGAGTCCTTCACCAATTTTTCGCGCGCCGATTTCCTCGGCATTCCCAGCCTGTTCTGGATGGTGATCGTCGTTGCGATCCCGGCCTATATCTTCCTGCATCTCAGCCGCTGGGGCCGGTATCTCTTCGCCGTCGGCTCCAACAGCGAAGCCGCGCGCCTCTCCGGCGTCAATGTCAATCGCACGATCTACCTCGCCTATATCCTGTCTTCCACCTGCGCTGCCTTCGTCGGCCTGCTGCTTGCCTCGCGCATCGGCATCGGCAACGCCACCCAGGCGGAAGGATGGGAACTGCAGGCGATCGCCTCCTCCGTCATCGGCGGCACCAGCCTGTTCGGCGCAGTCGGTTCTGTACACGGACCGTTGCTTGGCGCCTTCATTCTGGCAACCATCAACAACGGCGCCAATCTGCTCAACGTCAATGCGTTCGTGCAGCGCATCATCACCGGCGTGCTGATCATCGTCATTGTCTATTTCGACCAGCTGCGCCGCCGCGGTTCGCGCTGATCCCGGCCGGTTGCCTCCGCCCATCTGTGACTTGAGACTGCAAGGAACTGCCTGCCATGAAAGCGGCCATCTGCCCGGAGCCCGGGCGCCTCGAGATCATCGACAGACCGGCGCCGGGGGCGCCATCAAAAGGCTGGGCCAGGCTGGCGGTCAGCCATGTCGGCATCTGCGGCACCGATTATCATATTTTCGAGGGCAAGCATCCCTATCTCGAATATCCCCGGGTCATGGGCCACGAGATCTCGGCAACCGTGATCGAATCCGGCGAAGGAGTTTCACTTGCGCCGGGTACACCGGTCATCGTCAATCCCTATCTCTCCTGCGGAACCTGCGTTGCCTGCCGCAAGGACAAGCCGAACTGCTGCACGGCAATCAAGGTTCTGGGGGTTCATACCGACGGCGCGCTTTGCGAGGAAATCCTCGTGCCCGAGGCAAACCTCTATCCAGCCGGTGACCTTTCACTGGAGGCGGCGGCAACTGTCGAATTTCTGGCGATTGGCGCACATGCGGTTCGCCGTTCGCTGGCGCCTGCTGGGTCGAGGGCTCTGGTCATCGGCGCCGGACCGATCGGTCTGGGAGCAGCACTCTTCTCGCGCATTGCCGGCCATCAGGTGACGCTGCTTGATGCCAGCGCGGAACGTCTGGACATGGCCGCCGATCGGCTTGGTTTTGGCGAAGGAATCTTGGCCGGGGATGGAGCTTTGGAAGCCGTTCGATCGGCCACCGGTGGTGACGGTTTCGATGTGGTCTTCGATGCCACCGGCTTTGGCGGGTCGATGGAGAAATCCTTTTCCTTCGTGGCGCATGGCGGCTGCTTGGTCTTCGTCAGTGTCGTGAAGGACGACATTCGCTTCTCGGATCCGGAATTCCACAAACGGGAAATGATGCTGATCGGCAGCCGCAACGCAACGCGGCAGGATTTCGAGCATGTGGCGGCGTCCATCCGCGCCGGGCATGTCCCGGTGTCGTCGCTGATCACGCACCGCACGACGCTGGACGCCGTCGTCATCGACCTGCCGCGCTGGGCGCATGAAAAGACCGGGTTGATCAAGGCCGTGGTCAAGGTCTCCCGGTAGCCGGATGGCTCACCGGTGCGGTCTCCGGTATCGCTATCCGCAAGCAGCTTCGCGCAAGCGCCTTTACTTAGTATCAAGCCCTCTGTGGCACGCTTGTGAAGGTCTTGTCACAGAGGCGTTGCGGCATATTTATTGCGTCGCACAAGAAAAGTGCTAGTGTCGGCCTCACTTGCGGACACAAAGAACAACAATTGCAAGGTTGCGTCCGGTTGGGAGCGGCGTTGTCGTTTACGGTAACAAGGAGAACGCTTCCGATGTTCTACCAGCTTTACGAACTCAATCATGCGATGATGGCCCCGTGGCGTGCGGCCGCCGATGCCATGCGGCTCGCCTATGCCAATCCGCTCAATCCTATTTCGCACACCTATATGGGCAGAGCCGCCGCTGCCGGCCTCGAAGTCTTTGAACGCACGACGCGCCGTTACGGCAAGCCGGCGTTCGGCCTGCCCGAAACCGTTGTCGATGGCGTGTCGGTTGCGGTCCAGGAGCGCATTGTCTGGCGCGAGCCGTTCTGCAATCTCATCCATTTCCAGCGCGCTGTACCGAAGGGCAGGGCATCCGATCCGAAGGTGCTGATCGTCGCGCCGATGTCCGGCCATTACGCAACGCTTTTGCGCGGCACCGTCGAAGCGTTGTTGCCGCAGTCGGATATCTACATCACCGACTGGATCGATGCCCGCACGGTTCCATTGACCGAAGGCACGTTCGACCTCGATGACTATATCGACTACGTCATCCAGATGCTGCATTTCCTCGGGCCGGACACGCATGTCATCGCCGTCTGTCAGCCTGCGGTACCAGTTTTGGCGGCCGTGGCGCTGATGGAAGCCAATGACGATCCGTTGTCGCCGTCTTCGATGACGCTGATGGGCGGCCCGATCGATACACGCATCAACCCGACAGCCGTCAACCAGCTCGCCAAGGAAAAGCCGCTCAGCTGGTTCCGTGACAATGTCGTGATGCCGGTTCCTTTTCCGCAGGTCGGCTTCCTGCGTCCGGTCTATCCGGGCTTCCTGCAGCTGTCCGGCTTCATGTCGATGAACCTTGACCGGCACCTGACGGCGACGAAGGATTTCTTCGAGCATCTGGTCAAGAACGATGGCGACGCCGCCGAAAAGCACCGCGATTTCTATGATGAATATATGGCGGTGATGGATCTGACCGCCGAATTCTACCTGCAGACCGTCGATGTTGTCTTCATGAAGCATGCGCTTCCAAAGGGCGAAATGATGCATCGCGACCAGAGGGTGGACACGACTGCGATCCGCAAGGTGGCGCTGTTGACGGTGGAAGGCGAAAACGACGATATTTCCGGCGTCGGCCAGACCCAGGCGGCCCAGACGATCTGCACGAACATCCCCGACAACATGCGCCTGCACTATATGCAGCCGGATGTCGGCCATTACGGTGTTTTCAACGGCTCGCGTTTCCGCCGCGAAATCGCGCCGCGCATCGCTGCGTTCCAGCGCGAGCATGCCCGCAGCGCCAAGCCGGTGCGCCAGGTGATCAAGGGTGGCAAGACGGGCTGATCAGTAAAACATATCGATTTCATCGATCGATATCAGAGGCTTGCCGGATTTTGTGGACAATTGTCTTGCACACCGGTAGGCCTCTTCCCATCTCGTAATAAGCGGGCCCGAAGGAGAGGCCCACTTTTAGCGAGGACTTCTGAACATGAACCAATCTGCATTGATCCGTCCGGACTGGACGCCAGCGACCATTGCCATGATGGTGCTCGGTTTCGTGATTTTCTGGCCGCTTGGGCTCGCCATGCTTGCCTATATCCTGTTCGGCGAACGGCTGAAGAGCTTCAAGAGGGATGCCAACAACAGCGTTGATGGCTTTTGCTCGTCTTTCAAGCGCAAGAGCCAGCGTTATGGCCGTCCGAGCTTCGGTACCGGCAATGTCGCCTTCGACGACTGGCGCGATGCTGAGCTCGCCCGCCTCGACGAAGAACGCCGCAAGCTCGACGAAATGCGCGAACAGTTTGACGACTACGCCCGCGAACTTCGCCGCGCCAAGGACCAGGAAGATTTCGACCGTTTCATGCGCGATCGCAATTCCGGCGGTGCCGGCTCGGTCCCGGGCTTCCCGGCCAACTGATCCGTCGCTGATCGATAAGGTCACCCAAACGATAAAACCGGCATCCGACCAGATGCCGGTTTTTCTTTTCAACAGGGTTCCGCACGTTCGGGAACATGCGTCCTTCAAACGAATCGGTTATCAAGACACTCATGTTCTCCCTGCTTCGAAAGCCGCGTCAGCCCCAATCTCCACCGCCACCGGTGACGCGGACGATTGATGTCGCGGGCAAGGTGATGCCGCTGACCATTCGCCAGAATGCCCGGGCAACGCGGATGACCCTGCGCATCGAGCCGGGTGGCCGCGCGCTGAAAATGACCATCCCGGCCGGATTGCCCGAACGCGAGATCAATGCCTTCCTCGATCGCCATCAGGGATGGCTGATGACCAAGCTCGCGCGGTTTTCCGGCGAGAGCATTCTGGAAGAGGGCGGCACCATTCTGTTGCGCGGCGTCGCCCATCGGATCGAACGCACCGGCAAGCTGCGCGGCCTCACCGAGGCGGTGATCATCGATGACGAACCGGTACTGCTGGTCAGCGGAGCCGAGGAACACCTGCGCCGCCGGATCGCGGATTTTCTGAAGAAGGAAGCCCGCAAGGACCTGGAACGGCTGGTGTCGATCTACGCCCGCATGGTCGGTCGCAAGGTAAAGTCGTTGAGTTTCAAGGATACCCGCAGCCGCTGGGGGTCCTGCGCTGCCGATGGCGCCTTGAGCTTTTCCTGGCGCATCGTCATGGCGCCACCAAAGGTGATCGACTATCTCGCCGCTCACGAGGTTTCACATCTGCGCGAGATGAACCACGGGCCGGATTTCTGGGATCTGTGCGAAGAACTCTGCCCGGCGATGGACGATGCCAAGCGCTGGTTGAAGCGCAACGGCACCATGCTGCACGCAATTGACTTCGATTGAGTGTTTTGAGGCTCATCGCCGGTACTGGTTGCCCAGCGCTTCCCTGATCTTCTCATCTGTCTTGTACTGGCTGAGCGCATAGACCGACCAGATTGCCGCTGGAATCCAGCCGATCAGGGTAACCTGCAGGATGAGGCAGATAATGCCCGCAATCGGCCTGCCGATGGTGAAAAACTGAAGCCAGGGCAGGATGATGGCGAGCAGAAGGCGCATGGTATTCTCCGTATGTCTGCTTCGGATATAGGAAGCCGCACGGGCCATGCAACGGTCTACAGTGTATAAGGTACGCGCACGAAAGGGGAATCGGCCGCGAAATCCTTGGTGTTTCGTGTGATGAGCAACATGTCGTGGATAGCCGCTGAAGCCTCGATGATCGCGTCTGGCAGCTTGATGCGCCGCGTTTGGCGCAACGTCACCGCGAGATCGGCAATCGGCGCGGTCAGCCCGATCAGGGCAAAGCCGTTGAGAAAGGCGCGCGTTCCCGGTTAAGCCTCTTCGCTGGCGCCCGCCATGACTTCCATCCACGAAATGATGCTGATGGCACTGTCGTCGTAAAGCGCAACTTCTTCGCGTGCCTGTGGGATACCGTTGAGATAGTCGATCAGGATGTTGGTATCGAACAGCGCCTTTACCATTCGCTGCGAACTTTCTCCTGATATGACAGCCCATCCATTCCGCCTTTGCCCCAGAGCCCGAAGGCGTCGCTGATGTCAACGCGGTGCCGGCGTTGGACGTATTCGTCGATTGCTGCCCGGATCACTGCTGCACGCGATAGTTTTTCCGCTCGTGCGATATCTTCAAGTGCCTGAACTTGAAGCTCGGTGATGTCAATCAGAGTTCTCATGAGGTACATCCTGTATATCGATATACGATATCACTTTAGCGGAACCTTGTCATCTGAGTGCTTTCGAAAGCCCGCAATTGTCGGTTTTAAGCTCGACTCAGGCCCCATTTCATGTCAGTTCGCTGTGCATGAAAACGGAAGTCAAAATTTGCGGGCTGAAGACTGCCGAGGCCGTGGATCGGGCCGTGGCGCTCGGTGCGCGCTATACGGGTTTCATCTTCTTTCCGAAGAGCCCGCGCAATATCGAGCCCGATGATGCCGGCCGGCTGGCCGAGCGCATTCGCGGCAAGGCGAAGATCGTTGCCGTGACTGTCGATGCCGACAATGATGATCTCGACGAGATCGTTTCGGCGCTGTCGCCGGACATATTGCAGCTCCACGGCAATGAGAGCCCCGAGCGTGTTCTGAACGTCAAGGCCGTCTACGGATTACCGGTCATCAAGGCGCTGTCCATTCGCGAGGCTGATGATCTCCGGCGGATCGAACCCTATATAGGTATTGCCGACCGTTTCCTGTTCGATGCAAAGCCGCCAAAAGGCTCGGACCTGCCGGGTGGCAATGGTGTGTCTTTCGACTGGAAGCTCTTGCATACGCTTGACGAAAGCGTCGATTACATGCTTTCCGGTGGTTTGAATGCACAGAATATCGGTGAAGCCCTGGCTCTGACGGGCGCCAAGGCCATCGATACGTCCTCCGGTGTGGAAAGCGCACCGGGCGTCAAGGATGTGGGCCGCATGGAAGAGTTTTTCGAGGCCGTTGCCCGCGCGGAAGCGGATATGGCCGGAGCCAAAGAATTGGCAGGGAGAAGCAAGTGAACGAGACGCCAAACCTGAATTCGTTCAAGACCGGACCCGATGAAGATGGCCGCTTCGGCATCTTCGGCGGCCGTTTCGTCGCCGAAACCCTGATGCCGTTGATCCTCGACCTGCAGGCCGAGTGGGACAAGGCCAAGACCGATCCGGAATTCCAGGCTGAGCTGAAATATCTCGGCGCCCATTATATCGGCCGCCCGAGTCCGCTCTACTTCGCCGAGCGCCTGACGGAGCATCTTGGCGGCGCCAAGATCTATTTCAAGCGCGAAGAGCTGAACCATACCGGCTCGCACAAGATCAACAATTGCATCGGCCAGATCCTGCTGGCAAAGCGCATGGGCAAGACCCGCATCATCGCTGAAACCGGTGCCGGACAACACGGCGTGGCCTCTGCTACCGTTGCCGCCCGTTTCGGCCTTCCCTGCGTCGTCTATATGGGCGCAACCGATGTCGAGCGTCAGGCGCCGAACGTCTTCCGCATGAAGCTGCTCGGTGCCGAGGTCAAGCCGGTCACGGCCGGGTCCGGCACGCTGAAGGATGCGATGAACGAGGCCCTGCGCGACTGGGTCACCAATGTCGACGACACCTATTACCTGATCGGCACTGCTGCCGGTCCGCATCCCTATCCGGAAATGGTCCGCGACTTCCAGTCGGTGATCGGCATCGAAGCCAAGCAGCAGATGCTGGAAGCCGAAGGCCGCCTGCCGGATCTGGTCATTGCTGCTGTCGGTGGCGGCTCGAACGCGATCGGCATCTTTCATCCCTTCCTTGACGACGAATCCGTCAAGATCGTCGGCGTCGAAGCCGGCGGCAAGGGGCTGGAAGGCGACGAGCATTGCGCGTCGATCACCGCAGGTTCGCCGGGTGTGCTGCACGGAAACCGCACGTACCTGCTGCAGGATGGCGACGGCCAGATCAAGGAAGGCCATTCGATCTCGGCCGGCCTTGACTACCCCGGCATTGGGCCTGAACATTCCTGGCTCGCCGATATCGGCCGCGTCGACTATGTGCCGATCATGGACCATGAAGCGCTGGAAGCCTTCCAGCTGTTGACGCGCCTTGAAGGTATCATTCCGGCACTGGAGCCGAGCCACGCGATCGCCGAGGTGATCAAGCGGGCGCCAAAGATGGGTAAGGACGAGATCATCCTGATGAACCTCTCCGGCCGCGGCGACAAGGACATCTTCACCGTCGGTAAATTGCTTGGAATGGGACTGTAACCGCATGACCGCACGCATGGACAAACGATTTGCCGATCTGGCCGCCGAAGGCCGGCCGGCACTGGTCACCTATTTCATGGGTGGCGATCCGGATTTCGAGACGTCGCTGGCCATCATGAAGGCTCTGCCGTCGGCCGGCGCCGATATTATCGAGCTTGGCATGCCCTTTTCCGATCCGATGGCCGATGGCCCCGCGATCCAGCTGGCCGGACAGCGCGCGCTGAAGGGCGGGCAGACCCTGGCCAAGACCCTGGAGATCGCCCGCCATTTCCGCGAAGGCGATCAGGATACGCCGATCGTCATGATGGGCTATTACAACCCGATCTACATCTATGGCGTTGAGCGCTTTCTCGATGACGCGCTGGCTTGCGGTATCGACGGCCTGATCGTCGTCGATCTGCCGCCGGAAATGGACGACGAGCTGTGCATCCCGGCGTTGAAGAAAGACATCAACTTCATTCGCCTGGCGACGCCGACCACGGACGACAAGCGGTTGCCGAAGGTCCTCGAAAATACCTCTGGTTTCGTCTATTATGTCTCGATGAACGGTATCACCGGCTCGGCTCTGCCGGATCCCACTGTTGTCGGCGGTGCCGTGCAGCGGATCAAGGGCCATACGAAACTTCCGGTCTGCGTCGGCTTCGGCGTCAAGACGGCTGATCATGCCCGCGCCATCGGTGCGTCGGCAGATGGCGTTGTTGTTGGCACCGCCATCGTCAACCAGATAGCGTCCAGCCTGACCGGGGACGGAAAATCAACAGGGGCAACGGTACCGGGCGTCGAAACGCTGGTTCGCGGCCTTGCAGCCGGCGTTCGTTCCGCGAAACTTGTCGCGGCCGAATAAATGCCCACATTGTGGGGCAGGACCGGCTTTGAATATTCAGGAGTTTGGATTTGAACTGGATCACGAATTACGTTCGACCGAAGATCAACTCGATGCTCGGTCGCCGGGAAGTTCCGGAAAATCTCTGGATCAAGTGCCCGGAAACCGGCGAGATGGTGTTTCACCGCGATCTCGAAGAAAACAAATGGGTCATCCCCGCATCCGGCTTCCATATGAAGATGCCGGCCAAGGCGCGGTTGAAGGATCTGTTCGATGACGGCGTCTACGAGGCCCTGCCGCAGCCGAAGGTGGCGCAGGACCCGCTGAAGTTCCGTGATTCGAAGAAATACGTCGATCGCCTGCGCGACAGCCGCATCAAGACCGATCTCGAAGACACGATCGTTGCCGGTGTCGGCCGTTGCCGGGGCGTCAAGCTGGTCGGCGTCGTGCATGAGTTCAACTTCATGGGCGGTTCGCTCGGCATGGCTGCCGGAGAAGCGATCGTCAAGGCGTTCGAAAAGGCGATTGCTGAAAAATGCCCGCTGGTGATCTTCCCGGCTTCGGGCGGCGCCCGCATGCAGGAAGGCATTCTGTCGCTGATGCAGCTGCCGCGCACCACGGTCGCCGTGCAGATGCTCAAGGAAGCAGGCCTTCCCTATATCGTCGTGTTGACAAACCCGACCACGGGTGGTGTGACGGCGTCCTATGCCATGCTGGGCGACCTGCATCTGGCCGAGCCGGGCGCGGAAATCTGCTTCGCCGGCAAGCGCGTCATCGAACAGACCATTCGCGAGAAGCTGCCGGAAGGATTCCAGACCTCGGAATACCTGATGGAACACGGCATGATCGACATGGTCATCAAGCGCCACGATATTCCAGATACGCTTGCCCGCGTGCTAAAGATCCTGATGAAGAAGCCGGTGGATGCCGCCAAGCTGAATGGCTCGACGGCGCTCGCAGCGGTTCCGATGGCCGCCAGCGCCTGAGCTTTCAATAATACGGAAGCGGCCGGGATTGTCCGGCCGCCCGTTAGCGACTAGTCATTTGGGATTGGCGCGTCTTGAGCGCGCTTGCATGAGCGCCCGGCGCTCCAGCGGCAGTTGGAGGAGCGGTGATGACAACGGTGCAGGTGTCCGAAGCTGGGCAGGAAATCGACAAGCTGCTGGCGCTTCACCCGAAGGGCTTCGACCTGTCGCTCGACCGCATTACCCGGCTTCTTGAAGTGCTCGGCAATCCGCAGGACAGGCTGCCACCCGTCATTCATGTGGCTGGCACCAACGGCAAGGGTTCGGTGACGGCCTTTTCCCGCGCCATCCTGGAAGCTGCTGGACTTACCGTCCATGTCCATACATCTCCGCATTTGGTCAACTGGCACGAGCGCTATCGCATCGGTAAAAAGGGCGAACGCGGTGCACTGGTCAGCGATGCCGTTCTGGCGGACGCCATTCGCCGCGTTGGCGAAGCCAATGCCGGCCAGAAGATCACCGTTTTCGAAATCCTGACAGCCGTCACCTTCGTGCTGTTTGCCGAGCATCCGGCCGATGTCGTTATCATCGAAGTCGGCCTCGGTGGCCGTTTTGACGCGACCAATGTCATCAAGACGCCCGCCGTGTCGGTCATCATGCCGATCTCGCTCGATCATCAGGCCTATCTCGGCGATCGCGTCGAACTGATTGCTGCCGAAAAGGCGGGCATCATGAAGCGCGGCTGCCCGGTGGTCATCGGCCATCAGGAAGAAGATACGGCTCGCGACGTACTGGTCTCCATCGCCGAACGGCTGAATTGCCCGCTGTCGGTCTATGGGCAGGACTTCATGGCGCATGAGGAATTCGGCCGCCTGGTCTATCAGGACGATTTCGGTCTGGCCGATTTGCCGCTGCCGCGGCTGCCCGGCCGCCATCAATACGCCAATGCCGCCGCCGCCATCCGCGCCGTGAAGGCCGCCGGTTTCGATATATCCGATGCCGTCATCGACAAGGGACTGGTCACCGTCGAATGGCCGGGCCGCCTCCAGCGTTTGACTGAAGGCAATCTGGCGCGCTTAGCGCCGGAGGGATCGGAAATCTGGGTGGATGGCGGCCATAATCCAGGCGCTGGCCAGGTCATCGCCGAAACCATGGCCAATCTGGAAGAACGCGATCCGCGGCCGCTGTTCCTGATCATCGGCATGATCAATACCAAGGACCCGGTGGGCTATTTCCAGGCGTTCAAGGGGCTTGCCGAACAGGTGTTTACCGTACCGATTCGCGGCTCCGATGCCGGAATCGACGCGGTCGCACTCGCCGACGACGCAGCTTCGGCCGGGTTCGAGGCAGGCGCAATGTCCACGGTGGCCGAAGCACTCGGCGCCATCACGGCGATGTTCAACGACGATCCTATCGGCCCCCGCATCCTGATCGGCGGCTCGCTCTATCTGGTCGGCGACGTTCTGGCCGACAACGGCACGCCGCCGCGATAAAACGCTGCGGTTTGCCCATCTGAATTCTGAGCAGAGAAACCGAATGTACGACAATAATCCTGAACTGCCCGAGGGCTATTCGCCCATCCCGCCCGGCAAGGTCGCCAATGTAGTGACATTTCTGGAAATGCGAAAGCGCCCGGCGGAAATGGCCCGATTGCCGGAACTGCCGCTCACCTTGGTCCGCCTCGGCCCGCAGAATCTCGACATATACCGGCGTCTGTTTCGCGATGTCGGCGAGGACTGGCTGTGGGGGTCGATGCTGGGCGTCGGCGATGACGAGGTGCGCGACATTCTCGCCAATCCATCGATGGAAACCTATGCACTGCGCGACGGTGACCGCGACATAGGCCTGCTCGAACTCGATTTTCGCGTGCCCGGCGAATGCGAAGTTGTCTATTTCGGCATCGTCAAGGATGCGATCGGCAAGGGCACGGGGCGCTTCCTGATGAACTTGGCGATCGCCAAGGCCTGGGCGCATCCGATCGAGCGGTTCTGGCTGCACACCTGCACATTCGATCATCCGGCCGCCGTTGGATTCTACCAGCGCTCCGGCTTCAAGCCCTATAAGCTGATGGTCGAGATCCACGACGATCCGCGTCTGACGGGCATGCTGCCGAAAACCGCTGCTCCGCATATTCCGCTGCTGGAACCTGCGACCGGCGCGGAATGATGTGTTAGAAACGAAAAAAGCCCGGTTTCCCGGGCTTTTTTGATTCCACTTGGAATTTCACTTACGCAGCAGCGTTGGCAATCCACGAGGTCAGGGCTGTCTTCGGCGCAGCACCGACCTTGATGTCGGCAACTTCGCCGGCCTTGAACATGGCGAGAGTCGGAATCGAGCGCACGCCATACTGGGCAGCGATTTCCGGGTTCTCGTCGATGTTGACCTTGGCAACCTTGACCTTACCAGCCATTTCAACGGAAATTTCTTCCAGGCTCGGAGCGATCATCTTGCACGGGCCGCACCATTCGGCCCAGAAGTCCACGATGACAGGCTCGACGGAGTTCAGGACTTCGTCCTGAAAATTGGAAGTATCGACTTTTACGGTAGCCATAGGCTGCTCCTTGGTTTCGAAATCGGCGTTCTTCGAACGGTTATCCATCATGTGATGGTTGAGCGTCAGCTTTTCAATCCCATCCCTATCTCACTTTGTCGCGAGCTCCACAAGGCTTCCGTCCAGCATCGCCTGCGGCAGGATGAGAACAGTAGGACCCCCGGTATAAATCAGAGCACACTGGATGAGGTGATCCGGGTAAAGCGGTTGCAGCAAGGCGCGATAAATCGCCAGCTGCGCCCGGTAAACGAAGGGGACTGCTTCGGCGGATACAGGAATTTCACGGTTGGTTTTGAAATCGGCAATGATGACGGTGTTTCCCGATACGGCCAGCCGGTCGATCCGGCCGGACACCGCAAAATCCCTGGAACCGAGCTTGAGGGTGCCCATGACCGACACTTCCGCCCGGCTGCCTTCGGAAAACAACGCGGCGAGTTCCGGATAACCGATTACCTTCAGCACCGATTCAGTCAATGCCTGCCGTTGTGCTGCAGACCAGCGCGGAACGGAGCGAAGCAGATAACGCTCGGCCGCAGCCCGGCGTTCCTCCGGCGCGATAGATGGCAGAACCTGCAGGAACCGGTGCAGGATCGCGCCGCGCAGCAGGGACGTGTCGGCGCTAGGCTTTTGCGAGAACAGGGCGGAGCCTGCGATGGCGCCGCTCTCTTCCTCGTCGATAACAGCACCCGCACCGGAAGGGCTGAGAGGCCGGGGCAGATGCTTTTGCGGCGGCAAGGGTTGCAGAAGCGCCGGCGGCAGGCCGCCCCGTTGAGGCTCGACCGGCTGCAGGTCCTGTTCCTGCGTCTGCAGATCGCGGCCGAGGGTGGAAACCTGCCAGCGGTAACCGGTCCATTCCTGGTCGCCGGCTGAAAACGTCATCGGCGCACTGCGGCCGCGCTCATCGGCAGACAGGCTGGCAGTGACCATCGCATGCCAGCTTTCCGGATTGGCGCGCTTGCCCTGATAGCCGCAGACGATCAGCCGGTCGGCCGCGCGTGTCATACCGACATAGAGCAGCCGGCGGTATTCTTCCTCGGCCGCCGTTTTCAGCCGGTCCGTATCCGCATCCACCAGCGCGTTCGATGCCGCGCCCGGCGGACGCCAGACGGGCAATGGCATGGCGCCCGGGTGATCGTCCTGCTTGATCATGCGCAGGCCGGACACATGCTGGGAATTGAACGCCTTGCCACCGCCATCCACCAGGAACACCACCGGCGATTCCAGGCCCTTGGCGGCGTGGACCGTCATGATCCGGACTTCGTTGCGCTCCTTGTCCTGTTCGCGCTTGACCGTCGGCGCTTCCATTTCCAGCCCGGAAATAAAGGCCTGCAGGCCGGGAAGGCCGTTCTTTTCATGGTCGAGCGCAAAGGTCAGGAATTCGTCGAGGATATCGCTGACTTCGGTGCCGAGCCGTCCGAGATAGGCAGCGCGCCCACAGTCCTGACCAAGTATCTGCGCGTAGAAATCATGCACGGGCAGGGTGCGCGATAGCGATCTATAGCGCTGCAGCTTTTGCAAGGCGGGGTGATAATGGCTCGTCTCGTCTGCGCCGAAGTCCAGAAGGTTTTTCCAGACGCTGACGGAGGAAGGCCTGCCCACGGCCAATGCTGCAATATCGTCTTCGCCAAGGTTGAACAGCGGGCTTTTCAAAACCGCAGCCAGCGACAGGTCGTCCGGCGGCAAAAGTACGAAACGGCCAAGCGCCATCAGGTCCTGCACGGCGATATGGTTGGTCAGCACCAGCCGGTCCGCACCGGCCACAGGAATATTCTGCCGTGTCTTGAGCGCCCGGGTCAGCGCGTTGACGAAGGCGTCGCGTTTGCGCACGAGAACGATGATATCACCCGGCTGCATCGGCCGCTTGACGCCTTTCTCGATCACCGTTTCCCGGCCGATCCAATGGGCAAGAGTGGCGGCAATGCGCTGTGCCAGGATATTGGCGGGGGCATCCTCCGGCGTCGCGTCGAAGGCGGCCGTCCAGTCGTCCTCCTGGATGCTGTCGGCCGGCGCAATCGCGTCCCAGACCTCGACCACACCGGGATGGCCAATGCGGTTGGACGCGTGCACGACGGCATCATTGCGGGCGCTGAGGCCACGGGCATGAAGCGGATTTTCAAACACGGTATCGACGGCCGAAAGCACATCCTCGGTAGAGCGGAAGGACAGCTGCAGCCGGATCGGGCTGAAGGCCTTGCCGCCATCGCGGACCCGCCGCTCTGTCTCGATGCTCTCGTTGGAAAACCGCTCCGGCCGGGCGCCTTGAAACGAATAGATCGACTGCTTCTCGTCGCCGACGGCAAACATCGTCCGGTTACCGCTGCGCGCCGTTTCGCCGGAGAAGAAGTCCTCGGCCAGCGACTGGATGATTGTCCATTGCACGGGGCTTGTATCCTGGGCCTCATCGACGAGGATATGGTCTATGCCCTGGTCGAGCTTGTAGTGAACCCAGCGGCTGACATCGCCCCGTGACAGAAGTGTCGCGGTGCGGTTGATCAGATCGTCGAAATCCAGCTGGCTGCGGCTTTTCTTGATATCCTCATAGTCGTTGTTCAGCCGGTCGGCGAGCACCAGGGCTGCCTTGGTGGCCTCGAACATCGAAATCAGGTTGAGCCGATCGGCGGCGGCGGCGATGTGGTCGCGGGCCGCGTTGACCATGTCTTCGAGATCAGGCGCCTTGTCGCGCATCCCTTTGGACAGGAAGGCCGAATCGGCTTTCGGCTTGCCCGCCTGGGTGAAAAACAGCCCGTTCAGTGCAGTGTAACGCTGCAGCGGATCGGCGAGCTTGGCGACGACGCGCAAGCCTTCAGCAAACTCCGTAACCTTGGCTCCCCCGACCGAAAGCGCCATGCCGATATAGCGTTCGAGTGCCGCTCCGTTCAAACCGTTCAAAGGCCAGAATCCGGCTAATGCCGTTTCTGCGGTTTCATCCGGGCCGAGCCCCAGGGCCAGGCGAAGCGCTGGATCTATGCCCCTTTTAGTGGCGGCTTCATCGAGAAAAAGCTGGATTGGCGTGCGTTGCGCAACGATCGCCGAGAGCAGTTTCTCAAGGCCGGTATCGTCGGCAAGGTCGAGAACCGTCGCAAAGGCCTCGGTCAGCTCGCTGTCATCCTCGCTTGCGGTGGCCGTCAGCAACGCCCGCCGGGCATCGGCGAGAAGCGTGGCGGAGGCACGGTCGTCGAGAACCGAGAAATGTCCAGCAACATTGGCCTCGAGCGGAAACTGATGCAACAGCGCCTCGCAGAAGGCATGGATTGTCTGGATCTTCAGGCCGCCGGGTGTTTCCAGTGCGCGCGCAAATAGGCGCCGGGCCTCCTGACGTTTCAACAGATCCGGCCGCTCGCCCTCGATTGCCGCGATCCGGTCATCCAGGGCGTCATCGTCCAGCGTCACCCATTCGGCCAGCCGTTCGAACACGCGGTTGGACATTTCCGATGCCGCAGCCTTGGTATAGGTGAGGCACAGGATCGCCGAGGGCCGGCAGCCGGACAGTAGAAGCCGGATAACGCGCTGCGTCAGCACATGCGTCTTGCCGGAGCCGGCATTGGCCGAAACCCAGGCGGAGCGGGCAGGGTCGGAGGCGAGCGCCTGCTTGGCCGAGGTCCAGTCCAGCCAAGCCTGCGGCGTCGGCTCGAGCGGGCCGAAATCGTCATCCTTCATTGCTGTCATCCTCGCCTTCGGCCGTGGCCCATTCGGCAACGCGGGCCAGATGGTCGTATTCTCCGCCGTAATCCCGCTCCTTCTGGACGATCAACCGCGAGGCGAAACCATACTTGCCGCTCATCAGGGCAGCGAGGAGCCCGGTCAACTCCTTCAGCGAATCCTCGGCCAATTGCTCGGCCGACTTGGTCTCAACATTGGCGCGCGCCTTGGCATGCTCGTTGTTGACCTCCTGAACGGCAAACCGTTCGCCGGGTTTGAGGCGAACGTAAAGCAGCGATTGCGGGTGTTTCGCCCCGGCCTTCTCGAAGGCCCCGGCCTTCAGCGCTGCGGCTTCCAGTGCCAGCTGCGGGTCAAGCAGGGCCCGGGCCTCATTGATAGAAGGGTTTGATCCCGTCTTGTAATCGACGATCACGGCGCTGCCTTCGCCGAGAATATCGATCCGGTCGGCAATGCCGGTCAGCTTGATGCCGGACACAGCAAGCTCCATCGTTGCGTACAGTTCGGTATAGCTGTTGCGGATATCGCCCTGACGGCTGATTTCCCAGTCGATGAAGGCCTTGCCAACGGCGGCAAAGCGCGGCCGCCAGACGATATCGATATGGGCAGGCAGGGCCTGCTCATCGAAAGCCTCGTTGAGAATCCGGCTCATCTCCACCTGCGCTTGCGGCGATGCGGCATCCAGCTTGGCGCGCACGAAGCGTTCGACGATCTTGTGGTACAGCGTGCCGCGTTCGGCGGCGCCCGGATCGCGGTTGAAAGGATCGATCGGCTGCAGGCGCAGGATTCGCCGCGCATAGACGGCATAGGGGTCGCGCCGTAGCCGGCTTACCTCGCTGAAGGAATAGCTGCGCGGCTGGTGCTCCGCCGATGGTTTCGGCTCCGGCCTTTTGGCCAGCGGCTGGGTGACACCCTGATCCAGCATGCCAGCCCATTGCTGATAATCCCGGCCATTTTCACGCAGCGTCGCCGCAAAGGGTTTGCCGCCGACCGCCAGAAGCCGCTGCAGCCAGCGGGACGCAACCGTCGGCGTGGCGCCTTTGCGCATGGCGCGGGTCAGAATGAGTTTGCGCGTGCCGCAGGCCATCTGGAAATCATGGGCCAGCTGGCCGATCCGCCGCTCCGGCGGCTCAAGCCCCATCGTCGTCTTCATCGTTCGCGACAGGAAGGGATCATTGGCCGTCTGGCCGGGCCATGTCCCCTCGTTCATGCCGCCGAGAACCACGAGATCGACGCTTTGCAGACGGGATTCGAGCGCGCCGAAGATGAACACGCGCGGATGGCGCATCGAGCGCGGCTTGATCGATTCGCTCGCCGACAGCGCCTCGACGATATCGCTCCATTGCGGCCCATCCGCCGTCAGCTGACCTTCGGTATCGATGACGGAACGCAATTGTGCGGCCAGTGCTTCGCCGGCTTCACCCGACCAGAGCCCTGCAAGGCAGCCATGCTCATCGATGGCAACGGCTTCCAGGCCCGAACCGGTTTTCTCCGCCCATTGCGAGAGCGGCAAGGCTGCCGTCAGCCCACGGCCGCTTCTGTGATGGCGAACCAAGGTGCCGGCCAGTGGCTCGGCTGCTGCGGCGATGCGCCGGGCAAGATCGCGGGCCTGCTCGATGGCCTCGTCGTCGATCTGGCCGCGCCATTCCGGCAGATGTTTCTTGCCGATTTCCTGCTGCAGCGTCTGGTCGAGAAGAGTTTCAAGCTCGGAAATATCGGCGCTGCCGGTACCGCCGCGCAGTGCCATCAGCTCCAGCGTCGTGGCCGCCGCGTTCATCGCCTCGGCGGAGAGGCCGAAACGGGCAAGCGGATGTTTGAGAAGCGCCACGATGGATATGGGATCGCCCGGCCGCAATGCCGCTTCAAGCAGCAGTCGCGCCAGGCTGCCGGGTCCGGTGGAGGAGAGCGGCGTACCGGCGGAATCGTCAGCTTCAATGCCGAAGCGCATGAGCTCAGTGGCCACGCGGCGGGCAAGATCGCGGTCGGGCGTGATGAGGGCCGCCTGGCTTTCGTCGTTGCCGTGCAACGCGAGGCGCAGCGCAATGGCGATGGCGGTTGCCTCCTCCCGCTCATTGGCCGTTTCGATCAGCGCCGCATCGGAGAACGCAGCGGTCAGCCGGATAGGATCGACATCGCCGCGCAGTGCCGTCCAGCTGCTGGTCGCCTGGACTGGCAGAAGGGCATGCGAGATCAGCTCTGCCCGGTAATCGAGATCGGGCTCCGAAGTACCGAGAATGGTGACGTCCTGACGCGAAACCTCCATAAGCTTCAGCAGGCGGAAGAATCCGTATTGCGGATGGCTGCGGCTTGCCGGGTCCGGTCTGCCGGTCAGCTTTGCGGTTTCCGGCGCGATCATCATCCACTCGGCGTCACTCATTGTCTGGTCGAGACCGGGCAAGACGATGGTGCCGTTTGGAAGCTTCTGCACGGCAGCAATCAGCTTTGCCGTTGCGGGGATCGAGCCGGTGGAGCCGGCAATGATGATCGGGCCGGTGACCTTGCCACTGGCAATGCGCTGGGCTTCGGCCTCAAGGATGGCGTTGCGGTGGCGGGCGGGAGAGGATTGCTTCAGCTCCTCCAGCCGGGCCGGCCAATAGGTGCTGGCAATTTTCAGGAAGGCCAGCGTCAGCTGCCACCAGAGGGCATGGTCGGCGTCATCGAGCTTGTCGAGCGCGTCCCAGTCCAGTTCCTCCGTTTCCATCGCGTCGATGATCTCGGAGAGATTGCGCGCCAGCCAGATGGCATCGGCGGGGCTGGCCGGAGCGATCAGCGGGCTTTCCGCATGCACGTCGAGCACAGCCTTCGGCAGCTGATTGCGCCAGGCAAGGATAAGGCAGCCGAGCTCGATCAGCCGGGCAATATTGGGCAAGGGCGGTGCGAGATCGAGGATCGCCGGGATTTCGGCATCGAAAAAGCCGCTGTCATCGTCGGTTTCGCCCAGTGCCCGGATCATTGGCAGGATCGCCGAGCGTCCGCCGAGGCAATCCACCAGTTCGGAGCGCAGCACGCGGGCCGATCGCCGGGTTGGCACGAAAATGGTCACACCGGCCAGCGACAAGGGATCGGCCGTGTCGTAGCGGAAACCCGGGATCAGATCGCCAGAACACAGCTTTTCAACCAGGGTCTTCAGGAAGGGAAGGCCGGGTGGAATGGTGTAGACGTTGGAGACTGTGTCCGCCACGTCATCCTGCTCCTGTTGCAAACTGCTGGATGGCATCTTCGGCTTGCCCAATCGCTTCGGGTGTCCCGACCGTCAGCCAGTGACCGTCGAGAACGATACCGAAAAGCCTGTTTTGCGCGATCGCCCGGTCGAAATAGATATTGAGGTTGAAAGCATCATCCGGTGCGGCGGCGAAAAGGCGGCTGTGAAGGGCGATTGCGCCCGCATAAACGACAGGATTGTCCATGCCGTCCTTGTAGCGCGACAGACGTCCTTGCTGATCGAGGGAGAAATCCAGCTTGCCGTTGTGGCCGGTCGTGTCTTCATTGCGCACGCAGAGAAGCGCCATGTCCATGGTTTCCGGATCGAAGAAGGATGCGAGCCTTTCGAGATTGGACGGAGAATCCGGTTTTTCTCCGACCCAGAACAGGTCGGCATTCATCACCAGAACCGGGCCGTCGGGAAGCAGCTTCAATCCCTTAACCAAGCCGCCACCGGAATTCATCAGCGCTGCCCGCTCGTCTGAGATCACGATGCTTGGCCGGCTTCGCTCAGCCAGATGCGCTTCCATCCGGTCGGCGAAATGATGAACGTTGACCGCAGCCGTCTCGACGCCTGCGGCCTCCAGGAGATCGAGCACATAGTCGATCATCGGCTTTCCCGCGATCGTAACCAGCGGTTTCGGCATGGTATCGGTGATGGGGCGCAGACGGGTTCCGAGCCCCGCGGCAAGCACCATGGCATTTTTGATGATGGGCATCGGCAGCACGTGATCCAGTCAACCTTTGACCGTTGATTCGGTCTAGAGGATTCCAGCCTTTATGCACCAATCGCGCAAGGGCGCGAGTGCTTCGTGTTGAAGCGCCACCTCGAGATAGGAAAATGTGCGCGGCATATGCTTCATATAGAAGGGCTTGCCGTCGCGCTGCATCAGCCGCACCCAGATGCCAACGAGCTTGCAATTGCGCTGGGCGGACATCAGATGCCAGTCGCGCCGGAACGTCGGCTCGTGGAATGTGCCGAGAGCGTTGCGTTCCGCGCAGTAGAGCGACAGCATCGCGTCGCGCAGCTCCGGTTCGATCGTCACGCGCGCATCCTGCGTGATTGAGGCGACGTCATAGGCCGTCGGGCCGATCATCGAATCCTGGAAATCGATGATGCCGATGCGCTCGAATCCGGACCGCTCGCCGCGCCAGATGATGTTCGGTGAATGGAAATCCCGCAGCAGCAGCTTCTTTTCCGATGAAGCCATAAGATCGATCAGGTGATCCCAGACGGCAAAATAGCCATGGCGCTCTGCATCGGACGCCTTTTCACCACGCTTCCAGGGCAGATACCAGTCGAGCAGCAGGCTGGTCTCGATCTTCATCGCCGAGCGGTCGAAATCCGGGATATGGTGGTTGACCGTGCCCAGCGATATGTCCCGCGTCACTGGCTGCGCATGCAGATGGGCAAGGACACGCACACTTTCCAGGTAACGCTCGGCGATCGGCCGTCCGTCCGCGTCGAGAATACCGTCACTGCCGAGGTCTTCGATCAACAGGATGCCGGCATCAAGATCGCTCTCATAGATGTCGGGTGCGCTAAATCCCTTCTGCCTGATGTCGCGGTCGATTGCGACGAAAGGGATGACGTCTTCGGCCAGATGCGCCAGCTGCTGGTAATATTTGCCGTCCTGAAGGATAGGGCCGGGCTTGTGACGGGCCGAGTCCATCAGAATGCGGGTCGGTTCTCCAGACACGAGAATACGTTCATAGGCGCGTGCGGAAGCGTCGCCGCTCAGATGGCATCGCTTGGCATGGCCATATCCACGCTGCCTGAGGAAGGTGCGGATGGCGAGGCTGCGTTCGATCCGAAGAAGGGTGGCGGCTTCGCCGGTGATTTTGACCAGGCGTCCGTCGCCAAGATGCGAGAATATGGCGGTCAACCGTGACTTGGGCAGCGCCGACAGCGCATTCTCTGGCCACTCCACCAGGCAGATGCCCTCGGATAGGGCCTCGTCAAACCCCAGCTCATCGAGTTCCGATACATCCGCGAGCCGGTAGAGATCGAAATGCGAAACGGCAATGCGCAGCTCATAGCTCTGCACCAGCGTGAAGGTGGGGCTTGGAACCTCCAGCGTCTCGTCGTCGGCCATGGCACGCAGAAAGGCACGCGCCAATGTCGATTTTCCGGCCCCGAGGTCGCCCGATAGCGCCAGACAATCGCCGGCTTTCAGGGCCAGCGCCAGATCCTCGCCAAGCTCGATCGTGGCTGCCTCGTCCTTGAGGGTGAGCTCGATCACCTGCATTATTCCGCTGCGGCGATCTGCGGCAGGTCGCCCGAAGGGATGCGGCAGGTCACTTCCGTGCCTTCTCCCTCGTGGCTGCGGATCGATACGGTGCCGTGATGCAGGCTGACGAAGCTTTCGACGATCGACAGGCCAAGGCCTGCGCCGCCGTGCTGGCCATGGCTTTCGAAACGCTTGAACACGGCGTCAAGCACATCCTGCGGAATGCCGGCCCCATTGTCGGCGACGCTGAAGACGAAGTCGCTGCCTTCGCGGCGGCATTTCAGGCTGACAGTGCTGCCATCAGGCGCAAAGTTGGCGGCATTGGTCAAAAGCTTGATGAGGATCTGTTTCAGCCGCTGGTGATCGGCAACGAACAGGCCCAGCATATCCGGTGTATCGATCTGCAGGGTGACTGCGCTTTCCTGCAGCCTATCGGCCATCTGTAGCGACACTTCATCAAGGAAATCCGTCAGGTTGATTTCCGACAGGTCGAGCTCGACGATACCGGCATCGACGGTTGCCAGATCGAGGATGTCGTTGACGATGGTCAGAAGCAGCGAGGAGGATGTGGAGATATGATCGACATATTCTGCCTGCCGTTCCGTCAGCGATCCGAAAGCGGGCGTTTTCAGCAGATCGGCAAAGCCGATAATATTGGTCAGCGGTGAACGCAGCTCATAGGACACGTGCTGGACGAAATCGTTCTTCAGATGGTCCGCCATCCGCAACGCATCGTTCTTTTCGGTGAGCGCGCGCTCGACCCGGGCGCTGTCGGTGATGTTGACGAAGGTCAGCATCGTCTGGGCGTTGGGCAGCGGAATGACGGCGAAATCGAGGATCAAGCCGGTCCGGAGCTCCAGAATGCCCTGGCAGGACGGGCGTTCGTCGTCAAAGCTGGTGATGAGATGCGAAAACCGCTTCCAGCCGTCCGGCTGGTCGTAGGATGGCGCGCAGGCCTGCTCGATGGCGCGGATATGCGTTCCGGGCTTTGCTTCGATTTCGCTGACGCCCCACAGCGCGCGGAACGCCGGGTTGGACAATTTGATGCGGCCGTCCGGCCCGAACACGGCGACGCCTTCCGACAGGTGATCGATCGTTTCGCCCTGAACCTGGACCAGCGTGTTGTAGCGGGTTTCCAGATCGACCTTTTCCGTCAGGTTCTCGAACACCCAGGTGGCTCCCCCCTGCGGGCGGGCGGTTGCGAACACGCGCAATGTCTGGCCATTGGGCAGGTGCCAAAGATCGGATTGCGTCTCAATCGCCTGATAGACGGCGAGCGCTGAATCCTTCCACTGCTTCCAGTTCAGCTGTTCCGGCAGCTTGCCGACGGCGCGCAGCCGGTCGAGGATCTCGCCATTGCCCGGCTTGCGCTCGAGGAAGCCCATGTCGAGGTCCCAAAGCCGCTGGAAAGCCTGGTTGTAGAATTGCAGTTGCTGGCTGCCGTCGAAGATCGCCACCGGCGTTGCCAGATGGTCGAGCGTTTCGGCGTGGCTCTTCAGGGTGCGGTTGAGTTCCTCGCGGACGGCCTCGACGTCGGAGACATTGATCGCCATGCCTGCGGATCCGCTGGTGCTCTTGGCGTCCACCACGTCGTAGAACGTCCGGTTGCCGCGCACGACGGTGGAGACCTTGTCGCGATAGGGCGAATCATAAGTGCTGAGGACGCGGATCTTCTCGCGTGCAACGGTTGCCAAAAGCTCGCGGCTCTCCTTGACGGCTGCGGAGGGATCAGCAGCTTCGACGGCTTCGGCATAAGCTTCGTTTACCCACAGAATGGCGCCGTCCGGCCCGCGCTGCCAGACAGGAAGATCGATTGCGTCGAGCAGCGTATGCAGGTTGGACAGCGCGCCGTGCAGGCGGTCGCGTTCCATTTTAACTTCCGCAAGCTCGGCCCGCAGATTGTTCAGTGCCACGAAACGCACGAAGGCGCGGCCGCCGGAAACGCGGCCCTGGGCTTCGATGATTTCACTCCGGCTGGTTTCGACGACAAGGTCAAAGCTCTCGGCATTGGAGCGCAGCCGTTCGATGGCTTTTTCCAGCTCGGATGCCGATTGCGATTTAATCCAGCGGCCAAAAGCGAGGAAGTCGCGGTCGTCCTGCGGTGCGCCGGTCTCAGCCGGCAGCTGGCCAAGAAATTCAGGCTTGTTCGACTGGCCTTCCCAAACGACGATGCGGCGGTTCTTGTCGGCAATCAGTGCCTGGAACCGCGAAATCCGGTGGTTGGCATCGGCCAGCGCCGTGTTCAGCTCGCGATTGTCGGTCTCCATATTGCCGCGCTGGCGGATCAGCCAGATGGCCGACAGCATTGCTGCAGAAATGACGCCGATCAGCACGGAAAAGGTCACGACTTCGGACGAGCCGAAGAGGTTGGCTGTCGCCACGCCTTCAGCCGCTGCAAAAGCAGGGCAAGCGAAAGCCACGAGCGTCGAGCTTGCCATGAACCGGCGCAACAGAGACGGAATCCGGCCGCCAGCGCGTTTCAAAGGACCTGTTTCCATGGCGTGCTTCCCCGTTTGCACCACATATGATCGATGCGCCGGAAAACCCGAATCACGCGATCAGCTGTGTATTCAACACCTTGAAGCGTGCCCCGGCCTTTCGGCCGGGTCCGTTCAAAGTCATTTTGTCCGGTTGCAAATCGCCAAGCAGTGTTAAGTCGAAATCCCGCTAAAGCGGGCCTCGGTCAATTCCGATTGCAGTCCGGCATGTCTTCGTCTGTTTGCCGCCTCAACGACAAGACATCCCATCCGCGACGCGTTTGTTCCGCATCTTCGTCACGAATCATTGTGCCAAAAACATACGCCTTCGGGGAATCCTCGGGAAGGGCGGAGCAAAAAAAGAGGCCGCGATCTCCTGTCAAGATCGCGGCCTCTATATGTTGTGGATTATCCGGGTAAGGACTAGTAGCGGTAGTGTTCAGACTTGAATGGCCCCTTCGGCGTCACGCCGATATAGCCAGCCTGCTCTTCCGAAAGTTCCGTCAGCTTGGCGCCGAGCTTGGCCAGATGAAGGCGAGCGACCTTCTCGTCGAGGTGCTTCGGCAGGATGTGGACACCCTTGTCGTACTGCGCACCCTTGGTGAACAGTTCGATCTGGGCCAGCACCTGGTTGGAGAACGAGGCCGACATCACGAAGGACGGGTGACCGGTGGCGTTGCCGAGGTTGAGCAGGCGGCCTTCCGACAGCAGGATCATGCGGTTGCCCTTGGGGAACTCGATCAAGTCGACCTGCGGCTTGATGTTGGTCCACTTCATGTTGCGCAGCGCGGAAACCTGGATCTCGTTGTCGAAGTGGCCGATATTGCCGACAATCGCCATGTCCTTCATCTCGCGCATGTGGTCCATGCGAATGACGTCCTTGTTGCCGGTCGTGGTGATGAAGATATCGGCGGAGGACACAACGTCTTCGAGCAGAACGACTTCAAAACCGTCCATGGCGGCCTGCAGGGCGCAGATCGGATCGACTTCCGTGACCTTGACGCGGGCGCCGGCGCCGGCGAGCGAAGCGGCAGAACCCTTGCCGACGTCGCCGTAGCCGCAGACGACGGCAACCTTGCCGGCCATCATCACGTCGGTGCCGCGGCGGATGCCGTCGACGAGCGATTCCTTGCAGCCATACTTGTTGTCGAACTTCGACTTGGTAACCGAATCGTTAACGTTGATGGCCGGGAAGGGCAAAAGGCCCTTGGCATGCAGCTGGTAGAGACGGTTGACACCTGTGGTGGTTTCTTCCGTCACGCCCTTGATGGCGTCGCGCTGTTTGGTGAACCAGCCCGGCGAAGCGGCAAGGCGCTTCTTGATCTGGGCGACGAGGATTTCTTCTTCCTCGGATTCAGGCTTCGACAGAACGTCCTCGCCGGCTTCGGCGCGGGCGCCGAGCAGGATGTACATGGTGGCGTCGCCACCGTCATCGAGGATCATGTTGGAAACGCCGCCGTCGGCCCACTGGAAGATCTGGTCCGTGTAGGTCCAGTATTCTTCAAGGCTTTCGCCCTTGACCGCAAAGACCGGAACGCCGGTGGCAGCGATGGCCGCTGCGGCGTGGTCCTGCGTCGAGAAGATGTTGCAGGATGCCCAGCGCACGTCGGCGCCGAGAGCAACCAGTGTCTCGATCAGGACGGCCGTCTGGATGGTCATGTGCAGCGAGCCGGTGATGCGCGCGCCCTTCAGGGGCTTGGCAGTGCCGAATTCCTCGCGGCAGGCGATCAGGCCCGGCATTTCGGTCTCGGCGATGGTGATTTCCTTGCGGCCGAAATCGGCAAGGCCGATATCCGCAACCAGATAGTCGTTTTTCGTGCTCATGAAAGTCTCCGGGCTGGTGCCGTGCACGAAGACCTGACGTTTTGGCAGGACCGGGCAGGGCGCACTAGAATTCGGCACTTCCTGCAGTCTGCAGCAAGTTTGTTCCTCAATTATCAGGAAACGCGAAAGGGAGCAACAGGACATAAAGAGGTCTTTATATCTTTATGTGTCCGATCTGGCCCAGGTTAGATTTCTTCGCCGAACTTGTCGGCAACCAGCGCATCGAGAGCGTCGAGCGCCTCTTGTGCCTGACGGCCGCTGGAGGTGACGGAGACCGAACAGCCGGTGCTGGCGGCCAGCATCATCAGGCCCATGATCGAGGTGCCGCCGACGGTCATGCCGTCCTTCGAGACGTGGATCTCGGCATCGTAGCCCTCGACCGTCTGGACGAACTTGGCCGAGGCGCGGGCATGCAGTCCGCGCTTGTTGACGATCAGAAGGTCGCGGGAGAGGGTCATGACCGCCGTCCCGTTATTTTCCACTGAGGACGCGGCTTGCGACATTGATGTATTTCCTGCCTGCTTCGGACGCTTCGATGAGTGCCTTGTCCATATCGCTTTCGCCACGGACGCCGGCCAGTTTGATCAGCATGGGAAGGTTGACGCCGGCAATGACTTCGACGGTGCCGCTCTGCATCACCGAGATTGCCAGATTGGACGGCGTGCCGCCAAACATGTCGGTGAGGATGATAACGCCATTGCCTTCGTCGGCCGCCAGAACCGCGTGCAGAATATCCTGCCGGCGCTGGTCCATGTCATCTTCGGGGCCGATGCAGACAGTCTCGATTGACTTTTGCGGACCAACGACATGCTCCAGCGCATGACGAAACTCTTCAGCCAGCTTGCCGTGTGTGACAAGCACAAGTCCGATCATGGTGTCTTCGCTCCAACTGCATCTGCAAATCTATAAGGAGGGTCAGATATCGCAATGCAGCAATTTCGTCCACCTTTAGGGCGGCCATCTTGGCAAGGAAAAGGCGAATGGCAAGTTAAAAATCCGGAATTGCTGCTTTAAAAGGCATCAATGTCCTTGAAAATCGGCATTTTGAGGTAAAATAAGCCGCAAAATTTCAAAGGAATTCAAGCCTTCAGCCAAGGGAAGGCGATGCAAAGGCAAAAAATCACCAGAAGGCAAACAAAACCTCTCATTTTCCGGGGGTAAACGCGGCTCAAACGGCGGTTTGACTGGCAGAATGGCAAAATCGATCACGGCGGCCGGTATCGTCTCGAGAGCAACGATCCCGGCGCCACGGACCTCGGCGAGCCCGGCAATCGAGGCCGGGCGGCCAGCGATGATGCGACCGTTGCGGACCGAAATCAGCACCTGATCATCCGAGACGAGCGCCGCAAACAGCCCGCAATTCCTTGCTGCCGTGAGGCAGGAGAGTGCCAGCATTGTCTTGCCGACACCGGAGGGGCCGACAAACAAGAAGCCCCGGGTTCCGAGCACCACGGCGGTCGCGTGAATATTGACCGCCGGGTTCGTCACGAATGGTTCTCGATCGGAAGCGACAGGATGAAACGGGCGCCGGTAATCTTGCCGCTCGCATCCAGCATGTTCTCAGCCTTCAGCGAGCCGCCATGGGCCTCGGCGATCTGGCGGGAGATGGAGAGACCGAGACCCGAATTCTGGCCGAAATCCTCAGCCTCCGGCCGGTCGGTGTAGAAGCGTTCGAAGATGCGGTCGATGTCTTCGGCCTGAATGCCCGGTCCATTGTCCTCGACATAGATGATGCAGCGGCTGCGGGTCCGGGTCAGGCGCAGGACGATGCGTCCGCCATGGTCGGGAACAAACGACCGGGCATTTTCGATCAGATTGGTGATGATCTGGCCGATACGCAATTCGTAACCGCCCACATCGAAGCGCGCCTTCGGATTGTCTTTGCGCTCGACGACGAAGCTCAGTTCGACGACCTTCTTGCCGCTGCGGATCTGCCGGGAGAGATCGACAAGGCCACCGAGCAGTTTTTCCAGATCGACAGCCTTCGCATCGCTGCGGGCAAGTTCCGCATCGAGTCTCGAGGCATCGGAGATATCGCTGATCAACCGGTCGAGACGGCGCACATCATGCTGGATGACGTCCATCAGCCGCTTCTTGGAATCGTCGGTGCGGGCGAGCGGCAGCGTTTCGACGGCGCTGCGCAGCGAGGTCAGCGGGTTCTTCAGTTCGTGGCTGACATCGGCGGCAAAATTCTCGATCGCGGCAATACGGTCATAGAGCGCCGTGGTCATTTCGCGCAGTGCAACGGACAGGTTGCCGATCTCATCCTGGCGGGAGGAGAAATCCGGGATTTCCTCCCGCTCCTTGGCGCCGCCACGCCGCACGCGGATGGCGGCGGCTGACAGGCGCCGCAGCGGATTGGCGATCGTGCTCGATAGCAGCAGCGACAGAATGACGTTGACGAGCGCTGCGACCCCAAACACGCGGATAATGGCCAGCCGTTCGGCATGGACGATCTTGTCGATATCGCCCGCCTGCGTCGATAAAAGCAGCACGCCGAGAACCGCGCGAAACCGCTGAACGGGTACGGCAACGGAGACGATCAGTTCGCCCTTTTCGGTGACGCGCACAACGGCGCCGCGAACACCGGTCAGCGCATTCATGACTTCCGGATAGATCGCGCCGTTACCGCCCGGCGGTTCCTTATAGAGCGGCAGGTTACCCGGCTGCAGCACACGATTGAACCAGGAGTTGAGCCGTTCCGACCATGTCACGGCCTCCGGCTCGATCGGTGGCAGGTCGAAACGCAGCACCTGACCGCCCGTATAGAGATGGCGCGAATCCAGCAAAAGGTCAGCGTCGGCATCAAACAGGCGGGCGCGGGTCCGGGTCGGCGAAATCAGCCGCCGCAAAACCGGGGCCACACGTTCCTGATTGATCGGAAATTCGAGATCCTCGTCGCTTGGCAGCGGCGTGATGCTTTGGCCGGCCTGCAGTTCCAGCAGCTTTTCCGGATCGATGGTGATCGAGTTGGTATCGACGGAGGCGGAGGCCGCGATCGCGCCGGCGATGATTTCCCCTTGCGTCAAAAGGCTTTCGACGCGGGCATCAATCAGCCCTTCGCGGAACTGGTTCAGATACATGATGCCGCCGACGAGGACGACAAGCGCGACGAGATTGAAGAACAGGATACGGCGCGTCAGGCTGGAAAAGACGGCGTTGCCGAAGATGCGGCGAATCAACGTGAAGGGATGCGCCCACGTCCGGCCGGAAGCCACCCGTGTTTCGCCATCATCCATATCGATGTTTCGCAAGACTTCGACCAAGCCTTCAACTCCCGCTTTCGCGGCCCCTGTATATCAAGTGCGGCTTCGCTACCGCTCCAAAGGCAGACCTGGCTGCCGTCCGCCCGAGGGCGGAATGGAGATTACGCCTTTGCGTCTCTCTTTCGCGGAGCCGTATCATACAGCTCCGTCCTTGACCACGCCAGACTTGCACCTTGCGGCGATGCCCGGCGTGGCGAGGAGATAAGATCCGGCCTCAGGCCGATTCGCGGAAGCGGTAGCCGACGCCGTAAAGCGTTTCGATCATGTCGAAGTCATTGTCGACCATCTTGAACTTCTTGCGCAGCCGCTTGATGTGGCTGTCGATGGTGCGGTCGTCGACATAGACCTGTTCGTCATAGGCAGCGTCCATCAGCGAATCGCGGCTCTTCACCACGCCCGGGCGCTGGGCCAGCGAATGCAGGATAAGGAACTCGGTCACCGTCAGGGTCACCGGCTCGTTCTTCCAGGTGCAGGTGTGGCGCTCCTGGTCCATCGAAAGCTGGCCGCGCTCCAGCGAGCGTGCCTGGATATCGGCAGCACTCTTGGCCGCACCGCTGCCAGTGCTTGCAGCCGCCGCCGCTTCGCGGTTGGCTGAGCGGCGCAGGATCGCCTTGACGCGCTCGACCAGCAGCCGTTGCGAGAAAGGCTTGGTGATGAAATCGTCGGCGCCCATCTTCAGGCCGAACAATTCGTCAATCTCTTCGTCCTTTGACGTGAGGAAGATCACCGGGATATCGGATTTCTGGCGCAACCGGCGCAAAAGCTCCATGCCGTCCATGCGCGGCATCTTGATATCGAAGATCGCCAGTTGCGGCGGTCGGGCAAGCAGACCGTCGAGAGCCGAGGCACCGTCGGTATAGGTTTCGACCTTGTAGCCTTCCGCCTCCAGTGCAATCGACACCGAGGTCAGGATATTCCGGTCGTCATCGACAAGTGCAATCGTCTGCATCGTATAGGGCTCCACCATTTCGCTGCGCCTCCGAGGCCGACCCGGTTGTCCGGGGCTCTGCTGCGGTAAGACGCGTTTCATGAGTATAAAGGTGGAACAAATTGTGGCGAAGTAAAATGCAAAAGCAATGAGCATGAGGCCGGAAGGGCGTTTCCGGCCAAAAATCGGCGTCTGAAAAGGCTCGATTCAACCGATTAAAAAAGCGATATTTTCTTTTAAATCGATTAATATACTGAAATCATTATATTTTTTACGACAGCAACCTTGTCTTTTCCCCTTCATCCTTCTATGGTCGCTAACATTCAACGTTCTGTCGGCAAACCACGGAGGAAAGCTGGACCATGCAGGAACTCGGCATTCACAACCCATCCCTTGGGCTGGAATCAATCGGCTTTAACAACCTGGACGTGGTTCGCTACAACTTTGGCACCGCTGAACTCTATGAGGAAATCCTGCGCCGCAGCGAAGCGCAGCTGACGGCCGATGGTGCCGTGCGCGCCCTGACCGGCCAGCACACCGGCCGCTCGCCGAAGGACAAGTTCGTTGTTCGCGACGAAAACACCACGGGCGAAATCTGGTGGGACAACAACAATGCGATGTCGCCGGAGCATTTCGCGGTGCTGCATCAGGACATGCTCGATCATGCCAAGGGCAAGTCGCTCTATGCGCAGGATCTGATCGGTGGTGCCGATGCCGGAAATGCCCTGCCGACCCGTGTCGTCACCGAATTTGCCTGGCATTCGCTGTTCATCCGCAATCTCCTGATCCGCCCGGACAAGGCAGCACTCGCCGCCTTCACGCCGAAGCTGACGATCATCGACCTGCCGGATTTCAAGGCCGATCCGGCCCGTCACGGCTGCCGTACGGAAACGGTAATCGCCTGCAATTTCACCAAGGGCATCATTCTGATCGGCGGCACGTCCTATGCCGGCGAGATGAAGAAGGCCGTCTTCACCATGCTCAACTACCTGCTGCCGGCCAGGCGCGTCATGCCGATGCATTGCTCCGCCAATGTCGGCCCGGATGGTGACGCCGCCGTGTTCTTCGGGCTTTCGGGCACCGGCAAGACGACGCTGTCGGCCGATCCGAAGCGCACGCTGATCGGCGATGACGAACATGGCTGGGGCGAACACGGCATTTTCAATTTCGAAGGTGGCTGCTATGCCAAGACCATCCGGCTTTCGGCGGAAGCTGAGCCGGAAATCTTCGCGACCACCCGCCGCTTCGGCACCGTACTCGAAAACGTCGTACTCGATGAAAACCGCAAGCCGGACTTCAACGACGGCTCGCTGACGGAGAATACCCGCTGCGCCTATCCGCTGGATTTCATCCCGAATGCCAGCAAGTCGGGAACGGCAGGGCATCCGGGCACGATCATCATGCTGACGGCCGATGCCTTCGGCGTTATGCCGCCGATCGCCCGCCTAACGCCCGATCAGGCCATGTACCACTTCCTGTCCGGCTACACCGCCAAGGTCGCCGGCACCGAAAAGGGCGTAACCGAGCCGGAAGCGACGTTCTCGACCTGCTTTGGCGCCCCGTTCATGCCACGGCATCCGTCGGAATACGGCAATCTGCTCAAGGCGCTGATCGCCGAACACGGAGTCAATTGCTGGCTGGTCAATACCGGCTGGACCGGTGGCGCTTATGGCGTGGGCAATCGCATGCCGATCAAGGCGACGCGGGCGCTGCTCGCTGCAGCGCTTGATGGCTCGCTGGCCTCGGCCGAATTCCGAACGGACAGCAATTTCGGCTTTGCCGTGCCGGTCGCAGTGCCAGGCGTTGACAGCAGCATCCTCGATCCGCGCTCGACCTGGAGCGATGGCGTTGCCTATGACGCGCAGGCCCGCAAGCTGGTCGACATGTTCGTTGCCAACTTCGCCAAGTTCGAAAGCCATGTTGATGGCAGCGTCCGCGATGCAGCACCGGGCGTGAAGCTCGCAGCCGAATAAATCAGCCCTCGCAGAGGGTTGCAGACGATGATTCACGTGAAACCCGGCGCGAAAGTGCCGGGTTTTTTGCGTTGCCGGCGGGTTCGCGCGTTTTCAAGTCTGCCATCCTGTGAGATAGAGCGATGGAAGGATGAAACGACATGGCCAGCGATCCGCTCTACATCAACGACCGCATCGTCATCGCCGGCTGGGAGCTGACGGAGCAATTCGTGCTGGCCGGTGGCCCGGGCGGACAGAACGTCAACAAGGTCTCGACCGCGGTGCAGCTGTTCTATGGCATCGCCGCCTCGCCAGCCCTGCCGGAGCGGGTCCGCGACAATGCCATCAAGCTGGCTGGCCGCAAGGTCTCCAAGGACGGCGTGCTGATGATTGAGGCCAGTCGATTTCGCAGCCAGGAACGCAACCGCGAGGATGCGCGCGAACGGCTGAAAGAGCTGATCCTCAAGGCCGCCGAACCGCCGCCGCCGCCGCGCCGGAAAACCAAACCGACAAAGGGCTCGATCGAACGACGCCTGAAGGCAAAGACCGGGCGCGGCGAAGTCAAGAAGATGCGCGGCCGCCCGGGAAACGATTGATCGCGCAATTTTCATCCAGGCCTTGTTTTTTTCCCATCACTGCACTCTGTTAGGGTTGAAGAAACCCGCAAAAGGAGATGCGCCATGGGTCTGTTCAGCTTTATCAAGAATGCCGGCAAGAAACTCGGCATCGGTGGCGATGACGATGCGCCGGATGTCGAAGCGGTAAAGAAGGAACTGGCGTCCCACGATCTCGGCACCGACAAGGTCAATGTCGCGGTTGAGGGCGACAAGATCGTGCTCAGCGGCGTGGTGAAGGACCAGTCCGCCTTTGAAAAGGCCGTGGTTGCCGTCGGCAACACGCTCGGGATTTCGAAGGTCGAAGCAGCAGAACTGAAGGTCGCCGATGGTGCGGCGGCGCCCGCGCCCGCCAAGGAGCCGGTTTTCTATACGGTAAAGAAGGGCGACAACCTCTGGAAGATCGCCGAATCGCAATACGGCAAGGGCAAGGGCGCGAAAAACACCGTCATCTTCGAAGCCAACAAGCCGATGCTGACCCATCCGGACAAGATCTATCCCGGCCAGGTTCTGCGTATTCCGGCCCTGGATCAGGCCTGATCATGAAAACAGCCGGCGCAGTTCTGTCGATTGCCGTTGCCGTCGTGATGATGGCGATCAGCGGGCCTGCGCTGGCCCTGACGTTTCGCGAGCCCGCCAAGGGCTCGGCGGAGCGGGCAGCCATCATGGATACCCTGCGCCCCGCCGTCGAGGCGGAGATGCGCGGTCCGGTCGAGTTCGTGGTCACCACCATTCGCGTCACGCCCAACTGGGCCTTCGTGCAGGTCGAGCCGCAACGGCCGGGCGGCGGCGTGATCGATCCCGAGCAGACCGGTTTTGCCGGCGACACCGATATGATGGATGGATTGACCGTCTATGGCCTGATGGGCTTTCAGGCAGGCCGCTGGAACCTGATCGATCACATGGTCGGGCCGACGGATGTCGGTTATGCCGTCTGGCAGCAGCGCTACGGCGTTCCCGCAGCCCTGCTCGGACTGGAATAGGCTCTCCCATGCAGGTTCTGCCAAAGGGCATCCGGCATATTCCAGGCTTTCTCGATCGGCCCAAGCAGGAGGCTCTCGTCGAGAGCATCCGTGCTGTCGTGGCAAATGCCCCACTCTACGTCCCTGCCATGCCGCGCACCGGCAAGCCGATGTCCGTGCGCATGACCAATTGCGGATCGCTCGGCTGGGTGACTGACAAGGAACGCGGCTACCGTTACCAGCCACAGCATCCGGCCACCGGCAAACCATGGCCGGCAATACCCGATGCGCTGCTCGATATCTGGCGCACGGTTTCCGGCGCTTCAAAAGAGCCGGAGGCCTGCCTCGTCAATTTCTATGCCGATGACGCCCGCATGGGTCTACATCAGGATCGCGACGAAAAAGATCTGGAAACGCCGGTTGTGTCGATTTCGCTGGGAGACAGCTGCCTGTTTCGTGTCGGCGGCACCGCGCGCGGTGGTGGAACGCTGTCGTTCAAGCTGGCGAGCGGCGATATCGTCGTGCTCGGGGGCGAGGGGCGTCTCGCCTTTCATGGCGTCGACAAGATCTATCCCAACACATCGACGCTTCTGAAGAACGGCGGCCGCATCAACCTGACGCTCCGCCGCGTCACGGTCTGACGCTTAAAGTTTGCGTAGCGCCACTGTCTCGGTGAGATGATTCGGTCCTTTTTGAAGAATCAGGTCGGCACGCGGGCGTGTCGGCAGGATATTCTGGCGCAGGTTTTTTAGGTTGATGTTCTGCCAGAGCCCCTCGGCGATCGTCAGGGCTTCCTCCTCGCTCACCTGCGCATAGCGCTTGAAGAATGAATCCGGATCGCGGAAGGCGGTCTGGCGCAGGCGCATGAAGCGGTTGACATACCAGGTGTGGATCAGGCTCTCTTCAGCATCGATATAGATCGAGAAATCGAAGAAATCCGACACCATCGGCACGATCTTGCCGTCGGCTGGCAGATTGCGCGACTGCAGGACATTGATGCCCTCGAAAATCAGGATGTCCGGCCGGTCGACGACCTGGAACTGGTCGGGCAGCACGTCATAGGTCAGGTGCGAATAGGTCGGCGCCTTGACGTTCGGCTGGCCGGCCTTGATTGCCGACAGGAAGCGCAACAGCGCGCCGATATCGTAGCTTTCCGGAAAGCCCTTGCGGTCCATCATGCTGTCCCGCAGCAGCGTCGCGTTGGGATAGAGGAAACCGTCGGTGGTCACCAGATCGACCTTCGGGCTCGACGGCCAGCGCGACAGAAGCTCGGCCAGGATACGCGCCGTGGTCGATTTTCCGACGGCAACGGAACCGGCAATGCCGATGACGAACGGGGTCTTGGCATCATTCGACATGCTGAGGAAGGCCTGGCGCTGGGCAAACAGCTTTTGCGAGGATTCCACATGGGTAGACAGGAGACGCGACAGCGACAGGTAGATGCGCCGGACCTCGCTGAGATCGATCGGGTCGTTCAGCGACCGCAGCCGCTGGACCTCGTCGGCCGATAGCGTCAGCGGCGTATCAGCCCGGAAATGCGACCATTCCTCCGCCGAAAAGAACCGGTAGGGCGAATAGTCCTTATTGTCGAAATGATCCGGAATATCGGCCGGTGCGATGTCTTTGGCGACGATTGTCATGACGTGTCTACCGGCTTGCCTTTTCCTGGAGCCCGGACTGGCTTGTCCGCCGCTCAAGTTCGCTCATCACATCCTGCAATGGAATGTCAGCAATTTTCAATACGACCATAAGATGATAGATCAGATCGGCACTCTCGGCCACGAGATTGGCGCGATCATTGCTGATGGCGGCGATCACCGTCTCCACCGCTTCCTCGCCAAGCTTCTTTGCCGCCTTCGCCTGCCCATGGGCGACGAGCTTGGCGGTCCAGGATTCCTCCGGTGAGGCTTTTGCCCGTGTGGCGACGATCGTTTCGAGATCGGAAAGGCTGAAATTGCTCATCTGTCTCTGTCCTGACGCTCAATCGAGCCGCATGGCAATGCCATGCTCTGCCATATAGCGCTTGGTTTCGCCGATGCTATAGGTGCCGAAATGGAAGATCGACGCGGCCAGAACCGCCGTCGCATGGCCGTCGCGAATGCCCTCAACCATATGATCGAGCGTGCCGACGCCACCTGACGCGATGACCGGTACGGACACGCGATCGGCGATGGTGCGGGTCAGCGCGATATCGTAGCCGGCCTTCGAGCCGTCGCGATCCATCGACGTCAAAAGCAGTTCACCGGCGCCGAGCTTGACCATCTTCTCGGCAAAGGTCACGGCATCAATGCCCGTTGCTTGGCGGCCACCATGGGTGAAGATCTCCCAGCGGTCTTCCTCGCCCGGCTTCGAGACTTTCTTCGAATCGATCGAGACGACGATGCACTGGTTGCCGAACTTGTCGGCCGCCTCGGCGACGAAATCCGGATTGCTGACGGCAGCCGAATTGATCGACACCTTGTCGGCACCGGCAAGCAACAGCTTGCGGATATCGGCCACAGAGCGAACGCCGCCGCCCACGGTCAGCGGCATGAAACAATGATCGGCCGTGCGCGCGACGACATCGAAGATCGTATCGCGATTGTCGGAGGAAGCGGTGATATCGAGGAAACAGACCTCGTCGGCACCGGCAGCGTCATAGGCCTTGGCCGATTCGACCGGGTCGCCAGCGTCGATCAGATCGAGAAAACTGACACCCTTGACGACACGGCCGTCCTTGACGTCAAGGCAGGGGATAACGCGGGCTTTGAGGGTCATGCCGCTTTTCCTTTGGCGTTCCAGATGAGCGTCAGCGCTTCCGCCGGGTCGATGCGCCCGTCATAGAGCGCCCGGCCGGAAATCGCGCCTTCGAGTTTAGCCGCATCAGGCTGAACCATGCGGCGGATATCATCCATCGAGGCGAGACCGCCCGAGGCGATCACGGGAATAGAAACGGCGTCGGCCAGTTCCAGCGTCGAATCCCAGTTGATACCGGTCAGGATACCGTCGCGGTCGATATCGGTATAGATGATCGCCGAAACACCGGCGCCTTCGAACTTTTGGGCCAGTTCGACAACGCCGAGTTCGGAGGCCTCCGCCCAGCCCTCGACCGCCACCTTGCCGCCCTTGGCGTCGATACCGACGGCGACCTTGCCGGGGAATTTTTTGCAAGCCTCGATCACCAGTGCCGGATCGCGCACGGCAACAGTGCCGAGAATGACGCGGGCAAGGCCGCGGGAAAGCCAGTTTTCGATATGATCGAGTGTGCGAATGCCGCCGCCCAGCTGCACCGGGTTCCGGGTGGATTTGAGGATCGCATCGACGGCAGCCCCGTTGACGGTTTCACCGGCAAAGGCGCCGTTGAGATCAACCACGTGCAGCCATTCGAAACCCTGGTCTTCGAAGGCCTTGGCCTGCGCGCCGGGATCGGGATTGTAGACAGTCGCCTGCTCCATGTCGCCGAGCTTGAGGCGCACGCACTGGCCGTCTTTGAGGTCGATGGCGGGAAAAAGGATCATGTCAGGGCTTCCAGCGCAGAAAATTCGAGATGAGGGCAAGGCCAAGCGTCTGGCTCTTTTCCGGATGGAATTGTGCCCCGGCCTTGTTGCCGCGGGCAACAAACGCCGTCACCGGGCCGCCATAGGTGGTCGTGGCAATCAGGTCATCCGGATTTTCGACAGCGAGATGGTAGGAGTGGACAAAATAGGCATGCAGCCCATCCTCACCGGTCTTGATGCCATCGAACAGCGGATGCGGCTTCTTCAGCGTCAGCGTATTCCAGCCAATCTGCGGGATTTTCAGCGCGGGATCGGCGGGCACCATCTCGACGACATCACCCTTGATCCAGCCAAACCCTTGAGTCGTCCTCTTTTCCAGCCCGCGCGACGACATCAGTTGCATGCCGACGCAGATACCGAGGAACGGCCGGCCGGATGTCTCCACCGCTTCGGTCAGCGCTTCCCGCATGCCATCGACGGCATCGAGGCCGCGGCGGCAGTCGGCATAGGCGCCGACGCCGGGCAGCACGATCCGGTCGGCGCTGGCCACGCGGTCGGCTCTGTCGGTGAGTTCGATTTCCGCATTGATGCCGGCTTCACGCGCCGCCCGTTCGAAGGCCTTCGTTGCCGAGCGCAGATTGCCGGATCCATAGTCGATGATCGCAACACGCATCAGCGTTCTCCATAATTTTCAAACAGGCCGACAGCCGCGCGGCCATCCGCGGGCTTTGCCACGGCCGTCGGCAGCACCGGCGGTTGCCAGATGGCTTCGCTTTCGGCCGGACCATGGGTAGCCGCTGCGTGGTCATAAATCATTTCGGCAGTGGCCAGATCGTCGGCGGTGATAATCGACTGCAGCGTCCAACCCCCGGATTGCAGGCGCCAGGCAATGAACGCCGGGCCTTCCAGGGCGACAAGCAGGCGCAGGGCCAGTTCGATCAGCAATCCTGCCGCGCTTGGCTCCGGGATTGCAAAGGCAATGAACCCTTGCAGGATGGCGACGGTGATACCGGCAATCCATTGGCGTTGATACAACAGCCAGAACGCCGGAAAGACAAAAGCGATCCAGGAAAACTTGTCGGCGATGAAGCGTGCATTTTCGTCGCTCTTCAGAGCGCCGGGAGACGTCAGAACCAGATAGGAGGCCATGTCAGCCAACTTTCAATATGGGCCGGATCAGACCAGCGTTCCCTTGGTCGAAGGAACGCGGCCTGCCTGGCGCGGATCGATCTCTGTTGCCGTGCGAAGCACGCGGGCAACGGCCTTGAAGCAGGTTTCGGAGATATGATGGTTGTTGGCGCCGTATATGTTCTGCACATGCAACGTGATGCCGCCGTGCTGGGCGAGCGCCTGGAAGAATTCGCGCACCAGTTCCGTGTCGAACGTACCAATCTTCGGAGCCGAGAAATCGACGTTCCAGACGAGGAACGGACGGCCGGAGACATCGACGGCCGCGCGGGTCATCGTCTCGTCCATGGCAAGGTCGAGCGAGGCGTAGCGGGTGATGCCGCGCCGGTCGCCCAGCGCCTTGGAAAGCGCCTGGCCGATGGCAATGCCGGTATCTTCCACGGTGTGGTGATCGTCCACATGGCGGTCGCCCTCGGCAACGATATCCATATCGATCAGCGAATGGCGGGAGAGTTGATCCAGCATATGGTCGAAAAAGCCGACGCCGGTGGAAATCCGCGACGTGCCGGTGCCGTCGATATTGACGGACACGGTCACCGAGGTTTCGTTGGTCTTGCGCGAAACGCTACCGGTGCGGCTCACTTGCTTGTCGGCCATCAGGTTCTCCCGAATGTAATAGAGCCGCTCCTTATCAGGCGGTGGGTGAAATATCCAGAACTGCCGCCATGATTCTCGCAAGCACGAAACGCCGCCGGATTGACGGGGGCAGGGCGAGCGCGACGCGGGCTATTTGCAATCGGCAAAAGCGCTCTTACATAGGTTTCAACAGAGTCGATGTTCGGCTCGTCGAAGCGGCCCGGACACCGGGCAGGGTGGGTTTTATGACAACAATTATTACCGTCCGGAAGGGCGGACAGGTGGTGATGGCCGGCGATGGCCAGGTGAGCCTCGGCCAGACCGTAATGAAGGGCAATGCGCGCAAGGTCCGCCGCCTGGGCAAGGGCGAGGTCATCGCCGGTTTTGCCGGCGCAACAGCCGACGCCTTCACGCTTTTGGAACGGCTCGAATCCAAGCTCGAACAGTATCCCGATCAGCTAATGCGCGCCGCCGTCGAGCTTGCCAAGGACTGGCGCACCAACAAATACCTGCGCAATCTCGAAGCGATGATGCTGGTTGCCGACAAGTCGATCACCCTGGCCATTACCGGCAATGGCGATGTGCTTGAGCCGGAACACGGCACCATCGCCATCGGCTCCGGCGGCAATTATGCCTTCGCCGCAGCGCGGGCGTTGATGGATACCGATAAGTCGGCCGAAGAGATCGCCCGCCGGGCGATGGAGATCGCCAGCGATATCTGCGTCTATACCAACGGCAACATCATCATCGAAAAGCTCGATGCAGCCTGATCAGACCATTGCCTTTGTGGCTGTCGATGAAAGCCATGAGCCGATGCTGCTTGGCTGGCTGTCGCAGCCGCATGTGCGTGAGTGGTGGGGCGAACCGCAGGATGAGCTCGCGCTGATCCGCGAGGACCGGACAACAGGAGAGACGAAGGGATTCATTTTCTCCGTCGATGGTGAGCCTGCCGGCTACATCCAGTCCTGGCTGCCGGTGCAATATGAAAGCGAGCGCTGGGCGAAGGACCTCACACCCGATACGCCGGGGATCGATATCTTTGTCGGACCCGCCGAGATGACCGGGAAGAGCCTAGCGTCCAGGGCGATTCTGGCTTTCGTGCCGCAACTTTTTGCCGGCACGGCGCCACGGGTCATCATCGACCCGGATGCAGGAAATACCCGAGCCCGCAGGGCTTATGCCAAGGCGGGATTTACCCCCTATGGCGAATGGAACGATAGCTCTGGGCGCACAATCCTGATGGAATTGACCCGGGCAGAATTTGAGAGGACCAGATGACCACATTTTCCCCCCGCGAAATCGTGTCGGAGCTCGACCGGTTCATCATCGGCCAGCACGATGCCAAGCGCGCCGTCGCCATCGCGTTGCGCAACCGCTGGCGCCGCCAGCAGCTTTCCGATGAGCTGCGCGACGAAGTCATGCCGAAGAACATCCTGATGATTGGCCCGACCGGCGTCGGCAAGACGGAGATTTCCCGCCGTCTAGCCAAGCTCGCCGGTGCTCCCTTCATCAAGGTCGAGGCGACGAAATTCACCGAAGTCGGCTATGTCGGCCGCGATGTCGAGCAGATCATCCGCGACCTCGTCGAGGTCGGCATCGGCCTGGTGCGCGAAAAGAAGCGCGCCGACGTCAAGGCCAAGGCGCATCTGAATGCCGAAGAGCGGGTGCTCGACGCCCTGGTCGGCGCGACCTCTTCGCCCGCCACCCGCGACAGCTTCCGCAAGAAGCTCAGGGCCAACGAGATGGACGACAAGGAAATCGACATCGAGATTGCCGATACCGCAACGCCGGGTGGCGGTTTCGAAATCCCCGGCATGCCCGGTGCCAATATCGGCGTCCTGAACCTGTCGGAAATGTTCGGCAAGGCGATGGGCCAGCGCACCAAGAAGGTCCGTACCACGGTCAAGGAAAGCTATGGCATCTTGATCAACGACGAGTCCGACAAGCTGCTCGACAATGAGGAGATCCAGCGCGAAGCCGTCCGTTCGGCGGAAAATGACGGCATCGTCTTCCTCGACGAAATCGACAAGATCGCCGCCCGCGATGGCGGCATGGGAGCCGGTGTTTCACGTGAAGGCGTGCAGCGCGATCTTCTGCCGCTGGTCGAAGGCACTACGGTTGCAACCAAGTATGGCCCGGTGAAGACCGACCATATCCTGTTCATCGCATCCGGCGCCTTCCACGTCTCCAAGCCGTCCGATCTCCTGCCGGAGCTGCAGGGCCGCCTGCCGATCCGCGTCGAGCTGAAGGCGCTGACCAAGGAAGACTTCCGCCGCATCCTGACAGAAACCGAAGTCAGCCTGATCCGCCAGTACAAGGCACTGCTGGAAACGGAAGGCGTCAATCTGGACTTCACGGAAGATGCGCTCGATGCGTTGGCCGATGTTGCGGTTATGCTCAATTCAAGCGTCGAAAATATCGGCGCACGGCGCCTGCAGACGGTCATGGAACGGGTCCTCGACGAAATCTCCTATGCGGCACCGGACAAGTCCGGTGAAGCACTGACGATCGATGCGGAATACGTCAAGAAGCACGTCGGCGATCTCGCCGCCAATACGGATTTGTCGCGTTATATTCTTTAAAGTACCGCGGCTTGAACCTTATGCGAGCGACGGCATTCGTCACTCAATGGGCGCTTTTAGACTGACGAAAAGAGCCTTAGAAGTTTGTTTTAGGAAACGGACATCCCACTCTCCGTCATGCTCGCCCTTGTGGCGGGCATCCAGCGACCCGACGTCAGTCGGGTCAAAAGACCTTTCAGCCCAAGGACTTGGGCTGGCTGGATTCCTGTGACGGGCACAGGAATGACGGAGATCTTGGCTGCCCCCTCATTTCTCAATAATTGCATCGATGATGCCCTTGTTGTTTCCCAATCCCATACGCGATAAGGCTTGTCTCCGGTGCCGGGCATGATTCCGACACGATTTTGCCGCATGCGTCCCGGCACATCCGGAACGTCAAGACAGGTTCACAGGAAACAGAGCGTGCGCCCCATCCTTCACATGCTTCTCGTCGCGGCCATGATTGCCGTTACCGGCCCCGCCATGGCGGATGGCATTCGTGTGGTGCCCGAGGGCAACCGGTATCAGGAACAGCCGGACGTGCCGGGCGCATCGGTGCGCCGGACCAAAGCCGGCAGGACCTCGTTCGATGCCAAATATGACAAGGTGCACAATCTGCTGGCCAATGACAGCAAGCTGATGGGCAAGATCAAGTCGACGGCGCGCGCCTATGGCATCGATCCGATCCACATGATCGGCGCGATCGTCGGCGAGCACACCTACAATGTCGACGCCTATGACCGGCTGCAGTCCTATTACGTCAAGGCTGCCGCCTATGCCGGCGACAGTTTCCGTTTCGGCTACGAGGGCGAAACGGTGGCGCAATTCGTGGCGCGGCCTGAATTTTCCAAATGCGAGGGCAAGAAAAGCTCCTATGCGCTTTGGACCTGCCGCGAAAGCGTCTGGGACAGCCAGTTCCGCGGCAATACGGTCGGCGGCACCGCCTATCCGAACAATCGCTTCAGCGCGGTGTTCTTCCAGCCGTTCTTTGCCGGCCAGACCTTTGGCCTTGGCCAGATCAATCCGCTGACGGCCCTGATGCTGACCGACATGGTGTCGCGCGTTTCAGGTTATGACCGGCTCGACGAAAACGACGCGGCCGGTGTCTACAAGGCGATCATGGACCCCGATCAGTCGCTCGCCTATATGGCCGCCTCGATCCGCCACTCGATCGATGCCTACAAGTCGATCGCCGGCATGGATATTTCCGGTAATCCCGGCATCACCTCGACCCTCTACAATGTCGGCAATCCCGACCAGCGCGCTGCAGCCCTTGCCGCGAGGAACAAGGGCGGCGCGGTGCAGTGGCCGGAGGAAAATTATTACGGCTGGCTGGTCAACGATAAGCTCGCGGACCTGAAGGCGCTGCTTTAACTTTCCTGAAATAGCCCTATCTCCATGCAAGGATGAGCGATTGCCGCGGTCAGATCGGGGCGCATGGAAAGTATCGTCATGGATATGAGACCCGAACCCTTTGAACCGCCGGCACCGATCCCCCGCACGGTACCGCCATCGCGCCTGCAGATCATCCGCACGGTGATGCGCAATCCGCTGGAACTCTGGGGCGAGCCCTCCTATACGCTGCCCTGGATCGACACCAAGTTCGTCACGCAGCGTACCCTGATCGTCAACGATCCCAATCTGATCCGCTATATTCTCGTCGAAAATGCCGCCAACTATGAAATGTCCAAGGTCCGCCGCCTCATCCTGCGGCCGATCCTGCGCGATGGACTGCTGACGGCAGAGGGTGAGGTCTGGAAACGCTCGCGCAAGGCCATGGCGCCGGTGTTTACGCCGCGCCATGCGCGGGGTTTCGCCACAAGGATGCTGTCGAAGACCGAGGAATATGCCGCCAAATACGAGGAGGCGGCCGCCACGGGTGCGGTGGTGAATATCGCCACCGACATGACCGAGCTGACCTATGAGATCCTCTCGGAAACCCTGTTTTCCGGCCAGATCGCCGCCGAGACAGAGGGGTTCGCCGATAGCGTCGAGCGCCTACTGCACAGGATGGGGCGCGTCGATCCGATGGATATTCTGCTGGCACCGTCCTGGGTGCCCCGGTTGACCCGCATCGGTGGCGCCAAGGTGATGGCGGAATTCCAGGCGATCGTTGCCAAGACCATGGATCAGCGGCGGCAGCTGATGCGCGCGGATCCAGAGGCCGCACCCCAGGATTTCCTGACCCTGCTCCTGCAGCTGGAACGCCCGCAGGGGCTGTCCACCGACGAGATCGCCGACAATATCCTGACCTTCATCGGCGCCGGACACGAAACCACGGCGCGGGCGCTCGCCTGGACGCTCTATTGCGTCGCCAATTCCCCGCATGTGCGCGCCAACATGGAAACCGAAATCGACGCCGTGCTGTCGAGCGGAGCCGAGCCGGTGGACTGGCTCGATCTGATGCCGCATGTGCGGGCTTCGTTCGAGGAGGCGATGCGGCTCTATCCGCCGGCACCCTCGATCAACCGGGCTGCCATTGAGGCCGATTCCTGGACCTCGCCCGTGGGCGAGCGGGTGGATATTCCCAAGGGCATCGCAGTTCTGATCATGCCCTGGACGCTGCATCGCCACGCGCTCTACTGGGACCGGCCCCGTGCCTTCATGCCGGAACGCTTCCTGCCGGAAAATCGCGACAAGCTGCATCGGTTCCAGTACCTGCCGTTTGGCGCTGGGCCGCGTATCTGCATCGGCGCGACGTTCGCGCTGCAGGAGGCGGTGATTGCGCTCGGCGTGCTGATGAAACGCTTCCGCTTCGACATGACGCCGGAGACGAAACCCTGGCCGGTGCAGCGGCTGACCACCCAGCCTAGGGGCGGGCTGCCCCTGAAGGTGTCGGCGCGGTAAAGGTTTTTCCCGGCGTTTCCGATTGCACGGCGCGGATCGGCGAATCGGAAGCCACCGGCTCCTGCATTTGCTTCTTCGGCCGCTTGATCGTCTTGATCGCCGCGCAGGTCGCGTCGCCAACGCCCTCGCAGGGCTTGTAGACGACGATCTCGCTGCCTGCGCCATCGTCCCAGACAGCCTGGATGGCGAGCGTCTTTGCCTCTCCGGCCGGCAGCGAGATGTAGATATACTCATTGGTATTGCTGTCGGGCAGGTTGAACGGAATCTGCGGATTGCATTTGCCGAGCGGAAAGCGCTTGTCGAGCGCGTCGGAATTGACCGAATAGCGGATTTCCGAAAGCCGGCAATGCATGGTCTGCAGCGCCGTGAAATAGATAAGCTGCTTGTCGTCGTAATTGCGGAACTGGATCCAGCCGGTCGTCTTGTTGGCATCGAGCATCGCCTTGTAGATGGCGACATCCGGAAGCACCGGCTTGTACTCTTCCTCGTCGCTGGCCTCCTGCGCAACGGCAGGCATTGAGAGGCCTGGGGTGCCTGCAATCGCAAGGATGATGAAGAGCATGCGCGATAAACCAGTCATGGCATGATCCTTATGTCCGCGCTGTCGCGCAGCCTCATTATCGATGTCGGCGAAGCGATGGCCTTTCGCTGAAAGATGTCATATCACCTCGTGCATATCCTTTGAAGCCGGGTTTCCGGTGCTGCCCGAATGGACGCTCTCGTGACTGACCATCTCCTCCTCGGTATCGACACCGGCGGAACCTATACCGACGCAGTTCTTTTCAGCGAGACCCACGGGGTCGTTGCCAAGGCAAAGGCGCTGACCACGCGCCATGATCTCTCGGTCGGCATCGCCGGTGCCGTCGAAGCCGTGCTGGAACAGGCAAAGGCACCCGCTTCCGCCATCGGCCTGGTCTCGCTATCGACGACGCTGGCGACCAACGCGCTGGTCGAAGGACAGGGCGGCCGCGCCGGTCTGGTGATGATCGGGTTTGGCCCGGAAGACCTGAAGCGCGATGGGCTGCTGGAAGCGTTGGGAACCGATCCGGTGATCTTCCTGCCCGGCGGCCATAATGTCCATGGCGGCGAGGCGCTGCTCGATATGACGCTGCTCGACGAAGCGTTGCCGCAGCTCACAACGCAGGTTTCTTCCTTCGCCGTGGCCGGCTATTTCGCCGTCCGGAATCCGGCTCACGAACAGAGGGTGCGCGACCGCATCCGCGAAGTTTCGCATCTGCCGGTCACCTGCAGTCATGAACTGTCTTCAAAGCTCGGCGGCCCCCGCCGGGCGCTGACGACGCTGCTCAACGCCCGCCTGGTCTCGATGATCGACCGGCTGATCGGCGCCTGCGAAGGTTTTCTGAAAGCCCGCGGCATCGATGTGCCGATGATGGTCGTGCGTGGCGATGGCGCGCTGATCTCGGCGGCGGAAGCGCGGCTGCGGCCGATCGAAACCATTCTCTCCGGCCCGGCCGCAAGCCTCGTCGGCGCCCGTCACCTGACCGGTCTCGACAATGCCGTCGTCTCCGATATCGGCGGCACCACCACGGATGTGGCGGTGCTGGATCAGGGCCGCCCGCGTCTGGACGGCGAAGGCGCTGTCGTCGGCGGGTTCCGCACCATGGTCGAGGCAGTGGCGATGCGCACCTTCGGCCTCGGCGGCGATTCGGAAGTCCGCATCAACGATCGCGGGCTGCAGGCGAAAATCGATCTCGGCCCCCGCCGGTTCCTGCCGCTCAGCCTCGCCGCTGTCGACCATGAGGATGCGGTCGTTTCCGTGCTCGAGCGCCAGCTGCGCACTGCCCATGTCGGCCGCTACGATGGCCGTCTGGCCGTGCGAACCGGGCTTCCCGATCATCTGGCAAGCGGCCTCCAGCCGCAGGAATTGGCCCTGTATGATCGGATCGGTGCCGTGCCGGTGGCGCTCGAAAGCCTCCTGACCAGCACATTGCAGAAGGCGACGCTGGATAGGCTGGTGGCGCGCGGTCTCGTCCATATCTGCGGCCTCACCCCATCCGATGCCATGCATGTGCTCGGACGGCAGTATCAGTGGAATGCAACGGCGGCCCGGTTGGGCGCTGAATTGGCAGCCCGGGTAAAGGACGGCTCGGGCAAGCCGATCGCGGCGTCAGCGGAAGCGCTATCGGAGATGATCGTCGCCCGGCTCACCCGCCAGTCCGCCGAAGTCATTCTCGCCTCCTGCCTTGCGGAAGATGGCGCAGCTATCGATCCGGCCGTGTCGCTGGCGGTCGATCGGGCGCTGAAACGCGAACCCGGCATTGTCGCCTTTTCGCTGTCGCTGGACCGCCCGCTGGTAGGGCTCGGCGCGTCCGCGCCGGTCTATTATCCGGCTATCGCAGACATGCTCGGTGCCGAATCGTCTATTCCGGCAGAGGCCGGGGTTGCCAATGCCGTCGGCGCCATCGTCGGTCAGGTGCGGGCCTCGGTCACGGTCTTTGTCTCCGCGCCGGAAGAGGGTATCTTCATCGTCAACGGGGCTGGCCCCAGCAGCCGGTTCCTCGATCAGGAGCAGGCTTTTGCAGCGGCGCGCGAGCGGGCGCAGGTTGCGGCGCTGGCGTCGGCGCGGGCAAACGGTGCCGCTGAGCCGGCTTTGGTGATGCGTGAAGAGATCGACGCGCCGGAAATCGAGGGCAGCCGCAAGCTGGTCGAAGCGCGTTTCGTTGCTGTGGCCAGTGGCCGCCCGCGAATCGTCCACGATTGATTTGTTCTTTTTTGGAAATAATTCTTCGCATTCTTGCTGGATTGACAGGGAATGAAACCGTGAGAGACTGCGGCCACCTACAGCGCCGCGCGTCAGTCCTGACGCGCAAAGATCGCTGTATCAATTTGAAATTGCTGTATAATTCCTTAAATCAGATTCGATTTAAGGAATTATACGGCGGATTTAGGCGTTAAATCATGGAGTTGCCGATGGGCCGGATAGAAAAGAATGGGTTGGAAATCGATGCAGGTCTGCACGAATTTCTCGTCAAGGAAGCACTGCCCGGCACCGGCACCGATGGGGACCAGTTCTTCGCGGCTTTCTCGCAGATCGTCCACGATCTCGCTCCGAAGAACCGTGATCTTTTGGCCAAGCGCGATGCGCTGCAGGAAAAGCTCGACGCCTGGTACCGGAAAAACGGCGCCCCGGTCGATATGGCCGCCTATGAAGGCTTCCTGAAGGAGATCGGCTATCTCCTGCCGGAAGGTCCGGATTTCACCGTCTCCACCAGCAATGTCGATCCTGAGATCGCCACCATGGCCGGGCCGCAGCTCGTCGTTCCCGTCATGAACGCGCGCTATGCGCTGAACGCCGCCAATGCCCGCTGGGGGTCGCTCTACGATGCGCTCTATGGCACAGACGTTATTCCGGAAACAGACGGCACGGAAAAGGGCAAGGGCTACAACTCGAAGCGCGGCGAAAAGGTGGTCGCGTGGGCTAAGGCCTTCCTCGACGAGGCTGTACCGCTCGACGGAGCCCGCTGGGCCGATATCACCGATATCGAGGCCGGTGCTGAGTTACGCCTGAAGGCGGGCGACAGCTCCGTTTCGCTGAAGCTGCCGGGGCAATATGCCGGCCATGCGGAGCACGAGGGTTGGCGCCATCTGCTTCTCAGGAACAATGGCCTTGGCATCGAGATCATCCTCAACCGCGACTGGGAGATCGGCAAGACGGATCCGGCCGGCATTGCCGGCGTCAATCTCGAAGCCGCCTTGACGACGATCATGGATTGCGAGGATTCGGTTGCCGCCGTCGATGCCGAGGACAAGGTCCTCGTCTATCGCAACTGGCTGGGTCTGATGAAGGGCGACCTGAAGGAAAGCTTCCAGAAAGGAGGCGAGACGGTCGAACGCAAGCTTTATAGTGACTTTACCTATACGGCGCCCGATGGCTCGCCCTTCGAGGTCAGGTGCCGCTCGCTGATGCTCATCCGCAATGTCGGTCATCTGATGACCAACCCGGCAATTTTGGACCGCGATGGCAACGAGGTTCCGGAAGGCATCATGGATGCGATGATCACCGGCCTGATCGCGCTCTATGACATCGGCCCGAATGGCCGCCGGATGAATTCGCGCGAAGGCTCGATGTATGTCGTCAAGCCGAAGATGCACGGCCCGGAAGAGGTTGCCTTCGCCTCGGAAATCTTCGGCCGTGTCGAGCAGGCGCTCGGCATGGCGCCGAATACGATGAAGATGGGCATCATGGATGAGGAGCGCCGCACGACGGTCAACCTCAAGGAATGCATTCGCGCTGCCAGGGAGCGCGTCGTCTTCATCAATACCGGCTTCCTCGACCGCACCGGCGACGAGATGCACACCTCGATGGAAGCGGGTCCGATGATCCGCAAGGGCGACATGAAGCAAGCGGCATGGATTGCGGCCTATGAAAACTGGAATGTCGATATCGGCCTGGAATGCGGCCTGTCCGGCCATGCCCAGATCGGCAAGGGCATGTGGGCCATGCCCGATCTGATGGCGGCCATGCTGGAACAGAAGATCGCCCATCCGAAGGCCGGCGCCAACACCGCCTGGGTTCCCTCGCCAACGGCTGCGACGCTGCATGCGACCCACTATCACAAGGTCGATGTCTCAGCTGTCCAGAAGGACCTGAAAAGCCGGACACGCGCAAAGCTGAGCGATATCCTGTCCGTCCCGGTCGCATCGCGGCCGAACTGGACGGCAGAGGAAATCCAGCGCGAACTGGACAACAACGCGCAAGGCATTCTCGGCTATGTCGTCCGCTGGATCGATCAGGGCGTCGGCTGCTCCAAGGTGCCGGACATCAACAATATCGGCCTGATGGAAGACCGCGCCACCTTGCGCATCTCGGCCCAGCATATGGCCAACTGGCTGCATCACGGCGTCGTCACCAAGGCGCAGATCATCGAGACAATGCAGCGCATGGCCGCAGTCGTCGATGGCCAGAATGCAGGCGACACGGCCTACACGCCGATGGCCGGCAATTTCGACCGCTCCATCGCCTTCCAGGCAGCGCTCGAACTGGTGCTCAAGGGCCGCCAGCAGCCGAACGGCTATACCGAGCCGGTCCTGCATCGCCGCCGCCTGGAACTGAAGGCCAGCGAAGCGGCTTGAGGTTGGTTGCCGGGAACGGGAAACCCGTTCCCGGAAAAATGGATTGTGCCGGGGAAATTCACGCCTGTCATAAAGTCTGGTTGTCGTTGACTGTCCGGTGATTGGATAAGGGAAATGCCAGTACATCCCCACTCTCCGTCATGCTCGCCCTTGTGACGGGCATCCAGCGACCCGACGTCTGTCGGGTCAAAGGACGCTGTAATCCTTGAATAAAATTGTTCCCTCACCGCGCGGACGCGCGGTGACTGGATGCCTGTGACAGGCACAGGCATGACGGACATCGTGAGGCCATCCAAAAAAATTCATCCCCGTTTTTCCCCGCCCCGAAAACACAGGTCATAATCCTCAAGCCTCCCCCGCCGGAGTGTTGCGCGAGACGGTCGTGGACAGGGAGAGGCTGGTGCCCGTCGTCATGGCCGTAACGTGCGGTCCGAGCGGCGGGGGATGGTGCCCGGGCGGGAAACCGCTTTCAAAACGTCTCCCCCGCGGCTTCCAGGCTGCGGTTTGGTTGAGCCATGCAAGTTTTGGCTGAAAGGCCGGGATGCAGCGAGACAGGGTGGTCATTCGTAGGAGCCGGAAGCTCCGAGACAAGCCAAAGGCCACGCGGAAGCGGAGCCATGTTGAATTTGTTCTGAGAGGTTCCGCATCCGCGTGTGCTCTCCATGCTCTTTGAAAACCGCAGGCGATTTTCGCCATGCGAACGCAAACCTGTGCGATGGCCGTCGATCGGACCGGTTGGATCCGCAACCTTGAATCAAAAATCCCCGGACAAGCCGGGGATCTGAAGACGTCTGACGCTCGAAGCAGCAATTACTGCTGAACGATGACGTGGGTGTTCTTGCCCGGACGAACGCGGGCGTAGAGGTCGATGATGTCCTGGTTGATCATGCGGATGCAGCCGGACGAAGCGGCGGTGCCGATCGAGGCCCATTCCGGCGAACCGTGGATGCGGAACAGTGTGTCCTTGCCTTCATCGTTGAACAGGTACATGGCGCGGGCGCCGAGCGGGTTGCGCAGGCCAGGCCCCATGCCGTTCTCGACATATTGGGCAACGTCCGGCTTGCGCACGGCCATTTCCTTCGGGGGATGCCATGTCGGCCATTCCTGCTTCCAGGCGACGTAGGCGCGGCCTTCCCATGCAAAGCCAGCCTTGCCGACGCCGATACCGTACCGAACGGCCTTGCCGCCGGGCAGTACGAAATAGAGGAAGCGGTTTGGCGTGTTGACGATGATCGTGCCGGGCTTTTCATCCGTCGTATAATCGACGATCTGCCGGTGAAAACGCTCGTTGACCTTGTTGATCGGGATCGCCGGAAGGGCGTAACCGTGATCTTCGATCGGGCCGTAGCCATCCGAGAAAATCTGGTTGGTCGCGACTTTTTCGCCGATGGGAGCGATCGGCGCGGTGGAGCAACTGGCCAAAGCGAGAGTGGCCGCGAGGCTGCACAGCAGGAATGCATTGCGGAGGCGCATGGGGATCTCTTAAAATGAGGCAAGAATATCTGGGTCGTTTCGACCACCAGTGATTATGGTTTATTTGCGATTCATGCCCGATTGCAAGGGAATGCGTTGCGGCATTTTTTTGCGGCAGTGCAAATTCCCGGTGGATTGTTTTTTTGCAACAAAAGCGGCTGTGTGCGACACTTTCATGCATGGCGATTCTTTCTATCCACAATGACAGCCCGTTGATCGACGGGCGGCAGTCGCAGCGCGCACTGATGGTTCGCCGCGGTGTGCAGCGTTACCTGCATGAATTGCGCCATGCCGTGCTGCCGGAACTGACCCTTGCCAGCGGCAGGCGTGCCGACTTGATCTCCATTTCGCCGAAAGGCGAGATCTGGATCATCGAGATCAAGACGTCGATCGAGGATTTCAAGGTGGACCGGAAATGGCCGGACTACCGGATGCATTCCGACCGGCTCTATTTCGCCACCCATAGCGGCGTGCCGCTGGATATTTTTCCGGAGGAATGCGGGTTGCTGCTGTCGGACGGCTATGACGCCGAGATGATTCGCGATGCACCAGAACATAAGCTCCCGGCGCCGACGCGAAAGTCCGTCACGCTGAATTTTGCGCGCGTCGCGGCCCAGCGGCTGATGCTGGCGGAATGGTCGGCGGACCGGGCTGATGATACCAGCCCGAACATGCGCGACATCGTTTCAGGCTCGCTCGACAACGAAGGCTGACGCGTTGTTACTTCGGCGCGCGTTTGGCCAGGATGCGCTGCAGCGTGCGGCGGTGCATGTTGAGCCGGCGGGCGGTCTCGGAGACGTTGCGCTCGCACATTTCATAGACGCGCTGGATATGTTCCCACCGAACCCGGTCGGCCGACATCGGATTTTCCGGCGGTTCGGCGCGTTCGCCGGCCCTCTGCACCAGGGCTGCGAAAATGTCGTCGGCGTCGGCGGGCTTGGCGAGATAGTCGACAGCCCCGAGCTTCACTGCGTTGACGGCGGTGGCGATGTTGCCATAGCCGGTCAGCATGATGATGCGGGTATCATCGCGCCGGGCGCGGATCGCTTCGATAACGTCGAGACCGCTGCCGTCACCAAGTCGCAGGTCAACGACCGCGTATTTCGGCGGGCGGGTCTTGGCCTTGGCAATGCCTTCGGCAACCGATTCGGCGATATCGACGGCAAAGCCGCGGGTTTCCATGGCGCGGGCAAGGCGGCGCAGGAACGGCGCGTCGTCATCGACGATCAAAAGGGACGTGTCAGTGCCGATCAGCGAAGCATCATTGGGTGCAGCGCCTGCCGGTTCGGTGGTTTTTTCCGTCATGTTGCAATCCTCGGTGCAGTCTCTTGTTCTTGCACTCTATGTAAGTTCGCTTATTCCCGGTTCAAAACGGCGTAAAGTCATTTTGACAGTTTTGTGTCCATCAGGATGCGCGGCCATTCGACGCTGACGCGGGCGCCGGGCTTTTCCGGGCCGCCGTTTTCAAAAGTCAGCTTGGCGCCTGAGCGCTCCAGCAGCGTCTTGGCGATAAACAATCCGAGGCCGAGGCCGCCGGCGCTGTCGTCCTTCTGCCGCTTGGTGACATAGGGCTCGCCGATCCGGCTGAGGATATCCGGCGCATAGCCGTCGCCATCGTCCTCGATAACAACCGAAACGATCGCCGGTGTATGCGTGACGGTTACCGTGACTTCCTTCTTGGCATAATCAACCGCGTTCTCCAGCAGATTGCCGAGACCGTAGAGAATACCAGCATTGCGGTTGCCGACCGGCTCTTTGGCGCGGTCTCCGCGTTCGACAAGGTTGATCTGGATGCCGAACTCGCGATGCGGCGCCATGACCTCCTCAATCAGCGACGACAGCGGGAGATGCCGCATATGGTCTTCGTTTTCCGAAGACAGCGTCGTCAGGCGCCGCAGGATGTCCCTGCAGCGTTCGCTCTGGCTGCGCAAAAGGTGAACATCCTCGCCGAAACGCGGGTCGTTGCCCAGTTCACGTTCCATCTCCTTGGCAACAACGCTGATGGTCGCCAGCGGAGTACCGAGTTCGTGGGCGGCGGCAGCAGCAAGGCCGTCGAGTTGCGAAAGATGCTTCTCCCGCTGCAGAACCAGTTCCGTCGCCGTCAGTGCCTCAGACAGCTCACTGGCTTCCAGCGAGACACGGTAGGTGTAGAAGGCCGCGAACGCCGTGGTGGCAACGATGGCGAACCAGATACCAACCGTCAGTACAGTCGGCATCAGCAGGACCACGCCGGGGTACCAGGGCAGGGGGAAGGGTGAGAAGGCAAGCGCCGTAATGCCGAGAATGGCAAGGATTGCCAGCGCGATGCTGTGCCATTTCGGTTGCGAGGCAGACGAGATGATGACGGGAACGCAGACCAGCGGCGCAAAGGGATTGGCAAGGCCGCCGGTGATGAACAAAAGTGCCGTCAGCTGGGCAAGATCGATGCCGAGCAGAGTAAAGGCGGCAGGCGGCTGCAGCCGGTGTGTCGGCGGGTAGCGGATGGTAAGATAGGCGTTCACCCAGGCAAGCAGGGCAATCAACGAGCAGCAGGCAATTAGCGGCAGGGGAAACTGTAGCCAGAAGGCGGTGATCATCACCGCGATCGATTGCCCGCCAACGGCCAGCCAGCGCAGCCGGACAATCGTTTGCAGGCGCAGAACCCGGCTTGTGGTGGCTTCTTCCCCGTCGAGTGCGGCCGCGATCATCCGGTTTCCTGTCGTAAAGGTCATTTGAGTGTCATGTACCACGCGGTTTTGCCCGTGTCGTTGGCGGCGCATTGGCCGGATCTTCCGGCCAGGGATGTTTCGGGTAGCGGCCGCGCATGTCGGCGCGAACGTCCTTCCAGGATCCGGCCCAGAAGCCGGGCAGATCGCGCGTCGTCTGCATCGGCTTGTGGCCTGGCGAAATCAGCTCCAGCAGCAGCGGCAACCGCCCGCCGCCGATCGACGGATGCGTTTTCAATCCGAACAGCTCCTGGACACGGATCGACAGAACCGGCTCGTCGCCATCGTAGCGGATCGGATGACGCTGGCCGGTCGGTGCGTCGAAATGGGTGGGCGCCAGCCGGGCGAGATCGCGGGCAATATCATGCGGCACCAGTGACTGCAGGCCTTCGGACAGGCTACCGGCATTGATATCGTCGATACCGCGCGTATCACGCTGGAAAGGCACAAACCACGCATCCAGCCGCGATAGCAGGCTGTCATCCGACATATCCGGCCACGGCTCACCAAGCGTGCGATAGAGAAAGCCGATGCGGTCGCGCAATTGCGCTGCTTCCTTCGAAAACGGCAGGACCGCCAGCCCCAACTGGCGCACCCCATCGGCCAGCGCGCGTGCCGCCGGCTCGCCCTTGGGTTTGTTGAGCGGCGTCTCGTCAAAAATGATCGCGCCCAGCCGCGTCACTCGCCGCGACCGGACCTGCCGGCTTGGCCGGTCGAAAAAGGTCTGGTCCTCCTGGACGATTGCCTGCGGCATGTGCGCCTCGACATCGGCCCGGGTGATTTCCGCCGCGGCCAGAATACGCTGCCCACCGGCCCGGCCGGTCAGGTCGGCAATGACCAGCATGGAGGCGCCCGCCAGCCGCTCGGTTTCAGGCAGTTCGGCCCCACGGCCATTGGCCATGACGAACCGTCCGCGTCCACCGCGCTGCAACGCGATCCGGTCGGGAAAGGCCTGCATCAGGAGAATGCCGGGCTGAACTGGATCGCTGGAATCTCTGCCGACGCTCAAGCCCTTGGCCATGCGGCGGGCCAGTCCTCGCGAAGCATCGGCCCGGTCCCCACGTTCCGACTTGAAGCGGCGCAGCCGGTCTTCCAGATCGATGTTGCTGCCACCAAGACCCTGCTCGGTCAAAACCACGGCGAGAAGGCATGCTTCATAGGCCTGGCCGTCTTCGGCTGCCGAAACGGCCATGGCGGCAAGACGCGGCGGCAGTGCCAGCTGGCGGATCTGCTTTCCGCGCGCCGTCAATGCGCCATTGGTATCGAGCGCGCCAAGCTGAACAAGCAGCGCTTTCGCCTCCTGCCATGTCGTCACCGGCGGCGGATCGAGAAAACCGAGACCGGACGGATCTGTCACGCCCCAATGGGCGAGATCAAGCACAAGGCCCGACAGGTCGCTCGAGAGAATCTGCGGTGGAGTAAAGGCGGGCAGCGCTGCAGTCTGCCCCTGATGCCAGAGACGGATGGCAATGCCCGGTTCCGTGCGCCCGGCACGGCCCGCCCGCTGATCGGCGGAGGCACGCGAGACGCGCACGGTTTCCAAGCGGGTGATTCCGGTCGATGCCTCGAAAGCGGGAAGCCGCTGCAACCCGCTATCGATGATGATGCGTACGCCGTCGATGGTGATCGAGGTCTCGGCAATCGACGTGGCAAGCACGATCTTGCGCGTTCCCGCTGCGGCCGGCCGGATCGCCGCGTCCTGTTCCTTCTGGCTGAGATTGCCAAACAGCGGTGTGATAATGGTCTCCGCACCAAACCGGCCGGCCAGCCGCTCGGCGGTACGGGTGATTTCCGCCTGTCCCGGCAGGAAGGCGAGGATCGAGCCGGTTTCGTCACGATGCGCCTCGACGATGGCCCGCGTCACTGCATCTTCCACGCGCTCAGTCGATGCCCGTTCGCGATAGCGCACATCCACCGCAAAACTGCGCCCCTGGCTTTCGATGACAGGCGCGCCGCCCAACAGTTGCGCCACCCGCCCGACATCCAGCGTCGCCGACATGACGATCAGCTTCAGATCATCGCGCAGCGCCTGCTGCACATCGAGTGCCAGTGCCAGTCCGAAATCCGCATCCAGCGAGCGCTCGTGAAATTCGTCGAACAGCACGGCTGCAACGCCCGGCAGCTCCGGATCGTCGAGCAGCATCCGGGCAAACACGCCTTCGGTCACCACCTCGATGCGGGTCCTAGCCGAAATTCGGCTGTCAAGCCGCATGCGATAGCCAACGGTGTCCCCGACGCTTTCGCCAAGCAGGCTTGCCATGCGCCCGGCCGCGGCACGGGCCGCCAGCCGGCGCGGCTCAAGCAGGATGATCCGGCCATCGCCACGCCAAGGTTGATCCAGCAGAAACAGCGGCACAAGCGTCGTCTTGCCTGCGCCCGGTGGGGCTGAAAGCACGACCGTCGGCGCATTGGTCAATGCCTGCCCAAGCTGCGGTAGGATGGCCCGCACCGGCAGGTCCGGCAGAGTGTCCGTTCTGCTCATCGGCCGGCCTCCTCACCAATCAAAATGATATTCCCGCCTGCGGCATCCGCATCCGCCTGATCGTGCGTGACAAGAATGACCGGCAGGCGGGCGGATTTCGCCCGGGAGAAAATCAAGGTGCGGATCTGTTGCCGCAGGTCGCTATCGAGTTTGGAGAACGGTTCGTCGAGCAACAGCAATCGCGGCGCCGACAGCATCACGCGCTGCAGCGCCACCCGGGCTTTCTGCCCGCCCGACAGCGTGGCGGGATCCCGATCGAAAAACCCTTCCAGTTCGACATCCGCAAGCGCCTGCTTCACCATGCGCTGCCGCTGATCGCGTTTTGCGATCGATGGAGTCAATCCAAAAAGCAGATTGCCGCCGACCGAGAGGTGCGGAAACAACAGCGGATCCTGAAACAGCATGCCGCACCGGCGTTTTTCCGCCGCAACGCCGGTCAGGTCGTCGCCCTCGATCAGGATACGGCCGCTGGCCGTAAAGGCCGGGTCGAGAAAACCGCCGAGATAAGCGAGCAGCGCCGATTTCCCGGAGCCGGATGGTCCCATGACCGTCAGGATTTCCCCCGGCCGGACATGCGCGGACAGAGACAGCAGCGTTCGGCCGTTAAGGGCGATGGAAATCGCCTCCAGATGCAGGCCGTCTGTCGTGTCGGGTTTCATTCAAATCCTCATCGCGCGCCGGTCGCGGAATAGCAAGTGCGGCACCAGCGATGCAATCAGAAATCCGCCGAACGGAACCAGCGTCTGCAGAAGCGCATAGATGCCGATGGCCCGCCGGTCGCCACCGGACGACAGGGCCACGGCCTCGGTGGTAATGGTGACGATTCGCCCGGCGCCGATCAAAAGTGTCGGCAAATAGAGCCCGGCGGAAACCGCAAAACCGACGGCAAAGGCAGTAAGGCATGCCCGCGTCAACAATGGCAGGCGGACATGCAGTAGCACCTGCAATGGTGATTTGCCGAGCCCCGCCGCCAGCGTTTCGTAGCGCTGGTCGAGCGCCTGCCAGGGTTGCGACAGGGACAGAGTGACATAGGGCAGCACGAAAATCAGATGCACGAACAATAGCAACGCGAAGGACGCGTCAAAACCAAGCGCCACACTGAGGATCTGCAGGCCGAAGACGAAGCAGAGCTGCGGCACGATCAGCGGCAGGTAGAGTACACTGCTAAAGGCGCGGCTGTCGCGAACGCCGCCCTGCCACAGCAGTCCGATGGAAAACAGCAGCGCGATGGCCGCAGAACTGCTGGCAAGCGAGATCGTCGTCGCGATCGCATCTCCGGCTTGTGGCAAGGCGCGCATCCAGGCCTGAAACGTAACACTGCCCGGCAGCAGGGCTGGAAACGGCCAGAGACCGGCAATTGACCAGAGGAAAAGCACGGCAAGGCCGAGAAAGACCAGCGCCGCCGACAGGGTCATGGCGGCGCAGGCCGATCTGCGCAGCAATCGGTCGTCAGCTTTGCGAACACCTGATCGGGACATCCATCGCAGCAGAACAGATCCGATCTGCTCCAGGACAAGCCACGTCACCATTGCCGCGACCGTAAGAGCGAACTGCAGCAGCGCGCCCGCCGACGCCAGGAACCGCATCTGGAGATCGCTATCGGCCATCCATTCGGTAATGCGCACCGCAAGCGGCGCCGGTAGCGCCGGACCAAGGATCATTGCCACATCGACGACCGAGCTGGCATAGGCCAGAACTGCAAACACCGGCAGCCGGATCTGCCGGTAGAGCAGCGGCCAGACGCTGATCAGGAACCCCCGGATGCGGCCATAGCCAAGGCTGGCCGACAGCTGCCGCGCCTGGACGAGCGGCACCTGCGGCAGCGCTGCCAGCGTCACCAGAAATAGGAATGGCATTTCCTTGACGATCAGCCCCGCCATCATCGTCAATCCCAGCGGGTCCTGTGGCACCAGCCAGTCGGGCGGGCTGCCATAGCCTGTCAGACCGGGCGAAACGAGACGCAGCGCCAGTCCGGACGGCGCGACAAGGAAGGCAAGACCAAAGGCTGCGGCAGCATGCGGAATGGCGAGCAGCGGCGAAACCAGGTGCTGGATGCGCGAAAACATCCGCGTTCCGGCATACCCGGCGGTAAACAGCATGACGAGAACAAGCGACACACCGGTGGTCACGATCGCCGTTGCAAAGCTGATCAGTGCCGAGCGCGACAGGTGAGGCTGGGCTGCGAGCTCTGCAAAATGGTCAAGGGTCAGATGGCCGCCACCGAGCGCCGGCAGCAGGCCAAAGGCCGGCCCGACCGTGCCTGCGAGCCCGGCCAGGATCGGCAGGCCGATCATGGCAAGCACGAGGCCTGATACGCTGAACCGGTCCCTCATGCTACCGCCAGCCTGCGGCCGGATGTGGTTTTGTTCAGTTTGCCGCCCCATAGCGCTTGATCCACTCCGCCTCGATGCGCGTCATCCAGTCGGGATGCGGTTCGGCCAGCGCTGGTCCGAGCTTGTCCGGCGCTAATGTCGCCACGCCGAGGTCAAGCGCTGCGAACGCGGCTCTGTCGGCCTCGGGCAGCTTGCCCAACGCCAGCACCGTCGGATCCCCCCAGATCTTCGGATCCTGCTTTCGCACCTGCGCTTCCGGCGACAACAGGAAGTTGGCCAGCGCTAGGGCACCGGCCTTGGCATTGGCATTGTAGGGAATGCCGACGAAATGGGTGTTGCCGAGCGTTCCCTTCGAAAACACGAAGGAGCGAACGCTGCCGGGCAGTTCACCGGCGGCAATTCCGGCCGAAGCCTCGGCCGGATTGAACGCGAAGATGATGTCGAGTTCGCCGTCTGCCAGCTTCTGCTTCATGTCGGGATAGTTTTGCGGAAAGGCCTTGCCCTTGCGCCACAGCAGCGGATGCAACTGGTCGAGATAGGCAAAAAGCGGCGCCACATCCGCATCGAACGTCGCGTCATCGACGGGTTTCTGCAGTTTGGTCCGGTCGGCGATCAGTTCGCTCAGCACCTGCTTCAGAAAAGACGAGCCGATGAAATCCGGCGGTTGCGGATAGGAGAACCGGCCGGGATGAGCTTTTGCAAAGGACAACAAATCCTTTGCCGAATCCGGCAGGTCTTTTTTCGGTGTTCGCGCCTCGTCATAGAAGAACACCAATTTTGCCGCCCCCCACGGGCTTTCCAATCCGTCGGTGGGAATGGTGAAATCCGTTGTCGTCGTCGGCTGGTTGTCGATGTCGACCAGATCCCAGTTGGGCAGCTTCGTTGCCCAGCCCGGCGAAAACAGCAGGCCCTGGCGCTTCATCGCGGCAAAATTCTCGCCGTTGATCCAGATGAGGTCGACGGACCCATGCTGGTTGCGCCCGGCCGTCTTTTCGGCAAGCACGGATGTCACCGCCCTCGCGGTGTCGTCCAGCTTGACCTGCACGACCGTGACACCGTAGCGCGCCTTCACAGTATCGCCGGCCCATTGGATATAGGCGTTGATATTGGCCGAGCCGCCCCAGGCATTGAAATAGACGGTCTCACCACGGGCTTCCGTCAGCACCTGCTCCCAATTGGCCGCATCGGTCGCCATTGCCGGCCCGATAGTAGCCAGCGCCAGCGGAGCCAGGAGGGCCATCCGTGTGAACATCCGCCGCGTCGATCTGATCATGCTTCCCCCACTGGCCCCAAAAATGCGCGGCCTCAACCTATGCCAAGGCCGCGATCCGTCAACGCCGGCCGGGTTCAACAGCCATCACGATCCGGTGACGGAGCTTAGCCGCGCCGTGACCGCTCAAAGGCAAGAACAGCGCCGGCCAGATCTTCAAGTGCTGCACCGACGGATTTGAACAGGGTGATTTCGCCCGGGTCTGTCCTGCCCGGATGCCGGCCGCCGGCCAGCTCGGTGAGATCCGCGCGCACCGAGCCGGCAGCAATGATCCCGGCTCGCAATGGTTGGACCAGATCGCCGCCTTCGGTCAGCGCACCATCGCGCGTATCGACAAACAGCGTGGCGCGCTCGACGGCCCGGTCGTCACTCTCGCGCATGCTCGGCTTGAAGGCGCCGACGAGGTCGAGATGCGCCCCGTCCTTCAGCCAGTCGCCGCGGATCAGCGGCTCGGATGAGAGGGTCGCACAGGAAATGATGTCGGCCTGACGGGCGCTCGCTTCTATATCCGTGGATACGGAGACAGTGATGCCGGGAAGATCAAGCTGTGCCGCGGTCACTTCGGCCTTGCGGGTATCACGGGCCCAGATCGTCACCTCGGAAATCGGCCGCACCGAGGCATGCGCCTCGATCAGGTTCTGCGACAGCCGCCCGGCCCCCACCATCAGCATCCGGCGCGCATCCTTGGCGGCGAGATAGTCTGCCGCCAGCGCCGAGGCCGCAGCGGTACGGCGGGCAGTGAGTTCCGCACCATCAAGAATGGCCAGAAGCTGGCCGGTCTTGCCGGAGGACAGCAGATAGCTGCCATGGATGGCCGGCAGGTTGCGGCCGCTATTGCCTGGGAACACCGACACCATCTTGACGCCGATATAGCTTCCAGGCTGCCATGCCGGCATCAGAAGCAGGGTCGCGGCATCTTCTCCGGGAACCGCCACATCATGATGATGGCGCACCGGCATCTCGCAGCCATCGCGAAACATCGTTCTGAGCGCCTCTATCAGGTCGCCCCAGGGCAGCATCGCGCGCGTTTCGGCTTCATTCAGGACCAGCATCTGTCTCTCCCCTATAGATAAGTGGCCGAACCTTAGCAGGAGTTTTCAGGGAGACAAAAGAAGGGGATGGGCTGATGTTGTGCGGCTCGCGCATGACCACGGAATATGGCCAAACCGCCTCGTTCCCGATTTTGACCAAATGGACAAGATTCCTTCTGTTGAATCCGGAGTGTTTTGGTTGATTTTGTGGGTTGTTCGGCCGTTCATCGAAATACATCAGCAATAACAGCATCTTATAAGAAACTTTATTTTCTTTCAAACTCTGT